>NZ_JAWOWP010000001.1:0-755684 GCF_033340555.1 Vibrio sp. 1069
GGACGGATTCGAACCATCGAAGGCAGTGCCGGCAGATTTACAGTCTGCTCCCTTTGGCCACTCGGGAACCCCTCCAGAGGATTTTTATACTTAGTAAGATGTTTTCCCAACTCATCTCCCAAGTGCGGAGCGAATCATAGCAAACTCGCTCAGGCTGTAAAGCGTTTTTCTTACGTTTTTACGTTGAATGCTGTCTTTTTGGGCAAAGATGGTAGAAAGTCAGCGTTTTGTTTGTCCTTTGAACAGAAGAGAAGCGCGCTTTTTACTTGAATTTACACTACTTGACGTTAAACACCGTATCTACTGATAAACTGTAAGCAGTTTAATGACATAAGTTTATTCGTTTAGAAGTCAATATCATGAGCATGAAAGCCACGTTATCGTTATCTGTTTTAACGCTTTCTATATTACTGAGTTCTCCATCGGTTTGCGCTGCGATGCGAGGAGGCTCAGCGGTTACCGTTGTGACTGAACAAGTAGAAACGCACGAGATCAATCAATCCTTAACTCTTATCGGCAAATTAAAGGCAGCGGAGTCTGTGGTTGTCGCATCGGAAGTCGCCGGCAAAGTGAATCAAATCGCTGTTAAAGCGAATCAAAATGTCCAGCAAGACCAGCTATTAATTAAGTTAGATGACGATAAGGCTCAAGCCGCTTTGATTGAGGCAAAGGCGTACCTTAAAGATGAACAGCGTAAGTTAAAAGAGTTCCAACGTTTGGTTAAGCGGAATGCGATTACTCAAACTGAAATCGATGCACAAAAAGCCAGTGTTGAAATAGCACAAGCGAGGCTTGATGCTGCTCAAGCCAATTTAGCTGACCTCCATATTACTGCCCCATTTTCTGGCACTGTTGGTTTTATCGATTTTAGCCGCGGCAAAATGGTCAGTGCGGGTACTGAACTTTTGACGTTGGATGATCTTTCCGTCATGGAACTGGATTTACAAGTACCGGAGCGCTATTTATCGATGCTTTCTATTGGTATGGAAGTCATCGCTAAAACCAGTGCATGGGGTAGCCAGACCTTTACTGGTCAAGTCACAGGTATTGATACGCGGATCAGCGCCGAAACACTGAATCTTCGCGTGCGTATTGAGTTTGATAACCCAGAAAATCAATTGAAGCCGGGCATGTTGATGAACGCTTCACTAGCATTTCCTGCTATTAAGGCGCCAATCATTCCTGTTCAAGCACTTGAATACTCCGGAACTAAACGTTTTGTATATGTAATTGATGAAAATAACAAAGCTACTCGTCAAGAAGTGTCGCTAGGTGCTCGTGTTGGTAACGAGGTGGTGATCGAATCTGGTGTTGAGATTGGTGACAAGATTGTGGTTCAAGGCATTGTTAACATGCGTGATGGTGTCGAAGTGAAAGAAATTGTCGCGCCACTAAAAGCGAACACCACGGATGTGACACGCAATGACAGTGAATCGGATGAGGAAGAAAACTAATGTTACTGTCCGACGTTTCAGTTAAACGCCCTGTCGCGGCGTTGGTTCTGAGCATGCTGTTGTGTGTGTTTGGCTTTGTGTCATTCACCAAATTAGCCGTTCGTGAAATGCCTGATATAGAAAGCCCAGTCGTTTCTATCAGTACGCGTTATGAGGGTGCATCGGCGACTATTATTGAAAGCCAAATTACCTCTGTTTTGGAAGACCAGCTTTCTGGGATCAGTGGAGTTGATGAAATTAGCTCCACTACTCGTAACAGCATGTCGCGTATCACGATCACGTTTGAGTTAGGTTACGATCTCAACACAGGTGTGAGCGACGTGCGTGATGCCGTAGCTCGTGCTCAGCGCTCGCTACCTGATGAAGCGGATGACCCTATTGTTTATAAGAACAATGGCTCGGGAGAGGCGTCGCTCTACATCAATCTCAGTTCTGCAGAGATGGACCGTACTCAATTAACCGATTATGCCGAACGTGTATTGATGGACCGCTTTAGCCTGATCTCTGGGGTTAGCTCCATTGATCTCTCCGGTGGTTTGTACAAGGTCATGTACGTGAAGCTTAAGCCAGAACTAATGGCTGGACGTTCAGTTACAGCTTCGGACATTACATCAGCTTTACGAAGTGAGAACCTAGAAAGCCCAGGTGGTGAAGTTCGCAACGACTCAACAGTAATGTCCGTGCGTACGGCTCGTACTTATAACACGCCTGAAGATTTTCAATATCTTGTCATTAAACGCGCAAGCGACAATACACCTATCTATTTAAAAGATGTAGCAGATGTCTTCATTGGTGCAGAAAACGAAAACTCAACCTTCAAAAGTGATGGTGTAGTAAACATCAGTCTTGGTGTGGTACCGCAGTCAGACGCAAACCCGTTAGAAGTAGCGAAGCTGGTTAGGTCTGAAGTCGATAACATCCAGAAGTTCTTACCAGAAGGTACACGTCTTGCGATAGATTACGACGCGACAGTGTTTATCGAGCGTTCAATCGAAGAGGTGTACAGCACGCTATTTATCACGGGCGGCTTGGTGATTTTGGTATTGTACATTTTTATCGGCCAAGCTCGTGCAACCTTAATTCCTGCGGTTACGGTACCTGTTTCTCTGATTTCTTCGTTCATTGCCGCGTACTACTTTGGGTTTTCTATCAACTTGATCACCTTGATGGCGTTGATATTATCGATTGGTTTGGTGGTGGATGACGCAATTGTGGTTGTAGAGAATATCTTCCACCATATTGAACGCGGTGAATCGCCATTACTCGCCGCATATAAAGGCACAAGAGAGGTTGGTTTTGCTGTTATAGCAACAACATTAGTGCTGGTGATGGTGTTCTTACCGATCTCTTTTATGGATGGCATGGTAGGTCTACTATTTACAGAGTTTTCTGTATTGCTGGCTATGTCGGTCATATTCTCCTCTTTGATTGCCCTGACGCTGACTCCTGTATTAGGTAGTCAGATTTTGAAAGCGAATGTAAAACCAAATCGATTCAATGAAGCGGTTGATCGCTTGTTTAGCAAGCTTGAGAGTGGCTATCGCGCATTATTGAAAGGTGCATTGAAAGTACGTTGGGCTGCTCCGCTGGTGATTCTAGCTTGTTTGGGCGGTAGCTATTTCTTGATGAATCAGGTACCGGCCCAGCTGACCCCACAAGAAGATCGCGGTGTGATATTCGCGTTTGTGCGCGGTGCAGACGCTACGTCATACAATCGTATGTCAGCCAATATGGATATTGTCGAAGACCGATTGATGCCATTACTAGGGCAAGGTTATCTGAAGTCATTCAGCATCCAAACGCCAGCGTTTGGTGGCCAGGCAGGAGACCAGACAGGCTTTGTGATCATGATTCTAGAAGATTGGAACGAACGTGATATCACGGCTCAGCAAGCCCTTAACAAAGTACGGAAAGAATTGGCAGGTATCCCAGATGTTCGAGTGTTCCCATTTATGCCAGGTTTCCAAGGTGGTTCGAGTGAGCCAGTTCAGTTCGTATTAGGCGGCTCTGATTACGATGAGCTCGTTGTTTGGGCTGAAATGCTAAAGAACAAAGCAGAAGAATCACCAATGATGGAAGGAGCAGAGATAGATTACTCGGAAAAAACGCCTGAGTTATTGGTTACAGTTGACCGACAGCGTGCCGCAGAGCTAGGAGTCAGTGTTAAAGACATTTCTGACACCCTAGAAATCATGCTCGGTGGTAAAAGCGAAACGACTTATGTTGAACGTGGCGAAGAGTACGATGTGTATCTTCGCGGTGATGAAAATAGCTTTAATAATGCTGCAGATTTAAGTCAGATTTATCTGCGCACGAATAGCGGTCAGCTAGTGACGTTAGATGCGGTCACAAAAATTGAAGAAGTGGCGGCCTCTATTCGTCTTTCTCACTACAACAAACAGAAGTCCATCACTATTACTGCCAACCTGTCGGAAGGTTATACATTAGGAGATGCGCTGAATTACCTAGACCAGGAAGCCATCGACAACTTACCGGGTGACATTTCGGTGAGTTATTCGGGGGAGTCGAAAGACTTTAAAGAGAACCAAGCGAGTGTTGCTGTTGTGTTTGCATTGGCACTACTAGTGGCGTATCTCGTGTTGGCGGCTCAGTTTGAAAGCTTCGTAAACCCGTTAGTGGTCATGTTTACGGTGCCGATGGGTGTATTTGGTGGCTTCCTTGGTTTGGTTATTATGGGCCAAGGTATGAATATTTATAGCCAGATCGGCATGATCATGTTGATTGGTATGGTGACGAAAAACGGTATTTTGATCGTAGAATTTGCCAATCAGCTACGTGATCGTGGCGTTGGGTTTGAAAAAGCGATCATTGATGCAGCTGCGCGACGTCTACGTCCAATCTTGATGACTGCGTTTACCACACTTGCTGGCGCAATTCCGTTGATAGTATCGACAGGGGCGGGTTATGAGAGCCGTATTGCCGTGGGTACGGTAATCTTTTCCGGGATGGGGTTTGCGACATTGGTGACCTTGTTTGTTATCCCGGCAATGTACCGATTGATTTCGGCGAAAACACAAGCACCAGGTCATGTAGAAGCAGAGTTAAAAAAAGCAATTAGCCATGATACGAAGGGCCGTATAGCGCACCCTTAAATCAAACGTTAAAACATAAAAGCCGAGGTAATAACCTCGGCTTCTCTTTATCGGTTTAAAGTTAGCTCGGAAGCGTTCGATTAGAAGCGTTTCCCTAGGCTGATTTGTACACCTTCGTAGCTGTCGTAAAAATCTTCAAAACCCATATCCGCGACATTATAAATGTACTCTGCGCGTAACCAGATATCTGTACTCATATCCCAATGGACACCAGCACCGATGTTGAATAGTGCGCCTGAATCATCTGTGACTTTTTGTTCGTTTGGTACGTACATTTCGGCTTGAGTGCCAAGCGCTGTTACGCGACCGAATAGTGATAGTGGCGTATCGCCTAAGTCATCACTCGTTACAACAGCAGACATACCTGCTTGGTAATAGTGAAGATCTAAGTCAGTTTTTAGAGCATCGTTCTTAAGTTCATTTTGTGAATAGCGCAGAACCCCTTCAAACGCGAGGTATTGGTTTACATGGTAACCCCAGCCAACTGTGATATGTGGTGTTGACCACTCATTGTCTCTATCCGAGCCGAAATACGGTGTATCAAAACCAACGTTACCAGTACCCAGATAAAAATAAGATTGATGAGCTTGTTCTTGAGCAGCTAAAGTTGGCACGCTAATGGTCAAGGCAGACAATAATAGAATGGCGTTTTTCATAACTAGACGATAACCTTGGTAAAAGACCGTTGTAATGATTTGTTTAAATGTTAATTTAATCAATAGGATGGATGGTAATTATCATATCAGCTTTTATCAAAGGTAGTGATTTTAGAATGGGAATTGTTGCGCTAAAGCATACTTATTACTCATGACTACCGACTAACTAGATATGGTGACGAAAGCTAGCTAAAGAAGAGAGAAGGAAAGTGGCTGAATTCAAATACAAAAACTTGACTCAAGAAGAACAAGATAAGTTAGACGCGGCGACATTTCGCCGTTTATTGGCGCATTTAGATGCCAACAAAGACGTACAAAACATCGACCTGATGATCCTTGCGGGCTTCTGTCGCAACTGCTTTAGCAAATGGTATAAATCTGAGGCTGAAAATCTCGGTTTGGATTTAGATATTGATGACGCTCGCGAACGTGTTTACGGCATGACTTACGATGAATGGAAACAAAATCATCAACCAGCGGCAACGCCAGAACAATTGGCTGCGTTTGAAGCGCGCCAGAAAAAGTAAAACCCAACGATAAAAACAGCCCGCATGAAGTTGGGCTGTTTTTTAAAGTCCAGTTTGCACGTTAAGCGTTAGTTGAGCCGCAACAAGCTGGCTCAACGCAACCTTTTGCTTGAATGACTTCGAGTTGAGCTAAGTAAGGTTGAATATCGCCGATGTTCTCTTTTACCCATGTTAAGTCATAATACGTATCTAGGTAACGCTCTCCAGAATCACATAGAAGCGTCACGATAGAACCCTTCTCACCGCGTTGTTTCATCTCACAAGCCAATTGCAGCACACCGTAAAGATTGGTGCCTGTTGATGCGCCGACTTTACGCCCAATCAGCTGAGATACCCAATGGGCGGTTGCCACACTGGCTGCGTCTGGAATTTTGCGCATTTCATCAATGACACCAGCAATAAAACTTGGTTCGACACGTGGTCGCCCGATACCTTCAATTTTGCTGCCAGTATCGCCTTTCAATGAGTGATTTCCTGACTGGAAAGCATCGTAAAACACTGAGTTTTCAGGGTCTACCACGCAAAGCTTAGTGTCGTATTTTTGGTAACGAATAAAACGGCCAATGGTTGCTGATGTGCCGCCTGTTCCAGGACTCATCACTACCCAGCTAGGAATCGGGTGATCTTCTAACTCCATTTGGCTAAAGATAGAGTTCGCGATGTTGTTGTTACCGCGCCAGTCAGTAGCACGTTCAGCATAAGTAAACTGGTCCATGTAGTGACCATTTAGCTCTTGAGCCAAGCGTCGAGACTCGTCATAAATCTGATCTGATCGTTCAACAAGGTGCGCTTTACCACCGTAAAATTCAATTTGTTCGATCTTTTTACGTGCAGTGGTTTTCGGCATAACAGCAATGAACGGTAAGCCAAGTAAACGCGCAAAATACGCTTCCGAAACGGCAGTGCTGCCTGAGGACGCCTCGATTACAGTGGTTTCAGGACCAATCCATCCATTACAAATAGCATAAAGAAACAATGAGCGCGCCAATCGATGCTTAAGAGAGCCTGTAGGGTGCGTACTCTCATCTTTTAGATAGATATCGATACCATCAAGAGAAGGTAGTTCGAGTTTAAATAAGTGAGTATCAGCAGAACGTTGGAAGTCTGCTTCAATTTTACGCACTGCATTGTTGATCCAATTGTGGTCAGTACACATGGCGTCTCTCCTTGGGAAATCGATAGATAAGTATTAGATAGGGATAATTTATCTATAATTTCCGAGAAAAACTTTGCTATTGTTACTCTTAATGAAGATACCTGTAGAAAAATTTTCTACATTTTATGGGTTTTATAGAAATGAGCTTAGATCGAATAGATAAGCAGCTGCTTGCTTTACTACAAACCGACAGCACCTTGTCATTAAATGACGTGGCTGAGCGAGTCAATCTTACTACAACACCATGCTGGAAGCGCTTGAAAAGGTTGGAAGAAGAGGGCTACATCGAAAAACGCGTGGCGTTGTTAAGTGCAGAAAAGCTCGAGCTATCTTTCATTGCATTTGTTCAGTTAAAAACGATTGATCATTCCGAAGGTTGGTATCACCATTTTGTTACAACTGTGAGTGACTTTCCTGAGGTAATGGAGTTTTATCGTATGGCTGGCGAGTATGACTACATGATGAAAGTACTAGTCAAAGATATGAAGTGTTTTGACGAATTCTATAAGCGGTTAGTTAATAGTGTAAAAGGGCTATCTAATGTGACTTCAACATTTGCTATGGAGTCCATTAAATACACAACAGAGTTACCAATCCTAAAATAACTCGCCCTATAAGAATTCTATCTAATGTTAATTCTACCTTTTAGTATTTTAAATGTTAAAAGGTAGTTTGATTATGCTTTTAAAACTATTTCCTGCCAGATTTTTACAAATATAAACGATATTTATTCTCTCTTCTATTTTTCATTAACTATTTGTTTTTACAGTCCATTAATCCTATACATCATAATGAAAGAAAAAATAACGCAATTTTTTCTCTTTCTTTTTCATGTTTTATTTTATTGAATATTAATTTTTACTAAATTAATGGAAGAGTTTGATTTAAACGTTTGCTTTTTGTGTTTTCATGTAATTTGGTCGCTATTTTTGAGTATTTGTTTTTAGGATTAATACAGTAGCAATTACTTAAGTAATAAAGTACTCAAAAATGGGGATAGTGATTAATAAAACATCGTATTATTATCGCCCCATCTTGTATGTAACAAAGTATTACTAAAAATGAACAGAAATTACTATTTGCTTTTTCTCGCAGCTTTACTCGCTGGCTGTGGCGGTGGGGGAGACTCTAAGCCGAACAATACGAAGACACCAACTACGGTAACAAAGCAGAACCGTCCGCAATTAAAAGTGGAAGACACGGTGTTGAAGTTTGAAGGAGTGGGAACGGTTACTGAAGCAAAACTGAGCAATGTACATGGGTCGGTATCTTACCAAGTCATTGACTCTAATCCGCCAAATGTCGTGAAAATTAATGACTCAGGAATACTACAAATTCTGCGCCCAGGAACGGCGACGATTCTTGCTACAGATAGTAGCTCTGCTTATGAATCTTCTGAAGCAAGATTTTCTGTCACTGTAGAGCGAGGCATCAATACTGAACTTTCAGTGAGTGATCTGAATTTCAATGCGATTGAGTCAGAAGGAAAAGCGTTGATCGTCCGTGGCCAAAAAGGCGAACTGAGTTATGAGGTAGAAAGTGGTCATAACTTGATTCGTGTTGATGAGAACGGTTCGGTATATTCATTAGGTTCAGTTGGTCAGGCATCGGTGCTGATTACCGATTCAGGTAACGACTTTTACTTGCCGAAACAAGTTCGCGCTACGGTTAAACTGCATGCAGTAGCTCCGGGGCAATTACAGTTCGCTTTGCTTGAAGACGAGTATCGAGAAGGGTTGACGTTAGAACCAGTGCGTTTAGATAAAGCTCAAACGCAACGTATTTCTTACAAAATCATAAATAGCGTACCAGACAGCAAGGTGGCCGAGTTGCTAGACCCTGAAACGGGTTTGCTTCTTGTTCATAATGTTGGGCAATTAACGGTTGAAGCGACAGCAACTTACAGCGACGCGTTTCTGGATAAACAGCAAACAGCGCAATTTTTTGTGGATGTAAAACAAGGCAAGCGTCAAGAAATCAGCGCAGCGGATATCGTCACAACTTATGAGGAAGGTGGACGAATTTTCCCTAAGGTGACGAACGCCTACGGTGACTATGAGCTGAGAATCATTCGTGGTGAAGACGTTGTTGCTAAAACAGAAAATGGTGAAGCATTACTGATCAAAGGTGTTGGTGCTGCTGAAGTGGAAATTTACGAGCATGATATGCGTAATTATCCTGCAAGCAAAACTCGTTTTGATCTTGAAGTTAATCGCGCGCCTCATCCCGTTATAAAAGACATTGAAATGCCGCTTACCTATCAACCAAATCTTTCAATCCCTCTGGCGTTTAAAGGGCAAAAAGGTAACGTAAATCTAGTTAGCAGCTTACCTAATGGCTTACGAATGACTGACGGCAAGTTGGAGGTAGTGACTGCGGGTGAGTACGGCCTTAAGTTTGAAGACGATGGTGGGGAGTTCTACCAACCTATTCAATTTAATGTCGTCATTAAAGTTGCAAAGGCTGAAGGCCAACCGATGGCAACGCACGATTATGACGTTGTATACAGCAACAAATACAGTTTTGATCTTCACCGTGATTTTGGTTTGAGTGCTGACGAGCAAATTGAGATTGTAGATAACACCGCACCAGATGTTGTCGGTGGTTTGAGTGAAGGACGTCTCCATGTGTATAAAGCGGGTAAAGCGACGCTAACTGTGCGCAGAAAAGAGAGCGCGAATTATACTGTTGGTCCTGATCAAAAAGTCTATGTGACAATTCTGAGTGCGCCGAGCCGAATTGAAGTTCAATCCGATGTGGAAGAGATTTGGAAGGTTGGCCAAACATTTGTTGCGCCGAAAATCTCTGGTACGGTTGGAGAAGTTACGTACCGATTTGCAGACAA
Source organism: Vibrio sp. 1069 (assembly GCF_033340555.1). NCBI lineage: Bacteria > Pseudomonadati > Pseudomonadota > Gammaproteobacteria > Vibrionales > Vibrionaceae > Vibrio > Vibrio sp. 1069. Next base: position 9,752 of record NZ_JAWOWP010000001.1, read on the forward strand.
CGCTGCAACAGATGTGGTTTCCTTAAACAGCCAAACGGGTGCCATGCAAATTCTTAACGCGGGTAGCACAAAAATTATTGTTTCGGATGCGGGGGACGACAAAGTGGATCCGGGTGAAAGTAGTTTCTCGGTCACGATTAAACAAGGCACAAACCCTGTATCGGTTACTTACCCAACGGTAGAATTCTCCGCTGGTAGTGTTATCTCACCAGTGATGAGTGGTGGGACTGCGAAGGCAAGTTACCGTCTTATTAACCAAAAAGACCCTGTGGTCGAGCTAGTTTCTCCTGATACAGGGCGTTTGAAAATCCTGCATGCAGGCACGTACCAATTAGAGGTTACTCTTACTGGGCGCAACTACAAAGCTAAAACAATCGTCGTAAATGGCACTATTAACAAAGCGAATCACCCTGGTTTAAGTGCTTCTACAATGAAGGTGGAATTTGAACCATTTAAAAAGGTTAAGCTAGACTTTGGTACACCAATAGGAAACCGCAGCTATCAAATATCCAGCTCAACAATTAAAGGAGTCGCTTCATTAGATGTTGATAAGGAAGAGCTGACGTTACTTGACCTCCCACCAGTAAAAAGACGTTGGGTTTCTCTCGACGTTTCGGAAGGAGAATCTCGAGATTACAAAGCGTTGGAAAGTAAGAAAGTCCAGCTGTATCTAAGCTTTGCAGATGAAGGTGTTGCGGATCAATATACATTGCTTGAAACTGAACAAACAGTATTGTTTAGCACGCTAAATGCACGTGAGTTTTCTAACTTAGAAGAAAGTGAGTTTGGTTTGATGAACGTTCGTTCAGTGCGTGAGCCAACGGACGAAGAATTGAAATTATACGGCAAAGGTAAGATTGCACTACTTGCATTCAAGCCGGTGGGTAACGATGACCAAACTCTAATAAAAGGAGCGTGGGTACACTTAGCTCGATTTGATGGATGTACATCAGAGCTGTTCGAAGATGATCTCAAGCCTTTTGAAGCAATTGACTATGATGACCCAGGGTACTGCACCAGCGGCAGCACGATTCGTATGACTCGGTTCTTAATAATTGATGACTCGAAGATGGAAAAGGTAGAGTATGAGTTAGTAGCACCTGTGATTACTTATCGTCGTGGGGTTCGTGAATTTTTAGCAACGAATAAAGGTGGATTCTATGCCGACCCAAATGTCATTTACGGGAAAGGCGAATATGGTTACCCGAAATCACTTTACGAATGGTCGGTTGTTAACATGAAGTATCAACCAAATTAATCATCGTTTGATACCCATTAAAAAAGGAGTGCGGAACAGCACTCCTTTTTTCGTCTAGCGAACACGAGCTATTTCGTGTAGCGCATCACCCCTTCTTGCACGGCGGTCGCCACTAAGTGACCTTGCTGGTTGTATATTTCGCCACGGACCAACCCACGAGTATTGCTCGCCGTTGGGCTCTCTATCGCATATAGAAGCCATTCATCCATCTTAAACGGGCGATGGAACCAGATAGAGTGGTCAATGGTGGCCACTTGAAAGTTAGGCGTCATTAATGAGACTTCATGTGGATGCATTGCTGTTACAAGGAATCCCCAATCGGATGCGTAGGCCAGAAGGTACTGGTGAATTAGCTGATTCTCTGGCATTTCACCATTAGCACGAATCCAAAGGTACTGTTTGGGTTCTGCTTTTTTGGGCTTCAAAGGGTTGATAACCGTAACGGGGCGAGTTTCGATTGGCTTTTCCCCGCAAAATGTTTTGCGTAAGCGTTTGGGTAGAAATTCTGCAATATGGCTTGCGAGCTCACTCTCTGAGGCAAAGTTTTCTGGACCAGGGATATCTGGCATTTCTTTTTGATGATCAAACCCAGGTTGATCGCCATGGTAGGATGCGGTTAGGTAAAAAATAGGGCGTCCATTTTGAATTGCCTTTACGCGTCTAGTGCTAAAGCTACGGCCATCTCTCAGATTTTCTACGTCATAAATAATAGGTTTTTCTGGATCGCCAGGGTACAAAAAATAGCTATGGAAGGAGTGTACCGTGCGTGTTTCTTCAACGGTGTAGCGCGCAGCAGAAAGTGCTTGCCCAATTACTTGACCGCCATAAACTTGAGGCAAACCTAGGTTTTCACTTTGGCCACGAAACAAGCCTTCTTCTAATTTTTCGAGTTGTAGTAGGCTGAGCAATTCTCGTAGTGGTTTACTCATTGTGTCTCCTCACCGTTGTCTTTCATTCCAAGTTACCTCAACAGCCTCACTCTTGTGAAGTGGCATAGTTAAGAACTATTGAGTAACTTAGAAATAGTATTGTTCCAATTATGAAACAAAATCAATTGTTTGATAAATTCTAACTCAGTCAAACTATTGTCAAATAAAGTGACAGGAAGCAGACAGTTTTATATTCCACACCTATAATTGCTTCGGTTTAATGCTCTTTTCGAGGAATATATGAAAAAAACACTACTACTTGTTACTTCTCTACTCTTTGGGGCTGCGTTAGTGGGTTGCCAAACTTCTCAAAATACAGAAATGGAATCTACAGAAGCGTCAATGAAGACGATTACAGGTACAGTGGCTTATCGCGAGCGGATTGCCTTGCCACCAAACGCAGTGGTTACTATTGCGTTAGAAGATGTGTCCTTGGCGGATGCGCCAGCAAAAGTGTTGGCGAAACAGACATTCGAAACAGAAGGTAAGCAAGTTCCTCTTTCTTTTGAGTTGAGTTACGACAGCAATGAAATCAAACCAAACCATCGTTACAGCGTTCGTGCTCGCATTGAGGTAGATGGAAAGCTGCGTTTTATCAGCGACACACATAACGGTGTTATTACAGATGAAGCACAAACTCACCAATTAGATATTCGTCTAGTTGGAACACGTTAATACGACGTACTGAGAACAAAAAATGGCAGCTTAAGGCTGCCATTTGTATTTTTTAAGTGAAGTTTTGCCAACTTCCGATACTTCAATCCCTTCTGCTTCTAATTTCTTTTTTTGTCGCTCTAAGTCTCTGCCTTTTAAAGATATTTTTCCTTGGCTATTTACCACTCTAAACCAGGGGAGTTTACTGCCTTCTGGTAAGTTGCCCAGTGCTTTACCAACATGTCTCGCATAGCCCGGATAACCGGCCATTTTGGCAATTTCCCCATAGGTGGAGACTTTTCCTTTTGGAATTTGGTGAATTACAGCAAAGATTTGCGCTAAAAATTGGTCCATACTCAAAAGTGTCTATTTTGGGTTACTAAGGAATGGTAAACCATTGGACTTGTATATTGCTAACGGTTCTTAACCCTTGTGTTGCCAGCGACTCACTTTGAAGAATTACATTTTCTGTTCTTTAGTGTCGTTGGTTGATGAGCCTTAAACAGCATGAAGCAAACGCAAGCTAAGCTTGAATCTAGACCCTCTCAACGACTTTCAATCCCAGTTTTTGCCGTTGAGTTACCAAGTAGGTGGGGAAGCCAGGAGGCGCTATGATTTTATCGACACTTCAATTTTTCGTTACGACCTTACTCGCTGTTGTCTGTGTTCGGGCGATGAGTTTGAGCGAGGGTGACATTCCCGTTCTTGCACTTATGATCCCCGCGCTGTGGGTTCTGCCACAAGGTGGGTTCGCTGGCTTAGTATTGCTGGGCGCGATGATGGCTTTTGGTGCGACACTCTCAATGCAGCCAATTGCTTTGTCGGTTGGTGTTTTGATCCTTTTCCCACTTTTAATGGTGGTATTTTCTCGTAGAAGCTCTTTAGGTGTGTTGCTCACCGCTGGTCTTATTGTACTTACACTGCAAGTTGGTCTTATGGTCACACAGCAAGGCGGTAAGCTGGATGGTTCTGCTTGGGTTACAGTGGTTCAAACCATTGCGGTTATGGCGATGTGGTGGTCGGCTGCGCATTGGACGCCATCCAATAAACACAGCTGGTGGCCGTTGTTTTTGTTGCTCCCATTGTGGATTGCAGGCCTACCGTACGCCGTTCTTATGGCGTTAAGTTTGACGGGAATGTTAGCGTCAATGGAAGCACTTGCGAAGCTTCAACATACCATTCGTTGGAGCAAATTATTATGTTGGACATTGCCGACTGTGGGTTTTGCCGCTTTAGTCGTCAGCCCGACCACGGATGTGCCAAACCCTGTTTTCGTGGTTTGGATCTGTTTGTTAGGGACGGCTTGGATGACTGACTATATTTTACGTAGTAGCGATGAACAGGCTGAATTATGAGTTTTTAGTCAGGTAAAAAGTGACATGTGCGGCAGAGTATCGAATTGGTTGTGGAACAAAATGGAGATTAGTATATGTTCTTCATTTCATATTTACTACACTTCCAATAATAATAACCACAATATAAGTGGTTGATTTAAGATAAGTTTGTCATGACAACTTTTGCTCGAACACTGTTGCTTTTTGCATGTTGCCTCTTGAGTTTGAATGTAAAAGCCGAAGCCCCTTTAATTGCTCATTATAAAGTCGCGACTGAAGCGGATGATGTCGTCACTCGTGTTCTTTTCAATGCTGCTTCAAAGGAGTTTGGCTTTACCGTTCAATACGTGAACTACTCCAGCTTTGATGCCATTCTAAATTCAGTAGCGAATGGGGAAGCGGACTTTGCTGCGAATATCACTTACACACAAGAACGTGCTCAACGTTTTAGTTATTCCCGCCCAACAAATATCGAATATACCTACCTCTTTGGTTTAAAAGATTCGACGTTGAGTGACATTTCGCGTGTTGGCGTCCCCAAAGATACAGTTTATGCCCAATTACTTAAACAACACTACCCTGAGCTAGAACAGATCTCTTATCAAGGTCACGAACAAGCAGTAACACTGCTACGTTCAGGTGCTGTGGATGGCGTTGTCGATGCCATTAACCAGCTCAAGCCGATGCTGATGGAGGGGTTTGACGCCAAGATGCTCAATGATCAGATTTCGATAAAGCCCGTATCCATCATCAGTAAAAAAGATCATCATCTTGAAGAGTTGGACACGTTCGCTACGTTTATTCACGGGGAAGCGGTGCAAAAGCAGCTTCGCGAAGAAATTTCCCAGTATCAATTTGAATTAAGGCGAGCAGCGTTGCGTGATTCTATTCGTTTATTACCCCTTGATTTTAATGAACCAATACGGATTAAGCTCGAATCTATCTTTCCATATGTTGTATACAACGCAGATGGTAGTGTCGAAGGGATGACGGCTGATGTAGTCCTGGGAAGCTGTGAGATCTTGGCTTTAAACTGCTTGATCATTAGTGAGCCTGGTGAAAGCTGGGGTTCTATGTACCATGAGTTTATCCAAGGTAATTTCGAAATTTTGGCGCCGTTAACGGTCAGCCGTGAGCGGCGCGCATTTAGCTACTTTCCAAAGCCCCATTACGCGCCAGCATCGGTGATGGTCAAGCGTTTAGGTTACAAACCGAGCACATACTCTCATGTTTCACAGTTGATATCTGAGCGGATTGGCGTAGTTAAGGATGACTTTTTCGATCAAATGATGACGCAACTGTTACCGCTAAAAGAACTCAAACGTTATCGTACCCAACAAGAGCTCATTCAGGGGCTACTAAATGAAGAAGTCGATTACATTCCGATGGATACGGCGATGCTCAATCATTTTTTACGTCTCAGTGAATTGGTTCCGATAGAGCAGGATACCGCTATTGGCGAGTTTTATGAGTCACAACTCTCTGTTGGATTGGTCGCGAATGAAAAAGGAGCCATGCTTGCGCCTTTCTTCAGTCGAGCGATAGCGATGTTAGAAGTTGATAAGATCATTGCTCAGTACGATGTACGCCCAGATTGGCGTACCGCACTTGAATATGAGATTCGATTAGCGACGCAAACACAAGCTGTGTTTATCTTTGTATTATTGTTTGCTATTTGTGTTTCGCTTTATCTTTACCGTCAATCGAACACTGACAACTTAACAGGGTTAAGGAATCGTCGTGCGTTGCAAGTAAAGTATCGAAAAGGAGTAAACAAAGATCTATCCATACTTTACTTAGACATTAATCATTTCAAACGAATCAATGACACTTATGGTCATCGCGCTGGGGACGAAGTTTTACAACTACTGGCGCTAAAAATTCATTATGTCTGGTCGGGAAGATGTTATCGAATTGGAGGGGATGAGTTCATATTACTGGGTTATCCTACGCAAGCCGAGTTAACTAGAGCAATGAGAGAGCTCAGTAGAATCGATGTGAAAGGCAAATTATGTAGTGATTTGGAGTCTATAAGTATCTCTATTGGTTTCTCTGCAAAAAGGGAACGGCACATGAGCTTAGAGCAAGCGATGCATTTGGCTGATGAAGACATGTACATGAGTAAGCAGTCCTCACGGCACGACTCCTCTTATCGTGACTGCACGGTTTCATCATAAAGGAATGAATTGATCGAGTTTTGTTCAAACGGTAATGAAATGATGAAATTCAAGGTTTTTGCTCTTGCATTATGAGAGCTGATACTGAATAATCGCCCCATCGATTGAGGCAAGACCTCTCGAAAAGAATTATGGGGCTCTGGTCCTCTCGCAACAATAGCTCGTGAACTCGGTCAGGTCCGGAAGGAAGCAGCCGCAGCGTGTGACTTGTGTGCCGGGATGTGGCTGGGGTCCCACCCTTTGAAAGCCCTGCGTTATCGCAGGGCTTTTTTCGTTTTTGAGCCTTCTTTTATTTTGGCTACGCTTGGTGTTCAACGTCTTCTGATGATCAAGCTTCTTGAGGTTATTTAGGTATAATTTATAATCTCATCCGCTTGATACCGAACTGTCGTGAAGATTGTTTAGGGTACGCTCGCCGAATAACCATTTTCACCTGGGATACTTTAATGATTTCAAAAAACCAATTAAAACTGCTTCGTGCTTTAGGTCAAAAGAAACAGCGTAAAGCGCATGGCTTATTCCTAGTTCAGGGTGAAAAGAACGTACTAGAGCTAGCAAGTAGTTCATTGAAGGTGAAGCAGGTTTTTGCAACAGCGGCATTTCTCGAACAAAATGCTAGTACGCTAAATCGTTTTGATTGTGTTGAAGCATCGCTTGATGAATTGACCAAAGCGAGCACGCTTGTGAGCAATAATGCGGCCATTGCTGTGGTTGAAATTCCGAGTGTAAAAGAGCCTCAAGCGAAAGGCTTGATGATTGCGCTAGATGGTGTATCCGACCCTGGTAATCTAGGTACGATTATTCGTGTTGCAGACTGGTATGGCATCAAGCACATTATTGCGAGTACAGATTGTGCTGATCCTTATAATCCTAAAACGATCAGTGCGACCATGGGCAGCTTTGGCCGCGTACAAGTGAGTTTGGTGGATTTGCCAAGTTACTTGGAACACGCCAAATTGCCAGTATATGGCGCGTTTTTGGAAGGAGAGAGCGTTCATAAAACGGATTTCGCTGCTGAAGGTATTTTGTTGATGGGCAGCGAATCTCATGGTGTGCGCGAAGCCGCAGCAAAATTCGTGACAGATAAAATCACGATTCCGGCGTTTGGCGGTGCCGAATCACTGAATGTCGCGATGGCGACTGGCATTATTTTAGACAACATGCGCCGCCAACATAGCTAACGCAACAATTACTTAATAACAAAGCCAGTCAATTTGACTGGCTTTGTTGTATTTATTGCCTAGAAAAATCAGCCTGGCTGAATCTTGCGTTTAACGAAATACAGTGAATGTTGTTCGGTGAGTTAATTTTGTTTTAGTTCAATAGGCTGTGCCTATAAATAAAATTACTCCTTTCCATTTAGTAAAATCAGGAAATTAGGCGACACTTATCTAAAGGCCGCAATAAAATGCCCTTAAGGAGATAAGAATGCATTCATTAAAAGTAAAAGATTACATGACGTTGCAAGCGGTGACTTTCACGAAAGATATGTCACTTTCGGCAGCTTTAAACAAAGTAATGCAAAGTGTCACACTAGGTGGCCCTGTCATTGATGAAAATGAAAAAGTGGTTGGGTTTTTATCGGAGCAAGACTTATTAGATAAGTTGGTGAAAGCAAGTTATCACTGCCAAGATACACATACGGTACAAGAGTGTATGCATGATGATGTCTTATCTGTTTCTCCAGAAATGTCAGTAATTGAACTGGCTGACATGATGAAAGTTGGAAAGCCGAAAATGTATCCAGTGGTGGATGGCAAAGGTAAGTTGGTTGGTGTTATCACAAGAAGAGACGTGCTGCGTGCCATAGGAATGACATTAAATGAGTGCTTTAAGCATCCCGTTTAACCTCTCTGTTTAAACTTTACGGAATATTGCTTTTAAACTGGTTTGGAAAGACGCTTCGGCGTCTTTTTTATTTTCTATCGCCGAACTGTACAAATTTATCTTGACCTTGGAGCTTACTCTAAGGTTTATCCTTAGCAATAGGTAAATCACCGATACCAATAAGGAAAAAATTATGTGTACAAAACATCAAGGTTGCCAATCTAGCAAAATCAAAACTGCGGTGCCGCTTGGTGCAAGCGAGTCATGCTGTGCGCCAGTAAAATCTTCGCTCAATATCTCTCAGGCCAGTGTTGATGTTTCTGAAAGCTCTTGCTGTAGTGGAGGAGGCTGCAGCGTTGACACAGGCGAGGAAGACGATCCCACAAGGGAGAGTAATTCCTCCGTTCGGAACGCTTGGCTTGTGTCAGGTATGGATTGCCCATCTTGTGCGCAAAAGCTTGAGAAAGCCATTACGTCTTTACAAGGCGTCAGCCAAGCCAAGGTTTTGTTTGCAACAGAAAAACTGGTCGTCGATTTTGATGGTCTAGAGCTGATAGCTACGATAGAGCAGACAGCCCAAAAAACGGGTTTCCCGCTCTCTTCACTTGATGCTCCAAAACCAAGCACTACAAAGAAAGGCTGGCTTGGCGTCATAAGAGACAACATCCAAATTCTCTCGATTGCTGGTGCAATGGCTACTGCGGCAGTAATTTCTAAGATCGACCCTCAAATAAGCGCTTGGTTATTCACTTTGACGTGTTTACTTGGTTTATACCCAATCGCGCTCAAAGCATTTAAGTTGGCGCGTAGCGGTACGCCTTTTGCGATTGAAACGTTAATGAGTGTAGCGGCGCTCGGCGCTTTATATTTAGGTGAAACCGCCGAAGCCGCAATGGTGTTATTGCTTTTCCTTATTGGTGAAAAGTTAGAAGCATATGCATCATCTCGCGCGCGAAGCGGTGTCCAGGCGTTAATGGACTTAGTCCCAGAAAATTCAATTTTAATTATTGATGGAGAGCGTAAAGAAGTACCAGCTGCTCAGCTTAAACCAGGGGATATCATAGAAGTCGCACCTGGAGGTCGTTTGCCTGCCGACGGTGTTTTGCAAGATGCGCTTGCGAGTTTTGACGAAAGTGCGTTAACGGGAGAATCTGTTCCCGTTGAACATCAAACCGGTGGCAAAGTGATGGCCGGGGCTGTGGTTGTCGATAAAGTGGTTCGCTTACAGGTGACTTCCCGTCAGGGCGAGAATGCGATAGACCGAATTCTTCATTTGATTGAAGAAGCCGAATCTCGTAAGGCACCATTAGAACGCTTTCTTGATAAATTTAGCCGTTGGTATACGCCGCTAATGATGCTGGTGTCTCTGATGGTTATCGTTACGCCGCCATTACTATTTGCCCAACCGTGGGAAACGTGGATCTATCGAGGACTCGCCCTTCTGTTGATTGCTTGTCCATGTGCATTAGTAATTTCAACGCCTGCGGCGATCACTTCTGGCTTGGCGGCAGCGGCTAAGCGGGGCGCATTGATCAAAGGTGGTGCGGCGCTTGAGTTGCTTGGCAAGGTTGAGTCTGTCGCATTTGATAAAACTGGGACACTGACGCAAGGTAAACCAGAAGTGACCGACGTCTTTGCTTTTGATATGGATGAAGACAAGTTACTTAGCCTAACTGCGTCAATCGAGATTGGTTCAAGTCATCCTCTAGCGGTTTCTTTAGTTACCAAAGTGCAAGAGCAGGGGCTTACTATTCCTGAAGCGTTGGATAAAACCGCGCAAGTAGGCTCTGGTGTCACAGGTTACGTCGATGGAAAAATGGTCCAAGTGGTCACGCCTTCAAAGGCAGACTTTCCACTTTCTCAACAAGCCAAAGAGCAAGTGGTTACGTTGGAACAACAAGGTAAAACGGTTGTCATTGTGCGTTTCGATGACGAGGTCATTGGCGTGATCGCATGGCAAGATACATTGCGCTCAGATGCCCAGCAAGCCATCGCAATGTTGAAGGAACTTGGGGTCACGTCGGTGATGCTAACGGGTGACAACCCGAGAAGTGCAGAAGCAATGGCAAATAGAATAGGCTTGGATTATAAAGCGAGTTTGTTACCTGCAGACAAGGTGCATTACGTCGAGAAGCTATCACAACAACATACCGTTGCGATGGTGGGAGACGGTATCAATGATGCTCCAGCCATGAAAGCTTCGAGTATCGGCATTGCGATGGGAGGCGGTACGGATGTTGCACTCGAGACTGCTGATGCGGCGTTAACACACAACCGTTTGATTGAGCTACCTGCCATGATAGAACTGTCGCGTGCGACGCTAAGTAACATTCGTCAGAATGTCGCGTTAGCGCTAGGTTTGAAAGGTGTATTCTTAGTGACAAGTTTACTTGGTGTAACTGGGTTGTGGGTTGCTGTATTAGCCGACAGTGGTGCAACAGCACTGGTGACATTGAATGCGTTGAGATTACTTCGTTTTGAGTCCAAGCAGATCAAATAACTGACCTAACCATTGATCCCACTCATTAATAGCCCGAGGCATTCGTGTATCGGGCTTTTTTTAACCGTATTCACCTGATGCGATCAGACGTTTTTCTCGTCCTTGAAATCACGCATTGCTATGCAACAAAATGATCTAACGCCCCTTAAAGTGTGATCAATGCCAGTTTTGTTTGAAATTTCATTTTCATTACATTTTGTGATTGTGATTGTGATCACTCTATGTTGGTGAAAGGTTCGCTACAGTGCATCTGTACCCAATAACTGATTAATGAGCTTATTGTTCATAAAATAAGCCACAATAAGGAGCGACTTATGTCTCAAGCTGTATTCCATTTAGGTGTTACTGAAGCTGATCTTAATGGTGCGACTCTAGCGATCATTCCTGGTGACCCAGCGCGTGTTCAAAAAATCGCAGAACAAATGGAAAATCCAGTATTTCTAGCAAGCCATCGTGAATACACGCTATACCGTGCAGAGTTAGACGGTAAACCTGTTGTGGTTTGTTCTACAGGTATTGGTGGTCCTTCTACCTCTATCGCAGTTGAGGAATTGGCACAGCTTGGTGTTCGTACTTTCCTACGTGTTGGTACAACGGGTGCAATTCAACCACATGTAAACGTGGGTGACATGATCGTAACGACGGGGTCAGTTCGTCTTGACGGTGCGAGCCTACACTTTGCTCCTATGGAATTCCCAGCAGTTGCTGACTTTGAAGTAGCAACCGCAATGAAAGCAGCGGTAGAAGAGTCTGGCGCTACAGTTCACATGGGTGTGACTGCATCAAGCGACACGTTCTACCCTGGTCAAGAACGTTACGATACGTTCTCTGGTCGTGTTGTTAAGCGTTTCCAAGGCTCTATGCAAGAATGGCAAGACATGGGCGTACTTAACTTCGAGATGGAGTCTGCAACACTGCTAACAATGTGTGCGAGCTCTGGTTTAAAAGCGGGTTGTGTGGCTGGTGTTATCATCAACCGTACACAAAAAGAGATTCCAGATCATTCAACTCTGAAAGAAACGGAAGCGCGTTCAATTAAAGTGGTTGTAGAAGCAGCGCGTAAAATGCTTTAAGCCTCTATAGTTGGCATTTAAACAAACAGAAAAAACCAGAGGCTAACCTCTGGTTTTTTTCTACTTATAGAAATGCGTACAGCTAAAATTTAGGTATAAAAAAAGCAGCATTAATGCTGCTTTTTATCGTTGTGAATTTTAGCTTTTCTTAATGGCACTATATCTCGTCTGAACCGCCCGCGTCTTTAAACCAAGCCGTTAAGTGCGTTCTTAAATCTTTAAGCTCATCAGGGCCAATCAGGGCTAGCCCTAAGTCTTCAGCACGAGTAATGTCATTGTGACGAAGAGGACGGAAGCTCACCAACATTGCGCGCGCTTGCAAGCCACCTAATAGATCGCGAAGCGATTCTAACTTATATAAAGTATCGTCGCCGTCATCTCTCATGCCTTTGGTTTTGCACTCGATGATGTGCAGCTTGTTGTTTACAACTGTTGCGACATCTAACTCATTGCGTACTTCACTTTCACCAAGTTTACGATAAACCTGAACATTTAACGATCGATCTTGGATCGTCGGCATGGTGTCTTGGATTTGCTTCACGGTGCTGTGAACCAAAGTTTCTAACCACTCACCGTTTGAAAAGCGTCGAGCATCTTCATCTGCAAACGTTAAAACGCCATTCTCATAGGTGGCGATTTCTGCTTCTACTAAATCTGAAAGCAACATGTTGAGCTCACGGTAGCCCTGCTGTTTTTCGGAGAGCTCGACATCAAGCTTTTGTTCTTTGCGGCATGTGGTTGCAAGGTAGTTAAGTGTTGCTAGACCTGGCCCAAGCTCAAGCGCATTTGAGGCCCATCGTTCACCAAGTTCATACAATTTTTTATCAAGAAGAGGTGGTAAATCAACGTGATTAAACTCGCCGCGTGCACCAAAGATAGTGAGGTAATCTGCAATCGTAATGTGATCTTCGACTTGGGTATCTTCTTTGCCATCAGGGTATAACCAACAAAGCTTATCGCTACTAGGCTCAACCACAAAAATTGGCCAGCGATAGGTACGGAAAACTTCGTACACCGACAACAAGCGATGACGAAGACCACAGCTCGCGTTCAATTTTACATCTTCGCCGCGTTCATGAAGGTCTTTTGCCAGTTTTTGAATTGCTTGTTTGATCAGAGATGTATTAACAGCGGATGGAATTTCAAAAAATTCAGAAGTAATTTCTCGTTGAGCTAAAACGGCACTCAGTCGGTCAAATATATCTAACTGGCTCTTGTCTCCGATGAAGACGATATGTGTGCTTAGCGTACGATTATCTAATAGAGGAGTGACCAATCTCACTGGGTCTTGGTCGATAATACCAACATGAACAGCCATAGATTTTCCTTTTTATGAGGCCGCTCGAAAAGAGTTGTGCAAGGGGATGAGCTGGCCTTATTAATCATATGTAGACATGGCCGACAAAAAACAAGGGCGACTTAACAAAAAGTCGCCCTTATACAGTTGATTGCACTAATTAATGCTCTTAGTTATAAAGTATTTATAACTTAAAGCGGTGGACCAATTCATTTTGCTGATGAGCCAAGTGGGTCAGTGATTCACTGGTTTGTGCGATACTCGACATGGCTTGGAAACTTTCATCGGCGATACTGTTGATATCTTCAATGCTGCGAGCAATGTCTGTTGATGTTTCACTTTGCTCTGCTGCTGCTTGTGAAATGTGCGTACTCATTTGGCTGATTTCGATGATTAGCGCCTGGATCTCTTCCATTGAGCTGTTCGCTTTTGATGCTTGCTCAACCGACATCTCCATATCGCTCATACAGCTTTGTATGACTTGGTTCGCCGATTGCGAGCTAGCTTGCAGATTACTGATCATGGATTCAATTTCAGTGGTTGATTGAGTCGTTCTTGATGCGAGTACTCGTACTTCATCTGCCACTACCGCGAAGCCGCGACCTTGTTCACCAGCGCGAGCCGCTTCAATTGCCGCGTTCAATGCCAGTAGGTTGGTTTGCTCCGCAATGTTGCGGATCACATCAAGGATAGACCCAATTTGACCACTCATTTTTTGTAGCTCAGAAACTGCGGAGACCGATTCGTTCAAACGTGTTTCTAGTTGATTAATGGTTGAGATATTACTGCTCATAACATTCCTACCTTCTTCAGAGGCAGATTCGACGCGTTGCACCATTTCTAACGAGCCTTGCGCACTTTGCGCGACTTCCTGCACTGAATGAGACATTTCTGTCATCGCGGTAGCGACGTTTGCTGTTTGTTCGCGTTGAGAGCTCAATTTAATTTGTGCTTGCGAAGAGGTGCGTTCGTTGGTTGTCGCGGTTGACGATAGGTTTTCTGACGCTTCGTTGAGTTTCACCAAGATCTCGTGAAGGTTGTCGGCGAGTGAGTTAATGTGTCCACTCACACGGCTGAATTCGTTGTTATAGCGAATGTCGATACGCTGTGTCATATCACCTTCAGTCAGGCCTTCTAACACTTTTAGAATACGAGTCAACGGCTCGCGAACGCTTTGTGCGATGTGGTAGCCAATCGCTGTCGCGAGTAAAACGACAATAACGCCAATGATGATGGCTTTCGTTACACCGGCCGAATATATGTCACCTGCATCTGCCAATGATTCATTGAGCTTATCTGTTGCGGTTGTCGTAAATTGCTCAAGAATCGCCATGGTTGAATCCACTTTATTTGCTAGGTTGGCGATATTGTTATACAAAGCGGCGCGAGCATTGAGGTAATTATTATGTTGGTCTAGCACACCGCCACGCATACCGACGTCACGAGTAAATTGCTCTACAGATTCGCCAAATGCTTTTTCTAGCTCAGGAAGCTGAGTCACCAACCCGCGGAATGCGTAATTCAAGTGCGTTACTGCTTTGCGGTTTTTAGCTACGGCTTGCGTAACAAACTCAGGGTTGGAACTGGCGAGGGCATCAGAGGTAATTACTTCGGCATCTTTTAACTTGATAAAGTAGCTCTTTGCCATGACTTTGACAGAAATGCTGGTTTGATCTGCCACATATTCTTTAAGACCAACCGACAGTTCGGTATTCAGTTTTTGGAAGCGGCGTGAGGATTTTTGCACTTCTTCTTGAGCCGCGAACATTGCTTCGTAGTTGTCCATGGCCTCTAGAGCTTCTGTAAAATAGCTCTGCTCTAACGTTTTTAACTGTGAAAACGGTTCGGCAAGAGAAGGGTAGGTTTGGCTTGCGGTTTTCAGTTGAGCCAATGTGGATTCGAAGCGCTGTTGAGATCTAGCAAATTCCTGACGCATTTCATCCATGCGTTGTTTATTCTCTGTCGTCAGGAAGTCTTTAAATGATTTGTCGGCAGAAAGCAGCTCAACACTGGTTTGATTAGATAACGATACCAACGGTAGGGATGATTTAGAAACCGTGCCAAATTTTCCGTGAATATCACTCATTCCTCCCATCATAATGGCAATTGTGACGGCAAATAGGATGATGATCAGTGCAAAGCCGGCATACATCCTTTTAATAACTGAACCTCGCATAAGTGAGCTTCCTCTCCCAAAAATAGACAAGCTACCCAAGCATTTTTGAGTTTACTTGGGTATAAAAATAATAATTGTCTTAAAAAAGTAACAAAATTCATTGGATTGTATTCAGTTTGTGACGCGCATTTTATGACGCATACGACAAAAAAAGCTTCGTTAATTAGCATTTGATTAATAATGTTAAGTGAACACTGTTTTTATTGAGCTCCGCTTTTGGTTGGCGCATACTAATTGGGGTCTAATTACGTTTATAAAATGGAGTCCTCATGGCGGAAGAAACGATCTTTAGTAAAATTATTCGCAAGGAAATCCCTGCCGATATCCTTTATCAAGATGATTTGGTGACTGCGTTTCGCGACATTAACCCTCGCACACCAAGCCATATTCTCATTATTCCGAATAAACTGATCCCAACAACGAATGATGTAGAAGCTGAAGATGAAGCAATGATGGGGCGTTTGTTCACTGTTGCTAGAAAGTTAGCGAAAGAAGAAGGTATTGCTGAAGACGGCTATCGCCTAATCGTTAATTGTAATCCACATGGTGGCCAAGAGGTTTACCATATTCACATGCACCTACTGGGCGGCCGCCCTCTAGGTCCAATGGTATTGAGCTAAGCTTTTAAAAGTGGGTGGCGATTCACCCACTTCTTTTTCCTGTCGAATGACACATTTGTGGAGATAAATGTGAAACTAGGTGTAAAGCTGTTAGGGCTGATGAGCTGGGCTTTAATGGCCTCTGGCTGCGCGAATTTATCTGCGGGCAATCTGTTTAGCCATTACAGCAACCAGAATCAAGAAGTTTATCAAGCCGTTGTTGCAGGGGAATATGCCAAAGCAAAACAACTTCAATCAAGTGAAGTGGGTGGCGAGATACTTGGCAATTTTGAAAAAGGTCGCATCTCTTTTCTTGCTGAAGATTACCCAACAAGTTTGAATGCGCTAGAAAGCAGCGATCGTGCCGTACGTGTTCAACAAGATCGAGCGACGATATCTGTGTCAGACACGGCAACGAGCGTCGGCTCTCTCGCAGTGAACGACAATCTCCAAGATTATCATCCCGCCGATTACGAACTTGGCTTTTTGCACCTGTATCTAGGACTAAATTACTTACAGAAAAACGATTTAGAAGGGGCACTAGTTGAAGTGCGTCGAGCTAATCAAGTTCAGGAAGCAGCAAGAAAGGCGCGTGAAAAAGAGCTAAAAGCAGCAGAGAAAGACCTTAACAAGCAAGGCATGTCTGCCAATTTAGGCAGTGTGTTAGCGAACTACCCTGATGCTGGTAAAAAACTAAGCGCGGTACAAAATGGTTATCTGTTCTATCTTTCTGGCTTGTTATATGAAGCGTCGCGAGACTTAAACAGTGCTTATGTTGATTACCGACGAGCACTCGCTGTAATGCCAGACAACAAGCAAGTTGTGGAAAGCACCTTATACGCTGCTAAGAAGCTGGGCATGCGTGAAGACTTGCGCATGCTAGAGAAGCGGTATGGCAAAGCACCTTCTGGATTAACTCAGTCACAAGGGCGAGTCATCGTTATTGATGAGCAGGGTGTTGTTGAGGCGATGAAAGGGTGGCGTATTGATTTACCGATTTACGACAGTCGCGATAATGGCGCGATTTATTCGTTGGCGCTTCCTTATTATCAGAACCGAGGTGCTCAACGTTTTAGCGATGTTGTTTTAAATGGTCAGGTATTGCCTTCCAGTACGCTGACTGATGTTAATGCGATGGCGCAAAACGATCTTAATGAACGTCTTACTACAATAGTGATCCGTCAAGCTCTTCGTGTTTGGGCAAAAGATCGAATCCGAAAAGAGGCGGCGAAAAAAGGCGATGATGTGGGCAACATACTTTTCAATGTATGGAACACATTGACCGAACAGCCAGATACGAGAAGTTGGCAAACATTGCCAGCGCAAGTGAAAACGGCTTCAAAAATCGTGAAACCGGGAACACAAAGTTTAAACTTGGGTGATCAAACCTATCAGTTTGAAGTGCCTGCACAGCAGACTACATTGGTATGGGTATCTCGTCAGGGAGCACACTCAACCGTGTGGCATAAACAGCTAGGGAGACTGTAATGAAAGCATGGCTTGTTTGTTTAGCAATGGCTATTGGTTTAGTTGGATGCGCCGAAAACACGGCTGGTATTCGAATTGATGGCCAAACGCAAAAAGTATTTTTTAATGATAACGTTTTAGGTAGTCGCTTATTAGTTGACAACATCACCACCACTTACGTTGATGATCGCCCACGAGGAGTCGTGCAGCTGAGTAGCAATTACAAAGGTGATCAGCATATTCTTTACCGATTTTATTGGTATGACAACAATGGTTTAGAAGTGAATACCAAACCTGGTCCGTGGCGAAAAATGATTGTGCGCGGATTTGAGCAAGTCACGTTATCTGAAGTTACTGTGAATCCAAATGGCACAAAATTCCGTGTGCAAATTAGAGAAGCACAAGACGATTAATCTTAACGGCTCTGCCGAAGCTGCCGCGCTAACGATGCGCTGGTATTGAAAAACTAAGGAACTCTCATGAAAAAAAGTATTATTGCTCTTTTAGGTCTTGCCGTCATTTTAGGTGGCTGTTCTAACAAAGTCTCTTACGGCGATGCGCAAGCAACAGAAACCACGACTATCGATTTTGGTTCAACAGATTTACAAAAAATCGCGGCTGAAATGGTGGATAGCATGATGATGTCGGGCTCTGTAGCAGCAATTACTCGTGACCAACGTCCTATCGTTTTTGTTGAGCGAATTAAGAACAAAACCAGTGAACATATTGACACTGAATCCATTACCGACACGATCTCAACTAAGATGTTGAACTCAGGTAAGTTCCGCTTTGTTGATATGGATCGTGTTGAGTCTGTGCGTGAACAACTTAACTTCCAAAACACGGATGAGCTTGTTAACCAAAGCACAGCGATCCAATTTGGTAAAATGGTTGGTGCTCAATACATGCTTTACGGCAACCTATCTAGCATTGTGAAAAATGCAGGTAGCGATAAAGATGTATACTACAAGATGACCATGCGCCTAATGGACCTAGAAACAGGTTTGATTGAGTGGGCGGATGAAACTGAAATTCGTAAAGCGCAATCTAAGAGCCTATTCGGTCTTTAATCGAACAGGGTGGAGAAGTCATCAATGGCATGGTTTTCTTGGCAACAAGCAAAACAGTTAGATCCGAGTCTTAACGCTCTCGATGGCTTCTTTACGGAGCCTCCGGTAAAAGTACAAACTGTTACCGGGGGGCTCACCAACCGTTGTTGGCGGTTGGAATCTTCTCAAGGCCTTGCATACATCTGGCGACCGACCAGTCATGTCTGCAAGGCTTTTTCAATTTCTCGTCACAGTGAATATCAAGTGCTGAATGCAGTCTCTTCATTGGAAATTGGCCCCAAGCCAGTTTTTATTCATGAGCAAGGGTTGCTGGTGGAATGGATAGAAGGAGAGGCTCTGACGGAGTCAGGCTTAGCACTAAGCAATTTATTATCCATTGCGGCGCAGATTCATCAATATCCGATAAGCGCAATTCCTTTGGTTCCATTTTCATATATTTCTCGCATCGATCATTATTGGCTTGAGCTTGATGGTCAGTATGTGGGTACGGAGTTTGAGGCTTTGTACATGAAGTGGCGCACGGAACCGAACGTTGCACCTGTTCCGCTTGCCCTATGTCACTTCGATCTGGGGTGTTATAACCTAGTGCGAGGAGAGAATGGGGTGAAAGTCATTGATTGGGAGTATGCCGGGATTGCTGACTCTAGGCTTGATTTGACCTTAACTATTCAGGTCGCGAATGCGCCTGTGGAAGAAGCGGTAAAGCAGTATTGCCAAATTCGAGGTATCGAAGATGTGTCTCTTTGGCTGAGAGGTGTACACGCTTGGCAACCAAGAACCTTGGTGATGGCGATGCTCTGGTATCTACTTGCCTATAAATTGTGGGGAGATGAACAATACTTAAACAGTGCGTATGAGTTGAAAGGCTCATTGTGTATGGAAGATCACTGTTTTGAGAACTCGTGATATTTTCCCCTTTAACAGTAAGGAAATAGTGGTAGTTTTAATAAAAGTACCAGATACACACAGGGAGAGGTACAGATGATTATTTACTTACACGGCTTTGACAGTACAAGCCCGGGTAACCACGAAAAAGTTCTTCAACTGCAATTTATCGACGACGACGTTCGTTTTATCAATTACAGCACCCTTCACCCAAAGCACGACATGCAACACTTGTTAAAAGAAGTGTCTAAAGTTATCGATCAATCTGATGACCCAAACCCGTTAATCTGCGGGGTTGGTTTAGGTGGTTACTGGTCTGAGCGAATTGGTTTTCTATGCGGTATCAAGCAAGTGATGTTCAACCCGAACTTGCACCCAGAAAAAACGATGGCTGGTCGAATCGATCGTCCAGAAGAGTACGAAGATATCGCAACAAAATGTGTTGATCAGTTCCGAGCGAAAAATCAAGCTCACTGCTTAGTGATTCTCTCTAAAGATGATGAAGTGCATGACAATTCGAAAACGGCAGCTGAGTTAGAAAAACACTATCAAATCATTTGGGATGAAACTCAGTCTCATAAGTTCAAAAAAATCTCTCATCATTTACAAGCGATAAAGGCATTTAAAAATACTTACTAATGTTGAGTGTAGACAGTAAAGCGGCGTTTTTATTGGCTGCTTTGCTGCGATTCCTTCTCTTGAGTATGCCGAGCCACTGTCTCTTTGAAAGGCACATTTTCTTGGTTTAACGCTTTGAATATTGTGTTCTCCTTACCGTTTTCTTACTTCCCTCCTATGTAGCACGAACACCTTGTTGTAGAGTAGTCGAAAAGTAGTCAATCCGTACTCGTTACACGGATTTTGGTTGCCTTCAAAGTTGGTCTCTATATAATGAACCGGACTAAAATAATTTGATAAATATCAAAAAAAATTGAGAGCGAGTAATAAACTTGCCCAAAAACTTCTGGCGTCGTATGCGTACCAGATAAACATGCCAAACCCTGACAAGTCATTGATAGATAAAGAATCAAAGTGGGTGGTAGTTTTTTAATCCAAGGAATTGAGACACCTCTAAGAACCAAGAATTCATCGGTTGGATGGATGCCACAAATGTTTGTGAGTCATGCATCGAGCTGAACCCCATATATTCATTTTTGTAGAGGAAAATCATTGTGACACGCATTATCGTTGTAGGCGGCGGTGCAGGTGGTCTTGAGTTGGCAACTAAGCTTGGTCGAACTCTAGGTCGCAAAAACCGTGCGCGAATTACGCTAGTCGATCGAAAAGCGAGCCACTTGTGGAAGCCATTATTGCATGAGGTTGCTACAGGTTCTTTGGACGAAGGAGTAGATGCACTGAGCTATCGAGCTCATGCAAAAAACCACAGCTTCGACTTCCAAATGGGTAGTCTTCAAGACATCGACCGTGAACGTAAAGTGATCATCTTAAGTGAGCTTAAAGACGAACACGGTGAACTTCTTATGCCAAGCCGTGAGCTAGAATACGACATTCTAGTGATGGCGATTGGCTCGACATCAAACGACTTCAACACGCCTGGCGTTCGTGAAAACTGTATTTTCCTAGACAGCCCTGAGCAAGCACACCGTTTCCGTACAGAAATGAACAACGAGTTCCTAAAGCTGCACGCGAAAAACGGTAACGGTACGGTCGATATTGCGATTGTTGGTGCTGGTGCAACTGGCGTTGAACTATCAGCTGAGTTACATAATGCTGTTAAAGAGCTGCGCACTTATGGCTTCGGTGATCTTGATTCTAGCAAGTTGAACGTCAATCTGATTGAAGCAGGTGAGCGTATTTTACCAGCGTTACCTCCACGTATTTCTTCTGCTGCTCATCAAGAGTTGGTGAAGTTGGGCGTAAACGTGCGCACCGCCACTATGGTGACTAAAGCTGAAAAAGATGGCCTTACTACAAAAGATGGTGAGAAGATCCCAGCTCAAATCATGGTTTGGGCTGCGGGTATCAAAGCTCCAGACTTTATTAAAGATATCGCTGGCTTAGAAACGAACCGTATCAATCAGCTTGTAGTGAAAAACACACTACAGACAACACGAGATGATGACATCTTTGTTATTGGTGACTTAGCACAATGCACCCAGTCTGACGGTTCGTTCGTGCCGCCACGCGCTCAAGCTGCACACCAAATGGCAAGCCAGGCATTTAGTAACATCGTCGCGAAGATCAACGGGCGCGAGTTGAAAGACTATGTATATAAAGATCACGGTTCATTAGTGTCTCTAAGTCGCTTCTCAACCGTTGGTAGTCTGATGGGGAACCTAACTAAAGGGTCGATGATGGTAGAAGGCCGTATTGCTCGTGTCGTTTACATCTCATTGTATCGCATGCACCTAATGGCGTTGCACGGTGTATTCAAAACCGGTCTGATGATGCTCGTCGGCCGCATTAATCGCGTGCTGCGTCCAAACCTTAAGCTGCACTAAGGTTTTAAATCCACTCTGTGTGGATGTGTTGTATCTTAAAAAATGCAGAAGCCACCGCAAGTCGGTGGCTTTTTGTTTATGTTAGATCTGTCGGTAAAAGTGAGTACACAACGCCATCTTTAGGCTTACCATGAAAAATAAACCGGTTTCTGGCGATGGCTTCTTTTTGTGCACCGACGGACTCAATTAAGGCTTGGCTAGCTTCGTTGTCGGGGTCACAAACAATCTCTAGTCGAGTTAAACTTAGCTTTGCGAAGCAGAATTCTGCTAAGGCTTTAACGGCTTCTTGGGCATAGCCTTGCCGTTGATAGCGGTCGGCAACCCAGTAACCAATACTCGCCATATTAAACGTATGATATAACTCATTAACCGCTGCCATTCCAACCAAAGTGTTACTTTGCCGCTCATAGATACCGAAACCAAAAGCCTCAGTTTTGACCCAGTTAAGACGGGTTGCCAACAGAAAGTCCTGCGCGGTTTTCAATGTGACGTTTTTATCACACCAGTCAAGCCATTGGTGCAGCGAAGGGGATTCTGCAAGTAATCGTTGTAGTGAATGTGCTTCTTCAGAAGGGATGAGCTTGAGCGCTAAGCGGGGCGCAATGATTTCAAAGTCTGGACTCATGAACTAATACGACTTCCATGTTGAGTGTAAGTAAATTGAAAGCTGTCTATTTATACTTGAACGCAGCTATTTTCCTTGCTCTGCGTTGGTTAGGAATAACTGAGGTATAGCAGATAAAAACAAAGCGCAGCTTTGCTGCGCTTTGTCGAACCGCTCGTGCTTATCGAACCCGACGAACTTGAATGATCATACCCATCAACGGGTTATCTAGGTAATGAGTCTCGCTGCTACGCATACGACGTTTTTGATCCATTCGATAACTCTTCAGGAATTTCTCTTCGGTTACTGTCGGCGATATTTCTGCCAAGTTACCTACTTGGACGTTACCATCTACTTCACCTAAGTCATCCGCCAATTGCTCAGTTGAGGTTGGTTCAAAACGCACCTCTCTAACACTTGGTTCGCGCAGATCTAGTGTTGTTTCGGCGAAGAGGTAATGCTGTACGTATATTTGGAATCGACCATCTAGTTCATATAAAGGACCATTGACCGTCTCTTCACTGTAACCGTCGCTGGAAAATGTTTGATTGCCATTGATTGGGCGGCCATCTGCTTGATAAGAATCAGAGAAATCTCGCCCGCCAACGATGCGGAAAATTGGGGCGCTAGATTTACCTCGGTCACCTTGACGCCAGGCTACGTGTTTAAGCACTTTAAAGCCGGCATGATTATTTAGTGCCGCTTCTTGCGCGTTGAGACGGAAAGAAGAACTTGGCAAAAGTGTCACGCCTTTAGAGCGGCGGTAGGATTCACTCTCTAGGCTACCGACATTTTCCATATCGATTTTTGGCAGTTGATTCGGCCAAGATTCTGTTGTGCTTTCAGCGTCGACTGCTCGCTTGAAAATGATCACTTCAATATCAAATTGGCGCTGTGCCCAAGAGGGCATTGAGACACATAGAAGCAATAACGGGATCAGTATTCTCATTCGACTATTAGCTCGTTGGTAATAAATTCTGTTTAAAATCATTCAGTAAGTCTTGAACAAACTGAATGCGTTTACGTCGGTCCACCAATGGTACGCTAAACTTGAACTTAGTTGGACCTTCCATTGCAAATTTTTGCGGCTGTGATTGCAGCAGTTTAACTAAATACGCTGGATTTATGTCAGCATCAGGGTAAAACTCGATAAATCCACCTTTATCATGGGCTTCTATCTTTTTCGCTTTTAAACTACCAGCCGAAATTTTCAATTCTGAGACGGCAAGTAAGTTCTTTGTTGCGTCTGGAAGCAAACCAAAGCGATCAATCAGTTCCACTTTTAGCTCTGATAGTTCATCACTGCTTGTGACACTCGCAATGCGTTTGTACATCGACAGTCGTGTGTTTACATCCGGAATGTAATCATCTGGTAAGAGCGCTGGGATTCGCATTTCCACTTCAGTTTGCTCACGAAGCAGCTCATCCAAAGATGGCTCCTTGCCTTCTTTTAATGCTTGCACTGCTTGTTCCAGCATTTCCATATAAAGTGTAAAACCAACGGATTGAATTTGCCCACTTTGCTCATCACCAAGCAGCTCACCAGCACCACGGATTTCTAAATCGTGGGTTGCTAACGTAAAGCCAGCACCTAAGTCTTCCAGTGAAGCAATCGCATCAAGACGCTTGATGGCATCTTTGGTCATGGCTTTTGGATGTGGCGTTAATAAGTAAGCATAGGCCTGATGGTGCGAACGTCCAACACGGCCACGCAATTGATGCAACTGCGCCAAGCCAAGATTGTCCGCACGATCCATGATTATGGTATTTGCCGTTGGTACGTCGATACCGGTTTCGATGATGGTTGTACACACCAACACATTAAAGCGCTGATGGTAGAAGTCATTCATGATTCGCTCAAGTTCGCGCTCGCGCATTTGACCATGAGCCACGGTAATGCGTGCCTCTGGGATGAGTTTCTGTAAGTCTTCTGCCGTTTTTTCAATGGTTTCAACCTGATTGTGCAGGAAGTAAACCTGACCACCACGCATAATTTCACGCAGTACCGCTTCACGGACCACTGGCTCTTCTTTTTGTCGAACAAAGGTTTTAATGGCTAAACGGCGTGCAGGAGGTGTCGCGATGATCGACAGGTCTCGCATGCCACTCATTGCCATATTCAGTGTGCGTGGAATTGGTGTTGCGGTGAGGGTAAGAATGTCCACATCTGCACGCATTGCTTTGACCTTTTCTTTTTGACGAACCCCGAAGCGGTGTTCCTCATCAACGATCAACAAACCTAAATCTTTGAATTTAATGTCGCTCGAAAGCAGCTTATGCGTACCAACGACAATGTCTACTTTACCATCGGCAACGTCTTGCAGAATGACTTTTTGTTCTTTGGCAGATTTAAAACGAGACAGTACTTCAACTCGGATTGGTAAGTTGGCAAAACGGTCACGGAAGTTTTCGAAATGCTGCTGAGCAAGCAAGGTTGTTGGTACGAGTACAGCGACCTGTTTACTGTTATCCGTTGCGACAAATGCTGCGCGCATAGCGACTTCCGTTTTACCAAAGCCCACGTCACCACATACTAAGCGATCCATTGCTTTTGCCTGGCACATGTCTGACAATACGGCATTGATGGCCATCGCTTGGTCATCTGTTTCTTCAAACGGGAATGTTGCTTTAAATGTTGCGTATTGCCCACGATCTAGCTCAAATTTGAAGCCCGGTTTTAATTCTCGTTTTGCATATACATCCAGCAATTCTGCCGCGACGTCACGCACTTTTTCTGCCGCTTTACGACGTGCTTTTGCCCACGCTTCACCACCTAATTTATGCAGTGGCGCACTCTCTTCAGCGCCGCCAGAATAACGGCTGATAAGATTCAGTGATGAAACTGGCACGTAGAGCTTGGCATCGTTTTGATACTCAAGGGTGACGTATTCCGTTTTCATACCACCGGCTTCAAGTGTTTGTAAACCGATGTAGCGGCCAATACCGTGATCAATATGAACCACAGGTTGGCCGGGTTTTAGTTCGGCAAGGTGGCGAATAACGGTGTCACTGTTGACGGCTTTTTTATCTTTGCGGCGTCGCTGGATAACACGGTCACCGAGTAGATCACTTTCACAGATCAGAGCGAAGTTCAGCTCTTCGTGAATGAAACCATGCTCTGCTGCGCCTAAGACCAAGCTGAATCGATCACCCGAGTCTAGAGCTTGGTAAAGTGAGCCATGTACGACTGGCCGAACTTTGATGCCTTGCAACAGCTCCGTTAGTGCTTCACGACGACCTTCTGACTCTACCGAGAAAACGATTTTGCCGCTGAATTGCTCACTAAACTGACGAAGGCGCGAGAGCGGCTCTTTATTTTGTTGTTGAACGCCAAGCTCGGCTAACGATTGTACTGGTAGGTTTTGACGACCGGCACGCTTAACCACTTTATCTAGGCTCAATTGAGCGATAGGGAGCTGTTTTAGTTGACTGAAAAGTTCGTCTTTTTTCAACCAAAGCTGTTCAGGAGTCAAAAGAGGACGCAGCGGATCAACTTTTTTCTGGTCGTATCGATATTCGACATCGGTTAAGAAAGTATCGACCGCAGATTCGATATCACCATATGTGATGACTTGAGAGTCTTCTGGCAAATATTCAAATAAAGTCTCGGTATGGTCAAAAAACAGCGGCTGCCAATACTCAATACCAGCGGGCCACGTGCCTTTGGTCACTTGCATGTAGATTGATTCAGGCTCGCGGCGTGCGTCGAACTGGGTGCGCCAACGTGTACGGAAATCTTCAATCGCTTCTTTAGTGGTTGGGAACTCATGTGCAGGCAGCAATTGGATTTGCTGAATATCGTCGATAGAGCGTTGGTTCTCTGGATCAAACGTGCGAATGGTATCTATTTCATCATCAAAGAAGTCGATGCGGTACGGGTCATTGCTGCCCATAGGAAAGAGATCCAGAATAGACCCACGACTTGCATATTCACCTGGTCCAAATACTTGATCTACATGGCGGTAGCCAGAATTTTCAAGTTGTACACGTAACTTCTCTAGCGAGAGCCGATCACCAGTTTTCACCATTAAAGTGTGTTGCAACAGAAAATCACGTGGCGATTGGCGTTGCAATACTGTACTGACCGGGACGATGGTTATGCCATCACGTTGACTTGGCAGTTGGTATAGGCGAGCGATACGTTCAGAGATGATTTCTTGATGCGGAGAAAAGTTATCGTAAGGCAGCGTTTCCCAGTCGGGGAACAGGCTTACCGTTTGGTCGGTGAATTGCTCAATCTCTGCCTGAAGCTTTAAAGCGATTTGCGGGTCAGGCACAACGAGTAGCGAGTGACTCGAATGCTGCTTGGCTAGCTCTGCAATGGCTAGAGGTAGAGCTGCGCCCGGCAAATTACCTAGCTGTTTTTTGTCGCCACGCTCTGAAGGGTTGGTGACGGAAAGAATCGTTGCTTTTGTCATAGGAATTATTTTTTATCTCGCTCCATCGAGCGCTGACGTAAAAGTTTTTGTTGTTGATACAGTGCCGCCTTTATCAGTAAATCTTGATCAGATTCTCGGAGCATCTTGTATCTAAGCGTGATAATGAAATCTTGCTCTGAAGCATCACATTCTTCTACTTGAGCGTAACAGTAAATCGCCGCAGCAGGGTGATCGAGGAACAGTTTAACACGAACGAGTTGTTGAGTAGTTAACGCTGTATCTGAGCGGAAACTGAGTTGACTAGCACCAAACTGCGTCGTTTGATAGCGAATGGAGGCGTCATCTTGTTGTGAAAGCATAAAGCTCAACAAGAGGTTAAGTTTCGCGTTTTGCGTATCAAGCAAGTTGATCACATGCTTTAACTCTTTGTTTTTCAGCTCTAGACGCGCGTTGTCTGCCAACATATCTAAGTGACTAAATTCACTGGCGACAATAAATGGTGCTGGAATTTCGGAGACAAATGTTTCTTCATCTGGCAAAGCAAAGTCCGCACTCAACGTTTCGACGTTGATGGTGAGGTTATGATGGACGGTAAAGTATTCTTGCTCTGTCATATAGTCGATCCTTTTGCCAGTGAGCGCTCCCTGTTCACTCAACAAACAAAGAGAAATAGGGCACTGATTATCGCTAACTGAATGAAGTTATCAAGTTTAGCTGATTTGTCCTTGAACTTTTTGCCCTAAATACAGACTTATTGCATGTCGTTGACAAATTTAGCGATTCTCTTGTCTTCTTAATGAGAAGAGTAAGGTAAGATAATCCGCTAAAGCTTTATATCAAAACAACCAGTTGGTTTGTCTTATATGTATCATCCTATCTCATTGTTTATTGGCTTAAGGTATCTTCGGGGACGCTCTGGAGATAGGTTCAGCCGATTTGTTTCTTATATGTCGACGGCGGGTATTACGATCGGTGTAATGGCGTTGGTGACGGTTCTTTCTGTGATGAACGGGTTTGAATCGCAGTTAAAAGAACGCATTTTAGGTGTGCTACCTCATGCCGTTGTTTCGCAACACGATGGAAAAACGCCTATGACCGAGTCTGCCCCTCCATTTGTTCAAGCGATGTCGAGTGAATCTCAGCCGGAGCCTATCGTTAGAGGAGAGGCTGTTATTCAGAGTTCTGCACAGCTGACGGCTGGTTACCTCATCGGTATTGAACCTAAGAAAGGCGATCCGATTAGCAACCATTTGATTGCCGGACGATTATCGTCACTTCAAGCAGGTGACTACAATGTATTTTTGGGTCACAGTTTGGCGCGTTCACTAAAGGTCTCAATCGGGGATAAAGTGCGCTTGATGGTGACCAACGCAACGCAGTTTACCCCACTTGGCCGTATTCCTAGCCAGCGAAACTTTACTGTCTCAGGCATTTTCAATACGGGATCGGACGTTGATGGTCAATTAATGATTGTGAACATGACGGATGCATCTAAGCTGATGCGTTTCCCTAAAGACACGGTTTCTGGTTGGCGTGTCTTTTTCTCTGACCCATTTATGGTGACGGATTTTGCTGACCAACCCATGCCTGATGGATGGGAATGGAGTGATTGGCGCGAACAGCGTGGTGAGCTTTTCCAAGCGGTGAAAATGGAAAAGAACATGATGGGACTTATGCTAGGTCTAATTGTGGGTGTCGCTGCATTCAATATTATCTCCGCTTTAATCATGGTGGTAATGGAGAAGCAATCAGAAGTCGCAATATTGAAAACTCAAGGCATGACTCAATCTCATGTGATGACCATTTTCATGGTGCAAGGTGCAAGCAGTGGTGTAATTGGCGCGATTGTTGGTGGCGCTGCGGGCGTGATCTTGTCACTTAATCTAAATGCGATTCTTGAATCTGCTGGTGTGGCGCTATTCAGCTTTGGTGGTCATCTACCCATCTTGATTGATTCACTGCAAATTCTTTTAGTGGTGGTATTGGCGATTGCTCTTAGCCTTGCTGCTACGTTTTATCCTTCTTATCGAGCATCTTCTGTTAAACCTGCTGAGGCACTTCGCTATGAATAAGCTATTAGAATGTCGTGATATTCGTAAAGTCTACCGAGAGGGTTCGTTAGATACGGAAGTGTTGAAAGGCGTAAGTTTCGATATCGACAAAGGGGAGTTGGTTTCTATTGTTGGCTCTTCTGGTTCGGGAAAAAGTACCTTATTGCATATTTTAGGTGCGTTAGATGACGCAACTCATGGTGAAGTTGATTTTCTAGGGCAAAACCTATCAGCTTTGAGCTCGAACAAACAGGCGGCATTACGCAACAAGCACCTTGGTTTTGTATACCAGTTTCATCACTTGTTGGCTGACTTTACTGCGCTTGAAAATGTGGCGATGCCACTGATGATTGGTGGTGCTAAAGTAGCGGATGCAAAACAGGCGGCTAAAGCGCTGTTAGATAAAGTTGGTTTGAGTCATCGGATGCAACATAGACCCTCCGAGTTATCGGGCGGTGAGCGTCAGCGTGTTGCGATTGCGCGTGCATTGGTGAATAAACCTGATCTGGTCTTGGCTGATGAACCTACGGGGAACTTAGATCACAATACGGCACTGTCTATCTATGATTTGATGCGCGAGCTCAATAAAGAGTCAAACATTGCATTTTTGGTTGTCACGCATGACAAAGAGCTGGCAGCAAAAATGGATCGTCAAATGCACATGCAAGATGGTTTGCTCGTAGATCGTTTTGTGACTGATACAGCATCTGCGGAGGGCTAGTTTTGTTTACCTCTTTAGCTTTGATGATTGGTGGTCGCTTCAGTCGAGCGAAAAAGCGCAACAAGATGGTGTCTTTCATATCGCTTTCTTCGACTATTGGTATTGCGGTTGGCGTTGCTGTGATCATTATCGGTTTGTCTGCAATGAATGGCTTTGAGCGCGAGCTGCAATCGCGTGTGTTGTCTGTGATCCCACACGGCGAGTTAGAAGGTGTTAATGGACCACTTCAGGACTACACCAAAACGATGAATCAAGCTCTAAAACATGAACATGTTGTTGCGGCAGCACCGTATGTTCGTTTTACGGGTTTGGCAGAAAAAGGCAGTAAGCTAAAAGCGATAGAAGTTCGTGGTGTAGAGCCTACTTTCGAGCAAGCGGTGTCGAGCTTGTCGAATTTTATTGACCAAGCTGCTTGGCAAAACTTTTATGCTGGTCAGCAGCAAGTGATCTTAGGCCGAGGTGTAGCAAACGAGCTAAATGTCGCCGTGGGGGATTACGTTACGTTGATGATTCCGCAAACAGGCGGCGCAAATAAAGTGCAGGCTCCTAAGCGTGTGCGCGTGAAAGTGTCAGGGTTCTTAACGTTGAATGGCCAAATCGACCACTCTCTAGCGTTAGTACCATTAGCGGATGCTCAGCAATACGCGAGGTTAGGGGAAGGGGTCACTGGCATCTCACTAAAAACGGACGATGTTCTCAATGCGCCTTCTATTGTTCGCGAGGTTGGTAGCATGGTTGATGTTTACGTGTATTTGAAAAGCTGGCAGCAAAAGTTTGGTTTTTTGTATCGCGATATTCAGCTCGTGCGCACCATTATGTACTTGGTGATGGTACTGGTGATTGGCGTGGCATGTTTTAATATTGTGTCTACGTTGATGATGGCAGTGAAAGACCGAGCGGCGGAAATTGCAATTTTGCGAACAATGGGAGCAAAAGATAGCCTAATCAAACGGATCTTTGTTTGGCAAGGTGTATTCTCTGGTGTATTTGGCAGTCTCGTCGGCAGTGTTATCGGTGTCTTAGTGGCGTTAAACCTGACTCCGTTAATTAAAGGGTTAGAGAGCTTAATTGGTCATCAGTTTTTATCGGGTGATATTTACTTTGTTGACTTCTTACCATCACAACTACACTGGCCAGATGTGGCATTGGTGTCAGTGACGGCGATAGTGCTTAGTTTACTTGCTACGTGGTATCCTGCTTCTCGTGCCGCAAGGTTGAATCCGGCGGCTGTACTGAGTTCTAAATAGCTGATTGTTTTACAATATGCGAAATACAAAAAAGGACCGAATTCGGTCCTTTTTTGTATTTATCCGACTTGAGTAACATCGCGTTTCATTCTAACTGTTAGATGCCCCTCAACTGATAGCTCAAATGCTGATTTTTACGCAGTAAGGTCTTATCTTATTTTGCGTTTTTGCCAGCTCCGTACCACGGAGTAGCGCCAAAGCCCTCGAATTCCGAAGTAGCCAATAATCGCGGATACAACCCCACAAATTGCGCAGCCCAATAGAAATGGAGGTCCAATGGTGCTCATTTGCTGCATGATGAATTCCCACGATAGTTCAAAGTGAAAAGGTTGCGGGGGAAGACGCATCACTAGAGCACCTAGCTTGTACGCAAAGTAAAATAGCACAGGCATAGTGATAGGGTTGCTGATCCATACCAAAGCGACGGAGAGGGGCAGATTGACACCCAACATAATGGCCAAACCAGCGGCCATGATCATTTGGCTCGGCAGCGGAACAAAAGCCATAAATAACCCGACAGCAAAAGCCCCTGATGCCGAGCGGCGGTTTAAGCACCACAAGTTTGGGTTGTACAACACATTGCCGAAGACCTTCAATGCTTTTTGGCGTTTGATCAATTCATGATCTGGCATGAAGCGTTTTATCAGCTTTCTAGGCATAGGACAGCATGACTCTCTCAGAAAAAAGTTGGACCTTGGCGTTATTTGTAGCGAGCGTAATCTCGTCAGCTTGGTGGCCGACAATACCAGATTGGCGTTGGTTGCTGCTGGGAATAATAACCACTGGCTCAATAATCAAATTACGTCGTGGCTTAATTAGCATAGGCGCAATTGCGGGCTTTATGGTTGTCATCGTCCACGGCAATGTATTGGAGTCTCAGAGACAAGCCCTTTTTCAAGCAGGGGAGAATATTACCATAATTGGTAAAGTTGACAGCCCTTTTACGCAAATAAGTCACGGTTATGAAGGTATTGTTGCTATAGAAGCGGTAAATTCTCAAACTCTGTTACCTTTTCTTAAACCTAAAATCCGTCTTATTACGCCTTTTCCACTCGATGTTAACAGTGAGTTTACGACATCCATCTCGTTAAAGCCGATTACAGGTCTACGCAACGAAGCTGGCTTTGATGCTGAAAAGCACGCGATGGGTAAAAATATTATCGCCCGAGCGGTTGTTAACAAAGACGCTCAGTGGATTGTTCGTTCTAATGTATCTCTGCGTCAATCCATTATTGCCGATGTCGCTGATGATGTGTCTTCCCTTCATCATTTCTCGTTAATAAGTGCGTTAGTTTTTGCTGACCGTTCTTGGTTGTCTAAGGAAGATTGGCAAGCGCTCAGGGACAGTGGTTTACTGCATTTGGTCTCCATTTCTGGTTTACATATTGGTATGGCGTTTACTTTTGGGCTAGTCGTGGGCGGTACCGTTCGTTATCTATTACCCCAATACCAGTTGTTGCCTAGCTTATATGGGCTGATCTTCGCTGTTGCCTACGCTTGGTTAGCGGATTTCTCTCTGCCTACTACGCGAGCAGTGTCGGTATGCGTTGTTTACGTTCTCCTGAAGTATACTCTGGTGCACTGGACTTCTTGGCGAGTTCTTTTGCTTGCAGTATCTCTACAACTGCTTGTCCAACCTTTTGCATCCTACAGTATGAGCTTTTGGTTATCGTACCTCTCCGTTTGTGCGGTATTGTTCGCAATTAATTTGATTCGACATCAAAGGGGAGGTTGGAAAGCGCGATTAAAAGCGTTATTGCTTACTCAATTGATGTTGAGCGCTTTAATCGTACCTGTTAGTGGCCATTTCTTCTCCGGTTTTAGTTTGTCCTCAATAGCCTACAACTTGGTATTTATTCCTTGGTTCGGATTTATCGTTGTACCTTTGATGTTTCTAGCCCTGTTCTCATCTTTGTTTCTTGAAATGATAGCGAAGCCTCTGTGGCATTTGGTGGACTGGTCATTACAGCCATTGAGCACGTCAATACAGTACGCAGTAGGTTCTTGGCAACCCATTAGCATGGAAATGACAATGCTGGTTATGGTGATAGTGGTTTGCTTAATATTTCAACGGTTCATGTCTCAGTACGCGTGGTATTTGTTACTCGGCATCGTTATTAGTATCAAGTTTGCAGCGGAGTATGAACCGCATTGGCGTATCGATGTATTAGATGTAGGTCATGGCCTTGCAGTGGTTGTAGAAAAAGACGACAAGGTGTTGCTGTATGACACTGGTAAAGCATGGCAAAGCGGCAGTATCGCAGAGCAGGTCGTCACTCCGGTTTTGCATCAACGAGGTTATGAAAGCATAGATACACTGATTCTAAGCCATTCCGATAATGATCACGCAGGCGGCCGCTTTTTCATTGAAGATGCCTTTTCTCCACAGCGTAAACTTAGTAGTCAATTCTTTATCGAATATGAGCCTTGCACTAGAGGCGACCAATGGAAATGGCAAGGATTAAACATGGAAGTGCTCTGGCCTCCTGCACTTGTTCAACGTGCGTATAATCCGCACTCCTGTGTATTACGACTTACTGACCCTATTTCTAACTTTAGTATGCTTTTTACTGGTGATATTGAGGCCATTAGCGAGTGGATTTTGCTTAGAGAACCCGGAAAGTTACAAAGCGATGTGATGCTAGTCCCTCACCACGGGAGTAAAAGTTCATCGAATCCTCGATTTATTGAGGCGGTGAGCCCGAGTGTGGCGGTTGCTTCTTTAGCAAAAAACAATCGATGGGGAATGCCAGCGGAAAGTGTCGTTGCTTCATACCGAAAACTTGGCGTCACTTGGCTTGATACTGGTGAGGGTGGTCAGGTAAGCTTCTTTATTCACCGTGATAATTGGCGCTCAGAAACCAAACGTAGCGATACATTTGAGCCTTGGTATAGGCAGATGCTGCGTAAGGGAGTAGAATGAGAGTCTTAATGTAAGAAAATAAAGCACTTCTATGTCGATAAATACTGATGAAACGACTTGGCAGACGTTTAAGCGTCTATGGCAATTTATTCGCCTTTATAAGTCAGGTCTTGTCGTTGCAGTCATTGCATTAGTTATTAATGCCATATCAGATACCTATATGATTTCCCTGCTAAAACCACTACTCGATGAAGGTTTTGGGAACGCTGAATCTGATTTTTTACGCACGCTTCCATTGATTATTTTTGCCATGATGTTCATCCGTGGCATAAGTGGATTTGTCTCCACCTATTGTTTGAGCTGGGTATCTGGCAACGTAGTTATGCAAGTCCGTCGCATGGTGTTCAATCACTTTATGCATATGCCAGTGTCTTATTTTGATAAGGAAAAGACGGGCAACTTATTGTCGCGTATAACCTACGACTCAGAGCAAGTATCAGCGGCAACTAGCCAAGCGTTGGTGAGCATTGTCCGTGAAGGCGCAAGTATCATTGGTCTGTTAGTTTTGATGTTTTACAACAGCTGGCAATTGTCGCTAGTGCTGTTTGCTGTTGCTCCCGTTGTAGCATGGGGTATTGGTGTTGTTTCTAAACGTTTTAGAAAAATATCCAAAAATATGCAGACCATGATGGGTAACGTAACTGCATCAGCAGAGCAGATGCTGAAAGGCCATAAAGTTGTGTTGAGCTATGGCGGCCAAGACATCGAACGTAAACGATTTGAAAAAGTCAGCAACCAAATGCGTCAACAAAGCATGAAGTTGGTGACGGCTCAAGCGGCGGCTAACCCTATCATCCAAATGATTGCATCACTTGCAATTGTTGCCGTTCTTTATTTAGCAAGTATTGATTCGATTAAAGAGCAACTGACTCCAGGTACATTTACTGTTGTGTTCTCTGCAATGTTTGGTCTGATGCGCCCACTTAAAGCGCTGACTAACGTTACTTCTCAGTTCCAACGTGGTATGGCCGCGAGCCAAACGCTCTTCGCGTTAATTGACCTCGAGCCTGAGAAAAACGAAGGTAAGTTGACAGTTGAACGCGCAAATGGCGATGTTTCAGTTAAAAACGTAAGCTTTACTTACACTGGTGCAGAAAAACCAGCATTGGAAAATGTCAGCTTCGATATTCCAAGAGGAAAAACGGTGGCGCTAGTTGGCCGTTCTGGCTCAGGTAAAAGTACCATCGCGAACTTGTTCAACCGCTTCTATGATGTTGACAGTGGATCTATCACATTAGATGGGCATGATATTCGTGATTACGAGCTAAAGAATTTACGTAAGCAATTTGCACTAGTATCGCAAAATGTTCATTTGTTTAATGACACGATAGCAAACAATATTGCGTACGCAACGGATGGCCAATACGAGCGCAGTGATATCGAGAAAGCGGCAACACTCGCGCATGCGATGGAGTTCATCGGCAAAATGGATGATGGACTTGATACCATGATTGGTGAAAATGGTGCTAGCTTGTCTGGTGGTCAACGCCAACGTGTTGCGATTGCGCGAGCTCTATTGCGTGATGCTCCAGTGCTGATTCTTGATGAGGCAACTTCGGCTTTGGATACCGAATCCGAGCGAGCTATTCAAGCTGCACTTGATGAGCTGCAAAAAGATAAAACGGTACTTGTAATAGCGCACCGCTTATCCACAATCGAGAAAGCCGATGAAATTCTTGTGGTTGATGATGGTGCCATCATTGAACGTGGCAACCACGCTGAGCTTATTAAGAAAAATGGTGCGTATGCACAATTGCACCGTATTCAGTTTGGTGAATAAGCGCGGTGATTGAAAAAATCTGGTTTGAAAACCATCCAATAAAATACCTCTTGTGGCCGCTTTTGTGGCCACTGAGTTTATTATTTGGAGCGATAAGCAAGTCAAAGCGAAAGCAATACCAAACTGGCCGTAAGCAAGCTTATAATGCGCCAATACCTGTTGTTGTGGTTGGCAATATCACTGCTGGTGGCAATGGTAAAACACCAGTTGTTGTGTGGCTTGTTGAGCAACTACAGCAAATGGGCTTTAAGCCGGGGGTTGTTTCTCGTGGTTATGGGGCAAAGGCTCCTGTCTATCCGTTAGTGCTAAAAGAAGATACGCCAGCGAAGCATTGTGGCGATGAACCTAAGTTGATTCATCGCCGTACAGGAGCACCTGTTGCGGTAGATCCTGTGCGTTCAAATGCTGTGAAAGCACTGCTAGATTTGGATGTGGATATCATAATTACGGATGATGGATTACAACATTATGCGTTAGGCCGTGATATTGAGTTAGTGATTGTGGATGGGAATCGCCGGTTTGGGAATGAAAGCCTGATTCCATTAGGTCCTTTACGTGAAGGTATTGAGCGACTTAAAGAAGTCGACTTTATCATCACCAATGGCGGTCAAGCGCATACGGGCGAAATCGCAATGGCTTTAGCACCCTCTAAAGCTATTAATCTTAAGACTAAGCAACATGTGGATGTCTCGGAGTTGAAAGATCTCGTCGCATTTGCGGGCATTGGGCATCCTCCGCGTTTTTTTCATACACTAAACTCGATGAACGCAAATGTTAAAGTCACAAAAGGTTTTGCTGACCATCAAGACTTTGATCAACAAGAATTAGAAGCATTGGCTCAACAAGGGACCAATGTGATTATGACCGAGAAAGATGCCGTCAAGTGCAGCCATTATGCGCAAGATAATTGGTGGTATCTGCCTGTATCTGCCCAGTTTGAGTCAAACGATGCAGAGCAAATTTTAAATAGAATAAAAGAGGTTAAAGCGGCTTATGGATCACCGTCTACTTGAGATTGTAGCTTGCCCTGTTTGCAAAGGTAAGCTGACGTACGATAAAGATAATCAAGAGTTGATCTGCAAATTGGATCGCCTTGCTTACCCGATCAAAGAGGGTATTCCAGTTCTGCTAGAGCCTGAAGCTCGCACTATGAGCATGGATGAGGGACGCTAATGTCTTTTACGGTTGTCATCCCTTCGCGCTACGCATCGAGCCGTTTGCCTGGTAAACCGCTAGCGGATATTGGTGGTAAGCCTATGGTTCAGTGGGTTTATGAACAAGCGCTACAAGCGGGTGCGGAAGATGTCATCGTTGCAACTGATGACGAGCGTGTTGCGAAAGCGGTTTCGTCATTTGGTGGTAAAGTTTGTATGACCTCTCCCCACCACGAATCAGGTACGGAGCGTCTTGCCGAAGTTGTTGAAAAGATGGCTATTCCGTCAGACCACATTATTGTTAATGTGCAAGGGGATGAGCCTTTGATTCCGCCGTCCATCATTCGTCAGGTTGCTGATAACTTATCTGGGTGTGAAGCCCCGATGGCGACGTTAGCTGTAGAAATAGACTCGGAAGAGGAAGTGTTCAACCCGAACGCTGTTAAAGTTGTCGCAGATGAGCAAGGCTATGCGATGTACTTTAGTCGAGCAACCATCCCTTGGGATCGCGATAACTTTGCTAAACAAGACAAAACTATTGCCAACCCATTAATGCGTCATATTGGTATTTATGCTTATCGAGCTGGTTTCATTAATACGTATGTCAACTGGGCACCAAGTGCATTAGAGCAGATTGAGTGTCTTGAGCAACTGCGAGTGCTTTGGTACGGTGAAAAAATTCATGTGGCGGTAGCGAAAGAAGCACCAGCGGCAGGGGTTGATACGCCCGAAGACCTAGAAGCCGTGCGCGCGATTGTTGAGAAGCAAGCGTAACAAATGCTCATATAGATTTAAGAATAAACAAGGCTCCTGAATTAGGAGCCTTTTTGTTTTACTTGTATCGCGGTATTAGTTAAATGTTAGTGTCGTATTGGTTCCGTTTAGGGCAGGTCGCTAACACCTCTCGGTGACCGGTGTCTTTCACTTCTTGGAGAATGACATCAAAGCCCCATAATCGATACACGTGCTTTAGAACTTCTTCGTAACTATCATCAAGTGGGATGCGGTTGTGAGGAACGTACTGCAACGTAAGCGATCGATCACCACGGACATCGACATTGAACACCTGAATGTTTGGCTCAAGATTAGATAAGTTATACTGAGCGGCTAAGGTTTCTCTAATGCGTTTATAACCCATCTCATCGTGTATAGCAGCGACTTCAATAAAGTTCTTATGATCATCATCGTTGATCGCAAACAGCTTGAAATCACGCATTAATTTCGGAGAAAGGTATTGGCTAATAAAGCTTTCATCTTTGAAATTATGCATCGCGAAATGCACTGCATCTAACCAGTCGGTTCCTGCTAGGTCTGGAAACCACTCCTTGTCCTCATCAGTTGGTTCTTCGCAGATACGCTTAATATCTCGGAACATGGCAAAGCCTAACGCGTAGGGGTTAATGCCATTAAAGTAAGGACTGTTATAAGGCGGCTGAGCCACGACACTGGTGTGGCTATGTAAGAACTCTAGAATGAACTTTTCAGACACCAAGCCCTCATCATAAAGATGGTTGAGTATGGTATAGTGCCAGAACGTTGCCCAGCCCTCATTCATGACTTGCGTTTGTTTTTGCGGATAAAAATACTGACTGATCTTACGGACGATCCGAACAACTTCACGTTGCCACGGCTCTAGCAACGGCGCATGTTTTTCGAAGAAGTAGAGCAAGTTTTCCTGAGGCTCGCTTGGGAATCGCTCTTTAATGTCTTCCTCTTTCGTCTTGGCTGTTGGTACCGTGCGCCAAAGCTCATTAACTTGAGATTGTAGGTATGCTTCGCGTTCTTCTTGTCTTGCTTTTTCCTCTGTAATTGAGATTTTCTCTGGACGCTTGTAGCGGTCTACACCAAAGTTCATTAACGCGTGACAAGAGTCGAGCAGTTTTTCCACTTCTTTTACGCCATATCGTTCTTCACACTCGGCTAAATACTTTTTGGCGAACAGCAGATAGTCGATAATAGAGCTGGCGTCAGTCCACGTTTGGAATAGGTAATTACCTTTGAAAAAAGAGTTATGGCCGTAACACGCGTGCGCTATAACGAGTGCTTGCATTGTTACCGTATTTTCTTCCATCAAATAAGCAATACAAGGGTCGGAGTTAATCACAATCTCGTAGGCTAGCCCCATTTGACCATGTTTATAGTTCTGCTCTGTTTGAATGAATTTTTTACCAAATGACCAGTGGTTGTAATTGATTGGCATGCCGATACTTGAGTAGGCATCCATCATCTGTTCTGAAGTAATCACTTCTATTTGGTTAGGGTAAGTGTCTAGGCGATAATGCTCCGCGACACGCTTAATTTCTTTGTGGTATCGCTCTAACAGCTCAAAAGTCCAATCTGGTCCATCTGGCAACACTTTACTGTTACGCTTCTTAGGCGCCTCTCCTGAGAGGTTTCTCGTTGCGGT
Source organism: Vibrio sp. 1069 (assembly GCF_033340555.1). Lineage (NCBI taxonomy): Bacteria > Pseudomonadati > Pseudomonadota > Gammaproteobacteria > Vibrionales > Vibrionaceae > Vibrio > Vibrio sp. 1069. The sequence continues at coordinate 48,726 of NZ_JAWOWP010000001.1, forward strand.
ATTCATCGCTAGCCTCCTTACGCCGTTTCTTTTTGGAATAGTTCACGAAAGACTGGGAAAATATCCTCCACAGAGCGAATGTTTTTCATTGCGAAATTAGGAAATTCTTCAGTGAGTTTTTCGTACTCATGCCATAGAGTTTGGTGCGAGCGCCGTGTGATCTCTATGTAAGAGTAATACTGACAGTTTGGAAGTAATTTGTTCACTAACAGATCCCGGCATCTTGGCGAATCATCTGCCCAGTTGTCACCGTCGGATGCTTGAGCTGCATATATGTTCCACTGACCAATCGGGTATCGCTCTTTTACTATTTCATCCATTAACTTGAGCGCGCTAGATACAATGGTACCCCCGGTTTCTTGTGAGTAGAAAAATTCGTGCTCGTCCACTTCCTTCGCTTGGGTATGGTGGCGGATAAAGACGACTTCGACATTCTCGTAGGTACGAGTTAAGAACAAGTACAAAAGAACATAGAAGCGTTTTGCGATGTCTTTCGTTGCCTGATCCATAGAACCGGATACGTCCATTAGACAGAACATGACCGCTTGGCTCGATGGTACAGGGCGTTTCTCATAGTTCTTGAAGCGTAAGTCGAAGGTATCGATGAACGGCACGCTTTCGATTTTCTTGCGCAGTTCTTCAATTTCAGCCTTCAAGCGGTTCTCTTCAAACTGCTGAGCAGGCTCAATATTTTTGATGCGAGCAAGTTCGTCTTCTAGCTCTTTGAGAAGTCGTTTCTTACCAGCAGTCATTGCAGTACGGCGCGCAAGAGATTGTTGCAGAGAGCGTACTACGGCGATATTGGAAGGGATACCGGCAGTTTGAAAGCCTGCACGGTGTGTTTTCCATTCAGTGATTTTGGCAATTTGGTTTTTTTCTAGATTAGGCAGCTCGAGATCTTCAAACAAAATATCGAGGTACTCATCTTTTGATATTTGGAATACAAATTCGTCTTGGCCTTCTCCATCTGGACTGGCGTTCCCTTCTCCTGAGCCGCTACCCTGACCGCCACCTTTGGGACGCTCAATTTTATCACCAGTAATGAATTGATCGTTACCGGGATGAACTCGTTCGCGAACACCACCTTTGCCTTGATGAAATATAGGCTCATTGATGTCTTTGTGAGGGATAGAGACGTCTTCGCCCGTTTCCGTATTCGTAATCGAGCGTCGATTCACTGCGTCTGCTACCGACTCTTTTATTTGCTCTTTGTGGCGCTTCAAGAAGCGCTGTCGATTAACAGCGCTCTTGTTCTTGCCATTGAGCCTTCGGTCTATAAATTGCGCCATGAAATAGCCCTCTTCATGTTTCACAAGCGACCTAACTCAATACTGGGTTAGGATGACTTACGTACTCGTAGGTACCACTCAGAAAGTAGGCGAACCTGTTTCTCGGTATAGCCTTTTTCCATCATGCGAGCGACAAAGTCGTCGTGCTTCTTCTGATCTTCAGAAGAGGTTTTCGCATTAAATGAGATAACCGGAAGTAGCTCTTCGGTATTGGAGAACATTTTCTTCTCGATTACTGTGCGCAGTTTTTCGTAGCTGGTCCAAACCGGGTTTTGACCATTGTTATTCGCTTTCGCACGAAGCACAAAGTTAACGATTTCGTTTCGGAAATCTTTCGGGTTAGAAATACCAGCTGTTTTTTCGATCTTCTCTAGCTCAGCATTCAGTGAAGAGCGATCAAATAGCTGACCAGTTTCTGGATCTCGGTACTCTTGGTCTTGAATCCAGAAGTCTGCATAGGTGACATATCGGTCGAAGATGTTTTGGCCGTATTCAGAGTAAGACTCAAGATAAGCGGTCTGAATCTCTTTACCGATAAATTCAACGTATCGAGGTACTAGGTAGCCTTTCAAGAACTCGAGATATTTCTCTGCTGTTTCAGCAGGGAACTGTTCGCGCTCAACCTGTTGTTCAATCACATAGAATAGATGTACAGGGTTGGCTGCCACTTCGGTTTGGTCGAAGTTAAATACGCGTGACAAAATCTTAAAGGCAAAACGTGTTGAGAGACCGTTCATGCCTTCATCGACACCAGCATAATCACGATACTCTTGATAGCTTTTTGCCTTTGGATCCGTATCTTTCAGCGTTTCACCGTCGTATACGCGCATCTTAGAGAAGATGGACGAGTTTTCAGGCTCTTTAAGTCGAGAAAGAATACTGAATTGTGCCAGAGTCTCGAGCGTGCTTGGTGAACAAGGGGCTTGAGACAACTCACTGTTTTCAAGAAGTTTTTGGTAGATTTTGACTTCTTCTGAAACACGTAGACAGTAAGGTACTTTCACAATATAAACACGGTCCAAGAACGCTTCATTGTTCTTGTTGTTACGGAAGGTCTGCCACTCAGATTCGTTTGAGTGAGCCAGAATCATACCGTCGAATGGAATCGCAGAAAGGCCTTCTGTACCGTTGAAGTTGCCTTCTTGCGTTGCTGTTAACAGCGGGTGAAGCACTTTGATTGGTGCTTTGAACATCTCAACGAATTCCATTAAACCTTGGTTTGCTTTACACAGCGCACCGGAGTAGCTGTAAGCGTCTGGATCGTCTTGCGAATAGTGTTCAAGCTTACGAATATCGACTTTACCAACCAATGATGAGATATCTTGGTTGTTTTCATCGCCTGGTTCAGTTTTGGCAATACCGATTTGGTCAAGGATAGAAGGGCGTACTTTCACTACTTTAAATTTGGTGATATCACCACCAAACTCGTGAAGACGTTTAGCGGCCCAAGGAGACATGATCGAGCGAAGATAACGGTGCTCGATGCCATATTCTTTTTTCAAAATATCGCCATCTTCTGTGGCTTTGAATAGGCAGAATGGATGGTCATTCACTGGGCTGCGTTCGCCGTTAGCAGTAAGAACATAAATAGGCATCTGTTCCATCAGAGCCTTAAGCTTTTCTGCAAGCGAAGACTTACCACCACCTACAGGGCCGAGTAGGTAAAGAATCTGCTTACGCTCTTCTAGGCCTTGCGCCGCATGTTTTAGGTAAGACACAATTTGTTCTATGGCATCTTCCATGCCATAAAAGTCTTTAAAGGTTTCATAACGAGAGATAACACGATTCGAGAAGATTCGGCTTAGTCTCGGATCCTTTGCCGTATCGATTATCTCTGGTTCACCAATCGCCATCAGTAGGCGTTCTGCTGCATTAGCATAAGCGCTTTTGTCATCTTTACACAGGGCTAAAAACTCCTGTAACGACATCTCTTCATCTTTTGCAGCTTCATATCTTGATTGATAGTGGTCGAAAATACTCATGTCGCTTTCCCCTTTAATAGTCAGTCTACCGACGAACGTTGATTCAGGCTTTCCACCAACAGTTATGCTCGTTGTTGTTTGAATATACGTCCTGTTATCACATTTGGTTCGTACAGAATGTAAGATTGGCGACACCAAAGACTTTGCTTTATGGACGGTTTTTTCGTTACAACGGTGAGCGGTGGATATGAATTTTTCAATCACAGCCTTTCTCTACTTAAGCCTAGTCGGGGATTTGCAATTTTGCTTAACAATTATGAATTTATTGTAAAAGTGACATTTGAATCACTCTTTTATTAAGGACGAATTTATGTCGTGAATAGGTGCAATAGAAATCAAATATTTGGCAAAGACGGAAGAGTCTCAGTGATTCGTTGTTCTACATTGAGCAAGGTAAGTGAAAGAGGTAGGAAGAGAGCAAAGTCTTAGATAAGTTTGTGACAGGGTAAATAACAAGGAGAGCGGGCGCTCTCCTCATTCTTAGACGACCATTTTTATGCGCTGAAGATTTGCGCTAGTTCGTTTTCACATAAATGATACTGACGAGGGCAGTTACGCCAAGTTTGCAGCATACGGCGGTATTTATCTAGCATCGGCATTTGGCTGTTAAAGTGATGATCTGCCTTGTCAAACTGAGGGTACAAACCTTCAGAATCGATGAGAAAACGTACGTAATGTACTTGTTGCGCTTCTGAAGCGATATCAAATCCCAAGAACTTCAAGCGACGTTGATCCACGTTGCTACGATCTTCATCGTCTAGCATGTTGTAAGATTCTTGCATCGCATGATACATCTCCATAACGTCGATGATCTCACGACATTCTGCTTCTGAGAGGCAGCCGAAATCTTTGTTCAACTCTCGCATTTGTAGTTCATAACCACGTTCAACGATCGTTTGTAAGCGTTTGTATTTGGCCGCATTACTTGGATCAAGTTGAGACATAAGGTTGTATTGGTTTGATAGAATCAAACGTTGAGCGTTTGACATTTCCATGGTGACCTCACTAGATATCTAATACATTTTTAATGTGCTTAGGTTAACGCTTAAGACATGAGTGAAACATGATCTCAACACATATTTAATACTAAAAAATGGCAAGAACTGTCACTTTTGACCAGTTTCAAAACACTTATTTATGGTAATGATTGTATATGTAGTCTCGGTCTGAAAATACTCTCAGCCACTCTGGCTTGAATACGGTTAAAACCGCCAGTGCCATACCATTTAGTAGACCTTCAGGAAAGGCGAGCAACGGCACAAAAACAAAGTAGTTATGTTGAATGGTTTCCCAATCGTAGTGACCAACTGATAGGTGATAAAAAGAGTTAATGATGAGGTGCAGACTTCCTGTTATCGCGCCATTGAAAAATCCAGCAACGAAGATGAAAACAAAAATGTTTCGTGGTAAGTAGTGGTAACTCAGAAGAAACACTAAGTAACTAATGAAAATCGGAATTAGGGCAGATAGAACTAACGACGTGGGTAAGAGTAGCAAGGACACATCATGTAGTAGGTGGTTGACCAACATAGCGGGAATGCTGAGTAGAAATGCCATGCGCCAACCATACATCATCGTCAGCGTTGTTAGTGCAAGAAAATGAATCTGTAATCCTTCTTTTACACCTGCTTGAGCGGCCCATAAAATACTGAAAAAGAAGAGCGTTGCAAAAACGAGGTGCTGAAATCCTTTTTCTTTTTCCAGTTTGAGCCAAACGACTTTTTTCCAATCTGGTAGGCAGTAGACAGCTACTATCCAAATTGAGACAACAAGAGAGCCTAAGTTAAACAAATCCATGTTACTTCCTTCCTATGCGAACATGACGCAATCATTTCTATCGTTCTTTTTATACCTAAATGACCGCAGAGAAACTCACTGATAAGGCTTAGATATAATCAAAAAAATACCAGCAATAAGCTGGTATTTTAAAGAGGTTAGTCTTGCGGTTCACTTAGTATTTTACGTTATCGTTGTATTGAGCAAGAATGGATTGAATTTCATCCATGGTTTCTTTCGGTGGCGGGTTTACGCCTTCGAGTGGGTATTCTAAGCCTAACGCTTCCCACTTATGAGCCCCTAATTTGTGGTAAGGAAGTAACTCGACCTTTTCGATGTTATCCATGTCTTTAATAAATTCACCAAGCATGTGTGCTGCTTCTGGGTCATCTGTGTAACCAGGCACGACGACATAGCGAATCCATGTTTTCTTTCCGATTTTTTGCAAGTAACGAGCAAAGTCCAATGTGCGTCGGTTGGATACACCGATGAGATCTTGGTGCACTTCGTCTTTCATGTGTTTGATGTCAAGCATGACTAAGTCTGTTGCATCCAGTACTTCATCGATAACATCAGTGTGCTTACGAACATAACCGTTAGTATCTAGACATGTATGAATGCCTTCGGCTTTAGCAGCGCGGAAAAAATCACGTACGAATTCCGGTTGAAGCATCGCTTCGCCGCCAGAACAAGTAACGCCACCACCTGATGCATTCATGAAGTGGCGGTAACTTTTCGCTTCGGAAATGATTTCTTCAACCGTGACTTCTTTGCCATCATGCGTGTCCCAAGTATCGCGGTTATGGCAATACTTACAGCGCATTAAACAACCTTGCAAGAAGACGATAAATCGAATACCAGGTCCGTCTACGGTACCACATGACTCAAATGAGTGAATACGACCAGCTGTTGACATCTTTTGCTCTCATTACTAGTAAATTCTAGCTGTTATTTTATTACAAAAAGCAGGGTTAAAACAGCTTTGTCGGTACTAAAGGCAAGGTTATTTGAAGAAAGAAAATAGATGGAGCCAATCTACATAAACGCTTGAACACGAGGTGGTTAATACCTACCCCGAGAACTTGCCGTGTATCTAGATTGGCTTCGATACTGGGATAATCCAGTTTTTAGAAAAAGGCAAACACGGAGAACGAGCCTGTCCCATAAACATCGGTTTGGGCTTCTTCATAATCCGGTGTTTTAATCGTAAAGGTGATGCTTGCACCGTAATTTTGGTTGTACCAAGATACCCCCGCGACGGCACTTGCTTGCCAATTTTGCAGTGTGACGTCGTATGGCGCTGACGGTTCAGGAATGCCAGGACGATCTCCTTCGATAGTCATGTCATTAAAGCGGTAACGACCTTCAAACCCGGTGAACAAGAACCAACTCGACGTGTTCTGAGCGATCATACTTGCTGAGAAAGGGCTTTCGACACTGATATTGGCTGCTCCGATGCTATTCGCTAGGTTTGTACCCCAACGAAACATGACGCCTTGAGAGACATCACTACGGAAGTTACCCGCATTGATGTCGTTAATGTTGGTGATCTCCCATTGTGTTTTTTGTTCTTCGCTGCGCATCAATTTGTTAAATACGCGGTAACCAAGGCTGAACGCAACTTTATCTTCAATCTGGTAATCCCAACCTTGAGGGTCCGTCGATCCTGTTATGCCGTGAACGATTTCTTGCGCCTTTTCTGATAGCGAACTTTCACCCGTAGCTCCTATGGTGAAATTGTACCGTACAGCTTTGTCACTCGTTAGGGAAAGGTAGTTGATTTCGGTGTGTAGGTAACCGGCATATGGGCGATCATTGATTAGTGGATAATCGGCTTCAATGTCGCTTGGAGTCCACATTTTGTGGCCAAGAACCAACTCTATTTTATCGATATTGGCGTGCTCTGAGTTAGCTAGACTCAGCCATTTCCATTGGCTTTCTTGTGTCAGTTGGTCTGTCGCGTAAGAAAGGAAAACACCATTCGTATAGTCTTGATCGACGCCAAAAATACCATCGTTGTCGATGGTAAAAGAAACCGTAGACTTAGTGGATGCTATTGCAACTGGAGAAAGAAGGGTAAGAATAATTAATTTACTAAATCTCATAGACTTTATTTGCTAACTTTTTTCGCATCATACGTAAGAATGCGGGCAAAAGTCTTTCGCGATATCACAACTTTCATTCAAGAAATAAAAAAAGGCTGATGCTACTTAGCATCAGCCTTTGTTGTATTAATAGAACGTTATTTCGCTATAGTCTTATAGAGACTCAGTGAATGTACGCGCGATTACGTCAGCTTGTTGCTCTGCAGTTAGAGAGTTGAAGCGAACAGCGTAACCAGATACACGGATTGTTAGCTGAGGGTATTTCTCTGGGTGCTTAACTGCGTCTTCTAGAGTTTCACGGTTAAGAACGTTCACGTTGAGGTGTTGACCACCTTCGATACCCGCTTCGTGGTGGAAGTAACCATCCATCAGACCAGCAAGGTTAGCGCGTTGTGAGCCCTCATCTTTACCTAGTGCGTTAGGTACGATAGAGAATGTGTAAGAGATACCATCTTGTGCGTCAGCAAACGGCAGTTTAGCAACTGAAGTTAGTGATGCTACAGCACCTTTCTCGTCACGACCGTGCATTGGGTTTGCACCTGGAGCAAATGGAGCACCAGCACGACGACCGTCAGGCGTGTTACCAGTTTTCTTACCGTAAACCACGTTTGAAGTGATAGTAAGAATTGACTGAGTAGGGATTGCATCACGGTAAGTCTTAAGCTTACGGATTTTGCCCATAAATACAGAAACAAGTTCACATGCAATATCATCAACGCGTGGATCGTTGTTACCGAATTTAGGGTAATCGCCTTCGATTTCGAAGTCGATTGCTAGACCGTCTTCGTCACGAATTGGCTTAACTTTTGCGTATTTAATTGCAGATAGTGAGTCAGCTGCAACAGATAGACCAGCAATACCACAAGCCATAGTACGTTTAACGTCACGGTCGTGTAGAGCCATTAGTGCCGCTTCGTAGCTGTACTTATCGTGCATGAAGTGGATAGCGTTTAGTGCAGTCACATATTGTTTCGCTAGCCAATCCATGAAGTGGTCCATTTTCTCCCACAGTTCATCGTAGTTAAGAACATCGCCTTCGATCTTAGGCATTTGCGGGCCAACTTGGATTTTTAGCTTCTCATCCACACCACCGTTGATGGTGTAAAGCATTGTTTTCGCAAGGTTCGCACGAGCACCGAAGAACTGCATTTGCTTACCAACAACCATTGGAGATACACAACATGCGATCGCGTAGTCGTCAGAGTTCATGTCTGGACGCATTAAGTCGTCATTTTCGTACTGAATAGAAGAAGTATCGATAGATACTTTCGCACAGAACTTCTTGAAGCCTTCAGGTAGTTGCTCAGACCAAAGAACAGTGATGTTTGGCTCTGGAGAAGGACCCATAGTGTATAGTGAGTTTAGGAAACGGAAGTTTGTACGAGTAACTAGCGTACGACCGTCAAGACCCATACCACCCATAGACTCAGTTGCCCAGATAGGGTCGCCAGAGAATAGGTCATCGTACTCAGGAGTACGTAGGAAACGAACCATACGTAGTTTCATTACGAAGTGGTCGATCATTTCCTGAGCTTGTTCTTCAGTTAGCTTACCAGCCGCGATATCACGTTCGATGAAGATGTCTAGAAACGTAGAAGTACGACCTAGAGACATAGCCGCACCGTTTTGAGATTTAACAGCAGCTAGGTAACCGAAGTAAGTCCACTGAATAGCTTCTTGCGCAGTTTCAGCAGGACGAGAAATATCACAACCGTATTTTGCAGCCATTTCTTTGATTTGACCTAGAGCACGGTGTTGCTCTGCGATCTCTTCACGAAGCTGCATTGTCATTTGTAGGTCTTCGCCGTTCTCAAAACGCTCTTGTAGAGAAGAGAACTGCGCGAATTTATCCTTCATTAGGAAGTCAATACCGTATAGAGCAACACGACGGTAGTCACCGATGATACGACCACGACCGTATGCATCTGGAAGACCAGTCAGTACGCCAGATTTACGACACGCCATGATTTGAGGAGTGTAGATATCGAAAACGCCTTGGTTGTGAGTTTTACGGTATTCTGTGTAGATTTTTTTAACTTGTGGGTCTAGCTCGCGGTCGTAGGCTTTGCATGAACCTTCAACCATGCGGATACCACCGTTAGGGATGATCGCACGTTTTAGAGGAGCGTCAGTTTGAAGACCTACGATAGTTTCTAGGTCTTTTTCGATGTAGCCTGCATCGTGAGCAGTGATGGTAGAGATAACTGAAGTATCAAAATCAACAGGAGCGTGAGTCGCGTTCTCTTGTTTGATGCCTTCCATTACCTTAGCCCAAAGCTTGTTAGTCGCTTCAGTACCTTCAGAAACTAGGAAAGATTCGTCGCCTTCGTACGGAGTGTAGTTCTTCTGAATGAAATCACGAACGTTTACTTCGTTTTGCCAGTCGCCTGCAGCAAAACCTTCCCAAGCTTTAGCAAATTGCTCTGCCATGACATACCTACCTTTTTAGTAGAAAAAAATACGTACTGCTTCGCCGTTGAGCCAGCTATCCCCAGATAAAAGAGGGGAACAGTACACTCTTATGAATAACAATATTTATAGTCTTAAATTTACGTATTCGATTTACAAAACTATAAATATTGTCACTAGTTTTAACGTTTCTCTTTTTAAGCAACAGTTAGAGGTTAAACTAAAATTTTTTTGCAAACCTTAAACTAAATCAATAAATCCTCAAAAATTTCGATAAAAATGGGGTAGCGACGAGCGCTACCCACAAATTTCTGGACTGCTAGCTTATAGCCAAGCTTGGATGCCATACTGGCCTTCAAGCATACCAACTGCAAGCATAGCAACTAAACAGATAACAAGTACGCTTACTGGGATCACAATCTTGTCTACAAATGATAGGCGAGACGCGCGCTCTTTATCTCCAATTAAACCGTTGTTATCTAAAAGCATAGTTAGTGCCCAAGCTAGAACTGGGTTAACAACGGCAGAACCAAAGATACAGATACCTGCTGCTTGTGAGTCTTTCGAGTCCTTCACCATCTGCATGCCAGCTTCAAGCAGTGGTAGAGATACACCAACGAGAAGAGCAACGCGCATAACTGGAGGCCATACTGCAACGTCCATAGGAAAACCAAGGATTGCAACAATAATACATAGAGAGCCTAGTAAGATGGCACCAGCAGGAATAGGGCGTTTCGCGATTGCAGCAGGGATCATGTAAGTCCCCCAAGATGATGTGATGTTACCACCACCCACTGCAGTACCGACCATTTGGCGAACGGAACACATTGTCATTGTGTCATCAACGTCCATCAGCACTTTCTCACTCTTACGTGGGTAGTTCATCTCTTGGAAGATACGGTGACCCAAGAAGTCAGGTGACCACATTGCTACCGCAAGAATGGCGAATGGTAGAGAAGCGATGAAGTGTTCCATATTAGGAAGACCAAGCATCCAACCTTCTTCTGTTGAACCCCACCAGTAGATTGGATTTAGGTTTGGAAGGCCTGTCTCGGTTACGAATTTAATATCGAAGCCTGCGCCAAGAGCAAGTGCGATTGCAAGCCCAGTGAAGGCACAAACAGGGATCGCTAGCCAGCGTTTGTTCACTTTAGCAAGGAACGCGTATAAGCCAATGGTAACCGCAAGAACAATTAGACCGATGTAACCCATGCTACCAGCGGCAACCGTATCGGATTGCAAACCAACAGCCCAAGCTTGAATAGAGTTAATTTGGCTCATGGTTCCGGTTAAACCTAAGAAAATAAGAAGGCCACCAGCCGTACCTTCAGAGGTGAGGTTAACCAGTTTTGACCCACCTTTTAAGAGGCTCAAAATCAAACCAAACACACCAATGAGAATTGCTAATGCAAGAGGGTGAGCACCAGCAAGAGCGATGGTACCAATAAGAGGGATCATTGGGCCGTGGTTGCCTGCTAGATTGGCTTTAGGGTTAATAAAACCAGAGGCAAGTACACAGAAAAGAAGTGCAGGGATGAGCATTTCTACACGCGCAACTTCGATAGCAAAGTCCTTGCCTAAGTTTACGTGGTCCCATGCTGCAGTAAGACCTTCAGCCCAAGACATCATTACCGCAGAGTACATTGCGATAATACCGATAGTACCAGCAAGTGCTGGAACAAGGTCTTCAAGCTCAAAGCGGAAGTCACGACCTGGCAAGTTCAAGCCAAAACGACGTGGCTTCATAATTTGTAGTTCGTGGTCTAGGTAGTCTGAACGGCTTGCGAACTCAGATGCTGGACGATGAAGCTCACGGTAGCTCTTGGTCTCGATATCTGAATCAGAGTGCGTTTTGTTAACTGCGTCTGACATAGATTCCTCATATATTTAAAAGTTATGAATTCTTCATTCAATTGTGTTAATCCGCATCCTGCGGCACGCTTATGCTAGCTATTGTTAGATTTGTTACACGTCGACACTGTGCCTAAGCATAGCTAATAACTTATTGTGTTGAGGCGCAAAAAAAAGCCTCATCTTTTGGCAGGAGTCTAGCAAGATAGCCATTTAGGGTGATTGATTTAGATCACTTTAAGAATGGTTGTGAAATAAAACTACAGAAAGTTTCTGGCATGCGAATGAGATGCGGAGATCTTGTGTAATTTCATTACACAAGTTGCATAAAATTAGAACTTTTTGTCCTTTTGCACGAGATGCAGATTAAATGTCAATATTCACGGTGATTATATAAAGCTGGCTTTATTCTTGCTTTGGACAGAGCAAAGACAATTTTTTGGCTAATCATTGCCGCTCAGTTTAGGAAAAAGACATGAAACAGCTTAAAGTACTGCCACTAGTGGCAATCATCTCAGGGTTAATGGTCGGTTGCGGCGGCGGTGGCGGCGGTGGCGGTGGTTCCACACCAAGAACTACATTCACTTTTACTTTTGCAGCTCCAAATGTCATTAGTGAAACAAATGCACAAAAAGACAGCTGTACTATTTACGACCGAAGAGTAGATGGCAACGGCATCGAGCAGGTATTGACCTATCAACCAGCCGTAAGTGCACAGCTAACAGGAGGTAAGGTCGTCGGTTTCTATTCAGACAAGAATGGTGTCCGTCAAGGCGACTTTATCTACCCATCAGGCACTACTTTGAAATTTGTTCTAGAAGACATTCCTGAGGACGGCTATTTTACTTATCAGTTGCTTGATGCTTCTGGAACAGTATTTACGGCAAACAGCTTCGGTCGAGATTTTTTAAAGGACAATAACCTTAGAAACTCAACGTTCTCAATGAATCGAGAGGCGGTGTCTGCTTGCAATAAAAATGGCAACTTCCGTAAGGCTACCCGAACTGACCTTAAATATGAAGCAACGGAGGCTGGTGGCTTAGAGTACAACTTCATATCTAAAATTGCGAAAGAGTCTAAGCCTACCTATTCTATTGATTCTTTGGATGTAAGAGCAATTGGTTCGAAGATGGAGTCGACAGTCGTGCTACAATATGCAGACGCAGCGAAAACAGAACTGCACCAGTATGGTATTCGCGATTGGTCGAGTGAATCACCATTGCCGTTGGTTGGCATGAATGGCTCTTCTCCAATCTTGAACCCAACACTTTTTAAATATGACACTTTAGACATCAGTGTACTTGTTGGTGATTACAACTACGAAGTTGCAGAGCTACCTATGTCAACGACGAAGTTCTACCACCCGCTTGAGCCAAAAACGGAAACTTGGACTTACAGTGTTGCAGCTGAAAAACCTATCAATGGTTGGACGGTAGTGCTGAACCAAAAGATGTATCAGGACGCAAATTGGGATATCTCAATTGATCCAAGCGCTTACTACAACCTAAATGCTCTGCCTGCGTCGCATGTGGTGAGAGGCTCAACTATTGATACTGGTTTTGCTTTCACTGACCAAGATAAAGGCTTTAGCCGCCTTGCATATCGTGCAGAGTCTAACTCTGGAACACTACACCGAGTAACACACAAGATATTTACAACTTTAGAGAGTGATGTCGTTGTTCCGGAGTTGTTCTACTACACATTCGATGACAGTGTGAAGCAAGATTTGAAAGTTTCTTCTAAAAGTGATTTCTCACAATCTATTGTCGTGGAGTCTGCTGAAGCAAACCTAAATAGCTATGACTTTGTTTCTCTTTTCTCTCATGGTGATGTGACCGATCTTAAAGTGGATCACGATGGTCTTGTGATCAGTGAAGTTGATTCTGAGAAGGTCAATACGAATGCTCAGAAATCTGATTTTATGGTATTGGTTAAGTAGCGTCTTAACACTTTTGTAAATTTATTAAGCCCCTTTGAAAGGGGCTTTTTTATATTTAATATTCAACTTTTGAAGAATATGTTGCTATATATTGCATATTAATTTGCCTATCGTATCTTTCTATTCGAATTATTTAGGTTAATAATTTGTTGCAAGTTTCAAGGGGCGGTGCTAATTTGTTCCGAATTAGAGAGGGCGGAGTCCCTTAATTGCAGTGACAAAAACACAGGGAGTAGGGCGCATGAATGATGTACCAGCGCTAGATATAAAAGACCTGCACAAAACATTTGGACAAAATGAAGTTTTAAAAGGCATTTCACTTGCCGCGCACAAAGGAGATGTTATCTCCATTATTGGCTCTTCCGGCTCAGGTAAGAGTACCTTTCTCAGATGTATCAACTTGCTAGAAACGCCTACCGCGGGCGAAATTTGGGTAAATGGTGAATTAATCCAAATGAAGAACAGCAGAGCAGGTGAATCTGTTCCTGCTAATGAAAAGCAAGTCCAACGTATTCGCTCACGCCTGGCAATGGTTTTCCAAGGTTTCAACCTCTGGTCTCACCTAACCGTACTAGAAAACGTGATTGAGGCGCCTGTTCATGTCTTAGGCGTGCCAAAAGCTCAAGCGATTGAAAACGCAGAAGTCTTGCTTAAGAAGGTAGGCTTGTATGAGCGTAAGGATTATTACCCTGGGCACTTATCTGGCGGCCAGCAGCAACGTGCAGCTATTGCCCGTGCGCTAGCAGTTGACCCAGAGGTGATGTTGTTTGACGAGCCAACTTCTGCGCTTGACCCAGAACTTGTAGGAGAAGTTCTGGGGGTAATGAGAGATTTGGCAGATGAAGGGCGAACTATGCTGGTGGTCACGCACGAAATGGCGTTTGCGCGTGACGTATCAAACCATGTGATGTTTTTACATCAAGGCTTAGTGGAAGAACAGGGAAATCCAGCTAAGCTATTTACAAACCCGGATTCAGAACGATTACAGCAGTTTATCTCATCCATTTACTAATATTTGTTAGGCGGCAGACTATTGCCTCCTAAGCCAACACAACAAACAAAACGAAATAAAATAGCAATCACAGGAGTATGGAAATGAAAAAGTGGTTATTAGCAGCAACGATTGCTGCAACGGCAGTATCAGGTGTTGCCCAAGCGAAAGAATGGAAAACAGTTCGCTTTGGTATCGAAGGTGCTTACCCTCCGTTTAGCTGGACAGAAACTGATGGCTCAATAAAAGGCTTTGACGTAGACATGGCAAATGCACTCTGTGAAGAGATGCAAGTGAAGTGCAAAATCGTCGCTCAAGATTGGGATGGTATTATTCCTTCTCTGCTTGCACGTAAGTACGATGCCATCATCGCAGCAATGTCTATCACTGAAGAGCGCAAGAAAAAAGTCGATTTCACTGGCAAGTACGCACAAATTCCAAATAAATTTATCGCTAAGAAAGGTGCGGGTCTAGATTTTGATAATCTTAAAGATGTCAAAATTGGCGTGCAACGTGCGACGACACATGACAAGTACTTAACTGACAACTACGGCGATGATGTTGAAATTGTGCGTTATGGCTCTTTTGATGAAGCGTATCTTGATCTAGAAAATGGTCGAATTGCTGCCGTTTTAGGTGATGCGTCTGCTCTAGAAGAGGGTGTGATCAACAAAGCAGGTGGCGAAGCTTATGAGTTTGTTGGACCATCGTTAACCGATCCAAAATGGTTTGGCGAAGGTATGGGTATCGCTGTTCGTAAACAAGACAAAGATCTGACGAAGAAACTCGACGCAGCAATTATTTCACTACGTGAGAAAGGTGTTTACCAAGAAATTGCTGGTAAATACTTTAACTACGATGTGTACGGTGAATAAACCGTAATTAAGCGACCGTTGGCTTGTTCCTAGAAGTAGTCAACGGTCGATTTTTTGAGTTTAGGGATTAGGAACTCACCTATGCTAGATTTACAAGGATACGAAGCTTCGATTTTGAAAGGAGCTTTAGTAACAATAGAAGTTGCAGTGCTTTCACTCATTCTCGCCATGGTCTTAGGCATGCTTGGCGCACTAGCTAAGTTAGCGCCTTACAAATGGGCAAGGGCGATTGCCACTCTTTACACCACCGTCATTCGCGGCATTCCAGATTTGGTTCTGATGATGCTAATTTTCTTTGGTGGACAAATACTTTTAAATAACAGCCTTTACTCCATCAACGAAACGCTCAACGAGTGGTTTGCCTCGAGTGATCCAAACCATGAATGGACGTCTTACTTACCTGATTATATTGATGTCAGCCCATTTATAGCTGGTGTACTCACGATTGGTTTTATCTTTGGCGCCTACATGGCGGAGACTTTTCGTGGAGCGATCATGGCGGTGGACAAGGGTGAATTAGAAGCGGCGAAAGCTTATGGGATGAGTTCTGCTTTATCGTTTAGAAGAATCTTACTTCCTCAGATGATTCGTCATGCATTACCTGGATTTGGTAATAACTGGTTAGTGTTACTTAAGACCACAGCGTTAGTTTCCATTATTGGTCTGGATGACATGGTGAGAATGAGCTCATTGGCAGCAGGTACAACGAAAATGCCGTTCACCTTTTACATGGCTGTCGCGCTCATCTTTCTATTTTTTACCAGCGTTTCGACCGGGCTACTCAAGCTTGTTGAGCGTAAGTTCAGTATTCATGCGAGGTAAGTTATGGACTTTTCTTTGATTATTGAAAGCTTTCCAACTTATCTTCAGGGACTTTGGACAACAGTTTGGTTAGTGGGATTAGCGTTGGTTATTGGCTTGTGTGTCTCTATCCCATTAGCCGTGGCACGCAATAGTACCAATTACGCTCTAAGCTTACCTTCTTGGGGATTCATTTACTTTTTCCGTGGAACGCCGCTATTGGTTCAGCTGTATTTGATTTACTACGGCATGGATCAGTTTTTCCCTGTGAAAGATACCTTGTGGGAGAACGCTTGGTTCTGTGCTTTGGTCGCTTTTATTCTGAATACATCGGCTTACACCGCAGAAATTATTCGTGGTGCGATTAATGGTTTGCCGAAAGGTGAGGTGGAAGCTGCGAAAGCCTATGGCATGAGTAAGTTTATGACATACAGACGTATTATCTTGCCGAGTGCATTGCGTCGAGCATTACCAGCTTATTCCAACGAGGTCATATTTATGCTGCACGGAAGTGCAGTCGCGGGCATCGTTACCATCATGGATTTAACTGGTGCTGCGCGTCTAGTTAACTCGCGCTACTATGCACCATTTGAGTCTTTCCTGACGGCGGGGCTGTTCTACATGGCACTGACGTTTATGATTTTGTGGTGTTTCAAAGTGGCAGAGAAGCGTTTCTTAGCTTATCTACGTCCTTTAAGCTAATTATCAATAGAGGCAATAGCACCGGAGTGGGTGCTATTGCTTTTGATAATTTTGTTATCTTCATTCCTATTTTTCCAGCCGATGTAAAAGACTCTTTCTTATTATTCATTAACTTACATTAACATTCGATAAACTCATTGTTTAGTAAGTAAAAATGAAAAAAACAATTCTATCGTTGGGCATTGCCGCCTTAGCCACAGGATGTGGTGGGGGAGAGGGAGAATCACAACCTAATGCTCAAGTAAAACCAACGCCAGCTCCAGTTCAACAAGCTCTTGAAACTGGTAATGCACTGCTCGTTTCTGACCCGAGCGATTTCATTCGAGAAAGTCGTCAGGTTGTAGAAGACCACAAGATGCAGTCGAATACGATCAAATCTGCAATTGCGAAAAACCTTTCAGGTCTTTATTGGGATCCAACCCATGATGCCGCGATCTTGGCACCTCAGTATGGCTTCAACGACACCATCTTGATGACCAATAAGGCCATGGCAAGCGGTTACAAAGATCAAGCGCTGTCAATTGGCGTTGCCGGGGAAAAGTCTAATGGTCAACGTTACGCACTATTAGGTAGTAACCCATTTAGAACGGCACAACGTTTTCCCGACTCTTCCAACGCGGCGATGACGCAATGGTTAAGTAACCTGGTCACTTGGTTGTCGGGCGGAGTTACTTCAAACGTCGTCATCGCGCAAATGGATCAGTCTTATTACTTTCCGGATGAGCAAGCGACTCGGAATTGGCTGAAAGACAATGTTTCACAAGAGCTGGCGTTTAACGAGGCCAACCTATGCGATGGTTCGAAGCTACTTAGCTGCTTGCAAACCAATACTCCAAACTTATTGATCTTGTCACAGCATCTGCAATCTGGAGATACCAACAAACCAGTACTCGAAGCTTTGGAATACGCTGAGCAAGCCCAAATTCCTGTTCTATACCTGCATTGGGATGGAGGACTAACTGATCTTGGCCAAGACATTTTGGAAAAATTCCATGTTGATTATGTGGGAGATAACTATTGGCGTAAGTTCGGCTTGGTCGACTGGGAACCTTCATCGTTGATGAACGTTGTGCCGGATTCTGTTATTACACAACAAGCGTTGTTGTCTCGTTTTGAATCTCAAAATTTCAACGTTGACTTGTCAAAGTGTGATGACAAATCCTGCCCTGACACTGCGAATATGGACAGTCAATTTTATGCAGGGGCAAACAGCATTCGCCATTGGTTGCAAAAGCTTGATGAACAAAAAGTAGATTTGTTTAATCAAAACGGCTACCAATACGAAAAACTCATGGTATTGCTGGCTGATCATTATCGTCAAACGGTTGTCTTCCCGATGGACAAACAATCAACCCAAATGACCGAATTCCTAAAGTCGTACTTTTCCGATTACGTGCAATACAACAGCCGAAGCGTAAACCCAAAACAACCAAATATGGGGAACTTCAGCCGTAGTGAGTTTAGCCCTGACATAAAGAGAATCAGTGCAACGATTAATATGGAATCAAAGCGTAACTTCCGTTCGGCTGGTGTGTATGCACTTCCTGGGGAAACCTTTACGGTTAAACGTAATGACAGCAATGATGTGGCGACTAAGATTGTCATCAACACTTTAAGAAGTGGTGCAACTCATGAGTTCAGCAAAGATGGATACACGCGACCAAAACTGCTGACTTCATTCGGCTATGAAGTGAAGCCGGGTGAAACCATCACGCTGACTTCTCCTTATGGTGGTCCAGTACAGGTTCACTTTGACAAAAATGATGTTCCGGTTGAACTGAAATTTAATCATGTGGCACAGCATCCAGTTTGGAGAAGTGAGAAGGACAACGACGCTTTTATTCAACAGTTAGAAGCCAATTTATTCGATTGGGCTGAGCTGATCACTCCTGGGTTTGAAGTACACTCAAAGCGCGACAAAATGTTGGAGTCGGTCAACGATGAAATGTGGTCTACCCCTTCGGAAATGGCGCTTGCAACAGAAGAATATGTTCACAACTACCCGCATGTGCTGGCAGGTTTCCAAGGGCCGGGGATCGATGAGGTTCCGGAAATTATCCAGTATGCCAAAAATCAAGGTTGGGAAATCGCCAATATTGATATAGTGAAGCACATGAACGCTGACCAAGCGACGTGTGGTTATGGTTGTTCGGGTAACCCTTACGATGCTTACTGGTCATTCAGCCCACTCGGTCACGGTGATTTACATGAGCTTGGTCATGGTTTAGAAAAAGGTCGATTCCGATTTTCAGGCTGGGAAGGGCATTCAACGACCAATTACTACTCGTATTACAGTAAGTCTCGTTTCTTCCAGAATACGGGAAAAGTTTCAACTTGCCAAAGCTTGGATTTCAAAGGCCAGTTTGAATTATTGCAAGCTAGCCGAACTCAAGCGGATCCAAACGCATACATGGCTGCGCAAAATCAAACCAGTTGGAGTTGGGGCGCTCGTGTTTACATTCAAATGATGATGGCGGCGCAGCATGAAGGTGTGCTTAAAAATGGTTGGCATTTATTGGCGCGCTTGCACCTGATTGAACGTGAGTTTAACCGCTTAAAATCGGACGATGCGCTTTGGGATGAGAGACGATTGAGTATTGGTTTCGCCAACTACTCTCGGGAAGAAGCAAATAGCATCTCGAACAACGACTGGTTGCTTATTGCTCTGAGCTACATCTCTCAGCGAGATATGACTAACTATCTCGATATGTGGGGGTTCTCGCTCACAGAAAAAGCGAAACAGCAGGTTGTGGCGCTGAATCTACCGCCGATGCCGCTCACTTACTTTGCAAGTAGTAATACAGGCTACTGTCTGAACGAATTTGCACAAACACCGATAACTGTTGATGGTCAAACGGTTTGGCCGCTGAATCAGTGATTAAATGGTAATTTGTATGAAAAAGGGAGACTGAGTCTCCCTTTTTATTGGATTAAGCTTAGCGTTGAGTCTCGCTTATAGCTTTGCAATATATTACTTAAATGTTGACCAGATTGGTGCGTGATCTGAAGGCTTCTCGATACCACGAAGCTCATAGTCGATACCAGATTCAATACACTTTTCCGCTAGAGAAGGGGTTGCCAAAATGACATCAATTCGTAGGCCACGGTTATCATCAAAACCGCGAGAACGGTAGTCAAACCACGAAAATTGATCGTTCACCTCTGGGTATAGCTTACGGAAGGTGTCCACAAAGCCCCAGTCTAGTAAGGTTTTCAACCATTCGCGTTCTTCAGGTTGGAATGAACATTTACCTGTTTTTAGCCAACGTTTACGGTTTGGCTCGCCGATACCGATATCTGCATCAATAGGGCTGATGTTGATGTCACCCATAACAATCAATTGCTCGTCGTTATTGTGATGATCGTTTAGGTAGGTCATCAGATCTTTATAGAATTGGCGCTTGTATGGGAATTTGGTTTCGTGGCTGATGTTATCCCCTTGAGGGAAATAGCCGTTTAGTACAGTGACCTTTTCGCCGTTTTCATTTAAAAACGTTGCCATGATCATGCGCTTTTGATGTTCCTCGTTATCCGTCGGGAACCCTTTTTGTACGTGTAGAGGCTCTTGCTTACAAAGCATTGCTACGCCGTAATGTGCTTTTTGACCATGAAAATACACTTTGTAGCCCATGGCTTCGACAGCTTCAATCGGGAATGCTTCATCGTGAACTTTAATTTCCTGAAGACCAATCACATCAGGTTGGTGTTTGTCGATTAGCGCTTGGAGTTGGTGCAGTCGCGCACGTAGTCCATTGATGTTAAAGCTGATTACTTTCATTATTTATCCTTTTTGGGGGCGTACTTTTTATGAATAGTATCATTGTGTAAGAGCACTGAAAACGAGTCTCGGTGAAAGGAGTGAAACGCTCTGAGCTACTTTGCTTTTAATTTGTTTTCTAAGTCGTTTTGCACGATCTTTAAAGCGTTAAGCGCAACTTCTGGATCTATCTCATTGCTCTCAAGCAAATAGATTAAATCGACAGCCAGTTTGATCTCTTCAGGTGCGTCATCTAAAGGCGAGGTTGGTTGATCAGCCATTATTGATGTTTTTCCCTATGTGTAATTTGGTTCTCTAGCTTAAGAAGTGCTGTTTCACAACGCGCTAAACGTTGCTCGGTTGCTAGTAATACTTTTTGAGCGTCGGCACGCATAAAACTAGGAGCGCTTTCGACAGCACGTTCTTTTTCTAACACCATCTCGCGCAAGCGTCTTGCCCACTCTTGATGTTGAGCGAGCTCCTGATAAAGCACGTTGATAGGCTTACGGAAATGGCTGCTATGTTTGATTTCATTCTTACGAATTTTAGTGGTAGAAATCTCGCGTTGAATCGCACCGATTTGCGCCACTAACCGTTCAGTGAGGTACTCAGCACGCAAAGCGGTGAGCTTACCTTCATTTTGCTCACGCACAATCGCACCCAGCGTGGCTTTTGCTTCTTTTACGCAAGGAGTAAGTAAGCGAGAGCGGCAACCAAATAAACGCTCATCAAAAAGCGGAACATGATGTTCGCCTCTTTGACGGTCAAGAACAGCGGCTTGCTTCGCCATTTGTTCTAGATTTTCCTGGAGTTGAGAAATGTTCATGACAAACCTACAAACCATGCGTCATAAGCCAATTTAATGGCTAGTATGCTGACGGCAGTAACAAATACAGGACGAATGAATTTAGAACCAAATCTAATAGCGGAGTGCGCGCCAACAAAAGCACCAGCCATTAAACATACTCCCATTGTTAAGCCTAGCACCCAGTTGATATGTCCGAGGAATGCAAAAGTGATCAAAGAGGTAAAGTTACTGGTAAAGTTCATTGCTTTTGCTAAGCCAGAGGCGAGCAAGATATTCAGCCGGTACAGCGCCATTGAACTTACTGTCCAAAAAGCCCCAGTTCCAGGCCCTGCGAGTCCGTCGTAGAATCCTATGGATAAGCCTTGCATGTACTGTTTTTTATGAAGTTTTGGGCAAGGCTCGGGTATTGGACTTTGATGAGCAGAGTGGGGTGTTTTATGAAAAACGGTATACAACGCTGCCGCCAAAATAACAAGCGGCAATCCTTTTTCCAGCCAATCCGTACTAATCGCATCTACAAATAGCGTACCTAATGTCGCTCCGACGAGTGTTGCCACGAATGCACGCCTCCAGCATTGAGGTTTGAATAGACGTTTTTTGTAGTACGTAAATGCTGCAGTAGAAGAAGCAAAGGTAGCGGCAAGTTTATTGGTGCCTAGTGCAATATGAGGCGGCAAGCCTAGCGAAAGTAGAGCAGGTACGGTAAGCATGCCACCACCACCGGCAACTGCATCAATAAATCCTGCGACAAAAGCGACAAGCGCCAACACCAACAGCATGGTTGGCTCAATCATTTCCATAAATGGTGATTCTTCTAATATTCTATTTTACGTTTAAATGGAGGTAGTGAGTCGATTAAGGCTTGTCCGTATCGCTTAGTGACTATGCGTCGATCAAGAATCGTTACTCTACCAGAATCTCTCTCTTTACGCAGTAAGCGACCTACGCTCTGGATCAGCTTTTTGCTTGCGTCTGGTACAGTTATTTGCATAAACGGGTTTCCTCCTTTTTTCTCAATGTATTCGGAATGAGCCTGCTCAACAGGGGAGGTTGGAACGCCAAATGGAATTTTTGTAATCACCAAGTTTTCAAGTAATTCGCCAGGTAAGTCTAGCCCCTCAGAGAAACTGCCAGTACCAAATAAGACGCTGGTTTTATTTGATTCTATTAACTTTTTATGTTTTTTTAGAATTTCTTGACGTGAGCTTTCACCTTGAACTTGCAAC
The DNA here is from genome assembly GCF_033340555.1 of Vibrio sp. 1069. Taxonomy (NCBI): domain Bacteria; kingdom Pseudomonadati; phylum Pseudomonadota; class Gammaproteobacteria; order Vibrionales; family Vibrionaceae; genus Vibrio; species Vibrio sp. 1069. The sequence goes on from NZ_JAWOWP010000001.1 coordinate 71,237, forward strand.
GCCCAGCCTTTTTTTATGAACTCCGAAGAGAGTGCCTTCGCGACTTGGTTCATCTGCCAATAGGATGAGAATAATACTAAGTTGGCTTTCTTGTCTTCCAAGTACTTAGGCAAGATCTCAATAAGATATTCAGTAAATTGAGGCGCTGGTGGTTCATATTTCATCGCAGGGATGAGTAATTCTGCCTGGTTTTGGTAATCGAATGGTGACGCAAGCGCTAAAAACTGAGTGCCTGATTCTGGTTTTCCATCAATACCAACCTGATGGCAAAAGTAATGGAAAGAGTTTAATGCACGCATCGTTGCGGAAACCAAAATGGCGCCAATACATCTGCTCCAAATCTGTTGGTCGAGTTGCCATCCAATTTCAAGTGGCGAAACACTCACAATGAAATCACCCTCGCGAACGGGGTGGGTTTCTAACCAGCGAGCTAAAGGCGCACCTTTTTCACGAGTTGGTTCAGCCATTAAATGCCATACTTGCGCTAAGTTTTCTAACCTTTGAATGTAGAAACCGAGCTCTGCAAGCGCTGGTTCAGCCAACCTTGTCGCAAGCTCCCCGTCTTTTACTCTTTCCGCAATAAGATCGGCAATTTTTGCCACACTCTGATTTGCTTTTTTGCTGGACTGTTTTAGTTCTTTGGATTGGTTCTCTAGCCACTCAGGTAGTTCACCGTGTTCGAAGCGGTAGATACCCTCTTCAAATTGGGCTGGGTCGAACTGTTTGGGCAATTGAGTCAGTGCCGGTATCAAGTTCTGAACCGCGTCTTGAAGGTCGTTGCGAAATCGAGCTACGCGTTTCTCGTCTGCGAGTGATGAAAACTTACTAATCGACTGATTTAACTTCTCAAGCCATGCTGCCGCGCCTTTTAAACTCGCAGATGCTGAAGCATGGTCACGAGCGACGTGAGGTAAGTGATGTGCCTCGTCGAAGACGTATATTGTATTTTCTGGCTCAGGTAAAATCACGCCGCCACCTAAATCTGCGTCTGCCATGACGAGAGAGTGGTTAGCAATGATGACATCGTTTTTATCCAACTCTGAGCGCGCTTTTTGGAATGGGCAGCCGCGGTGGCCTGGTAAACTGTTATTGCAACTGTGTTTATCACTGACAATCAGTTGCCAAAGCTTATCGTCGATGGGTTTAGGCCAAGAATCACGGTCACCGTCCCATTTACCTTGCGCAAGAGAGCGATGCATTGTTTCTAACAGCTCTATATCTTTTTGCTTAGGTTTGGTTTCAAACATGGCTAACTGGCCACCATCAGCACCGCTAGCAGTGGCGAGCTTTTCTGCACAACAATAGCGTTGACGGCCTTTTGCCAAAATAAAAGAAAACTCTCGGTCGGTAATCCGACGAAAAAGAGGGAGGTCTTTATTTATGAGCTGCTCTTGCAGAGCGACGGTCGCCGTTGAGATAACCACTTTCCTATTGTTATGTACAGCCACGGGAATGGTCGCCATTAGATAAGAGAGCGATTTACCAATTCCAGTCCCTGCTTCTGCAACGAGTATTCGGTTAGATTTGTGATACTGACCGCACAGCGTTTTTGCAATCTCTGCAACAAGGTAGTTTTGTGCTCTTCTAGGCACAAAGTTATCAAGTTGATCTTGAAGGTTTTGATAGCTATTACGAATCGATTTTTGAATGTTACTGGTCAGCATACGGGCCTCAAATGCGTTGGAGGCGAATAGTAGCACACATCACTAGTTGTACAGTAGTTCACAAAACGGAATGCTTTTATAAGGAATGTAGATCTCCTTCACAAAAAAATATTGAACCTTATCTTAATGAAATTAATTTCATTATATGAAAAATATAAAACTCCAACTTGGTCTGATTTGTAGGTTTTTATTCTTTTTTTGTTTTTTTAAAATTTACTTATTGGATTAAAAAACCATTTGTTAATAATTTTGTAAATTACAAATAATAATGGGGATTGGTTAGATGTTCGTCGAATAAATAAAGGTAAACTTATTAAGTTGTTGTTTTGTAATGGTATTTTGTTTTTTTTACATTGGTATTTAGAAAATTTGACAGCCAGAATAATCTTTTGCACTCTTAGCTCCAGATTTTGAGGAGGTGCTGTATAACGTTTTGTTAACGCTCTACCTCAAACATATAAAAAAGGGAACCGGACAAGGATATCCCGAACTAAGAAAAGGCAGTGGATTAATTATGAAAAAAACTCTATTAGCACTAGCTGTAGTTGCGTCTGCAACTTCAGTGAACGCAGCTGAAGTATTCAAATCTGAAGAAGGTTCTGTAGATTTCTACGGTCAGCTACGTCCAACTCTTCTATTCACAGAAAAAACTGATCACACAGCAGAGCTAAACACTAGCTCTTCTCGTACTGGTGTGAACGCGGTTTACGTTGTTGACGAAAGCCTAAAAGTTCTGGGTGAAGTTGAAATCGGTGTTGCTCTAGGTGACAACTACGACGCAGGTGCTGATTCAAGCGAGCGTACAGATGACTCTGTATACGTACGTCGCCACATCATCGGCTTTGATATGGGTGATATGGGTACTCTTCGCTTCGGTAAAGAAGGTACTTGGGCTGATGATGTATACTTCGCAGATTACTCTTACTTCTTCGGTGGTAACGCAGCGGAAACTGCATACGGTCACGCTTGGAACAACGATTCTCAAATCAAATACGCTTACGAAAATGACGCATTCTGGCTAAAAGCTGGTTACGCGCTAGGCGAAAAAGATTCTAACGAAGAAGTACTAGAAGTATTCGTTGGTAAATCTTTCAACGACCTATCTCTACACGCTGGTGTACTTACTGCGAACAACGACATCAACGTAACTAAAGAGAAAAAACTAGTTCTTAATGGTGTAGAGCAAACAGTTTCTCACACAGAGCGTACTGATAACGAAAACCTATCTTTTGAAGTAACTGCTGAGTACGCACTAAACGAGCACACTCTAGGTGCTACGTACTACTACAACGAAAACGAAGATAAGCTAGGTAAATCAACAGTTGATTCACACTACATCGTTGTAGCTGGTATGTTCGCTGTTGCTCCTAAAACAACTCTATACTCTGGTTACGAGTACCTAGCTCAGTCTACTGACGAAGCAGGTAAAGTAGACGCAGACTCTTCTTGGTTCTACGCTGGTGTTGAATACAAGTTCTCTAAATGGGCACGTGTATTCGCAGAAGCGGGTTACACTTTCGAAGGTACTGACTTCGACAACAAAGACACAGACGACGCAACTAACTTCGGTGTTGGTGCTCGTTTCTACTGGTAATCAATACCCAGTTTGATATTGTAAGACCCAGCTATATGCTGGGTCTTTTACTATGAAGATAAGGATGAAAAATTCTATGCAGTTATCATTAAAAGTGGCAATGGCACTGTCTATTTTTGCCAGTACAAACCTCTACGCTGCAACGACTTTAGTGGTTCCAGAAGACGTGAAGTTATTGGCCGTCAACATGGAGAAGCCAGATCTAGAAGGTGGTCTTTTTTCTAGTGAGAAGACAATCGAACTACCTGACGGAACGAATCAAATTGTCTTCAAATATCAACCTACATTTGAAATTAACGAAAACCTTAAGACGGTTTACAGTGATGTAATCGTTGCTAAATTTGATGCTGAAAACGAAAAGCTAACGTTTGAACTGCCAGAGTTTAAAACTCTTCGCCAAGCGCAAAACAACATCTCGCCTCTAGATTGGCAATTACTGGATACCAAAGGCCAACCTATTGCTTTGGTCGAAGATGTATTAGAGTCAGATGGTGTTCAAATTGGTCGTAATTACCCTCAAGAATCTCGTAACTACAATATTGCTGGCGGTATCGCGAGTGTTGCCGTTAGTTATGTAACTGTGAATCAGCATCAACAATCAGTAAGTGATATCGAGCCTCGAGTTGAGACTAGTGATACCCGTTCAACAGCCGCATCGAACGACAGCCCAATGGTTGATGTATTAAAGACGATGTACCAGAAAGCGTCTCCGGCGGAAAAAGAGGCCTTTAAAAACTGGCTCGCTGAGCAGTAATCCCTTAGTTCATTAGATAGGGCTTAACTGAAAAAGTATGAATCTAAAAAGCAGGCTTTAAGCCTGCTTTTATCTTTTCTGCTTGTTAGAGAGAGATTTCTCTCCATTCACCAGGCATTAGGTCGTTAAGGACGATATCACCCATCGAATGACGAATGAGGCGCAAAGTAGGGAAGCCAATGTGCGCAGTCATGCGACGCACCTGACGATTTCTTCCTTCAATAATGGTAATGGCTAACCAAGTGGTAGGGATATTTGCGCGAAAACGAACCGGAGGCGTTCTGTCCCAGACTTGTGGTTCTGGAATAACTTCAACTTCGGCTGGTAGAGTCATACCATCTTTTAGCTCTACTCCCTTTCTCAATTTTTCAAGATCTTGCTCCTGAGGAGCGCCATCAACTTGAACCCAATAAGTCTTCGGCGATTTTGACTTTGGCTGCGTTAGCTTCGCCTGCAAGATACCATCGTTAGTGAGTACCATCAAACCTTCGCTGTCTCGGTCCAATCGGCCAGCCGCATAGACATTTTTGATTGGGATATAGTCCGCTAACGTTTTGCGACCATCGCCATCGGTAAATTGACTGAGCGTATCGTAAGGCTTATTGAAAATAATGACTTTACGATCTTTAGGGGCCACTTTTGGCTTTTGGCTTTTTGTTGGGCGATTAGGGCGGCGGTCTTGCTGAGTACGAGTCTTCGAGCCATTGCGAGCTCCTGAGTGTTTAAAATGGCCCGTTTTAGACTGGTTACGACTGCGACCTTTTTCCTGACCTGTACGAGATGACATGTTAACTACCCTGCAAAAATGTAAATGAACTGTGTTTGAAAGTTTTAAGTTTTCTCATGATCGGATATGATTTGCGCGCCTAAAACTAACAAACGCGCACAGAATGATAGACTAATTCGTGTTATTTGTTTAATTATATCAGTGCACTCATGGATTCAGAGCTTAGAGCTTCAAACTACAACAAAGAGTGCGAACCGCATGTGGCGTTAGTGAGGAGACATGTACTGCTAACGTGCAGCAATGCGTCAATTAAACCAACTCAGACGCTGAGTTGATCAGCCAACAAGTTGATTAAAAAATAGGGAAATTTCATGCCTACAGAAAAACCTACAATTATCTACACCATCACTGATGAAGCGCCGGCGCTAGCAACTTATTCATTACTACCAATCATTCAATCATTCACAGCATCGTCTGGCATCAATGTAGATACTCGTGATATTTCACTAGCAGGTCGAATTATCGCTAACTTCCCAGAGCATCTAAAAGAAGAACAGCGCATGGGCGATGCGTTGACTGAGCTTGGTGAACTAGCTCAAACTCCAGAAGCAAATATCATCAAGCTACCTAACATTTCAGCTTCAGTTCCTCAGCTTAAAGCGGCGATTAAAGAGCTTCAGGCGAAAGGTTACGATTTACCAAACTACCCAGAAGAGCCGAGCACGTACGAAGAGAAAGCGATTAAAGCGGCTTACGACAAAATCAAAGGTAGTGCGGTTAACCCAGTACTTCGTGAAGGTAACTCAGACCGTCGTGCTCCGACTTCGGTTAAGAACTACGCGAAGAAAAACCCACACTCAATGGGTGCATGGTCAGCAGAATCTAAGTCTCATGTTGCGAGCATGTCAGACAATGACTTCTTTGGTAGCGAAAAGTCTACAACTATCTCTGGTGCAACAGAGGTCAAAATCGAGTTTGTCGGTAATGATGGTACAGTTAAAGAGCTTAAGTCTGCGTTCCCATTACTAGATAAAGAAGTCATTGATACTTCAGTAATGAAGAAGAAGGCGTTGGTTGAATTTTTCGAGAAAGAGATTGCTGAAGCGAAAGCACAAGACGTGCTGCTGTCTCTTCATATGAAAGCGACGATGATGAAAGTTTCTGACCCTGTCATTTTCGGCCATGCAGTAAAAGTTTACTATAAAGACGTTTTCGATAAGTACGGTAAGCTGTTTGAAGAGCTAGGTGTTGATGTAAACAATGGCATCGGTGATGTTTACTCAAAAATTGAGTCTCTACCTGAAGCGCAAAAAGAAGAAATTGAAGCGGCCATTCAAGCGGTTTACCAAACTCAACCAGAACTTGCGATGGTTGACTCTGATCGTGGTATCACAAACTTACATGTACCAAGTGACATTATTGTAGATGCTTCTATGCCAGCAATGCTTCGCTCTTCGGGTCAAATGTGGGGACCAGATGGTAAACAAAAAGACACCAAAGCGATGATTCCAGATCGTAGCTACGCAGGTATTTACCAAGCGGTTATTGATTTCTGTAAAGAGCACGGCGCATTTGACCCAACCACTATGGGGAGCGTACCTAACGTCGGCCTAATGGCTCAGAAAGCTGAAGAGTATGGTTCTCACGACAAGACATTCATTCTAGATGCTGCGGGTACTGTTCGCGTTGTTGATGCTTCAGATAACGTACTGTTAGAGCAAGCGGTTGAAGAAGGTGATATCTTCCGTATGTGTCAGGTTAAAGACGCACCAATCCAAGATTGGGTTAAACTAGCAGTGACTCGCGCACGTGCAACAGGTGTTCCAGCTGTATTCTGGCTAGATGAAAACCGCGCGCACGATGCTGAGCTCATCAAGAAAGTAAACGCCTACCTACCAGATCACGATACTGACGGTCTAGAGATTAAGATCCTATCTCCTGTTGAAGCTTGTAAGTACTCACTAGAGCGTATGAAAGCGGGCCTAGATACTATCTCTGTTACAGGTAATGTTCTTCGTGACTACCTAACAGACTTGTTCCCAATTCTAGAGTTAGGTACGTCTGCTAAGATGCTATCTATTGTTCCATTGATGAACGGTGGTGGTCTATTTGAAACAGGCGCTGGTGGTTCTGCTCCTAAGCACGTTCAACAAGTAGAAAAAGAGAATCACCTTCGTTGGGATTCTTTGGGCGAGTTCCTAGCGCTTGCAGCTTCGTTAGAGCATTTAAGTGTAGCGACAAACAATCCTAAGGCTCAGGTTCTCGCAGATACACTAGATAAAGCGACCGGTGAGTTTTTAGACACCAACAAATCTCCGTCACGCAAAGTGGGTGAGCTAGATAACCGTGGAAGCCACTTCTATCTTGCACTTTACTGGGCGAAAGCGCTTTCAGAGCAAACGGATGATGCGGATCTTGCTGCTGAATTTGCACCAATTGCAAAAGCGCTGTCAGAGCAGGAAGAAACGATCGTTGCTGAGCTAAATAATGCGCAAGGCGTGAAAGGTGAGCTAGGAGGTTACTACTTACTAGACGATGCATTGGTTTCTAAATTGATGCGTCCAAGCGAAACCTTTAACGCAATCATTAACAAGTAAGTTAGTGTTAAAAAACACGTCGTTTTCGGCGTGTTTCCTATCCTGTAAGTGCGTTGTACGTGTTCCTTTTGTAACACGTGCTCTAAATAGTAAGAAACCCGCTATCTTGGCGGGTTTATTTTTCTCTTCAAAACATCAACGTGGCGTTTCGAGAGCAATATTTTTATATTTCGACAGCGCTCTAATTATTTGGCTTGGCCTTCAAGAGGCACGACGCTACTCGCGTGACAGCCTTTGGGACCTTTTTCAATCTCGTAAGAGACTTGTTGGCCTGCTTTCAGTGTACGATAACCGTCCATCTGGATAGTTGAGTAGTGGGCAAAGATATCTCCCTCTTCTTCATCTGAACAAATAAACCCAAATCCTTTGGCATTGTTAAACCACTTTACTGTACCTGTAGCCATGCTTTACATCCCTCATGCATTTTTTACTGATGTTGTTACTGCAACCAAGTTATACCTTTAACTTGGTACTACCATTGTCAGCGAATGCCAACAAACGTCAAATCAATGATAAGTCACATTCATCAAACCACTTAAAGAAGAGAGGTTTCAAAATGATGATTTATGCATCGACACTTTCCACTGTAGTCAATGAATTTCGACAGTCAATAGCAGTGAGCAACAAACAGAAACATAATTGAAAACAAATCACTTTTGAGATTAACAAATTTGCAAACAGTTTTTCGTATATACGCAGAAGTTTAGTCAATTTGCCTATGAAGTGGCTCATACTGAAAAAGCCATACTGTCCGTGTTGCTTATGGGAGAAGAATCCTCTGACTGAATAAAAAATGAAGTTTTCGTGATAATTACCGTATTCTCAATGAGGAAGTGTGATCCAGATAGAAGATGATGGGGTGGTTTGCAATAGTCCGAAAGCAATAAATAGAAAGTTCTTTTATAAGAAAAAATGTGTAACTTATCGACAAGCATCTTTTATTTGCGCCGTATCAAGACGTGCATTAGTCTCTATATTAGGTAGCAACTTTTATCGTTCAAAGATCGAATTCGGTGCCATAACTCACTACACCGCGCTGCACGCTTGTGGTAGATTGTTTTTATAGGTCGAAAACATCAACCCTTTGATACGATATCTTTAGATTGCCATGAGTAAAAATTTTGAATGGGTCACTCCGGACTCTGATCTTCTGGAGCGAGAAAGTACGAAAGTCCAGCCACCTAAGCTGTACAATGTCGTACTCAATAATGATGACTATACACCTATGGATTTCGTCATAGAGGTGCTTGAGCGATTTTTCTCACATGATATTGATAAAGCAACTCAAATCATGCTTCAGGTCCACTATGAAGGAAAGGCAATCTGCGGCACATACAGCGCAGAAATTGCCGAAACAAAAGTAGCGCAAGTTACGATGTACGCAAGGGAAAATGAACATCCGCTACTTTGCACTATGGAGCAAGCGTAAACAAAGAAGACTTGCTCGAACAACCCCAGTTGTTTTTTCGGGAGGTACTTATGCTAAATAAAGAACTAGAGTCAAGCCTTAACGGTGCATTTGCTCGGGCGCGCGATAAACGCCACGAGTTTATGACTGTCGAACACCTCCTACTTGCATTGTTGGAAAATGATGCAGCTAAGGAAGCCCTTCTAGCTTGTAAGGCGGATCTTGACGCTTTACGCAACGAACTCGATATTTTCATCGATCAAACTACGCCTCTTATCCCAGATAGTGATGAGACGCGTGAAACGCAGCCGACTTTGAGTTTTCAACGTGTACTACAACGCGCCGTCTTTCATGTACAGTCGTCTGGTCGTAATGAAGTAACAGGCGCCAACGTGCTTGTTGCTATCTTCAGTGAGCAAGAGTCGCATGCCGCTTACCTTCTGAAGAAAAATGACATCTCCCGATTAGATATTGTTAACTTCATCTCCCACGGTATTACTAAAGCATCAGGTGCAGGTGAGGATTCATCATCAGACTCGTTTAGCTCAGAAAGTGTTGAAGAGCCTAATTCTGAAGAACGCCTAGAAAGCTTTGCGACGAATCTTAATCAAGTCGCTAAAGATGGAAACATCGACCCACTCATTGGACGTGATAAAGAGTTAGAGCGCACTATTCAGGTACTTTGTCGACGCCGCAAGAATAATCCACTACTAGTGGGTGAGGCAGGGGTTGGTAAAACAGCTATTGCGGAAGGTCTTGCATGGAGAATTGTCGAAGGGCAGGTCCCTGAGGTCATTCAAAACAGCGTGATTTATTCACTAGATATTGGCTCTTTGCTCGCTGGTACCAAATATCGCGGTGATTTTGAAAAACGCTTCAAGGCGATTTTGAAACAACTTGAAAAAGAAGAGGATGCCATTTTGTTCATCGATGAAATACATACCATCATCGGTGCAGGCGCGGCATCTGGGGGGCAAGTCGATGCAGCAAATCTTATTAAGCCTCTTTTGAGTAGCGGTAAGTTGCGTTGTATTGGTTCGACGACATACCAAGAATACAGCAACATTTTCGAGAAAGAGCGTGCGTTGTCTCGCCGTTTCCAAAAGATAGACGTTGTAGAGCCTTCATTAGATGACACAACTAAAATCTTGATGGGCTTGAAGCCGAAGTACGAAGCTCACCATGAAGTACGTTATACCAATAAAGCTCTGCGTGCCGCGGTAGAACTGTCGGCTAAATACATTAATGAACGCCATCTACCAGATAAGGCCATTGATGTCATTGATGAAGCTGGTGCGCGTAGTCGTCTTGCTCCTGCAAGCCGTCGTAAAAAAACGGTCGGAGTGGCTGATATCGAATCAATGGTTGCCAAAATGGCGCGAATTCCAGAGAAGTCGGTTTCTTCTTCAGATAAAGACATTTTGAAAAACTTAGATAGCAAAATGAAGATGTTGGTATTTGGTCAAGATAATGCGATTGATGCATTGTCCGAGGCGATCAAGCTGACACGTGCAGGTTTGGGTGTAGACAACAAACCTGTTGGTTCATTTTTGTTTGCAGGCCCAACAGGGGTTGGTAAAACAGAGGTGACAGTGCAGTTATCTAAGCTTCTAGGTATCGAGCTACTTCGTTTTGATATGTCTGAGTATGGTGAGCGTCACTCCGTAAGTCGCTTAATTGGTGCGCCTCCTGGTTATGTCGGTTATGACCAAGGTGGTTTGCTAACTGATGCTGTTATTAAGCACCCACATTCAGTCGTATTACTTGATGAGATTGAAAAAGCGCACCCTGATATCTTTAACCTGCTGTTGCAAGTCATGGATAACGGTACGCTAACGGACAACAATGGTCGCAAAGCAGACTTCCGTAATGTCATTCTTGTTATGACAACTAACGCAGGTGTGGCGGAAACCGAGAAGAAATCAATTGGTTTGATTCAACAAGACAACAGTCACGATGCAATGGCGGAAATTAAGAAGGTGTTTACTCCTGAGTTCCGTAACCGTCTTGATAACATCATCTGGTTTAACAGCCTTGATGAAAGCGTTATCCATCAAGTGGTTGATAAGTTCATTGTTGAACTGCAAGTGCAACTTGATGCGAGAGGCGTTTCAATGGAAGTATCGCAAGACGCTCGCCATTGGTTAGCACATAAAGGTTATGACAAAGCTATGGGGGCTCGCCCAATGGGGCGTGTTATCCAAGAACAGCTTAAGAAGCCTTTGGCTAACGAACTGTTGTTTGGATCTTTAGTTGACGGCGGTACAGTGAAGGTAACGCTGGTCAACGATACGCTTGAGTTTGAATACTTAAGTGAGAAAGAGACAGCGATGCATTAATCGTTAGTCGGTAACAAACGCAAAAGCGCACGAGAAGATCGTGCGCTTTTTTATCTGAACTAAATCGGAAAAAATTGTGCAATAAAAAACGGAGCAGCTTGCTCCGTTTTTTATTGCATCCGAAAATCAGAGATTAACGAGCGCGGAAGACGATGCGGCCTTTTGACAGGTCGTATGGAGTCATCTCTACAGTTACTTTGTCACCCGTTAGGATACGGATGTAGTTCTTACGCATCTTGCCAGAGATGTGAGCAGTCACAACGTGACCGTTTTCAAGTTCAACACGGAACATAGTGTTTGGTAGAGTGTCAAGGACAGTGCCTTGCATCTCGATTACGTCTTCTTTAGCCATTTAATCCTCTTTAGAAATTAGGCAATATTAGCGGGCTATATTCTGCCGCTAAATAGTAATTATGTAAAGTTGAGGCGTATTCTACCCTCGCCAACGCTGATTTACTAGCCTTTGGTGGCGTTGAAAGCGTGTTTTGTAGCTCATTGCTGGGCACTCATCAATCTGATATCCCAAATATAGCCACTGTTGTTTGTTTTCTTGGCAGTATTTAATTTGATAAAGCACTGCTAACGTGCCAAGAGATAACTCGTAGTCAGGGTCAAAGAAAGTATAAAAAGCACTCGAGCATTGTGGCATCAAATCTGTCACCGCAATGGCGAGCAATTGATCTGATTCATCGTAAATGTGTAAAAACGACGTTGTCAGCCAGCTAGTTTGAGCAAATCGAGCAAACTCATCACGCTTTGGTGGGTACATAGTGCCGTTTTTATGCCGTTTGCAGATGTACCGACTGTAAAGCTCAAACCATTCCTCATCCATTTCAGGTTTCATTTCCCAGCGTAAAAACTGTGCTTTATTAAGCAGCCTCTTCTGACTTTTTGATAATCTAACGTCTGGAATCGAGACTCGAATTGGCTGGCAAGCGGTGCAATGCTCGCAATGCGGTTTATATATGGTATCTCCGCTACGACGAAAACCGTTAGCCATGAGCAACTGGTAATTTTCTTCAGTATGCAGCCTTTCATCAAGCGCCACCGCAACCCGCTCTTGCCGTTCAGGCAAATAACTACAAGGGTGATTATTCGTCAACCCTATTCGAATATGTTGTATATCCGTACTCATACTGAATCCTGCAAAACTTGGGGCTGATAGGCATCAAATAGTGTTTGCTTTTCTCTTAAAGATAGTAGTTTTTGCATAAATTCGTCACGCTCAAGTTCAAATGCGCCAAGTGATGCCAAGTGAGAATTCATAACTTGGCAATCGATTAATTGACCTTGCTTTGACGCCAAATGGTTGCATAAGTACCACAATGCAATTTTGGATGCGTTATCTTTTAGGCTAAACATCGACTCCCCGCAAAAAAGTTGGCCCACGCAGATGCCATATAGTCCGCCAATCAGGTTGTTGTCATGCCATACTTCTACAGAGTGACAGTGACCAAGTTTGGCTAACTCAATGTAGGAAGTTTGCATTTCCTCGTTGAGCCATGTTTCCTCTGCAGGGCGTGTTGAAGAACATAGTCTAATCACTTCTTCTGTCGCGAAATTGAGTGTTACTTTATAGTTATGTTTACGCTGAAATTTTTTGAGACTTTTAGATGGCTTAAACTGCAATGGGTCAAACACAGCGCGCGGAGAAGGGCTCCACCATAAAATAGGTTCACCAGGACCATACCAAGGGAAAATGCCTTGATAGTAACCATTGAGGATTCTCATGGGGTTTAAGTCACCACCAAAAGCCAGCAAACCATTGGGGTCGCTGAGTGCTTTATAGGGTGAGGGAAAGTTGAACGTTTCATCGAGTTCAGTTAAATAAATAGCCATAAGAAGTCGTTACCAACATTGGAGTCAGAGGAGTTTATGATGACCTGGTTAAGAAATATCGTAAAAGTATGGCTTGGGATCATACTGTTTTTACCACTTGTCGCCAACGCAGCCTATGAAAGAAATGTTGCCAAGCCAGTTAATGAAGTAGTTTACGGGAAGATTGACTCTGTCCGTTATATTACTCAACAAGAGGTTGTTCAATCGAAAAGTAACGGTTGGAAGACACTACTTGGTGCCACTATCGGTGGTTTAGTCGGTAATCAATTTGGTGGCGGTACGGGAAGAGAAGTCGCGACGGCAGTGGGTGCGCTTGCTGGTGCCGCAGTTGCTCAAAACCAAAGTAATTACCAATACACGGTTGAATATAAGTTAGTTGAGCTACTCATCAAAGTGAAGGGTGATAAGCTAATTAATGTCATCCAAGATGTTGATAAAAATATGTTATTTAGTCGAGGGGATGAAGTTCGTATTTTATATTTTGATGATGGAGTCAGGGTTGATATCACTTATTAACCCTAGGTTGTTTTAGTCTAACGAAGCCTAATCAGGCATGTACAGTCGGGCTGGCTTATCGTCAAATAAAGTCGAAATAGTTTGCTGTTTCGCCGTGCTTCTTTCGCTCTGATTTACATCGCTGGCAATGCCTTTAATTCTGTATCTTTAGGCTACTTGAGGATATTCATAAATTAGCGCCGATTTACTCTGGTTTTGTCGTGTTTTTTTGGGTAGTCTGAATTCACGAAGAATTGTTTAGCCCTCATAAAAATCGTATGTTGAGGGCACAAAGGATTATCAACTTTTAATGGAAAGCCTAACGTTACAACCTATCAATAAAATTCAAGGGGAAGTGAACCTTCCTGGCTCTAAAAGCGTTTCTAATCGAGCTCTTTTACTTGCTGCTCTTGCTAAAGGCAGAACTCGCCTTACTAATCTCCTCGACAGTGATGATATTCGTCATATGCTGAATGCGCTGACTAAACTAGGCGTTCAATACCAACTTTCCGAAGATAAAACAGAATGTCTCGTTGAAGGCCTTGGGCGTCCGTTTTCTGTCTCAGAGCCGGTAGAGTTATTTCTCGGCAATGCTGGCACTGCGATGCGACCATTAGCTGCGGCTCTTTGTCTTGGAGAAGGGGAGTATGTACTGACGGGCGAACCTCGTATGAAAGAGCGTCCAATTGGTCACCTTGTCACGGCACTGAAAGATGCTGGTGCGAACGTTGAGTACATGGAAAACGAGAACTTTCCACCTCTCAAAATAATTGGTACTGGCCTAAAAGCAGGTACAGTTTCTATCGATGGGTCCATTTCAAGTCAGTTCTTGACCGCTTTCTTAATGTCTGCGCCATTGGCTGAAGGTGAAATTCGCATCAACATCGAAGGCGATTTGGTTTCTAAGCCTTATATCGATATCACCCTGCATATCATGAAGCAGTTTGGAGTCGATGTGATCAACAACGACTATCAAGAGTTTGTGATTCCAGCCGGTCAGCAATACGTCGCTCCAGGTGATTTCTTGGTTGAAGGTGACGCGTCTTCTGCTTCTTACTTCTTGGCGGCGGCAGCCATCAAAGGCGGAGAAGTTAAAGTCACGGGTATCGGTAAAAACAGCATTCAAGGTGATATTCAATTTGCTGATGCGCTTGAAAAAATGGGTGCAGAAATTGAATGGGGTGATGACTACGTAATTTCACGTGTTGGTCAATTAAAAGGCATTGATATGGATTACAACCATATCCCTGATGCTGCAATGACCATCGCGACAACAGCGTTATTTGCCGAAGGCACTACCGCTATTCGTAACGTTTATAACTGGCGTGTAAAAGAAACAGACCGTTTGTCAGCTATGGCGACTGAGTTACGTAAAGTTGGTGCGGAAGTGGAAGAAGGGGAAGATTACATCATCGTCAAACCTGTCTCTCAGTTAAAGCATGCTGCGATTGATACTTACGATGATCATCGAATGGCGATGTGTTTTTCGCTGGTGGCACTTAGTGATACGCCTGTGACGATTAACGATCCAAAGTGTACGTCGAAAACGTTCCCTGACTACTTCGACAAACTTAAGGCTTTAAGCTGCTAAATATTCTGACCTGAAACAGGAAAGCCAGAGTGAATAACACTCTGGCTTTTTTGTTTCCCAATACTATTTAACCAGCGTAAATTCCTTAGAAAGGTGATGCGCTAAGTATTTGAACATATTGAATACTGCAGTCGTATTTGAAGTTGGTAAACCTTTGTCATCAAGGAAGTATTCACCTTTAAAAACTAAAACACCTTCTTTTTCTTCTACACTTGTTGCTCGCATTCCCTCGATGTAATCATCGTGCTCTTGGATGATTTGGTTAGCGATCAAAAGAAGGTCGAACTCTTCGATAAACGTTCTATCAGACATATTCTTTCTACCATCCTATTCAGTTAAGAACGCTGAGTATACCTACAACTAAAATGGGTTTGCATGATTAATTCAGTCAATCGTTCAGTAAGACTAAACAGATCAATTTTTAGAGTATAAGCATGATGCGGAGGAAGATGGCAGAGTATTGAACGAAACTATTTTGTGATGGGTAACAAAATTTATTGCATTGGATTAGCGGATGCTAAGTTTGCCTGTTTAGATATGCCGCTCAATACCTTTCAGAACCCTGTCTCTTTGAAGTATAAAGACGATGAATTGTCAACCAATCGGATCTGAATTTCAAAAAAGCAGTTGATCTTCTTTTCATCTCGCACAATAGTAAAAAAAGAAGCAATGAAATAGAACATTATGCGGGTGGCCTTTAAACAAGGTTTCTACCCGCATTATTATGAAGGACGTTAGAGTCAGTTATGGGTAAATCACTCGTTATAGTGGAGTCACCAGCCAAGGCAAAGACGATAAATAAGTACCTTGGTAAAGACTTTATTGTTAAGTCTAGTGTTGGTCATGTGCGTGATCTGCCTACGGCCGGTCAAAGCACTGGTGAGAAAAAAGCCGCAGCCATCTCAACTAAAGGGATGAGTCCGGAAGAGAAAGCGCGCGTTAAAAAAGAGAAAGACCGCAAAGCGTTGATCAAAAAAATGGGGATTAACCCATATCATGACTGGGAAGCGAATTACCAAATCCTTCCAGGCAAAGAAAAAGTTGTCAACGAACTACAAAAACTCGCCAAAGACGCAGATTGCGTTTATCTCGCAACCGATTTGGACCGCGAAGGGGAAGCAATCGCATGGCACCTTCGTGAGATCATCGGTGGCGATGAAGAGCGATACAAACGTGTAGTTTTTAACGAAATCACGAAAAACGCGATCCAACAAGCTTTCCAGACACCTGGTGAGCTGAACATGGATGGTGTAAATGCCCAACAAGCACGTCGCTTCATGGACCGTGTCGTTGGTTTTATGGTTTCACCTCTACTTTGGAAAAAAGTGGCTCGTGGCTTATCTGCTGGTCGAGTGCAGTCTGTTGCGGTGAAATTGTTAGTTGAGCGTGAGCGTGAGATTAACGCGTTTGTACCAGAAGAATTCTGGGACATTCATGCGAATACGAAAACGAAAGACAAAGCGGACTTTAAACTGCTTGTTGCTCAGAAAGACGGTTCTGCGTTTAAGCCAGTTAATGAGGCAGAAACCAAAGCAGCGATGTCTGTACTTGAGAATGCAAGTTACGAAGTATGTAAGCGTGAAGACCGCCCTACAAAGAGCAAGCCTTCAGCACCTTACATCACCTCTACGCTTCAACAGGCAGCGAGTACACGCCTGGGCTACGGCGTGAAAAAGACCATGATGCTAGCTCAGCGCCTCTATGAGGCCGGTTACATCACTTATATGCGTACTGACTCGACTAACCTAAGTGCCGAGGCTGTGGACGCTGTACGTGACTTTATTGGTTCTGAGTTTGGTGATAAGTACCTGCCAGCGAAACCATTGACGTACGGTAGCAAAGAAGGGGCACAGGAAGCGCACGAAGCGATCCGTCCTTCAAATGTGGGTGTTAAGGCGGAAGACCTGCAAGGTGTCGATGCTGATGCGCACAAACTTTACGCTTTGATTTGGAATCAGTTTGTAGCGTGTCAAATGACGCCAGCAGAATACGATTCAACAACCATCAGCGTAAAAGCGGCAGAATACACGCTTAAAGCGAAAGGCCGTATCCTTAAATTTGACGGCTGGACTCGTGTACAGCGTCCAATGGGCAAAAACGAGGATACAATCCTTCCAGCGGTACAACTTGGCGATAAGCTAAGCTTAGAGTCACTTGACCCTAAACAGCACTTTACAAAGCCACCTGCGCGCTACACTGAAGCAGCACTGGTTAAAGAGCTGGAGAAACGAGGCATTGGTCGTCCGTCGACTTACGCATCGATCATTTCTACGATTCAAGATCGTGGCTACGTGAAAGTTGATCAGCGCCGTTTCTACGCTGAAAAAATGGGTGAAATTGTTACTGACCGCCTTGATGACAGCTTTAACGATTTGATGAACTACGACTTTACTGCGCGTATGGAACAGAAATTGGACCAAATCGCTGAAGGTGAAGTGAACTGGAAAGCTGTGTTAGACAACTTCTTTGCTGATTTTACTGGCGATCTTGAAAAAGCGGAGCTGGATGAGTCAGAAGGCGGTATGAAGTTAAACCACATCGTCATGACGGATATCGAGTGTCCGACGTGTAGCCGTCCAATGGGCATCCGTACTGCTTCGACAGGTGTGTTCTTAGGCTGTTCAGGTTACGCGTTACCACCAAAAGAGCGTTGTAAGACAACCATCAACTTGGGTGACGAAGAAGGTATTATTAACGTTCTAGAAGAAGACGTTGAAACCGCAGCTCTTCGTGCTAAAAAGCGTTGTCCGATCTGTGAAACAGCGATGGACGCATACCTGATTGATGACAAGCGTAAGATGCATGTTTGTGGTAATAACCCGAACTGTGAAGGCTACCTTGTTGAATACGGCGAGTTCAAAGTAAAAGGCTACGATGGTCCAGTTGTTGAATGTGACAAATGTGGCTCTGATATGGTGCTTAAGAACGGTCGCTTTGGTAAATACATGGATTGTACGAGCGAAACGTGCAAGAACACTCGTAAGATCTTGAAGAATGGCGAAGTCGCGCCCCCGAAAGAAGATCCTGTTCATTTCCCCGAGTTGCCATGTGAAAACTCAGATGCGTATTTCGTACTTCGTGATGGTGCTTCAGGTCTATTTATGGCGGCAAGCAACTTCCCGAAATCGCGCGAGACACGTGCTCCTTTGGTTGCTGAACTGGCACGTTTTGAAGAGCGTTTACCTGAGAAGTTCAAATACCTAGCGACCGCACCGCAAGAAGATCCTGATGGTCGTCCTGCAGTTGTACGCTTTAGTCGCAAAACAAAAGAGAACTACGTTCGTTCGGAAGAGAATGGCAAACCATCTGGTTGGACAGCGCTCTTTGTTGACGGTAAGTGGGAAGTCACTGATAAGCGTAAAAAAGCGAAAGCATAAAAACGTACGATCTAAGTAATGTAAAAAGGCA
This sequence comes from Vibrio sp. 1069, assembly GCF_033340555.1. Classification (NCBI taxonomy): domain Bacteria; kingdom Pseudomonadati; phylum Pseudomonadota; class Gammaproteobacteria; order Vibrionales; family Vibrionaceae; genus Vibrio; species Vibrio sp. 1069. The sequence goes on from NZ_JAWOWP010000001.1 coordinate 89,653, forward strand.
GCGATATCGCTGCCTTTTTTGCGTTTTGTTTTTGCGTAAAGGCCACTGTGTTGTTCGTATAGATCTTTGCTGCTTTGACTGAGTTTTGCTGACGCGAGAAGATCCCAGTATCAATATTTCGTAGTCGCTGATGTATTTTTTATGTAAAAAATATTCGTTGTAACTTTCATTTTGCATTCACATATTTGTTATACATTGGGCTAAAAAATCGGCGGTGTAGTGAATCCGTTCGTAAATTGTTTTCACAATGTAATCGTTTGCTTTTCCATGTGTGATCTAGATATCGTCTTGAGTACGCAAGAGCTGTATGGTACACAGAATGGCGTATTAAAAATTGTAATTTAGAACCCGCTTAGATAATTTATTACAAAAATTAGTGCAACTGTGTGCATTGTTTGCGTCAAAAAATAAGGAAAGAGTGGACGTTGCATACTGGAAGTGCCGTAGCTTTTTTATCCGTGTTGTAAGAGTTCACAGAAACTCAGAGACGGTTGCTAAATGTATTCGCTTGACTCCCCGAGTATGACTCATTCAAGCGAGTACCAAATCCAAGCTATAACGATATGGAGAACAACAAATGGCTGGTGTTTTGGGAATGATTCTTGCTGGCGGTGAAGGCTCTCGTTTGAGACCTTTAACGGAATCTCGCAGTAAACCTTCGGTACCGTTTGGTGGTAGTTATCGATTGATCGATTTTGCTCTAAACAATTTTGTTAATGCGGATCTGATGCGCATTTACGTCCTAACCCAATTTAAATCTCAATCTTTATTCCATCACTTAAAAAAGGGGTGGAACATCAACGGCATTACAGACCGCTTTATCGATCCTATTCCCGCTCAAATGCGTACTGGTAAACGTTGGTACGAAGGGACGGCGGACGCGATCTATCAAAACCTGCGTTTTATGGAGTTAGAGGAACCAGAGCAAGTTTGTATTTTTGGCTCTGACCATATCTATAAGATGGATATCAAACAAATGCTGAACTTCCACTCAGAAAAGCAGGCTTCTCTGACGGTATCTGCATTGCGCATGCCACTAAAAGAGGCGTCGCAATTTGGGGTTATCGAAGTGGATAGCGAAGGCCGTATGATTGGCTTTGAAGAAAAACCAGCAAATCCGAAGTCGATTCCTGGTGACCCTGATTACGCTTTAGTTTCAATGGGTAACTATGTTTTTGAAGCTCAGGTACTGTTCTCAGAGTTGGTCGAAGATGCGGATAATGAAGCTTCATCACATGATTTTGGAAAGGACATCATTCCAAAGATGTTCCCTAGAGGTGATGTGTTCGTGTATGACTTCAGTACCAACAAAATCAGTGGCGAAAAAGAAGAGGTGTACTGGCGTGATGTCGGAACTATTGATGCGTACTGGCAAGCGCATATGGATCTGCTAGAAAAAGATGCACCATTTTCGCTGTACAACCGTAAATGGCCATTGCATACCTACTACCCACCATTGCCACCTGCGACATTTACCGACTCTGATAATGGTCGTGTGCAGATAATCGATAGTTTAGTGTGTAATGGCAGCTATGTTAGAGGCTCAAGAATCGAAAAGTCGGTGCTTGGTTTTCGCAGTAATATTGCTTCTGCTTGCGATATCAGCGAATGTATACTTCTTGGTGACGTAAAAATTGGCGAAGGATGTGTTTTACGTCGTGTGATTGTCGACAAGGATGCCGATATTGCTCCTGGTACTCAGATTGGTGTGAATCTTCAAGAAGATAAAAAACACTTCCACGTGTCTGAGGAGGGCATTGTTGTTATTCCGAAAGGAGCTCGAGTTGGCTACTAACAACTTATCTATTCTGTTTGTAGCTTCTGAGGTTGAAGGACTCATTAAAAGTGGTGGCTTGGCAGATGTTGCCAAGGCACTACCGGAAGCCCTTCAAAACCTACAGCAAGACGTAAGAATTACCATCCCTGCGTACAGCAGTATTGATAAACTCGCAGACGCAGAAGTTGTATTAGAAACAGAATTAACATCATGGCCGCATACGGAGTATCGAGTTTTGCGGCTCATGTTAGGTCAAAATCCTGTTTACCTGATTGATTGTCCGCCGTATTTCAATCGACCATCAATGTATGCGGAGAACAACCAAGCGTATACTGATAACGGCGAGCGCTTTGCGTTTTTTAGTGCAGCATGTCTCGATATGTTACCCAAGCTCGCCTTTCAACCTAATATCATACACGCGAACGATTGGCACACAGGTCTTGTTCCATTTTTGCTCAAGCACAGGTATGGCAATGATCCGTTTTTTGCTCATACTAAAAGCGTCATTTCAATTCACAATGCGGTCTTTAAAGGCGTATTTAGTTATGAAGACGTGCAGTGTTTGCCAGAGTTTCATTGTAGAAACGTTCCCGATGCTGCGGTGAGTGCAACGCATATTACGATGCTTAAAGCTGGTGTAATGAATGCAGATAAGATAAACGCGGTTAGCCCTACGTACGCAGAGGAACTAAAAACAGAGCTTGGCAGTCACGGCATGGCTTGGGAGTTTCAGCAACGTGCGCAGGACTTAGTCGGCATCTTGAATGGTTGTGATTACAGCGCTTGGAATCCGGAAACGGATACCTACTTGCCGGTTAATTACTGCGCCGACCAGAAAAGTATGTCGCAAGGGAAGAAAGCTTGTAAAAAAGCATTACAACAAAGACTAAATTTGCCCGAAAAAGATGTAGCTATGTTCGGTATGGTTTGTCGGTTGACCCAGCAGAAAGGCGTTCATTACTTGTTGCCTGCTTTGGCCGATTTTTTGAAGCACGATGTTCAGCTAGTTGTCGTTGGGACCGGAGACCCTGTTCTTGCCGCTCAGTTACGAGAGGTTGCCGCGCAGTTTTCTAGCCAATTTGCCTTTGTAGAAGCGTATGACAATGAACTTGCGCATATCGTTGAAGCGGGTTCTGATTTCTTCTTGATGCCTTCTGAGTTTGAACCATGTGGCTTAAACCAAATCTATAGTATGGCTTATGGGACATTACCGATAGTACGCGGTGTTGGTGGCTTGAAGGACAGCGTTAGCGATTATGATGTAAACCCATCTGAAGCAACGGGGTTTGTTTTTTTCGAACCGACACCGCAGGCATTGTTGTTAACGATGCTAAGGGCACTGTTGCTCTACGCTCAAAACGAGCCTGAAGTGAATAAAGTACAGTTGCACGCGATGCAACAAGACTTTTGTTGGCAAAAGGCCGCAGAATCTTATTTGCAGCTTTACCACTCAGCGTTAGTTTGACTTAAAATTGTAACGAAAGGCACCGAATGAGGTGCCTTTATTATCTTGAGTAAGGGGAGTGTGGTAGGATGGCTTTTTACTCAATAGCACGATCTTTTTGATACTCAATATGACCCAGCCGCTACTTTTTCATAAAACCTATTTGCACCCTACTAGTAATGAGTGGGTTGTATTTGTGCACGGTGCTGGTGGTAGCTCTTCTATCTGGTTCAAGCAAATTAAAGCTTACAAGCAACACTTTAACTTATTGCTGATCGATTTAAGAGGTCATGGAAAGTCAAATCAGTTACTTAAAGAGCTCATTGCTAGCCGTTATACCTTTACGGAAGTTACCCAAGATATTTTGAAAGTATTGGACCATTTAAAGATCCAATCCGCTCATTTTGTCGGTATGTCGCTTGGTACTATTATTGTTCGAAACCTTGCTGAATTGTCATCAGAGCGCGTACGTTCGATGGTGCTCGGCGGTGCTGTCACAAGGCTTAACACTCGTTCTCAGATATTGGTGAAATTAGGTAATTTTTGTAAGCATATCCTACCGTACATGTGGCTCTACAAACTGTTCGCTTATATTGTTATGCCTCAAAGAAGCCAACGAGAATCTCGCCACCTTTTTATTCGCGAAGCCAAGAAGCTTTGCCAAAAAGAATTTAAACGTTGGTTTATTCTTGCCGCTGATGTAAATCCGTTAATGAAATATTTTAAAGATCGAGAGTTACCCATTCCGACTCTTTACTTAATGGGCGACAGGGATTACATGTTTATTAAACCTGTCAAAGAAATGGTTGCAGCACATAAGCTCAGCATTCTACGAGAAATCCCGAATTGTGGTCATGTATGCAATGTAGAGCGTCCAGAAGACTTCAATCAACACTCCATCGAGTTTATTAAACAGCAAGCTGTATGTGCTTAAAACTGAGTGCATCCACTGAATAGGAGAGCCGCTATAGCTCTCCTAGTTGATATCCACATTGCCAACATGCACCAAATTGCCCTTCGTTTATTTCATGACATTTTGGGCATTGCCAATCTTGATACTCATGCCTATCGGATTGTTTTCGATATGCTTTTACTATTTCTTCAGCTTTCATCTTTTGTGCAGTGTCAAAAAGCCACACATAAGGATCGGTATCATCACCAAACGGCAGTTCTCCTTTTAAGCCGAAAATACCTTCTCCACGAACTTCACAGTAAATTTGTTCCACTTTAAGCAGCTCACATACAATGTGTGCTTCTGCTGGGTTTTTAGCGATAAATATTTTCATCAAAATACCCACTTCACCAATTACGAGTTTTGCTGACTTGGTGTCGGCCTTACTTTATTCATAACCCATTTAGTGATGATTGGAAATAGTCCCAATAGCGCAAAAGACGCTAATACTGCGGGTGAAACAATGCCCGATAGGCTTTCAATTGTTGCTAATTGAGTACCTGCATTCAGATATACGGCTGTGCCTGGCAGCATACCTATTTGGCTAGTGAGATAAAATCTACCTACAGACATCGGCGTTAAGCCCATCAGTAAGTTGATTAGAAAGAAAGGGAATACAGGGATTAGACGCAAGGAAAATAGATAAAAAGCTCCGTCTTTTTCGACACCTTGATTAATTGCGTTGAGTTTATTTCCGAATTTGTTTTGTACCCAGTCACGCAATAAGTATCGGCTGCTCAAGAAGGCCAGTGTTGCCCCCATAGTGCTAGCGAAAGAAACCAGTAGCAAGCTTGTCCAAAAACCAAATAAGGCTGCACCAAGTAAGGTGACTACTGCCGCTCCTGGGATAGAAAAAGCGGTAATTGCAATGTAGGTAAAAAAGTAAATCGCAGCCGAGAATACAAAATTCTGATCGATGTATGTAGTTAGTGCTTCTTGTTGGGCTTTTGCATTCTCTAAGGTTAAATACTGGCCAAAGTTAATACCTAAAAAGACGATAGCCGCTAGTAGGATGAGACCTAATATCAGTTTCTTATTCATAATTTTGATTCCAATTTGGGATATATGTAATAAGACAGTAGGAAAACCGAAAAAATTTCACAAAAAAACCGCAGATTAGACTGCGGTTTTACAAGATAGTTTTTAGGCCGACTTTTATTGGAGGCCGTTCATCAACTCATCTCGGCGAGCTTGAGGTACCACACTCCAATGAGTGCCGTTGATAGCCCCTTCTAGTGCCCATAGCAACTCAATGTTGACGGTTGCAGAGTGCGTATCTCTTATCGCTTTATAGGCGTTAAGCGCACCTTCCTCTTCAAGCTTCTCTACGGATTCGATGCCGGCTTTTTTTAGCATGCGCTCGGTAGCCAGTCGTAAGTTAGGCAAATCTTTCAAACGGTTAGGCTTTGTACTTGCTTGCTGTTCTTTCTCAAGCTTTGCCTTTTTCAATGATTGATTCGCTACTTCGATTAAGCGTTCGCTTGATTCCCATAAATCGCTGGAAATAGCGTAGTACTTTGTAACGACTGGAAAGCCACGTTTTTTATAAACGTAAGGCTTTAGCCCTTGTTTCTCGAAGTCAGATGAAGTTTTTTGGTCTGCTCTGATATGAAGCTGATTGTTTACCACTAGTGCAAACATTGTTTCATCAGCGAATAGTCCGAAGCCACCAAACATTGAGCGCGACTTGATATTACCAAGTGCCTCAAATAGCTTCATAGAGTCTTTGAGTATCGGTTTATCCATGTTTTGTTATCTCGGTGTAATTAATATTACGCCACCAAAAGTCAGGTCCGAGAGAGTAGCAAACATGCGTAAAAACAATGTCATTACAGAGTAAAGTCATTGCTTACACACTTGCCATCGGTAACCCCGCTACCTTCCATATCGTAATATGGTTCAGGCCGGAGGCTTTGCGTCCCACTCTTTCGAATGGTTTGCCCTGTGCGTGACACAATGAGCATACTTCTTATATTGAATTAACATCACGGTTTAGCGTTAAAAGTGTGATTTCGGTTCAATAAAAATGATAGATTGAATGCTCTATTTTGCATATGGAAAGGTGCAAATTGGCCTTTGAAAAGGAGTTCTTAATATATATTACATTTATATAAAACAGGGAGTTAACGTTAGTCAATTGTTATTAGAGTGGTGTGAAGTATTAGAGAATGCTTAATTTTTCCAAAAAAATAAGCGCCCCTGTAGAGCGCTTATTTAACACGGTTAAATACAGTGAAATTTAGTTCATTTTTTTCACAGTATTTCGAATTACAAGCTCAGGTTGCATCTCGAAAATTCGTTTTTCGTGTTCTTTATCTTTGATACGCTCAAGTAGAATTTCGAATGCATTTTTACCAACACGACGTTTAGGTTGGTGGATAGTCGTTAGCGGTGGAGAGAAGTATTCCGCAAGCTCGATGTTGTCGTAGCCGATCACTGAAATATCTTCAGGAATTTTGATCCCGTTTTGTTGCAAGCGGCTCATTAGGCCTAGAGCCATTGTGTCGTTAAAACAGAATACCGCCGTCGGGCGCTTGTCCATTGCGGTAATTTTATCTGCAACTAATACGGCCGTATCACATTCAAAGTTACCTTCAAGGATCCAGTCTTCATTTACAGCTAGGTTCGCTTCGCTCATTGCGCGACGGAAACCTGCAATGCGCTCTTGGCAAGCAAGCTTTTCAAAATGACCGCTTAGACAAGCGATATCCGTATGACCATTGTCAATCAGATGTTTGGTTGCAATGTAGCCACCTTCTTCTGAGTTATCCATGATCTTGTCTGCTTGTGAGCTCTCTGGGCCCCAATCCATGACCACTTTAGGAATGTCCGCATGACGGTCAAGCATCTCTTTTAGTTCTTCGGTTAAGTCAGAACACATCACTAGGATGCCATCAACGCGCTTTTCAGCCAGCATACGAATGTAATCGCGTTGTTTTTCGTAAATCCCGCCTGTGTTACATAAAATCAGAGTATAGCCTTGGCGGTAACAGTAGCTCTCAACGCCATCAATCACTTCTGAGAAAAATAGGTTAGTTGATTGAGTTACTAACATGCCAATCGTACGAGTTGAGTTGCATTTTAGGCTGCGTGCAACGGCACTTGGCGCGTAATTCAGCTCGTCAACGGCTTTCATTACTTTTTCTTGCGTTGCTTCTGCAACGAAACGCGTTTTATTGATAACGTGCGAAACTGTCGTAGTGGAAACGCCGGCTAAGCGAGCAACGTCTTTTATCGTGGCCATAAATGGTGTCCTGTATCGAGCTACTGAAATATGTCGTATTGGATGTACCTGATGCTCTAATGGTTTCACACCTAGCAATATAAAATTGGCGCTAAGTGTCTCGGCAGCGGTTGATCCAAGTGCGACAAAAGGGTACGTAGCAGCATCGGTCGATGAATTTTATCTTTTTTCTATCTGATGAGAAATTGCCATCAACCTGTTAAGAAAACACAAAAACCGCTATATTTCAGCGGTTTACATATAAATCATATTTAATCGTTTGCGCTCACATTTTAGCCCTATGTGAACTGACTAGCAATGTTTTCAGCAAGAGATTTGTGTATTTGAAGTCACATTTTGACTGCTAAATAACCAAGCGTCTTTGCGCTAAGTTAAGGCAAACGAATATTATACCCAAGTTACTTACAATTGGTCACTTTCAGGCATACAGGAAGCCCGATAGGCAGGCTCCCTAAAAATAGGCGGCAATTATTCACCAAGAAGGTAGGCGCTGTCTAGTTTACAAAATGCAACTAATAGTTTCGCGACACTCGAGTAAAATCCAAATTCGTCGAATTGTTTACATTTGTCTGAAAACTGAGGTAACCAAGACATCAATTGTTGCTGGATAAAGTCGTTTTGTTTAACGAAGGCTTCTTCCATGTGTTTTTCTTGTTCAAGCTCGTTTGAGCGGATAATCATGTTCCCGAGAAAGTCGAGCTCAACGGCTAAGTGATCCGCAGGTTCCTTTAGGTTTTCGTCTACTTGAACGCCAAATTCAGCCATCAACTTTTCCATTTCCTCAGCTGGCTTGTCATTCAGTAAACCTGATTCACCAATGTACATGGATGCGTAAGGAAGAGCGCCGTATTTTTCTGTCTTCAAAAACAGTTCACAAAAGTCAGCTGCAAGCTCTAGTTGTGCATCTTCACGATCTTGTAACCGATTCAGCGCATCAACTAGGCTATCAACGGCTGGTTTTAGCGACTCATTTTCACCTAAACCTGCGAGAAAACTGCGAATTTCAACACTGTGATAGGCTTCCAATTCTTTCTCTGTTAGTTCTTTTGCGAACAAGCTCGAAAACCACCAGTAAATTTCAGCGCGTTTTTCATTAAAAGCTTTCACTTCTTGCATTTTGGGCTCCTGAATGATGCTTCAAGTCATGCATCACAAAGTCAATTAGGGATATCCCCTAAGTGTAATCAATTAAAATGAATAGCAGTAACTATAATTGTTATGTTTTATGGTCAAAAATGACCGTTTATTAATAGCAATGGGCAAGCTTGTTTTGAATCAATAAAAACGCTAAATCTTGCGTTTTAATGTATCTATGACTAGAAATGTTACTAGTTATGAATAGAATACGTCTTGGATAATAAGAAGACAGAAAAGTGGTGTAAATGAGCTATCACGTATTAGTCGTAGAAGATGATGTTGTAACTCGTAGTAAGCTTGCGGGATATTTCCAAAATGAGGGCTACCAAGTCAGCGAAGCAGAGAGTGGCGCAGAAATGCGTGAAGTTTTGCAAGCGGGCGATGTAGACCTGATCATGCTGGATATTAACCTGCCTGGTGAAGACGGCCTGATGCTTACTCGTGAGTTACGTAGCCAATCGGATATTGGTATCATATTAGTAACAGGACGCACGGATAGCATTGATAAAATCGTAGGCCTAGAAATGGGTGCTGACGATTATGTGACAAAACCTTTTGAACTGAGAGAGCTGTTAGTTCGCGTTAAAAACTTGCTGTGGCGTATTTCAGCAGCGCGCAGTGGCAGCTCGAAAGCGAATGAAACCAGTGAAGAGCACATTGTGCGCTTTGGGGAGTGGACATTCGACATTCAACGTCGCGCACTTAGCCGCAACGGTGAGCCAGTAAAACTAACTAAAGCAGAGTATGAACTTTTGGTGGCATTATCGTCTTATCCTAACCAGGTGTTAAGTCGTGAGCGTATTTTGAACATGATCAGCCATCGAGTGGATGCGCCGAATGACCGCACCATTGATGTTCTTATTCGACGTATGCGCGCAAAAATGGAGTTCGATCCTAAGAACCCACAGATTTTTGTAACGGTACACGGCGAAGGCTATATGTTTGCTGGTGACTAGTTGGAACATAACTCAATCGTAAAAAGAAAAAGGAGAGCTTCGGCTCTCCTTTTTTGTGGCTTCAAGATAATACTAGTTTGCTTCAACCATTGGTGTTTGGCCGACAGTATCACGCAACCTTTGCCAAATACTGCCCAAGTACTCATGCCAATAAAGCTCTGTTTGTTCTAAGTAACGCGCTTTAGGTGAGTATTTATCCCAAGGTTGACTTATCTCGCTAATAGCTAAGAAGTTGGTCGGGGCTGGGATTGGTTTAATGCCTGCTGCGTTGAACTCATACAATGCACGGCTCATGTGACTCGCAGAAGTGACTAACACAATCTCCTTTTGTTGAACGAATGCAGCCGCTTGACGCGCCTCTTCCCACGTATCTTTCGCATCTTCTAATAAAATGATATCGGATTTCGCGACTCCCAACGCAAGGGCAACGTTCGCCATCATTCGCGCGTGGCTAATTTCAGATCCGCCAGCATAGCCGGATAAGATTAATTTCGCGCCTGGATACATTCTTAAAATACGAATGCCCTCAGTTAAGCGCATTAATGCTGCACGGCTTAACTGCGAGGTGGGTGGAATTTCGTCATCGATAACATGACCATTCCCTAAAACCATCACGTAGTCGATGGTGCCAGAAACTGGCAAAAAGGCTTTATGCTCTCGCTCTAACGGCATAAGAAGCTTGGTTGAAACAGGTTGGAAGGCAACAAGAAAAATGCCAACAAAAGAGAATAGAACAACGAAGCAGCCAGTTTTACGTTTTGTAGTAAAACTAATGAGAGCAAGACCCAACAAGCCTATCAGCAGCAATGCCGGAAGGGGCATAAGCATGGCTGACACTACTTTTTTCAGCTCAAACATACATAAATAGTCCGAAAAAACATCAATTGATAATAAAAATGAGGGTATCCCTCTTTATTCCTGCTTTCCTTGTGCCAGAATAGCGGCACAATCCGTTATGATAACTCAGCAGAAGTGACAGAAGACCGCAATTTCGACGATATCGCCCACAAATTTGCAAAAAATATTTACGGCTCCGATAAAGGGGAGATCCGCCAAATCATTGTGTGGGAAGATTTTCTACAGATTCTAAGTGAATTAGATGCTGACCAGCAACCCCTAGAAGTGTTGGACGCTGGTGGTGGTTTGGCACAAATGTCGCAAAAGCTTGCTAAGCTCGGACATCGAATCGCTTTATGTGATCTATCTTCGGAAATGCTGCAGTTGGCTAAGCAGGATATTGAAAAAAACGGTTTGCTTGAGCAGTATCGCCTGATTCATTCGCCTGTCCAATCCATCGGTGAACATATGGATGGACAGGTCGATCTGGTTATGTTCCACGCTGTGATGGAGTGGCTGGTTGATCCTAAGGCCGCACTTGAAACAGTTCTTGAACAAGTAAAACCGGGAGGTATCGCATCAGTCATGTTCTACAACCACCACGGTTTAGTCTATAAAAACGTGGTTTGTGGCAACATTCCTCATATATTAGACGGCATGCCTCACCGAAAAAGATTTAAACTACAGCCGCAAAAAGGCTTAAAACCTGAAGAAGTCTACCAGTGGATAGAAAATTCAGGTTTTAATATTTGTGGCAAATCTGGTATTCGCTCATTTAGTGATTACATAGGCAATATGGAATACATGGGTGATTACGAGTTTGAAGATGTGTTGGCGCTAGAAAAACAACTTTGTCGACAAGAGCCATACCTCTCATTAGGCCGCTACATTCATGTGTGGGCTAAAAAGAACGATAAACAGGAATAACAATGAGTGAGATGACTCTCAATGCTGCAGAGCAACCAATCGATGAGCTGGTTGGCTGGGTTAAGCAGCACGATTTCTCGTTGAACCTGACCACAGAGCGATTGGCATTTTTGATAGCCATTGCCGTACTGAGTAATGAAAGGTTCGATGAAGAACTGGGTGAAGGTGAACTGCATGATGCATTTGCCATCGTCACTCGACTATTTGATGAGACCGGCGAAGCCTCCGCTTTTCGTGCGAACAATGCGATCAACGAGATGGTTAAGCAGCGTCTTATGAGCCGTTTTGTCAGTGAGATTACTGACGGAGCGAGCATTTACCGCTTGTCGCCATTAGCGATAGGAATAACCGACTACTACGTGCGTCATCGTGAGTTCTCAAAACTGCGTCTATCTATCCAGCTATCCATGGTAGCGGATGAAATGGCGAAAGCGATTGAGGCAGCACAAAAAGGTGGCACACCGGGTCACTGGAAGAAAAACGTATACGGTGTTTTAAAATATTCTGTAGGCGAAATCTTCGATCAAATTGACCTCAACCAACGTGTTATGGATGAGCAGCAACAGTCAGTGAAACAACAGATTGCTGACCTGCTTAACAAAGACTGGCGCGAAGCGATCAACAACTGTGAAGCACTTCTGTCAGAAACATCAAGCACGTTGCGTGAACTTCAAGATACGCTGCAAGCCGCCAGTGATGAACTGCAAACTCAGATCCTCGATATTCAAGAAATTGTTTACGGTGACCCTGAGCTGGAGTTTATCGAAGAAGCCTTGTTTGGTCTGCAAATGAAGCTGGACCGAATCACAAGCTGGGGCCAGCAAGCGATCGACCTTTGGATTGGTTACGACCGACACGTGCACAAGTTTATTCGTACTGCAATCGATATGGATAAGAACCGTGCGTTTAGCTCGCGTCTGCGTCAATCTGTCAAAGATTACTTCGATGCGCCTTGGTATCTGACTTATGCAGATGCGGAGAGGCTTTCTGACCTTCGTGATGAGGCCCTAGTACTGCGTGATGACGAGGTAACGGGTCAAGTTCCGATGGAAGTAGAATACGAAGAGTTTCAACAAGTCAATGATGAGCTGTCTGAACGAATTGGTGACATGCTAAAAGCGCATAAAGATCAAGGCACACCAATCGATTTGAGTGTGGTACTGCGAGATTACCTTGCACAGCACCCTTACACTCATCATTTTGATTTAGCTCGCATTATCGTCGATCAAGCTGTACGTCTAGGGTATTCAGAATCGGATTACCAAGCGATTCAACCAGACTGGAAAGCAATCAACGAATTTGGGGCAAAGGTACAAGCGAATGTCATCGACCGATACTAATGAATACATGTCAGAGAATCTGGCAAAAGCAATTTCTAACCCTCTGTTCCCAGCGCTAGACAGCATGCTTCGAGCAGGGCGTCATATCTCAAGTGAAGATCTAGACAACCACGCGTTGCTGTCGGATTTCGAACTTGAGCTTTCTTCTTTCTACCAACGCTACAACACCGAATTGGTGAAAGCGCCAGAAGGTTTCTTCTATCTTCGTCCTCGTTCAACGTCTCTGATTGGCCGTAGTGTTCTTTCTGAACTGGATATGCTGGTGGGTAAGGTACTGTGTTTCCTTTATCTAAGCCCAGAGCGTCTTGCGCACGAAGGCATCTTCACTAACCAAGAGCTGTACGACGAACTGCTTGCTCTAGCAGATGAAAACAAGCTGATGAAGCTAGTGACGAACCGTGCGACTGGTTCTGACCTCGATAAAGAAAAGCTGTTTGAAAAAGTACGTACGTCACTTCGTCGTCTGCGTCGCCTAGGCATGATCATCAACATCGGTGAAACCGGTAAATTCAGCATCAGTGAAGCGGTATTCCGCTTTGGTGCCGATGTACGTATTGGCGATGACATGCGTGAAGCGCAGCTGCGTCTGATCCGTGATGGTGAAGCAGTAGTGCACACCAAAGAGCCAAGCCAAGGCAGCTTATTGTCTGAAGAAGATCAAGACGACCAAGCCCAAGAAGAAACAACAGAAGAGGGTGAAGCATGAGCATGATTGAACGCGGTAAATACCAATCGCTGACCATGGTCAACTGGAACGGCTTCTTTGCCCGTACGTTTGACATCGATGGTCTGGTCACCACGCTATCAGGTGGTAACGGTGCAGGTAAATCAACCACAATGGCGGCGTTCATCACCGCATTGATTCCTGACCAAACGCTACTGCACTTCCGTAATACGACAGAAGCAGGCAGCAGCCAATCGTCTCGCGACAAAGGTTTGTACGGTAAGCTACAGCCGGGCGCATGTTATGCGGCGCTAGACGTGGTGAACTCACGTAACCAACGCCTATTGTTTGCAGTAAAACTACAGCAAGTTGCGGGTCGTGATAAGAAAGTAGACATCAAACCGTTTGTGATCCAAGGTCTTCCAAGCCATGTGAAACCAACGGATATTTTGGTTGAAAGCGTATCTGCGACTCAAGCTCGTGTACGTCAAATCAACGAAGTAAAAGAATCGATCGCGGAATTTGAAGGCGTTCAGTTCAAAGCGTTCTCTTCTATCGTGGATTACCACGCACAAATGTTTGAATTCGGTGTGATTCCGAAGAAACTGCGTAACTCTGGTGACCGTTCTAAATTCTACCGCCTGATCGAAGCATCGCTTTACGGTGGTATCTCAAGTGCGATTACGCGCTCGCTACGTGACTACCTTTTGCCACAAAACGGCGGCGTGAAAAAAGCGTTCCAAGATATGGAATCGGCACTGCGTGAAAACCGCATGACGCTAGAAGCGATCAAAACCACGCAAGCAGATCGTGACTTGTTCAAACACTTGATTACAGAGTCGACCAACTACGTGGCAGCGGACTATATGCGCCATGCCAACGAGCGCCGTAAAAAACTAGAACAGACATTGTCTTTGCGTTCAGAGTTATTTGGTTCTCGCGAAACCTTGATTGAGCAAAACAATCTGCTTAACCGCGTTCAAGAAGAGCTGGAACTGCTGATCGAGTCAGAATCTTCTTTAGAGCAAGACTACCAAGCGGCTTCTGATCACTTGCAACTGGTGCAAAACGCGCTGCGTCAGCAAGAGAAGATCGAACGCTACCAAGAAGATCTTGAAGAGCTGAGCGAGCGTCTTGAAGAACAAATGATGGTAGTGGAAGAAGCGCAAGAACGCGTGATGATGGCTGAAGAGCAAGCTACCGTTGCAGAAGAAGAGGTGGATAGCCTTAAGACGCAACTTGCTGATTACCAGCAAGCTCTTGACGTTCAGCAAACTCGCGCCCTTCAATATCAACAAGTAGTTCAAGCGCTGGAGAAAGCGAAGCAACTACTTGGCGATGACAGCCTAACGGCGGAATCGGCTCAAGCGCTTGTCTCTGAGCTTAAGAACAAAGAATCAGAAAGCACCAATGCGTTGCTATCGGTTAAGCACAAACTGGACATGTCTTCTGCAGCGGCAGAGCAGTTTGAAACCGCGCTTAAACTGGTACAAAGCATCGTTGGTCAAGTTGAGCGCAAAGACGCGTCTGAGCATGCGAAAACTGCAATTGCGAAAGCGCGTGAGTCACAACAAATTGCACAAAACGAACAACAATGGCGAGCACAACACCGTGATCTCGAACGCAGCCTTAACCAGCAGCGTCAAGCACGTGAACTGGTTGCTGAATACAAAAAGCAATATCACGTTGAACTAACCGATGAGGTTACGTTTGAACAAGAACGTGAACGTCATGCGACGCAAATCGAATCACTAGAGATAGCTCAAGAAGAAGTTCGTGATCAGCGTGGTGAACAGCGCCGTCTAGAGCAAAACGCGGTGGCAGAAATCAGTAAGCTTGAAGCAATAGCACCAGCTTGGATTGCGGCGAACGATGCGCTAGAGAAACTGAGAGAGCAGAGCGGTGAAGAACTTGAGGATCGCCATGCGGTAATGAACCACATGCAAGTTGTCCTTGAACAAGAAAGGGAGTTGTCTTTAGCTAAAGATAAGCTTGCTGAGCGCCGTAGCCAGCTAGACGCTGAGATTGAGCGTCTTGCTTCTCCTGGTGGTTCAAATGACCCTCGCCTGAAAGGTTTGGCAGATACGCTGGGCGGTGTATTGCTGTCTGAGATCTACGATGACATCACGATTGATGACGCGCCTTACTTCAGTGCGATGTACGGTCCGGCTCGTCACGCTATCGTTGTTTCTGACTTGTCAGGCATCGAAGAAAAACTGGTAGAGCTAGACGACTGTCCAGAAGACTTGTACATCATTGAAGGTGACATCGATGCCTTTGATGACAGCTCGTTCGATGCAGAAGAGTTAGAGGGCGCGGTTTGCGTTCGTATGAACGATCGCCAAATGCGTTACTCTCGCTTGCCTGAGATCCCATTGTTTGGCCGCGCGGCACGTGAGCAGCGTCTAGAGTTGCTGCGTAACGAACGAGAAGAAGTGGTAGAGAAACACGCAAAAGCGGCGTTTGATTCTCAGAAAATGCAGCGCTTGTACCAAGCGTTTAACTTATTTGTGTCTAACCACATTCAGGTTGCTTTTGACGCCGATCCAGAACAAGCACTGGCAACTATTCGTGATAAGCGTAACCAAATTGCTCGCGTGCTGGCGGATCTGGATGCGAAAGAGCAACAACAACGTTCTCAGCTTCAAACCAGCAAGCAAGCGTTGTCTTCTCTGGACAAGCTAGCGTCACACATGGTGCTTGTTGAAGATGAGTCATTGCAAGCGCGTTTTGATGAGCTAGAAGAGAAAATCGCTCAGCTTGCAGAGGCGAAGAACTTCTTAAGCAACCATGCAAAAGCCGTCGCGCAATTAGAGAATATTGCGTCTGCGCTTGATGCTGACCCAGAGCAATTCGATGCACTAGAAGCAGAATACAAAGCGGCAGACGAGCGGCTACAAGATCTTAAGAAGCAAATCTTTGCACTCTCGGATCTCGTTGAACGTCGTCACTACTTCGCTTACTCAGATTCAGTAGACCTACTGAACAAGAGTAGCGAACTGAGTGAGCAGCTAAAAGCTAAACTGGTTCAAGCTGAACAAATGCGTACACGCTCTCGTGAAGAGTTGAAACAATCGCAAGGTCAAATGAACCAATACAACCAAGTATTGGCATCATTGAAGAGTTCACACCAAGCGAAACTGGAAACGGTTCAAGAGTTCAAACAAGAACTTCAAGAGTTTGGCGTGAACGCGGACGAAGGTGCAGAAGAACGTGCAATGCGTCGTCGTGACGAACTGCACGAGCGTCTACACACGTCTCGCAGTCGTAAGAGCGAATACGAGCGCACGATCACCTCTACTGAACTAGAGATGAAAGGCTTGGCGAAACGCCTGAAGAAAGTTCAGAAAGAATATGTTGAGTTGCGTACCTTCGTGGTTGCAGCGAAAGCTGGCTGGTGTTCAGTACTTCGTTTAGCGCGTGAGAACGATGTTGAGCGTCGTCTACACAAGCGTGAACTGGCTTACATGTCTGCGGATGAGCTGCGTTCTATGTCTGATAAATCATTGGGGGCGCTGCGTCTAGCGGTTGCGAACAATGACGACCTGCGTGATGCGCTGCGTCTATCAGAAGATAACGCACGTCCAGAGCGTAAAGTTCTGTTCTATATTGCTGTATACCAACACCTTCGTGAGCGTATTCGTCAGGATATCATCCGTACTGATGACCCAGTTGAAGCAATCGAAGAGATGGAAGTCGAGCTGGCGCGTCTAACGGAAGAGCTAACGCAACGTGAAAACCGTCTAGCGATCAGCTCTGAGTCAGTAGCGAGCATCATCAAGAAGACGATTCAGCGTGAGCAAAACCGTATTCGTATGCTGAACCAAGGTTTGTCGAACATCTCGTTTGGTCAGGTGAAGGGCGTACGTCTAAACGTGAAGATTCGTGAAAGTCACGAAGTGCTACTGAACGGACTAGCGACACAGCAAGAGCAGCATAAAGATCTGTTTGAATCGACTCGCTTTACCTTCTCTGAAGCAATGGCGAAACTGTTCCAACGCGTGAACCCACATATCGATATGGGTCAACGTTCTCCTCAGGTTCTGGGTGAAGAGCTACTGGATTACCGTAACTACCTAGAGCTAAGTGTAGAAGTGAACCGTGGTACAGACGGTTGGCTACAAGCAGAGTCTGGCGCGCTATCAACAGGTGAAGCGATCGGTACCGGTCAGTCAATCCTTCTGATGGTTGTTCAAAGCTGGGAAGAAGAGTCTCGTCGTCTACGCAGCAAAGACATTGTGCCTTGTCGTTTGCTTTTCTTGGATGAAGCAGCGCGTCTGGATGCGAAATCGATCGCGACATTGTTCGAATTGTGTGACCGTCTGGATATGCAGCTTCTTATCGCGGCACCTGAAAACATCAGCCCAGAGAAAGGTACGACCTACAAACTGGTGCGTAAGGTGTTTAAAGATCACGAACACGTACACGTGGTTGGTCTGCGTGGTTTTGGTCAAACGGATAAGCCTAAGACTGAAGCACAAGAGATGATTGAAGAGTTTGAATCGTAAACTTCGAATCTAACAAAACGCCCGCAATGAACGCGGGCGTTTTTGTATCTGTTTGCGAGGCAGGCTTCGAACAACATAAGACAAGCCGAGACTGTAGGACGGCAGTCTCGGCTTATTAGCGGAACTTAATGAGGAAGCGACGTTTATTCCTCTGGAATATCGTCCCTGACTTCGATCATTTCAGCAAGCTCTTCAAGTGCTTGGACAGAAAGCTCAGACAAGCGTTGTAGGTGTTGGTCTAAGCTCTCTTGTTCTTCAAGCTCTGGTTCATCATTATTTGTTTCTTTTATTAGCATTTCCCAACCTCTCAAGTTGAGTAAGGGGAGCTCTCATCATACTCAAAAGGCAAAGTAGAAAAGAAACGATCTATGTTGATTTTGTTAGCTCGATCATTGATTCAACTTATATATGAGAAGGATGTGTTTAATAAGGAGAGCAAGTGCAAGGTTTTTGGATGCGGGAACAAAAACGCCAGTAATCATGACAATTACTGGCGAGTAATAACGAACATTATGTCGAAGGGTTAGAACAACGGCTTCACACCGAACTGCTCTGCCGCGTAAGCGACGCGTTCAATCGGTTTTGGATACTCAGCAGGTGTGCCAAGGCTCTCTATGTGTTTCAAACGAGGAAGCAAGCCTGCACCATTAGCGATTTGGATTGCCAGACCAGGGCGAGCGTTAAGCTCTAAAACCATAGGCCCTTCATCTTTATCCAGCACCATATCCGTACCCATGTATCCCAAACCTGTCATTTCCCAGGCACTTGACGCAAGCTCCAGCAAGCGCTCCCAATGCGGTACTTGAAGGGTCGAAAGGTCTTTACCTGTATCAGGGTGATGAGTCACTGGATGATCGAACTGCACCGCTCTGACGGCTTTACCTGTCGCGATGTCAATGCCTACTCCTACCGCACCTTGGTGAAGGTTTGCTTTGCCGTCGGAAGCCGCTGTAGAACAGCGCATCATCGCCATAACTGGATAACCTTTAAATACGATGATCCGAACATCTGGTACGCCTTCATAACTGAAGCCATCAAAACAGTCATCAAACTTGATTAAGTTTTCAACCACAGCAACGTCATTTTTACCACCAAGAGAGAAAAGGCCAGCAAGCGCATTACTAATGTGACGCTCGACCTCATCCCTACCAATTGTAGAGCCGGAGGGTTTGGTATATACCCCGTTTTTGTGAGACGTAACAACCAGAATGCCTTTACCGCCACTACCTTGTGCAGGTTTGATTACAAAACCAGGCCAGTTTTCAACCATTTTGTGGATAGTCTTAACTTCAGCTTGGTTATGAATGACACCGATCAGGGCAGGAACTGTTGCTCCTGCTGCCTGTGCAATAATTTTGGTCTTTAGCTTGTCATCGACAAGTGGGTATTTAGAACGATCATTGTAACGGCCAATATAGCTGTGGTTACGCTTGTTCATCCCCATAATGCCTTTATGGCGAAGCTTAGACGGCGAAGTAAAACTTTCGAACATCGTTTAGTCCTCCGCTAGTGGTTTGAAGCGTCGTAGCTCAGTGAGGCGGTAACCTGTGTAAGTACCTAGTAATAGAATACCGGCCAGAACAATCAACTGTAGACCAATGAAGTTAAAGGTTAAGTGTTGAATGTATGAGTTCGTCATTGCAAGGTAAACTAATACCGCTGTCAGCAATGAACCACCACCTTGCAGAGCAACTTCCTTCGCACCTTCTTCTTCCCATAGGATTGACATACGTTCAATCGTCCAAGACAAGATTATCATAGGGAAGAAGGTAATTGTTAGGCCTTCCGTTAAGCCCATCTTAAACGCAACAACGGTGAACACCGAGATGATCATGATAACGGTAATAATGACCGCAGATATCCTTGCTACCAGCAATAAGTTCAACCTAGACAAATAGCTTCGAATAATCAGGCCTGTACCTACAATTAGCAAGAAACCGACAATACCCGTTAATAGTTGAGTTTGAACAAAAGCAACGGCAATCAACACAGGCATGAAGGTACCGGATGTTTTCAGGCCGATAATCACACGCAAGAACACAACGATCAGAGCACCAATAGGGATGAGCATGATGGTTTTGAACATCGCTTGCTCTTCCAAAGGTAAGCTATGAATTGAAATATTCAGTAATCCATCTGCTTCTATTTTGTTGTTTGTAGCTTGTTGTGGTGTCATTTCTTGCTTAATCATCGAGAAATGCACTTGGCTATTTTTACCACCAACAAGGTCAAGTAAGGATACGTTTGATTCATCCCACACTAACAAGTTGGGTTTCACTGCTTTTTGTTCGGATTTTGGCGAAAACAGTACCCAATCTTTACCTGACCAAACCTGAACCATTGGTTGAATTGTTTGGCGTCGACGACCATCTTCTAGTTCGATAACACCGACGGTTTTGCTTTGTATACCTGCGGTAAGCAAAATATTATGCAGTGCATCAGTACGGCTGAAATCGTTCAGTAGTAGCGACGAGTTTTGGCTATCTGGGTCATTAAGCGCTTTGATAAGCTCACGAGTAAACGTCACATTATCGGCTGAGCGACTCATCGCACGTTCGATAAGGGCATTTGCCGCTGCTGCTTGTGGTGCTGATAGCGTTGGTGGCGTAATGTCTTCCGTTGGCGGTAAAGGAGTGACTTTAGCCTGAGGGTCTACTAAGAACTGGGCTTTGTAGTATATGGTTTGTGGCCCTTGAGCTTGGCGAATTGACCATTCTGCACGACGGCCTGAATCGTCATTGATGTAGGAAACGCCATAACCTGATGAGGAAGCAGATTCACCGATAAGTGTGTAACCACTTTGTGTATGAGGTGCTGCAAGTGACGCTTTTACTTCGTTGCCGTTAGCATTGAACTCAATACGAGCTTCTACATCCCATACCTGGCGAGTTTCGCCTGGCGTCCAAGGCACGCCGTAGTTTTCATGTCTGAAAACACTCAGAGCAATGCCCGCAATCACCAATAAGATGATAGAAAGGTAAAACGGTATTTTTGACGTCATAATCTACCTTATTATTTTTTATCTTCGTCCGTTTGGATATAGGTACGACTTACATCGACAAGTGCTATGTCGCGCATAAATTCTCTACCCAGTAAAATAGGATGGTTCATATGTGAGCGATCTGCCAACGTAAATTGCGCTTTTTCATGAATTTTTCCAACGCGCACCCAAAGTTCTACCACAGCGCGGCGTTCTAACTCTTCACTGGTAACCTGGCGGATTTTGACGTAGCGAATGACAGGAGCTTCGATCCAAGTACTTTTCTCTTCTTCGGATTTACTGGTGTCTGCTAAGTGGAATCGGACCCATTTTTTGCCATTTCTTTCGAACTCTTCAATATCAACGGCATTTAAAGACGACGTCGCGGCACCAGTGTCGATACGTGCATCAAAAGTTTGCTTAATCGACTCTACAGTGACCTTTTCGATAGAGCCAAGGACAATATCGTGAGTTGGGGTTGGTTCCACAGGAGCGGGAGATTGGACAATAATCGGCTCTTTCGGTTTTTTTACTTCTGCCATTGCTTCATCGCGAAATGTAAGAAGTTCAACCTGTAGTTTATCGACTTGTTCTTCAAGGCTGTCGATATAGTCCGATTGGTTGCTGAGCTGTAGCTCTAGGTTGGTAATGCGATTATTGACATTCGCTTCTGAATTTTGAATCGCCGCTAACGTTTCTTGGTGGTACTGTTCGCCTTTGGTTAGTGAGCATCCAGATAGTAAGGCGATGGCAACAATCGGGGTCAATCGTAATAACATTGAAAACCTTGGGATTGGATTAAGTTGTTTATTTTTTAGGAGTTTAGCTTATATCGATAAAGCCTCACAAGTAAGAATGTTTCTCTATTACTTATTGTTTGAGGAATAGTGATGAAAAGCCAAAAATCAAGGACATAAAAGCGCATCCTTATTTAGAGCGTGCTTATATTTTGACGTGAAAAATGGATTCAAAAATCAAACTCGCTCATTACGAGGAAAGAGGGTAATGTCTTAACTCGTAAAATGAGTTAAGACAATGTCAGGAATCTCAGCGAATTATGATTTGCGAGCGACAAGAACCGCGCGGCGAGGGGCAGGGTAGCCTTCTACAGTCTTGCTTGGGTCGTTCGGATCTAAGTAGTCAGGTAGAGAGTTATGCGTCATCCAATCTGTGGTACGTTGTTCATCTACGGATGTGATGTTTTCATCAACGATACGAACATCTTCAAAACCGACCAATTCTAACCACACTTTTAGGGCTTTTGCTGAAGGGAAGAAATAGACATTACGCATTTGCGCGTAACGAGAAGTCGGGACCAGTACTGCATTCTCATCACCTTCAATCACGAGTGTTTCCAATACGAGTTCACCACCAGATACCAATTGATCTTTTAGTTGCACTAAATGATCGAGAGGCGAGCGGCGATGGTAAAGCACGCCCATGCTGAATACCGTATCGAACGCTTCTAACTTAGGTAGTTGTTCAATACCCAATGGCAATAGGTGTGCACGTTGGTCATCGCCCATTAGTTTACGAATTGCTTCGAACTGAATTAGAAACAGGTGAGATGGATCGATACCGACAGTTAAGCGTGCACCTTCGCCTAGCATGCGCCACATGTGGTAGCCGTTACCACAACCTACATCGAGTACGCTGCGATTTTTTAATGGTGAAATATGCGGAAGCACGCGGTCCCATTTCCAATCACTGCGCCACTCAGTATCAATATGGATGCCGTGTACGTTGTATGGGCCTTTGCGCCAAGGATGGAATGTACGAAGTAAGCTTTCTAGCTTTTTAAGTTCCCCTTGAGGCATGGGCTCATTGTTTGAAATCGTGACAGAATCAACAATGTTGATGTTGTCCGGTCTACCCGCTGGGATTTTGTTCAGGGCTTTCAACCAGCGACCAAAGTCACCGTGCTCTGCATTTTGCCAATCCGTTAGCTGTTGTGGAAGCACATTAAGCCAAGGTTGAAGACGGGTGTCTTGGGCAATCAATTGGTAGAAATTTGCAAAGTTAAACATAGTTAGTTAATCGCTGAGTTGATGGGTATAAATTATTAACAAAAGCCGAAATCGGTATGGTTCAGGCTTTGTATGCATGGTCTATTTAATCGCGAACATGGAGCCGAAGTTAAAGCATTGGAACCAAACATCGTAGCTAGAAAAGCCAATTTTAGCGAAACGCTCTTTATGTTCTTTCTTTGAATCTGGGCGCATTACGTTTTCTATCGCGCTGCGCTTTTGGCTGATTTCTAGTTCGCTATAACCATTCGCACGTTTAAAGTCGTGGTGAAGGTCAATTAACAGTTCGTTCGAAACTTCATCTTCGAAGACGAATTTCTCCGATAGAATCAAAATGCCGCCTGGACGCAGGCCTGCGTAAATTTTCTCGAGCAAGGAGTAACGATCTTCTGGAGAGAGGAATTGCAAAGTGAAGTTCAACACCACCACTGACGCGTTTTCAATTTCGATATTGCGAATGTCTGCTTCTACTACATCCACAGGAGTGTCACTGCGGTAAGCGTTGACGTGAAGTTTACAACGCTCAACCATCGCAGGAGAGTTGTCCACTGCGATGATTTGGCAACCTTCTTGTTTGATATGGCGACGCATAGACAATGTTGCAGCACCCAAAGAACAGCCAAGGTCATAGATGTTTGAGTGAGGTTTTACAAAACGCTCTGCCAGCATACCGATTGCAGAAATGATATTGCTGTAACCCGGTACCGATCGTTGAATCATGTCAGGAAATACTTCCGCTACGCGTTCATCGAACGTGAAATCCCCAATTTTATCGATTGGAGCCGAAAAAATAGTATCTGGATTGCTCTTAGGGTTCATAACTAAGTCTCTGCATACAAGCCGCCTGAAAATGTCAGGCACCAAAAAAGGCGCGTATTTTATGGGAATTTCGCGCCTCTGTCATGTGTTGCGTTAGAACATCTGTAACTGCGAGTTGCCATCGTCAGCTGGGAAAGGTGATAACTCAGGGAGTGTGATACGCTTTTGTATGTCTTTATATAGGTTTGCGGCCAACTCTGGCGCAATTATATTGTCTGCGGTATGGATCATGACATATGGCTGTTTACCTTCGGCAATCCATTGTGGCAACTTGTTGAGCCATGGTTTAAAAAACTCGTAATTTTGTTGTTCTTCTGGATGACCAATAAAGCGAATCAAAGGATGTGAAGCGGTAGCAATGGCGTGAACAGGGACTCGTGGTTTTTTCATTTGTGCATCAATAATCGCCTCATTGTCGGGCTTAGCGGCAAAGACTGGGCGGCTATCCATAATAATGCGGTCAATATTATTCTCTACTAACCATTGGTTAAGTGCTCGCTCTTCTTCGCCTTTGGAGAAAAATGCCATATGGCGAACCTCAACACCGAGAGGGAAGTTAGGTGGAAAGCTCGCGCAGAACTTTTTCAGTCGATCAAGGTGCTCAGGACCAAATGCGGCTGGTAATTGAATTGTCCATTGGCCTACACGGTCATGCAAAGGCTCCATGACTTTCATGAAGTCTCTCAGTTGTTCGCTGCAACCTCTTAGCATTTGCTCATGAGTAATGGCTTTAGGAAGTTTGAAAGTAAAGCGAAAATCATCGTGGGTTGCGGCTCTCCAGTTTTGCACTGTATTGAGCGTCGGTGTGGCATAAAATGTCGTGTTGCCTTCCACGGTATGAAACACTTGCGCATACCTTTCTAAACGTTCAGCGGGCTTTGTCCCGCTGCCGTAAAAACTTTGTTGCCATTGATTGTGCGACCACATCGTCAATCCAAGTCGAAGAGGTAAGTTATCCATTATTCTTTACTGCTTGCTACTCGTGTGAATACTTTACGAGAGTTTTGCTGAAATAGGTAATTTCACGCTATAATCCTCCCCAATTTTTTCGCTTTGGTGCGCTTTTGAACATTTGTTGTACTAAAAAGCACCAGTGAATGATAAAACACACGTAATTGTATGTTGAGTAGTCGATTTTCGTGGACATTCAGCGTATAACTGAATCTTTACTCTGCTTAGCAATGAGGCTGACAGAGCGTAGTTAACAACATTTGAGAGATTGGGAATTTCATTATGCGTACCCATTACTGTGGTCACCTGAACAAGTCCCTTGCAGGACAAACTGTAGAACTTTGCGGCTGGGTTAACCGTCGTCGTGATTTAGGCGGTCTTATTTTTATTGATATGCGAGATCGCGAAGGTATCGTTCAGGTAGTTGTTGATCCAGATATGGCGGATGCGTATGAAGTGGCGAACACACTTCGTAATGAATTCTGTATCAAACTAACGGGTGAAGTGCGCGTTCGCCCAGAGAGCCAAGCAAACAAAGACATGGCAACAGGTGAAGTTGAGATCCTTGCGAAAGGTCTTGAAATCATCAACCGTTCTGATGTTCTGCCTCTAGACTTCAACCAAAAGAACTCTGAAGAGCAGCGCCTGAAGTACCGTTACCTAGATCTACGTCGTCCAGAAATGAGCGACCGCATCAAGCTACGAGCTAAAGCGTCTAGCTTTGTTCGTCGTTTCCTAGATGACAACGGTTTCCTAGACATCGAAACACCAGTCCTAACAAAAGCGACTCCAGAAGGCGCTCGTGACTACCTAGTACCTAGCCGTGTTCACAAAGGCAGCTTCTACGCGCTTCCTCAGTCTCCACAGCTATTCAAACAACTTCTAATGATGTCTGGTTTTGACCGTTACTACCAAATCGTTAAGTGTTTCCGTGATGAAGACTTGCGTGCTGACCGTCAACCAGAATTCACTCAGATCGATATCGAAACGTCATTCATGACGGCTGACCAAGTTCGTGCAACGACTGAGAAAATGGTTCGTGAAATGTGGCAAGAGCTACTAAACGTTGACCTAGGTGAATTCCCAGTAATGCCGTTCAGCGAAGCGATTCGTCGTTTCGGTTCTGACAAGCCAGACCTACGTAACCCACTGGAACTAGTAGACGTTGCTGACCTAGTGAAAGACGTTGAGTTCAAAGTATTCTCAGGTCCAGCAAACGACGAAAAAGGCCGCGTTGCCGTTATTCGCGTTCCAGGTGGTGCTTCTCTGACTCGTAAGCAAATTGATGGCTACGGTGAATTCGTTGGCATCTACGGTGCGAAAGGTCTAGCTTGGATGAAGGTTAACGACCGTGCAGCGGGCATGGAAGGTATCCAATCTCCAGTCGCTAAGTTCCTAAATGAAGACGTGATCAACGGCATTCTAGATCGTACTCAAGCGGAATCTGGTGACATTATCCTATTTGGCGCTGATAAAGCGGGCATCGTTGCAGAAGCAATGGGTGCGCTACGTTTGAAACTAGGTAAAGACCTAGAGCTAACGGATGAGTCTGCATGGGCTCCACTATGGGTTGTTGACTTCCCAATGTTCGAAGAAGATGACGAAGGCAACCTACACGCGATGCACCACCCATTCACATCGCCTCTAGGTGTGACTGCAGAAGAGCTAAAAGCAAACCCAGCTGCGGCAAATTCTAACGCTTACGATATGGTTCTAAATGGCTACGAAGTGGGCGGCGGCTCTGTTCGTATCCACAACGCAGATATGCAAGAAGCCGTATTTGATATTCTAGGCATCACACCTGAAGAGCAACAGCTTAAGTTCGGCTTCCTGCTTGATGCGCTGAAATTCGGTACGCCTCCACATGCTGGTCTTGCATTTGGTCTAGACCGTCTAGTAATGCTGCTATGTGGTACAGAGAACATCCGTGATGTTATCGCGTTCCCTAAAACAACAGCAGCGGCGTGTCTACTAACAGACGCACCAAGTATTGCGAACCCAGCAGCGCTAGAAGAGCTAGCAATCGCAGTAACTGCAGCGAAAGAAAAAGACGCAGAATAAGCGCACAACATTTGAAGAAAACTCCCGCAACTGCGGGAGTTTTTGTTTAAATAAACCCAAGAAACTTCCAAAGCAATTTCCCAAGCAACGCTTTTAGAACATGTTTTGTTATTAAGCGTCAAAATACATTAAAAGGTGAATTATGGCTGGTCATAGTAAATGGGCGAATATTCGTCACCGTAAAGCAGCGCAAGATGCGAAGCGCGGCAAAATTTTTACTAAATTAATCCGTGAAATCGTTGTTGCGGCAAAAGAGGGGGGCGGTGAGCCAGAAAATAACCCACGTTTGCGAGCAGCAATTGATAAAGCACTGTCTAACAACATGACACGTGACACTGTCAACCGCGCTGTCAGCCGAGGTGCTGGTGGTGAAGGCGACGACAACATGGAAACCGTGATCTATGAAGGTTATGGTCCAGGTGGTACGGCGGTCATGGTTGAATGTATGACGGATAACCGAAATCGTACGGTATCTGGCGTACGCCATGCATTCTCAAAGTCAGGCGGTAATCTGGGGACGGATGGTAGCGTCAACTATCTTTTCGACAAGAAAGGCGTGATTTCATATGGCCCAGGTTTAGATGAGGATGCGGTAATGGAAGTGGCATTAGAAAGTGGTGCTGATGACATTGAAACGGCAGAAGATGGCTCGATTGATGTCTACACGGCCCCAGGCGACTTTGGACTCGTAAAAGATGCCCTTGATGCCGCAGGTTTTGAGGCAGAGAACGCGGAGGTGTCGCTGATCCCATCTACGAAAGCAGATTTGGACGCGGATACTGCGCCAAAACTACTTCGTTTGATTGACGCTTTGGAAGATCTGGACGACGTTCAAGAGGTTTATCACAATGGTGATATCTCTGACGACGTTGCGGCTACGCTAGATTAAACTCAAGGTGTCGGGAGCGGTATTTGCTCCGAAGTTAGCAAGTAATAATAAAAAGACTGAGGCCGAATTAGGCCTCATTTTTAGGAACATTCATGTCAATTATTTTGGGCATTGACCCAGGTTCGCGCATTACCGGCTATGGGGTCATTCGTCAAAATGGACGCCACTTGCAATACCTTGGTAGTGGCTGCATTCGTACTTCAGAAAAAGAACTTCCGGGTCGGCTTAAACAGATTTATGCAGGCGTCACGGAAATCATTACCCAGTTTCAACCGGACGTTTTCGCGATCGAGCAAGTGTTTATGGCCAAAAACGCGGATTCAGCGCTAAAACTTGGCCAAGCTCGTGGCAGTGCAATTGTTGCTGCGGTGAATGCGGAGTTGCCGGTATTTGAATACGCGGCTCGTCTTATTAAGCAAGCTGTCGTCGGCACTGGTGGCGCGGACAAAGCGCAAGTTCAGCATATGGTTCAGCAGATGCTTAAATTGCCCGCCAAGCCTCAAGCGGATGCAGCCGATGCTTTAGGTGTGGCGATTTGTCATGCCAATACTAACAAGACTCTCGTTGCGTTAGCGGGCAAAGCAACCAGTGCCAGAAAAGGGCGCTACCGTTAAAATTAACTGGATGTCTATCCAGTTCTTTATTATCCTGTCGCAAATTCATTTCCAAAGAGTATTTATAGTGATTGGACGTCTTCGTGGCATACTGATTGAAAAACAACCACCTGAAGTATTAATTGAAGTTAATGGCATTGGCTATGAAGTCCAGATGCCAATGAGCTGTTTTTACGAACTGCCAAATGTTGGCGAAGAAGCCATTATTTATACTCACTTTGTTGTCCGTGAAGATGCGCAATTGCTATACGGTTTCAACACAGTAAAAGAACGAGCACTTTTCCGTGAAGTGATCAAAGCCAATGGCGTTGGTCCTAAACTCGGTCTTGGTATTCTCTCTGGTATGACAGCAACGCAATTTGTTACTTGTGTGGAACATGAAGACGTTTCTACGCTGGTTAAGCTTCCAGGCGTTGGCAAGAAAACCGCAGAGAGATTGGTTGTTGAAATGAAAGACCGCTTGAAAGGGTGGGGCGCTGGCGATCTATTTACACCATTTACGGATGCTGCTCCTGCGGATTCTAGTGCGACATCCAACAACGCGGAAGAAGAAGCAATCAGTGCGCTTCTAGCTCTAGGTTACAAGCCGACTCAAGCGTCGAAAGTGGTATCTCAGATCGCTAAACCGGACATGAGCAGTGAGCAAATGATCCGTGAAGCTCTAAAATCAATGGTGTAACGCTGGTTGCACAGTGAACATTTGTTCAAGATAACTCATTCTCTAAGGTTAATGCCAATCGCTTAACGATGTTTTTTGTGTCATTCCAGCGAGCCTGGCGAGACTGGGAATCTAATAGCAGCACGCTGAGCGGTTAATGAAACAATTTGACCATAAATCGCTCGGATAGAAGATCCTGTATCACGCTCCTTCGTCGCTGTACAGGATGACGAGATATAGAAATATGCCACTTGCTGTTAAACGAGCGGCATTATTCTTTCAGGTAACCATTTTTCAAGGTAAAAAGATGATTGAAGCCGATCGTTTAATCGCGCCAGAAAACCCTGCCTTTCGTGATGAAGATGTCATTGATCGTGCTATTCGGCCAAAAAAATTAGCGGATTACCAAGGTCAGGACCATGTCCGTGACCAAATGGAGATCTTCATTAAAGCTGCTCAGTTACGTAGCGAAGCACTTGATCACCTTTTGATTTTTGGTCCCCCAGGTTTGGGTAAAACCACACTTGCGAACATCGTTGCCAATGAAATGGAAGTGAACATTCGCACTACTTCAGGCCCTGTACTTGAGAAAGCAGGCGATTTGGCCGCGCTGTTAACCAACCTCGAAGAAAACGATGTGTTGTTCATCGATGAGATTCACCGCTTGAGCCCGATGGTTGAAGAGGTGCTGTATCCGGCGATGGAAGATTATCAACTGGATATTATGATCGGTGAAGGTCCGGCCGCTCGTTCTATTAAGATCGATTTACCACCATTTACGTTAATTGGTGCGACGACCCGAGCGGGCTCTTTAACGTCACCATTGCGCGACCGCTTTGGTATTACTCAGCGCCTTGAGTTTTATAAGATAAAAGACCTCCAAGATATCGTGCAGCGAAGCGCGGATTGTTTAGGTTTATCAATGGAACCTGAAGGTGCATTGGAAGTGGCAAGACGTGCGCGTGGCACACCACGTATTGCTAACCGTTTGCTACGTCGTGTTCGTGATTATGCGGAAGTAAAAGGCAATGGTCACATTTGTGCCGATGTTGCCGATAAGGCGTTGAATATGCTTGATGTGGACGCCGAAGGCTTCGATTACATGGACCGTAAGCTACTACTCGCGATTATGGAAAAATTTGGTGGTGGTCCGGTCGGGCTCGACAACATGGCAGCGGCGATAGGTGAAGAAAAGGACACTATTGAAGACGTTCTTGAACCTTATCTTATTCAGCAAGGTTATTTACAACGCACTCCGCGTGGAAGAATCGCGACAGATCGTGCGTATTTGCATTTCGGAATTGAAAAATAAGATTCCCTCGCTGGGCCGTTGTTGCCCAGCGCTTCATTAAAGTTGACCAAACTCACATTTTTTGAATTTTTTCTCATACTGGTTTAGTAAGTAAAAAGCATTGATTGTTAACTCGATGTTTGCTTGCAACTGGTTAATTTCTCTCCTGATTACTCTCTCTTAACATCCGTATCCAATACTGGTTGATCTAGATCAATGTGATGGATTTTTGTGCAAATTCCGCGCATAAACATTGATGTATATCAAAGCGCGTTACGGCTATAAACCTTTTGAAACAATCTGTTTTTACAAGTAATATTAGCCCCAGCTATATTAGCTGATGCTTAACAATTAACTAACCAATGAAGCACATTTTTGCAACAATGAGTTGTGATAATTCAACATTTTTCAAGTGTAAATAACACCTGAATATGGATTGCAATATGTAGAGAGTGTCATTCAGCCGACACATAGGAGTTACCATGATTGACGTAGTTGATCTATCGCGGTTGCAGTTTGCACTGACAGCGATGTATCACTTCCTATTCGTACCATTGACCCTTGGTATGGCCTTCCTTCTGGCCATTATGGAATCGATGTACGTAATGACGAACAAGCAAATCTATAAGGACATGACCAAGTTCTGGGGTAAGCTATTCGGTATTAACTTTGCACTTGGTGTGGCGACAGGCCTTACCATGGAGTTCCAGTTTGGTACGAACTGGTCTTACTACTCCCACTATGTAGGTGATATCTTCGGTGCACCGCTAGCGATCGAAGCACTTGTCGCATTCTTCCTGGAGTCAACTTTTGTTGGTCTATTCTTCTTCGGGTGGGATCGTCTATCTAAACGCCAACACTTAGCGGTTACCTGGCTTGTGGCACTAGGCTCTAACTTCTCTGCTCTTTGGATTCTTATCGCAAACGGCTGGATGCAAAACCCAGTAGGCGCAGATTTCAACTTCGAAACCATGCGAATGGAAATGGTGAGCTTCTCTGAGGTTGTACTAAACCCAGTTGCTCAGGTTAAGTTCGTGCATACGGTTGCTTCTGGTTACACTTGTGGCGCAATGTTTATTCTAGGCATCAGTTCATACTACCTATTAAAAGGTCGTGACATTGCGTTTGCTCGTCGTTCGTTTGCTATTGCTGCTTCTTTCGGTATTGCAGCTATCTTATCTACCATCGTTCTTGGTGACGAATCTGGCTACGAGCTTGGTGAAGTTCAAAAAGTGAAACTCGCTGCAATTGAAGCAGAGTGGCACACTGAACCTGCACCTGCCGCATTTACGTTATTTGGTGTTCCTAACCAGGAAACGATGCATACCGATTACGCAATTAAGATCCCTTACGTAATGGGTATTATCGCGACACGTTCTTTTGATGAGCAAGTAACAGGTCTTCGTGATTTACGTGATGAACACGTCGATCGTATTCGTGACGGCATGTACGCTTATGAACTTCTAGAGAAGCTTCGTGCGGGCGATAAGTCAGAAGAAAACATGACTGCGTTTGATGAAGTGAAAGGTGACCTAGGTTACGGTCTACTTCTAAAACGCTACACAGACAATGTTGTTGATGCAACAGAAGAGCAAATCCAAGCTGCTGCGGACGACTCAATCCCAACAGTATGGCCGCTATTCTGGTCATTCCGTATCATGGTTGCTTGTGGCTTCATCATGTTGTTTGTCTTTGGTGCGGCGTTTATCCAAACGTGTCGTCAGAAGATTGAGCAGAAACAATGGATTCTAAAAGCTGCACTATTTAGCATTCCACTACCTTGGATTGCAATTGAAGCGGGTTGGTTCGTCGCTGAGTACGGCCGTCAACCTTGGGCTGTAGGTGAAATTTTACCAGTGCATGTTGCAGCTTCTGCACTAACTGCAGGTGAAATCTGGACTTCACTCTTCGCAATTCTGGCGCTATACACGGTATTCCTGATTGCAGAAGTTTACCTAATGTTGAAATTCGCTCGTAAAGGTCCAAGTAGCCTGAAAACGGGTCGCTACCACTTCGAGCAAAATGCTGACTCTGTTGAAGACAAAGTTAGTCGCCAAGTAGAAGCGTAAGGTAAGGAGATAACAAGATGTTTGATTACGAAATCTTGCGACTCATCTGGTGGGTACTAATCGGTGTTCTACTAGTTGGTTTTGCAGTAACAGACGGCTTCGATATGGGTGTAGGCGCGCTTGTACCTATCATCGGTAAAAACGACACGCAACGCCGTGTCATGATTAACTCAATTGCTCCTCACTGGGATGGTAACCAAGTTTGGCTTATCACTGCTGGTGGTGCACTGTTCGCAGCTTGGCCTTTGGTTTACGCAACGTCATTTTCAGGCTTCTACTTAGCGATGATTTTGACACTAGCAGCGCTATGGCTTCGTCCTCTGGGCCTAGACTACCGTTCTAAAATCGAAGATCCAAAATGGCGCAATACCTGGGATATCTGTATCTCAATCAGTGGTTTTGTTCCGCCAATCATCTTTGGTGTAGCGTTTGGCAACCTTCTACAAGGTGTACCATTCCAATTGAGTGAGTTCTTGATGCCAACATACCATGGCTCATTCTTTGGTCTACTAAACCCATTTGCACTGTTGTGTGGTCTAGTAAGCTTGTTCATGATTTTGATGCAAGGTTCTACTTGGCTACAAATGAAAACAACAGGCGAAGTGCATGTGCGTGCGCGCAACGTTGCTCAGTTGGCTGGTTTACTGACGGTTGCTGCGTTTGTAGCGGCTGGTTTCTGGATCCAAAATATCGATGGTTACGTCATTGTTGGCGGTATCGACACTAACGCTGCTTCTAACCCTCTAAACAAAGAGGTTATCCGTGAAGCTGGTGCGTGGATGAAGAACTTTGAAAACTACCCACTACTATGGGCTGCTCCTGTATTAGGTGTTGCAATGCCGCTTCTCGCTGTATTGGCATCTCGTCTTGAAAAATGTGCGATTTCGTTCATTACTTCAAGCTTGGGTGTTGCTGGTGTTATCTTTACTGCAGGTTTTGCGATGTTCCCATTCATCATGCCTTCAGACTTAATGCCAAGCCACAGCTTAACAATGTGGGATGCAACGTCATCTGAGCTGACTCTGAACCTAATGACAGGCGTTGCGTTTGTTATGGTGCCAATCATCCTTGGCTACACATCTTGGACTTACTACAAGATGTTTGGTCGCCTTGATGACCAGTACATTGAAGACAACAAAAACTCACTTTACTAAGGAGCATTTACTATGTGGTATTTCGCATGGATTCTAGGTGTACTACTTGCTTGTGCATTCGGTATCATCAACGCTCTTTGGCTAGAGCACTCAGAAATGATGGATAAAGACAGTGAGTAACCTCGCTGATAAGGTAGCGAAACTTCACGCACCAATGGATAAGACTCTGCTACGAGTCTTATCTCTCATCCTTGGCTTTATGCACGTAGGATTGGTGATGTGGGACCCTGAAGCTTACCATCAAGCAATTGGTGGTTTTAACTCAATCATCGCACCAGCACTGATTTGGTCTGTATGTTCAAGCATGGTGTATGGGGTGGGCTTCAAGCCAAGAAACTGGTACTGGCAAGTTTTGTTTAGTCCTTATTTCTCGTTAGCTATCTTAATTTATCTAACGGCACTTTATTTCATTTAGGCTGAAATATGCTGTAATAAAGTCGGTTACTAAATCATCGAATAAAAGCTAGGTATCTCGCCTAGCTTTTATTTTTTCTACAAATTTCAAAAATATTTCATTAGCTCGGTACCAATTGCTGTCGCTTCAGTTATAGTAATTACTTTAAAGAATTGAATATATTGGTACTCCCTTGCAAGGCACATCAAATCTCTTTCACTGGCCGATCACTGTTTACTATGAAGACACTGATGCGGGCGGTGTTGTATATCATTCTAATTATCTAAAATTCTTTGAGCGCGCACGGACAGAGATGTTACGTGCTAAAGGCATTTCTCAACATGTGTTACTGGAACAAAATATCGGCTTTGTTGTCCGACACATGGATATCGATTTCAACCAAGGCGCTAAGCTGGACGAGCATCTGACAGTCGTAACCCGAGTGTCAGAAATAAAACGTGCTTCTCTGCAATTCTGTCAAGAGTTGGTCAATGATCAAGGCAAGATATTGTGCAAGGCCTCGGTTAAGGTAGCATGTATCGATAATAAGAAAATGAAACCAATAGCTATTCCAACCTTTATAAATTCGGAGCTAACAAATAGTGACTGCTGATATTTCCATTTTAGATCTCTTTCTTCAGGCCAGTCTGTTGGTAAAGCTTGTGATGCTGACGTTGCTTGGCATGTCAATTGTGTCATGGGCAATGATCATCAAGCGCAGCAAAGTGCTTTCTCAAGCGTCAAAAAATGCAGAGCAGTTTGAAGACAAATTTTGGTCGGGTACTGATCTTTCTCAGCTTTACCAAAAAGTAAAAGCGCGTAAAGACGAAATTGAAGGCACAGAAGAAATCTTCTACGCAGGTTTTACAGAGTTTGCTCGCCTACGTAAGAGCAACGCAAATTCACCAGCTTACATCATGGAAGGCACTGGCCGCGCAATGCGCGTTGCTGTTTCTCGTGAAGTAGATGAGCTAGAAACAAGCTTACCGTTTTTGGCAACAGTCGGTTCTATAAGCCCTTATATCGGCCTATTTGGTACCGTTTGGGGCATCATGCACGCCTTTATTGCGCTGGGTGAAGTAAAGCAAGCTACGTTGTCTATGGTTGCACCGGGTATCGCCGAGGCACTTATCGCGACAGCGATGGGGCTATTTGCGGCTATTCCGGCAGTAATGGCGTACAACCGCCTAAGCAATAAAGTGAGTAAACTAGAGCACACTTACGCAACATTTTCTGAAGAATTCCACAGCATCCTTCATCGTCAAGCGATGGCTGGCCGAGACAGCGCGGATAAGGAATAAAGCATGGCGGGTTATCAACCTAAAAAGCGAAAAATGACAGCGGAGATCAACGTTGTTCCGTATATCGACGTAATGCTCGTACTGTTGATCATTTTTATGGCGACCGCTCCATTTGTGACTCAAGGCGTCGACGTTGATCTTCCGAAAACATCGACCGCAGAATCTATGCAAGACCTTGCTGGCGAGACTGACAGTAGCTTTATTATCATCGAAATTGATAGCGAGGGTAATTTAGGCCTAAGCGTAAATGATGAAGAAGTTCAGCGAGGTTTGTCGTTGCAAGATGTTATTGTGCGAGTGAAAGCGGAGCGAGAGGTTAAGCCGGATTCACCAGTTGCGGTAGGTGGCGACGCGGCAACACCATATGCCGATGTTGTTCTATTGCTAGATGAACTAAGTCGAGCTGGTATCCCTAAGGTAGGTCTAATGACCGATATCAGGGAATAGACATCAATTATCTATGAAAGATCACAAGAAGAAACCCAACCAATACGCCAAACCGATAGCAATATCGGTTGGTTTGCATGCAATTCTAGTTGCAGCCCTGCTTTGGGGGACGGACTTCAACATGTCTAAACCAGAGCCTACAGGGCAAATGGTTCAAGCTGTTGTCATCGATCCAAAACTTGTGCAGCAACAAGCGAAAGAAATTCGCCAGCAACGCGAAAAGGCAGCGAAAAAAGAACAAGAGCGTCTTGATAAACTGAGACGCGAAGCAGAGCAGCTAGAAAAAAACCGCAAAGCTGAAGAAGAGCAAATTCGCAAGTTGAAAGAGCAGCAAGCGAAAGATGCTCAAGCGGCGCGAGAAGCAGAAGCTGCACGTAAGAAAAAAGAGCAAGAGCGCAAGCAGGAAGAAGAACGTGTTCGCAAAGAAAAAGAGCGAGCTGCTAAGCTAGAAAAAGAGCGCAAGGAAAAAGAAGAAGCCGTGCGTAAAGCTGAGCAGGAGCGTTTAGCAAAAGAAGCGGCTATAGCAAAAGCTGAGCAAGAACGTTTGGCTCGTGAAAAAGCAGCAAAAGAAGCGGAAGAAAAAGCACGTCGTGAGCGTGAAGCTGCTGAAAAAGCTGAACAAGAGCGCATTGCAAAAGAGAAAGCGGCAAAAGAGGCAGCTGAGCGAGAGCGTAAAGCGAGAGAAGCAGCTGAGCGTGCCGAGCGTGAGCGTAAAGCTCAAGAAGCCGCGTTAGATGATATTTTTGCGGGTCTCGAGGATGAGGTCAGTAAAAACAGTGCTGCGCGCAATCAATTTATTGACGACGAACTTTCTCGTATGTCATCCATCTATACTCAAAATATTCAGCAAAAGCTGATTAAGGATGACTACTTGCTGGGAAAGGAGTGTAGGGTAAACATCAAATTGATTCCGACAGGAACTGATATGATGGTCTCTGGTGTTACCGTTTTGAGTGGCGATACTCGAGTATGTGCTGCGGCGAAGCGAGCAATAGCTCAGGTAGGGACGTTCCCTAAATCTTCAGAATCAGCGGTCAATGAAAGACTAAAAGACATCAACATAACTGTTGCTTTGGACTAAAAGGAATAAGACGTGATTAGACGCCTTTTACTAGGAATGTTTGTACTGTTTAGCAGTATGACAAATGTGGCGAATGCCGCATTAGAGTTGGTCATTACCGATGGTATTGATTCA
Source organism: Vibrio sp. 1069 (assembly GCF_033340555.1). Classification (NCBI taxonomy): domain Bacteria; kingdom Pseudomonadati; phylum Pseudomonadota; class Gammaproteobacteria; order Vibrionales; family Vibrionaceae; genus Vibrio; species Vibrio sp. 1069. The sequence continues at coordinate 126,289 of NZ_JAWOWP010000001.1, forward strand.
GCACGACCAATTGCTGTTGTTCCGTTTAAGTGGGAGGGCACACAAGCGCTTCCAACGGATGTTTCTGCTGTTATCGCCTCGGATTTACAACGTAGTGGTAAATTCAGCCCAGTTCCAACGAGCAAAATGCCACAAACACCGTTCAGTGAATCAGAAGTTAATTTTGATGCTTGGACCAATTTAGGTGTGGATGCGCTATTGACTGGTTCAATCAAGCAAAACGACCAAGGTGACTACGTTATCAACTATCAACTTGTTGATATTGTGCGTGGTCAGTTAACAGGTGGGAAGAGTAAGGCGCTTGGTAGTGACGGTGAATTGGTTCTGTCAAAAGATCATGTGCTGTTCAATAAAGTAGCCACTGTTCAAGGGCCTCGTATGCGTGAGTACGCTCACCGTATCTCTGATTTGGTGTATGAACAGTTAACTGGCGACCGTGGCGCTTTCATGACTCGTATTGCATATGTGGTAGTGAACGATAAAGACCGTTTCCCTTACCAACTTCGAGTCGCTGATTACGATGGCTACAATGAGCGTCTGGTTTTACGTTCTAAGCAACCATTAATGTCACCAGCGTGGTCACCAGATGGTAAAAAGCTTGCGTATGTTAGCTTCCAAAATGGCCAAGCAGAAATCTTCATCATGAACATCTACACCGGTGAACGTGAGAAAATTACTTCATACCCACGTCACAATGGTGCGCCAAGATTTTCGCCAGATGGCAATAAGTTAGCGATTGTTCTTTCTAAAACAGGCTCGCTTCATGTTTATACGTTTGACCTTAACACTCGTAAGCTGACGCAAATTACGCGTGGCAGATCAAATAATACGGAACCGTTCTGGCATCCGGATGGAAAATCGTTGATTTTCACATCGGATAGGGGTGGTAAACCACAGATTTATCAAGTAAATTTGGGCAGCGGTTCTATTGACCGTTTGACTTGGCAAGGCAGCCAAAATTTGGGTGGTCAGATTACTCCTGATGGGCGATTCCTAGTTATGGTGAACCGCAGCAACGCAGGATTTAATTTGGCGAAACAAGATTTGGAAACTGGTGCTCTTCAAGTCTTAACTAAGACCTTGCTTGATGAGTCTCCTAGTATTGCCCCAAACGGTGGCATGGTTGTGTATAGCTCGATTTACAACAAGAAAAACGTACTATCGATGGTGTCAATTGATGGTCGATTCAAAGCTAGATTACCGGCAACAAATGGGCGTGTTCGAGCGCCTGCATGGTCACCGTTTTTGTAGTAATAAGTTTGATTAATAAAGGAAAATAAGATGCAACTGAACAAGGTTCTAAAAGGGCTACTAATCGCGCTTCCTGTAATGGCTGTTACAGCGTGTAGTTCAAGCGACGACGCTGCTTCTAACACTGGTGCAGCAACAAACAACAATGGCGCAGTGGAAACAACAGTAGCTACGCCAATTGATCAAAGCGGTCAGTTGACAGAGCAAGAGCTAAAAGAGCAAGCGCTACGTGAAACTCAAACAATCTACTTTGCTTTTGACAACTCAACAATTGCAGCAGATTACGAAGAGATGCTAGCGGCTCACGCTTCTTACCTAAGCAAGAACCCAGCACTTAACGTAACTATCGAAGGTCACGCTGATGAGCGCGGTACACCTGAGTACAACATTGCTCTAGGTGAGCGTCGTGCACAAGCAGTAGCGAACTACCTACAAGCACTAGGTGTTCAAGCTGACCAAATCTCAATCGTTAGCTACGGTGAAGAGAAGCCACTTCTTCTAGGTCAATCAGATGAAGTTTACGCTAAGAACCGTCGCGCGGTTCTAGTATACTAATTCGAGGTAATCCTCATGTTCAGTAACACTAAGCGCGCTGTTGCGCTTACGTTACTGGCAAGTGCAGCGAACTTTGCGTTCGCTGCACCAGCTCCAGTATCCGATCTCAACAGCACATCATCCGTCTCTAAGAGCCGTTCATCTGAAACGGAAGTAGAGCGTCTAGAACGTTTGCTCCAAAACCGCAATCGCGTTCAGCTCCAAATGCAACAGCAAATTGACCAAATGTCGCAAGAGATCAGTGAATTGCGTGGTCAATTAGAGCGAAATAGCTACGAAATGAAACAAATGTTGCAACGTCAACGTGAGTTGTTTGTCGAGCTGGATCGTGTTCGTGGAGAGATAAAATCCACACCTGCACAAGAAGCACAACCTGTGAAAACAGGTGGCCAGTACACTCCAAATGTTGATGAGCAAACGGCATATCAGAATGCAGTTGACCTCATTCTCAAAAAGCGTGATTACACTGGCGCAATTGCAGCGTTCCAGCAGTTCCAGAAAGATTATCCTGATTCTACATATTCAGCGAATTCTCACTACTGGTTAGGTCAGTTGTACTTCGCTAAAAAGCAGGATGAGGATGCAGTGAAAAGTTTTGCCGCTGTTGTGTCTTATAAAGACTCCAACAAGCGAGCCGATGCGTTGCTTAAGTTAGGCGAAATCGCTGAGCGTAATAACAATGCAGCTCAAGCGAAAAAGTACTACCAACAAGTGGTTGATGAATACCCAGGTAGTGCATCTGCAAAACTTGCCAGCTCTAAGCTGTAAGACGTTATGTTTTGAAAAGGAAGCCTCGGCTTCCTTTTTCTTTTCCATTTTCTGTTGGTGCAGAACGGCTAAGTCGATAGCAATGATGCAGAGCCTCTGACCTTGTGTTGCACCGAATTTCGCTACTCGGAAATGCTACCTGTAACAAAGATATACGGCTAGACCGCTAGAAATCCCCGCGACAAGTTGGTTTTTGAAAATTAACGAGGTTACAATACTCGGATTAAAGGAAGTTGCGTAGAGCATGAGCAATGAGCCATATATTAGATAAAATCGACACTGTTTACCCATTCCCACCGAAACCAGTTCCATTAAGCGAAGAAGAAAAAGCATCTTACATTGAGCGTATTAAAAAGTTACTCAAAGAAAAAGATGCGGTACTTATCGCGCACTATTATACCGACCCTGAGATTCAAGCCCTAGCTGAAGACACTGGCGGGTTTGTTGGTGACTCGTTGGAAATGGCGAAGTTTGGTAATCGTCACCCTGCAAGTACATTGATTATTGGTGGTGTTCGCTTTATGGGCGAGTCGGCCAAAATTCTGACACCAGAAAAGCGCATTCTAATGCCAACGTTGGAAGCGGAATGTTCGCTCGACCTTGGCTGTCCTGCGGATAAGTTCAGCGAGTTTTGTGATGCTCACCCTGATCATACGGTTGTAGTTTACGCAAACACCTCAGCAGCGGTTAAAGCCCGTGCCGACTGGGTCGTTACATCGAGTATTGCGCTTGAAATCGTGGAACACTTAGACGCTGAAGATAAGCCAATTATTTGGGGACCAGACCGTCACCTAGGATCGTACATCGCTAACAAAACTGGCGCAGATATGCTGCTTTGGCAGGGTGAGTGTGTGGTTCATGATGAGTTCTCTGCTGATGCGCTACGAAAAATGAAGAGCGTGTATCCAGATGCGGCTATTTTGGTTCACCCTGAGTCACCAGCAAGCGTCGTAGAACTTGCCGATGCCGTTGGATCAACGAGTCAGCTGATCAAAGCAGCGAAAGCGCTTCCTCACAAACAAATGATCGTTGCGACAGACAAAGGCATTTTCTTTAAAATGCAGCAACTTGTGCCAGAGAAAGAACTTATCGAAGCGCCAACCGCAGGTGCAGGCGCAACATGTCGCAGCTGTGCACACTGTCCTTGGATGGCAATGAACGGTTTGAAAGCAATTGAGAAAGCGCTTAGTGAAGGTGGTGAAGAGCACGAGATTTTTGTTAACGAAGAACTGCGTGTTAAATCCCTTATCCCGCTTAACCGCATGCTAGATTTTGCTGAGCAGCTAAATATGCAAGTGAAAGGTAATGCTTAAAAAGTAGGCGTAACTGAAAGTAAATCTCAAAAACCAGCCGAATATGGCTGGTTTTTTTGTGTCTTACTATCAATGAGTTACTATTGATGCAATCAATGAATATCGAGGTCATAAATTTATGGCGGTGTGGTTAGTAGTTAAAAAGTGGCTTAGTTCCCACCTTTTTAAATTGAGCAACCGAAGCCTTCTCATCTTTAGTGGCTTATATGTGAGCCTTTCATGGTGGCTGCTGGTTCTCGCTGGTGAAACAGCATTAACAGACAGTTTCGCTAACTTTATCTATTACCTCATGGTTACGGCGAGTACGGTGGGTTATGGCGACCATTCTCCAGTAACAGATTTGGGTAAATGGGTTGTCGTACTATTTGTAATCCCCGGCGGTTTGAGCTTATTCGCCGCATTATTGGGGCGTGTCGCTGGAGCAGCGATGGACTATTGGCGAGCGGGTATTTTAGGAAAACGGAGAGTAAGAGTGGAAAACCATATTGTATTGTTGGGCTGGAATGGATCGAGAACGATGCACCTTATTCGCATGTTACAACATGAAGAAGAGGGAAAGCGTCCGATTGTTTTATGCAGCCGTTCAGAAATAGAGAACCCGTTACCTGGCGAAATCAGTTTTATCAAAGTGACCAGTTATACCGATTCGCAAGAAATGAAAAACGCCAATATTGCCGAAGCCGCTTGCATTATTGTGGATAATCTCTCGGACGACATTACCTTGTCAGCCGCTCTATACTGCGCATCTGTAAACCCTTCCGCTCATTTGGTCGCTTACTTTAAAGATGAAGCGCTAGGCCGACTTCTAAGTCAGCATTGCCCGAAAGCGGAATGCATACCTGCTGTTGGCGCAGAAATGTTGGCAAAAGCGGCGGTTGACCCGGGCTCAAGTGCGCTTCATCAGGAGCTTTTGGCTTCAACACGAGGTATGACGCAATACTCAGTTATTTATCCTGAGGGGCAGTCTGCCACCACTATTGAGAATCTCTTCGTTTTTCTCAAAAGACGCCATCATGCCACGCTGATTGCTTTTGATATTGGCGATGGTATTCAACTCAACCCAGATTTAGATGCTGAAGTACCCGCGAGTACCAAGCTGTTTTACATTGCAGATGAACGTATTGAAGATTTTGCCTGGAAAGAAATGAACAAGGAACAATAATGCACATGATTGCTGGCCTGTTAGCAGGCTTCCCAAACTTTTTACTCTATTTCTCTGTTTCTATTATTTTTGTATTGGCGTTTAAGTTCATCTACGTCAAGTTGACGCCATACGATGAGTGGCATCTGATCAAAGAAAAACAAAATACAGCAGCAGCGATTGCGCTAAGTGGGGCCTTCCTTGGTTACTGTCTCGCGATTTCGGGGGCGGCAAAAAACTCAGTCAATATCGTCGATTTTATGGTTTGGGGCGTTGTTGCAATGCTTGCTCAAATTATTGCATTTGCAATTGTACGCTTTATTTTACTTCCGAAAGTGGCAGAGCGTATCGAAAAAGATGAACTGCCAGCCGGTATTGTATTAGCAGCAGTTTCTGTTTCGGTTGGCGTATTGAATGCCGCGTGCATGACCTACTAGGAGGAACGATGAAGCGGAGTTCTAACGTTAAACGTTCTTCCATGGACAAAAGCTTAAAGCTTGGGAAAATTCTTCCCTTTGCTGCCTTTGGTGGTATTTTCTTCTTTGCTACGTACGAGTCAAAAACAGAAGGGTACATTTTTTCTGATGCTGATGAGTGTAAATCTAACTCGCCTGAGTTTAGTGAACAGTGTGACATTGCATACCAAGAAGCTTTAGCTCGTGCCGAACAAAATGCCCCTCGCTACCGCAGCGAGTTCGAATGCGAGAATGATTTCTACGAGGATGATTGTTACTACAGTTCCAGTTCCCGAGCTTATGTACCTAACTTTGGCGGTTTTTTTTACAGTCGCTCATTAAGCGGATTGAAAGGTTATAACAAGAGCTATTACTCAGAGCCGATGTACCGTTATAAATCCAAATTCTATAATGGAGCAGGACAATTCTTTGGCTCCTACCGAAACCAGCCGACCAAAGTTGCGACTAATAGCCTTAATAAACGTGGTGGCGGCACCATTGGCAGGGCGATGTCTCGAGGCGGGTTTGGTAAAGCGGTGTCGGTCAGTCGAGGCGGTTAAAAAGCACTATGTTTCGACGAGAAATACAAGAGCGCGAAAACTGGCGCGAATTAGCACGCCAGTTTGGTTTTGGTTTCCATACCATGTATGACCAACCGTATTGGGATGAGAGTGCTTACTATCAATTCACGCTTGAGCAAATTGAGCGCGATATAGAAGCGCCCACTGAAGAGCTGCATCAGATGTGCCTGGCTATTGTGGATGAAGTCGTTCGGAGTGAGTGGTTGCTGACGCAATGTGCGATCCCTGAATCTATGTGGGAGCAGGTCGCTTCTTCATGGAGACGAAGCGAACCTTCGCTTTATTCGCGGCTGGATTTCGCGTACAACGGGACCTCGCCAGCAAAATTACTGGAAAACAATGCGGATACGCCAACCAGCTTGTTTGAAACTGGCTTTTGGCAGTGGGTGTGGCTAGAAGATGTTGTAAATAAAGGTCGAGTTCACCGTAGCGCGGATCAATTCAATATTCTTCAAGATTTTTTGATCGAGCGCTTTGCCGAAATAGCAAAATACCAACCAGGACAAACACTTCACTTTAGCTGCTGCAAGTACACTGAAGAAGATAAAGGGACTGTCCAGTATTTAGAGGATTGCGCGCGAGAGGCAGGGTTAGCAACGGCATTCGTGCATGTCGAAGATATTGGAGTGACGGAAGATGGTCTGTTTGTGGATGCTGACGACAGAGCGATTCGTTGGATGTTTAAGCTTTACCCTTGGGAGTTTATGTTTGAAGAGGAATATGCGAAGTACTTAGCGACTGCGAACGTAAACTGGTTAGAACCGATGTGGAAGTCGATTCTATCCAATAAAGCACTTTTACCGTTATTGTGGGAGCGCTTTCCTAACCACCCGAACCTTTTGCCCGCTTATTTTGCTAACGATTCAAAAGCGAACACTATGAGAGATTATGTCATCAAGCCACTATTTTCTCGAGAGGGCGCGAACATCGAGATCGTCATCGATGGAAAACGTTTTGTTAAAACGTCAGGGCCTTATGAATCTCAATTCAATATCGTCCAGCAATACCATCCACTACCTAAGTTTGGGCAAAACCATACGTTAATTGGCAGTTGGTTGGTCAATGATAGAGCTGCCGGTATTTCGATTAGGGAAGACAGTAGCTTAGTGACTCAAGATATGGCGCGGTATATTCCACATGTAATTTTAACATGATCAAAAAAGCTCTCCATTTGGAGAGCTTTTTGTCTATTCAGCCGTTCAATCTTGATGGTCGACAGCGTTGCGTCTATTGTTCTTCAGCTAATGCAACACCGCGCTGGGTAAGACCACATAACATCACTGGCATTGCGTTGAAGATTTCCTCAAACTGCTCTAAGCCTTCCATACCTTGTTCGGCCAATGTTTCAATGGTTGTTTCTGGGTCGTAAAGCATAGTAAGAGAAAGTAAAACACCACCGAGTAGGGCATTATCTTCGCTATCCTCAGGCATCAACGTTTCCCAGTCATCACGCGCAAGTTGCCAGCCTTGTAATACACCTTCACAGAAATCGCGAGCCTGACTTGTTACAATGTCTTGCTCATCTAGCGCGCACCCTGCAGGCCACTGCCAAGTGCCTTCTAGGAGAGCGGGACGAGTTTGGTTCCACATTTGTACAATCTCGTCAATGTACTGCTCTAGTTGTTCACCGTCAGTAAATGGCGCTGTTTCTTCTCCACCCCATAAGAATGGTAACCACTCTTGAGGCATTAATACGTTTGGCGCTGCAGCCATCGCTGTTACAAAGCCTTGAGTTTTTGCTAGGTTTAGTAGTTTACCGTCAAGTTCTGGGAGAGAAAGGATGTCTTGTAGTTTCAAAATAGAATACCATTTGTTAATGGGCTGGTTGATTGCGCTCATCTTACCAATCAATTTGTGATAAATCGATATTAGGGAATGATTCACACATCTATGGAAATTCGCTCATCACTGAGAAAAAAAAGCATTCTCGCCCTGACACTGTACCTGTGTTTCTTTATCGCAACGATTGGTTCTGTCGCCTATTTGGTTGTTGAGCCACCGGTTAGACAAAAGCTAGAGCAAAACCTAGAGTTACGTACCCAACTCCTGGCTCTTGAGATAAAAGAGCCCCTCCTCAGTTCTACAGGTGTATTGAGCAGCTTAGTAGGGCTAGCCCAAGGGACTGAAAATATTCAATCTCTCAACACAATAATTCCACATATTCTTCAATTGAGTGACAAGATGCTTGTTAGTGGTGGCGTATGGCCTAAACCCGAACTCAAAGCAGAACAATGGAGATATAAAAGTCTATTCTTCAATAAAAACAGTGATAGTGGTATTGACCAAATTCACTCCTACAATAACCCCGAATCTGGCGGTTATGATAATGAACCCTGGTATGTCGCTGCCGCCGATGCTCCGGTAGGTTCTGTTAGTTGGTCTACGATTTACATCGATACCTTTACTCAGGTCCAGATGATTACCGCATCTTCTCCATATTACCAAAACGGTCGATTCGCTGGAGTTGTAACGGTAGACCTATCACTTGATGCACTTTTTCAGTTTATTCGAGAGCACACGAACCAGCATTCTTTAGGGGTAGTGGTTCGCGATGCTGACTCAAACGTGATTATTGAGCACAACTTTCAACTGACGGACGAAATTTATGTCAGCGAGCTTGATTTCGGAGAGTTCGATTGGCGCATGGAAGTTGTCAACGCAAAAGCTAAAGTCGCTGATCAAGTGTTTGAACAAGTGATGAGCGTTGAGGGGAGGATCATTCCATTTTTGCTCTTGTGTGTCTTGGTCGGTTACTACTTACTGAATCGCTATATTGTTGAACCAATTGTTCGCATTGCCGCTAAGATTGATGACTCGAAAACTGGTGGGATCATAGATATTGACTACGATAGCGATGACGAAATCGGACAGCTTATCGAGAAGTTCAATGAAAAGACGATCTATTTAGAGCAGGAGAGAATAAAAGCTCAGGCTTCGACAAACGCTAAAACGGCATTCTTAGCCACATTGTCCCACGAGATTCGCACACCAATGAACGGTGTACTAGGAACTGCCCAGATACTGTTAAAAACACCACTTACCGATGAGCAGCGTAAGCACCTGAGAACACTTTATGATTCAGGTGATCACATGATGACATTACTCAATGAGATTTTAGATTACTCAAAAATTGAACAAGGGCATGTTGAGTTTGAAAATAAGCCTTTCCCAATTGAGTCGATTATCGGCAGTATCAAGAGTGTTTATCAAACGCTATGTGCAGAAAAAGGTCTTCGCTTTAGAGTAGTCTCGCATTTACCAACGGGTCGTTGGTACAACAATGACAAAGCCCGTTTGCGTCAAGTACTGTTCAATCTACTCAATAACGCTGTTAAGTTCACCGATCGTGGCATCGTAGAGGTAGAGCTAGCCGAGAAATCGAGTAAGGCTGGCACCAAGCTGATACTAAAGGTAAAAGATACAGGGATTGGTATTTCAAAAGAGGCACAAAAACGCATTTTTCGTCCTTTTGAGCAAGCAGAGTCATCAACGACTAGACGGTTTGGTGGTACAGGGCTTGGTTTAGCAATAGTCAAAGAAATCGCGGAACATATGGGTGGGCAAGTGGTTGTAGAGAGTCAGGAGGACGCTGGAACGACTTTTACTGTCGAAATTGCCCTTACACCTTGCAAGCCGGGTAAAGTAGAGTCAATCAATACACATAAATTGAACTGTAAAGGGTTGAAAGCACTCATTGTTGAAGACAACCGAACAAATGCGATCATTATGGAAACTTTCCTCCGAGCCAAGGGCTTTGAGTGCACAAGTGTCGAAAATGGTCAGCTTGCAGTCGATGAGGTTGCGATCAAACCATTTGATTTGATACTGATGGATAATCATATGCCTGTTCTAGATGGCGTTGGGGCCATATCAGCCATTCGAGCAATGAGTTCACCTGCTAAGTCGGTACTGATTTTTGGCTGTACAGCGGATGTGTTCAAAGAAACACAAGAGCGTATGATTAATGTAGGAGCAGACCACATAATAGCGAAACCAATAGTGGAGTCTGAATTAAATGATGCACTGTATCTTCATGCGACACAGTTATATCAGTACCAATCGGACTTTGATGGAAATGCAGCAGATAGCTTTAATGCTGAAAAGTGGTTACTCAACTTCTATGTCGCTCTAGATAATGGACATCTTAATGAAGCACTTGAGGCTATTTCAGCGATCATTGCGGAGGCTCCCCTTGAACTCAGTGGCGACGTTTCTTCAGTCGCCGAACGGATAAGAAGTAACTTAAAGCGTCAGCAATCCCCGGACCAAGATGATATCGATACATTAACGATTTTGCTGGCCTCACCATAACTGAATCAATATGGCGCAACTGTGAATTGTTCTTACTATTCATACGTCATCCAGCGTCGTCACAAACTCTTCTAACCTGCAATGAACAGGCTTGCAGTTTTACTTTTACGAGTAAAGCAGCAAGACCTTCTACTGTGATTATATCGGTAATACTCTGAATTTTCGCAGCTTGGTAGCATAAGCTATAGGAGTGACTGTTTACAGTCCGAGTTTTGTTCTAACTTTACGTCAAAATAATTATCGTAACCCCTTTTTATGTAAGTGAAATCCGTGTTTTTGTACCATTTTTACGTAATTTTAGGCGTTTTTACTCGCCATTGGTGAAAAAAACTACTTTTACTTTAAAAGTTGGTTATAAATTTACAACTTAATTTTAAATACAGAGCCATAAGCTAGTTTTTGTGTGTTCTAATTGCATCATTAACTGGCTTGATGTCTTTTTAGTGGTTAATAGTTTTATTATTTTTATTAATTGCAGTGTTTGATTTTAAGGGTTTTGTAAATGAAGTCTCGTGGACCATTTTGTATTCGTCACGCCGCAGCGGATACCTTTGCTATGGTTGTTTTTTGCTTTATCACAGGGATGATTGTCGAGATTTTGATTTCAGGGATGACATTTGAGCAATCTCTAGCATCGCGTACGCTATCGATTCCAGTGAATATCGCCATTGCTTGGCCGTATGGGGTTTTTCGTGATTGGATGCTGCATCAAGGTAGTAAGGTGTCACCGTCTTCCTTTATGAAGAACATCTCTGATCTGGTCGCTTATGTACTATTTCAATCTCCAGTTTATGCGGGTATTTTATTCGCAGTTGGCGCGTCTACAGATCAAATTGTGACCGCAGTAGCAAGTAACGCTGTTATTTCTTGTGGCATGGGTGTGTTGTATGGGTACTTCTTGGACATGTGCCGCCGTTGGTTCCGTGTTCCCGGTTATTCTCAAAGCATGTAAATGCCCCAGTTTTGCTCAATTTAGTTACTTAGTGAGCAATCGATTCGAAAAGGGCGCTTTTTTTTATGTTTAGCCTTGACCATCAGGCACATAATCATTAAATTAGCGCCTCGTTAGCCAATGATGCTAACCAAAATTTGATTCGGTGAGTTGTCCGAGTGGCTGAAGGAGCACGCCTGGAAAGTGTGTATACGGCAACGTATCGAGAGTTCGAATCTCTCACTCACCGCCACATTCTAAAAGGTCTGATTTATCAGGCCTTTTTTCGTATCTACACTAAAGTAATGCGTCATTGAAAGTACACAAGAGTGCTCAAGGTGCAAGCGCCATTCTATCTACAAGCCAACTATTCACATCTCACCTCGATACAACGCCAAAATTGAAGATGCTATACAGAGGCCGCCATAATCTGATTGGTGCGGGTTAGCCTATCCGCTTTAATCTAGAATTTAGCAGCCATATCACATGAGGTATGAATACGGCCACAAGAATGAACGTAGTGCTACTAGATGCTAAGCAAAACAGCCATGAACACGAATACAACAGCAATCATACCAAAGAGATCTGTGTTTAGATTGAGGTCATCAGGGTTAAATTTTTCAATGCTTTGCGTCGTTTTGCATCTTATCTTCATGTTCTTGTCCTTATTTCATGTACTATTTCAACAGCAACATAACATGCAATTGAGTGTTCACAAGTCATAAAAAGCATAAGTATACTTGTACCTCATTGAGCGCAAAAAATACTCAAAACGTTTTAAAGTGGTGGTCTACCTTTTGTAACATCAAATATTCTTTCTGTTTTTGTGCCTGTATCGCTATAGTTGAGAAACGGTTATCTCGTTCTAGTTAGGAACAAACTACTGGCTGCCGCTACATTCTCTCAGCGTTCCCACTCAGTCGCCTTGGGTAGATACTTTAGTCGTGAGTACTGCAAAAAACGCCGCATGAGCAGCGGCGCTTTGTTGAGGAATTACCTTTCCTACTTGTAGCTAAGTTCTGTCGCTTTGCCTTTGAAGATCCGGTATACCACAAAGGTGTAAAGCAATATCACCGGCATAACAATCATCACACCGTAGCCCACGATTATTAATGTCGCAGGTGAGGAGGCCGCTTGTTGTGCGGTCATCAACCCCGGCACAACTTCTGGGAAGAAGCTGTACGCAAGACCTAGAAAGCTCAACGCGAAAATGACGGTGACACCAAAGAAAGGCCAGCGCACACCCAGATCATTCACCATTGGAACCTGACGCAAATAGCGATCAACTAGGAAGATGGTTGCCAATACAATTAACGGAACTGGGGCAAGCAACAAGATTTCTGGGAAGCTGAACCAACGCAAGGCAACTTGTTGATTTACAATTGGGTTTACAACACTCACTACCAAGATACCCAGAGCCGCTAACCAACCAGCACGGCGAGACCAACGCGCCGAGCGTATTTGCAAATCACCTTCCGTTTTCAGTACCAACCATGCGCCACCGATGTAAACGTACGCCGCTGTTACACAAAGTGCGCTTAACCATGCAAAGCCAAATGCTTCGGTTGATTGCTCAAACCCCATGATGTAACGACCCACCATGTAACCTTGGGTTAGTGCGGTGACTAGAGAGCCAATTCGGAAGCACCAATCCCAATGAGGTTTATGATCCGAGTTGGCTTTGGCTCGGAAGTCGAATGCCACGCCACGCATTATCAGTGCGATAAGCATGATGGCGGTCGGCATATAAAGCTCCGTCAAAATCAAACTGTGAGCGGTAGGAAAGGCAATCAACAAAATACCAACGGCTAACACCAACCACGTTTCGTTCGCGTCCCAGAAAGGGCCGATAGAGGCTATCATTCGGTCACGTTGCGCTTCATTATCACTTGGCAACAGGATACCGACGCCAAGGTCGTAGCCGTCGAGCACGGCATACATAAAGACCGAGAAGCCAAGCAGCAGAAGATAAATTTCTGGTAGATAGTTGAGCATGATTAGGCCTCTTGTTGTGTCAGTGGGACTTCATGGGCTGCAACGTCTTTGCGCGCCAAATAGAATAGGGTATGGATGTACGCAACCAGCAATGCAGCATAAATGGCTAAGTACATAATGAGCGAAGTCATCACGCTACTGCTCGCAACCGTGGTGACGGCTTCGGATGTTCGCAATACACTGCTGACCAACCAAGGTTGTCGACCAATCTCAGTAACATACCAACCCGCCAGTGTGGCTATCCAACCAGAGAACGTCATGGCTAATACTGTGTATAGGTAAGGTTTAGGTAGCGCTTTTTTGCGTGCTAGCTTCACCGCGCCATACCAGCTAACCAGCAGCATAAGAACACCCACACCAACCATCACGCGGAAACCAAAGAACAAGGGCTTCACTGGCGGGTGGTCAGGCGCAAACTCGTTAAGTCCCTGGATTTCCCCGTCTAAGTCATGCGTAAGAATCAAACTCGCCAGCTTTGGGATGCCCACTTCAAAATCATTGCTGCGAGTTTCTTCATTTGGCATCGCAAACAGAAGAAGGGGCGCGCCTTGCTCGGTCTCCCACACACCTTCCATTGCTGCTATTTTTGCAGGTTGATGTTCAAGCGTGTTTAACCCGTGCAGGTCACCGACAAAGATTTGTATCGGGATAAATCCAGCCGCCGCGAACAGCGCGACTTTTAGGCTAAGTTTGGCTGAACGGTGATCTGGCTTTTTCATTATTTGATAAGCCGAGATACCTGCAATCAAGAAGCTGGCAGTCAGCGCCGATGCTAATAGCGTGTGTAGAAGACGGTACGGTAAAGAAGGATTGAAAATGACTTCTTTCCAACTGGTCACATGAACAATGCCGTCAATCACTTCATAGCCACTTGGTGTGTGCATCCAGCTGTTAAGCACCAGAATCCAAAATGCGGACATACTTGTCCCAACAGCAACCAGAACGGTGGCGAGAGTATGAACCCATTCCGGTACTCGTCCTCGTCCAAAAAGCATTACACCCAGGAAGGTGGCTTCCATAAAGAAGGCGGTCATCACTTCGTATCCGAGCAATGGTCCAGCTACGTTTCCGACTCGTTCCATAAAGCCTGGCCAGTTGGTACCAAACTGGAAACTCATCGTAATGCCGGATACCACACCCAAGGCGAAAGTGAGAGCGAATATCTTGACCCAGAAGTAATAAACATCGAGCCATACGGGGGCTTGTGTGCGGTTATATCGCCACTTGAAAAACACCAACATCCATGCCAACGCGATGGTGATGGTCGGGAAGAGAATGTGAAAGCTGATATTGGCCGCGAACTGGATCCGCGACAGCATGAGGGTATCTAACATCTTGGTTCCTCAAAAACGTGCCATACTAAAAATCGTGTCTATCTGTAATTTAGTTACGAAAAGTCGGGCAGTTTGGATTCATGTATCGAGAAATACAGGTGATTCTGTTTTCTTCTAACCATGATTTATATCAACTAAGACAAAGAAAGGAGTGTAGGAAATTGTCTCAAAATGCCACTAATAGTCGCGAGAAGTGAGTAAAAGAAAGCAAATGTAACTGAAGGAGCATGGATTAAGATTAGTTCGAATTATCCTTATGATGGTTTCGATAATCCTGAAATAAAATTACAGAAACAATATTTTTAGTAAGGAAATTTGCCTTGCCTTCACTTTGAACCTCCATACTATTTATACACTAGTCATGTCGAGATCGTCTCAAACACAGCAAGCTTACTGACAGTTAAGGTGGGAAACTTTAGCTAATTGATAAACTTAAAATTGCACCGCTAATGACATATGCATCATAAGTTTGTTAGGACTCGACCAGAAGTGCGATAGGCTACATTTTTATACTAGCGAACGATTTAAAGCTAGGTAATTCGGCTTTCACTAGATCAACAAGTCGACTGTGGACCATTTTCGATTCCTGATGAGTTTCAATCCAAACTGACACTTACTTTTCAGCAAGTGTGCTAGTGTCTTTCTTGTTATTTATTAAATAATTAATAAATGCCGATATGGTAAAGAGAGTTGTGGACAGCTATCTCGAGCAGTAGACTGACGCTAGCCAGAGAGTCTGACTTTGAGGGGGGGGGGCATTCTACATGAATCTTGGATTCTGCCACCGCAAAGCTGATATTGAATTTGATGGAGATGGATAATGAACGACAGTTGGGCTAATTTCTTTCCTTACTTTGCTGGAGCTTTTAAGCTTATTGTATTAGGGATAGGAGCCTACTTAGCCATTAAATGGCATTTTGACGAAGAGCGAAGGGTAAGAGAAGCGGAAGGTGTGGTGTTTGATAACCCAAGTCTCATGAAAAAGTTTGCGAAGACGCTAACTCTGCCATTCCTTTTGTGTCTTCTAGTTCTTCTTGTTATATATGCTACCAACTGGTTCCTGTA
Source organism: Vibrio sp. 1069 (assembly GCF_033340555.1). Lineage (NCBI taxonomy): Bacteria > Pseudomonadati > Pseudomonadota > Gammaproteobacteria > Vibrionales > Vibrionaceae > Vibrio > Vibrio sp. 1069. The sequence goes on from NZ_JAWOWP010000001.1 coordinate 141,989, forward strand.
CTGACAGCGTTATTGTTTGTTGTAGTAAAGTTGAATGCTGCCACCTCTGAGAGTCGAGCCGTAGTTGAAGTTAACGCCTATGCCGAAATTGTCCAACCAATCAAAGGGCTTTGGTGCATAAAATAGCCATCCTATAGAAGCTTCGTAGTAATGCGGACTTCCCAGTTCATCGCTTAAATCATGCGAAAGGTCGACTCTTTTAATCCCAGTAAATAAAGCTTGCTCACCGTGATAAATATTGTAGTAACCGGTGATTTCATTAGATAGGTACCAACCTTTAGGGTTGCCTATATTGCCGTTATTTGCGCTTCCCCAGCTGTGCCCAATGAATGAATTCAATGTCGAACTGGCATGCCATTTCCCCCAACTTGTGGGAGACGTGTATTTGGCTTTAATGGATGGTTGAACTATTGCCGCCCATGCTGAAACGTTAACGGCACGGCCGTCTAGGATTCTTCCAATGATGGAGGAAAGTTTATTATCGGTAGAGAATGAGTTTTCATAACGCATAAGGTGAGTCGTCGTTCTGGTGCTAAGGGTGACGTTTTCACTTGCTTTGTATAGATACCCATAACCAATCGATGCACCGTATGTCCTTTCCTTGAGAAGATCCTTACTTGTGCCGAATAGTTTGAGATCATTCTCTGTTTGTATCGTAAATGCCTTAAACGACAGCTCATGTAAATCCTCGCTGCCCTCTATGTCAAAGTTAGTCGTGTAAGGGAGAACATATACGGATTTGCTTCGACGTTCATTGATTGACTCGTCAGTCCCGAACTCTGGGTTGGCGGTATCAAATAATGCATTCGGATCAAAGTCGCCAATACCAAACGCAATTGCGTCAGTATCGGACAGCAACACCGCGATAGAAAAACGTTGTTGAAGAAGGTTGCTAATTTCCTTATCTAGTGGATCCGCATGAGCAGTATGAGGTAGAGAGAGTAGGAGAGCGAGCGAAACGACTCGCCACTCCACTGAGGCGAAGTTGGGTTGGAACATTTTGGCTCTTTTAAATGGTTCATGCATGGAGTTTTCGGACGTACCGGTACGCTAACATTAGTTTAATCGTTGAATGGTTGATGTAACTTTGAGAAATCTATGTTTTCTCATATTGATATGAAAAAGTTCCTTAAACGAGTTTAGCTTCAATGTGTATGCTGCACCAGATTTGTTTAGCAACATCATTCTTTTCTGAAGATGTAGCAAGACTTTGTGACTAGGTTGCATTATTTTCTTTAATGCGTCTCTTGAGAGGAAAATAGCAAACTTTTTTATTGCCTTGGCGCTCAAGAAAATCTGAATCGTTCACTGTGCTACTGGTTAACTTCGAAAACTTGTAAGCACCCTGTCTGCCAACATCACGACTAACATCATCAAGGATTACCCTTAAATACGTCAGATAAACAATGGTTTTTTTGAGCTTTAGAAGAAATGTTCGGACCTTTGCATATTACGCGGTCGTGCTCAATCCAAAAACTGTATTTTGTATGTGTTCTCAGTAAATCATTGAGTCGATCTATTCTTCAAAATGTGGTCCCTTTTAATTCACTTTCTGTTACATATTTTTCGTTTTGAAAGAGCATTTTAATTTGCATCTTTTGAAAAGATCTCTTTGTTAAATTTTTTATAAAATCAACTAATTGTTGAAATTAGAACCCTTGTCAAAAAGTCATTAGATTTCATGTTGAATAGCCTCTTTTACCTAATAGTATACTCTATTTGTTTGATATAATTTCCGGCAGTTTGTATACCATAAATAAAGAGAGTCTATTCATGTTCCAGAACTTAACGATCAAGCAGAAGATAGTGATCCCGCTGTCATTGATTATTGGATTGTTTATTGTGAGCTCTGTATTAAACGTTATGACAAGTTGGAAGCAATCTGAATTGCGTGAGACACTCAACGAACAGATCGTGCCGAACTTATTAACGATTGAGGATGCTTATCGCGATCTTTACCAAGCAACATCTGCAATCCAAGGTGTTGCACTTTCTGATACTCAAAACGATATTGATCATCACATCGGTGAATACAAAGACAACGCCTACAAAGCACTACCACGTATGGAACAAATGATTGAGCTATCACAAGCCGGTGTGATGCCTTCTACACATGGTAATGAAGTTCGAACGCTTGTCTCTTTGGGTGAAAAATGGTTAGCAAGTTATGAAGCGATGCTACGTTTACCTCAATCTCAATGGCGTGGTTACTACAATGAGCACAAACATAACTTTGAAGACCAATTTATCGAGGTTAGAGCGCAGCTTAACGTTGTAAAAGATGCAATAGAAGAAAAGCAAAGCCAGTTGAAGGGCGAAATATCAGCGGCTGCAACAAGAGCAGAACTCATTCTTGAGGCTGGCATTGTGATTGTTATTTTTGCCGCTATCGCGATGGCTTTTTTGTTGTTACAAACGGTTGTGAAGCCTATCAATGATATTAAAAATGCGATGACAGAAATTGCGTCCGGTGAAGGTGATCTAAGTCAACGAATCGATGTAAAAACACAAGACGAAATTGGCAATTTAGCAGACGCATTTAACCAGTTTGTGTCCAAAATTCAAATGACAGTCGCTCAGGTAATTGAAAGCTCAAATACCTTACGTAACGAAATGGCAAATCTTAGCTCGTTGACCACGACCATCGCGAACTCGACCGTTTCTCAGCAAAAAGATAGCGAGGCGGTAGCGGCGGCAGTGCATGAAATGCAAGTCACCAGCAGAAATGTAAGCGATAGCGCTAACGAAGCTGCGGTTGCGAGCCAAACAGCGAATGATGAACTTACCAATACCAATGTTATTTTGGATCAAACGGTTAGCTCAATTCGTAGCCTCGCAAGTGAAATCGAAAGCGCAAGCCACGTCATTAACACATTGGATCATGATGTGAGTAACATTGCGTCCGTACTGGATGTAATTCGTGGTATTGCCGAGCAAACAAACTTATTAGCGCTTAACGCAGCCATTGAAGCGGCTCGCGCTGGAGAGCAAGGGCGAGGCTTTGCTGTGGTAGCGGACGAGGTTCGTTCTTTAGCCAGTCGTACGCAACAGAGTACGGGAGAAATCCAAACCATGATTGAAAAGCTACAATCTGGTGCAGGACAAGCTGTAGAAGTGATGCGCGGTAGCCAAAATAGCAGTGATGAAACGATCAAGTCCGCTGGCCGAGCGAGTGAATCCCTTTCTGAAATCTTGAACGCGATTTCACGTATGAACGAGATGAATACACACATTGCAACGGCTGCGAGCCAGCAAAGTACAGTAAGTGACGAAGTAAATAGCAACGTACAAGGCATTGCAGACAGTAGCACTTCAATTGTGGAAATCGTAAACCAAGCGCAAGCTTCTTTAGCCATGTTGTCAGAGCAAACTCAACGTTTAGATCATCAGGTCAGTCAGTTCAAAGTATAAGCTTGAGAACAGCAATCTCACTGACGAAATAACCCGCTTCTTAGCGGGTTATTTTTTAGATAAGTGGCGAACCTGACTTGTGAAATTTCGACTATATTTACATTCCTTTCTCACTTTAGTTCGTATACCAGAGTGGGCAAATAACCCTAGACAGCGGTAACAAACTCTGTACAGCGTGATGATGCTTTTATCATCACTTTTGCTGCTTTTTAACCATTGCAATTGCACACAGGAAAATGTGATTTCCAACCCAAAATCTTCAAATTTGAGAACTTCATAACACCTTTACCATAAACGTTTTACGTAAGCGTATAGAACTGTAAATTTTGTTGTATGTACAACACTGGGTATTTATCATCCTAATTAATTTGTTCTGGATATACATCCGTTAGTCATTATTAAGTCATTCTAGAAGCTTTTAATAAGGAATCTTGAAGGCTTGTCGGTAGATAAGAGAGAAAAATTCATGAGACGTAAAACCACGCTATCTCTGCTGATTGCGTCGAGCCTTTTTGTGGTTGGATGTCAACCTAGCGAAGAAGGATCGAGCCAAGGTGGTGGTCCTGCGCCCACAACCGAAGTAGAAGTGTTAACAGTCCAGCCAACGCGCCAAGCATTGACAGTAGAGTTGCCGGGTCGTAGCCGAGCATTCAAAGAAGCGGAAGTTCGTCCGCAAGTCACTGGCATTATTTCGGAGCGAAATTTTGTTGAAGGTGGCCTTGTTGAACAAGGACAGTCGCTATATCAAATTGATGATTCATCATTTCAGGCGGATTTGCTGAGCGCTGAAGCGGAATTAATCCGTGCGCAAGCTGCGGCAGAGTCGACCTATGCCACGGTGAAGCGTTACAGAACCTTGATCACCAAAAAATCCATCAGCCAACAAGACTTGGATGAAGCAGAAGCGGCATACAAAGAAGCGAAAGCGCAGGTCCTAGTCGCAAAAGCCAAGATCAACACAGCAAAAATCAACTTAGATTATACGCAAGTCAAAGCTCCGATTAGCGGAGTGATCGGTAAATCGAGTGTGACAGCGGGTGCGTTGGTTACGGCTAACCAAGCTGCCAAATTAGCGACCATTCAGCAGCTTGACCCTATCAATGTTGATATTGTGCAATCATCCGCGCAACTGCTGCGTTTGAAAGCATCACTCTCCCAAGGCCATATGCAAGAAGATGACTCTGCGCAAGTTACATTGATGCTTGAAGATGGCAGCACTTACGAACACAAAGGCACAATGAAATTTACTGAGGTCAATGTGAACGAAAGTACGGGCAGCGTGACGCTTCGTGCCGAATTCCCAAACCCTGACGGTTTGTTGCTACCTGGAATGTTTGTTCGTGCGACGGTCATTACTGGTGTCGACCCTGATGCGATTCTAATACCACAAAATACGGTATCTCGTGATGCGACAGGTAAAGCGACAGTGATGACGGTTAATGGCGAGAACAAAGTGGAAGCGAAACCAGTGAAGACTGCTGAAGCGATCAATAGCCAATGGCGCATTATTGATGGTTTGAACGCGGGTGATAAAGTCATTACCGCCGGTTTACAAAAGGTAGGGCCAGGCAGTTCGGTAACTATCCAAAACGGTGAACAGGAGTAATCATGGCACGATTTTTTATCGATCGTCCGGTATTTGCTTGGGTTCTCGCGATTCTAACGATGTTGGCGGGGGTAATGTCATTATTCAATTTACCCGTCTCGCAATACCCAACGATTTCACCGACGACGATCACCATCAGTGCTCGCTATCCAGGTGCATCAGCAAAAACCGTTGAAGACTCGGTAACGCAGGTTATCGAGCAAAATATGACGGGATTAGATTACCTTCGCTACCTATCATCGAGCAGTGATGCATTTGGTAATGCGACAATTACCCTGACGTTTGATAGCGAAGCTGATCCTGATATCGCGCAAGTACAGGTGCAGAACAAACTGCAATTGGCATTGACTTCATTGCCGATGGAGGTACAAAACCAAGGTATTGTCGTCAATAAATCTAATACGGCATTTCTCATGGTTGTCGCAGTTTATTCTGAAGATCCTGACTTTACAGAAAACGATATCGGCGACTTTGTTGTAACGAATATTCAAGACCCGATAAGTCGTGTAACTGGCGTAGGACAAGTGCAGGCGTTTGGTGCGCAGTATGCGATGCGAGTTTGGCTGGATCCATTTAAGCTTACGCAATTCAACTTGACCGCGATCGACGTAGCAAATGCAATCAGTGAACAGAACGCGCAAGTTTCTTCAGGTCAACTGGGTGCGGCACCTGCGCAGGAAGGTCAGTTGTTGAATGCTACGATTTCTTCTGCAAGTCGTTTGAGCAGTGTAGAAGAGTTCCAAGACATCATTCTTAAGTCCGACGCCAGTGGTTCGAATGTTTATTTGAAAGATGTAGCTCGCGTTGAGCGTGGTGCAGAAAGTTATGATATTCGAGGCCAATATAATGGCTTCCCAGCATCGGGGTTAGGTATTTCATTAGGTACTGGCGCAAACGCGCTTGAGACAGCCAATGCGGTAAAAGAGCGCTTAGAACAACTGAGTGCAACGTTCCCAGAAGGGTTGCAGATTGCTTACCCATTTGAAACAACACCATTCGTCAAAGCCTCGATTCAAGAAGTGGTTAAAACGCTATTAGAAGCTATTCTTCTTGTGTTCTTAATCATGTACCTGTTCTTGCAGAACTTCCGTGCGACGATCATTCCAACGATCGCAGTGCCTGTCGTATTGCTCGGAACCTTCGCTATTTTGTACGCGACTGGATTTAGCGTAAACACATTAACCATGTTCGCGATGGTTCTGGCTATCGGTTTGCTGGTGGATGATGCCATCGTTGTGGTGGAAAACGTCGAGCGTGTGATGCATGAAGATGGTTTAGAGCCCAAAGAAGCGACCAAAAAATCGATGGGGCAGATCACTGGTGCCCTGATTGGTGTGGGGTTGACGCTTTCAGCGGTATTCGTCCCTATGGCGTTTATGTCTGGTTCTACCGGGGTTATTTACCGTCAGTTCTCGATAACTATTGTGGCGGCTATGACGCTTTCCGTTTTGGTTGCGATAATTCTGACTCCGGCATTGTGCGCTACGTTGCTGAAAAAAGGCGATGCTGAGCTTCTAGAGAAGAAAGGCTTCTTTGGCTGGTTTAACCGCAAGTTTGATGCGATGACAGCAGGCTATGAAACCGGCGTTGCCAAACTTCTAAAACGCACAGGTCGCATGTTGGTTGTATTTTTGGCAATGAGTGCAGGTGCTGGCTGGTTATTTATGAACCTTCCAACGTCATTTTTGCCAGATGAAGACCAAGGCACAGTATTCTCAATGGCTATTTTGCCGCCTAACTCAACACAAGAACAGACGGAAAAAACACTTGAGAAAATGCGTGACTTTTACCTAGTAGACGAAAAAGACAATGTAAAATCCGTCTTCTCTGTTGCGGGCTTTAGTTTCGCAGGTCAAGGCCAAAACATGGGGATGGCATTTATCGGCCTGAAAGATTGGTCTGAGCGTGAAGCGCCTGGCGCTGATGCGGCTTCCATTACGGGCCGAGCGATGGGGTACTTCTCTACCATTAAAGAAGCTTTGGTGTTTGCGTTCGCCCCTCCAGCGATTCAAGAGCTAGGTAACTCGACAGGTTTCGATTTCTATCTCCAAGACTCGTTGAATAAAGGGCACGATGCATTAGTTGCGGCTCAAGGGCAACTTCTGGGCATGGCAGCACAAAACCCGAAACTTGTCGGTGTTCGTCCAAACGGTCAGGCAGATGCGCCAATGTACAAAGTGAACATTGACCACGTCAAACTTCGTGCTTTGGATGTCAGTATCAATGACGTAAACCAAATCCTGTCAGCTGCATGGGGCGGGGCTTACATTAACGATTATATTGACCGCGGTCGTGTGAAGAAAGTGATGGTGCAAAGTGATGCGGAATACCGCATGCAGCCAAAAGACTTCGATTCATGGTACGTACGCAACGCTAAGGGAGAGATGGTGCCTTTCTCTGCTTTTGCGAGTGGCGAGTGGACATATGGTTCTCCTCTTTTGCAGCGCTTTGATGGTTTGCCAGCAATGAATATTCAAGGCGGTGCAGCTCCTGGTGTAAGTACTGGTGAAGCCATGGAAGAAATTGAAGCAATGGTAGAAAAGCTACCAGAAGGTTTCACGGTGAACTGGAATGGTATTTCGTATGAAGAGCGCCTTTCCGGAAACCAAGCGCCGATGCTATATGCGCTATCTATCCTCGTCGTATTCTTAGTTCTTGCCGCTTTGTATGAAAGTTGGTCAGTACCTTTCGCCGTGGTGTTAGTTGTTCCTCTTGGTGTGCTTGGTGCTGTGCTTGCGGTAATGACGCGCAGTATGGATAACGATGTGTTCTTCCAGGTGAGCTTATTAACTACGGTCGGCTTGGCAACCAAAAACGCCATTCTGATTGTTGAGTTTGCAAAGGACTACTATGAGAAAGGCGCTGGGCTTATCGAAGCAACCTTACATGCTGTTCGCGTTCGTCTGCGCCCAATTATCATGACATCGCTTGCTTTTGGTTTGGGTGTGGTACCACTTGCTATCAGTTCAGGTGTGGGATCGGCAGGTCAAAACGCAGTAGGTACCGGCGTACTTGGTGGCATGATCAGTGCCACGATATTGGGTATATTCTTCGTCCCAATCTTCTTTGTAGTGGTTGAGCGATTGTTTGATCGACGTGCGAGAAAAGAGTCGGAGGCAGAGTTGTCTGAGACCAGCACTAAACCCACTCAGCAAAGCGAGTAGGACTTGGTTGTTTTAACTGAGTTATACTAGTGATAATAAACACGATTAAAGGGCGCTTCGGCGCTCTTTATTTTATGTTTTCACTTGGTGGTTACCGTCTATGACGCGAGCCTGAAAGACGGCGTGTTGTGTGCAGTATCAGCACAGCCTTTTCGGCCGAATGAAAGCCTAAAGAAGAAAAACGACGATGAAAGATCAGAAAATTTCCCCAATTTCCGTTTTGGATCAAAGCCCTATGTTTGTCTGCGGTGTGATGCAGCGTATGTACCGCAATCGTGCCCAAGCCGAGCTGTCTCGGCAAAATTTGATGACACTAGAAATGGCAAGTGCACTGGCCGCTTTAGAAGAATTTCAACCTATGAGCCAGCAAGCGTTGGCTGATGCGGTTCGAACTGAGCGAAGTGTAGCAAAGCGGATGGTGGACAATCTGGAAAAGAGAGGGTTTGTTCAAGTTTCTAAAAGTAAATCGAATCAGCGCCTTAAAATGCTAAGCATGACAAAAGAGGGAGCAAATGCTTTAAAGCAAGTTCATCAAATCATGACGAATTTACAGAAAGAGTTTTTTTCTTGTTTGTCGGAATCTGAAGCGAGTGAATTTTTTCGTCTGGTAAGAAAGCTCACTTTTGCGAATCACGACCAGTAACTGACATCAATGCCGTTTAGCGTTTTTATTTTATCGCGGACCAATTATATTAAGCTGTAGAACTTAAGAAATAGGATGCCCAACGTACAGGTCACGGTAGAAAGCACCGTAGTGAGTGCGATGATATTTGCAGCTAACGTGGCATTGCCTCCCATGGAACGCGCCATGACATAGCTGGCAGCAGCGACTGGAGAGGCGTTCATAAAGAAAAGAATACCTAGCTCAATTCCTCGAAACCCTACTAAGTAAGCTCCCATGGTGATGATGACTGGCGCTACGATGAGCTTGTAACTGCTCGCAAACCAAGATGGACCTTTCTCTTTTCTCATCAAGCTAAAGTCAAGTGAGCCACCCGTACACAACAGCGCCAAAGGCAATGTCATTTTGGACAAGTAGTCTCCTGCGTCAATAACCACATTCGGTACTGGAATAGCGAGTAAATAAAAAGCCATTCCTAGAACAATGGAGATTATGAGCGGATTCCTAGTCAGTGTTCGGCCCATCATCTTTGCTGCTTGCGAGGCAGACGTTGCCCCCTTGGGCGATAAGCAAATTACCGCTTGGACGTTATAAATAAATGTGGTGACCGCGACATAGAGCGCTGCTAGCGCCACACCTTGAGAACCATACGCATTGGCAACGTAAGCGATACCAATAATACCTGTATTTGCTCGGAACCCACCTTGGATGAGAACGCCTTGGTCAGGCGATGCTTTGAACAGAAGTTTGACGGAAAGGTAGGTGAAAATGAAAAACGAAATACTAGCGATGACGCCGAAATTGACGAATCCACTTGCCGCGGAAAAGTCGTGTTCTGAAGCCACAATGCTGACAAATAACATCGCAGGCAAGGTAACTTGAAACACCAGCTTAGAGCCTACTTCGATAAAATTATCGTTGATTAGACCAAAGCGCTTAAAAAGAACGCCAAGTACCAACATCAAACAGATAGGTCCGGTTATCGACAAAGAGAATTGCAACTGATGTAAAACAGCTTCCATGTAAGTATCCGCAGCAAAAGAAAAAAGTGTTCCTGCTGCCTATTAAGCCACAAACCCGGAGGGTAGGACAGTAACGTAATGAAATTTTCTTCTGTTGTAGGTTCCGGAGTCATTTACACTCCAAGTTATGGACGAGGTCCCAATTTAACAAAGCGGTACTGGTCCTACGTGCGATATGTTGGTTAACTCGTTGTCGTGATGCATCCACATGCGTATTAGATGTGAGGGCTGGTCATCGTAGTTATGGATAGGAGTTCATCAATGAAAAGGAAACACAACAAAACTGTACTGTGTGCGTTTGTCTCTGGTTCGGTATTTGGTGCGGTTTTGGTCATTGCGATGTCTTTACCAATGTAATCCTCTTAATTCGCTGTTGGAACACTCACACTAATTCAGTACAAAACAGATTGAGTTCTGCGGTGTGTGCTGTTAGTTTAAAAAACATGAAAATACACGTTCGCCCTTCATTAACAACCTTCTCTTGGTGGCGCTCTAAATAGAGCGGCGCGGAATACTTACATTCTTAAGCTGCTGGATGGTAGCTAAGAGTGTTTGATCTTTTTATCTCCAGTAGCGATCTATTAAATACTTGGAGACAAATATGAATAGCCATAAAAATACATCTCAGCGTGAAATTATACTTACCGGAGATCGAGCAACAGGTCCATTACACCTCGGGCACTATATTGGTTCATTGCAACAACGAGTCAAATTGCAAACGGAGCACGAGCAAACGATCTTGGTCGCGGACATGCAAGGGTTGACGGATAACGCGCATAATCCATCAAAGGTATCCTCTAATATTCTCAATGTCGTTGCAGATTATTTGGCTGTTGGTATCAACCCCGCTCAAACTACGATCACGTTGCAATCTCAAATTCCAGCGTTAGCCGAGTTGACAATGTATTACAGTAATCTTGTTTCTATCGCACGATTAGAGCGAAACCCCACGGTTAAAAATGAGATTCAAAGTAAAGGCTTTGAACGCTCTATTCCCGCAGGCTTTTTAACGTATCCAATTTCTCAAGCTGCTGATATTACGGGGTTTCATGCGACGCTAGTACCAGTGGGTGATGACCAGCTGCCGATGTTAGAGCAAACTAATGAAATCGTGAGAAAAATAAACCATCTGGGTGGAAAAGAAGTTCTTAGAGAATGCCGTCCATTACTTAGCGATGCACCTCGTTTGCCGAGTACTGACGGTAAAAATAAGATGTCTAAAAGCATGGGGAACGCAATCAACTTAGGGGCCTCCGAAAAGGAGATTTCCGCGGCAGTGAAATCTATGTATACCGATCCCAATCATCTGAAAATTGAGGACCCAGGCCAAGTCAAAGGGAATATTGTATTCATCTACCTCGATGCTTTTCATCCTGATAAAAATTATGTCGAACAGCTAAAAGACCATTATCGACGAGGTGGGTTAGGTGATGGTTTGACCAAGAAAGTGTTAGAAGAATGCTTACAAGAGATTCTTCGCCCTATTCGAGAAAAGCGCGCTATGTATTTGAATGATAAAGCGCAGCTGATTGATATTTTAAAACAAGGTAGTGAGCGTTCTCGCGAGAAAACCGAAAAAGTGCTATTTGATGTGAAAGATGTATTTGGTTTAAATTTGTTCTGAATTAAAAGTAGAGAGTTGAACATAAGGCACGACGGCTGGTTAGCAACGTGCCTTTTTAAGTTCTCAGTCAGTCAAAGCGCATTGTTAAGAAGAAAAAAATTCACGACGAAAATCCGCGACTTCTTGTTGGTAATAGCTTTGCCATTCCGGTTCTGACAAATTTGAATGGCTAGAAGCTCTTTGCGTTCTTAGCTTGGACTCAAGTTGTTGTAATGCTTGTTGGTAATCTTTGACTTGTTTTTTTTGCTCTGTAATTTGCTGCTGACGAGCATGAATGTTTTTACTTTCTTCTTTCGTTAAGTAAGTTCGTTCAAGCTCTGCGATGATCGCCAAGCGATCTGGTAGGCTCATACTATTAGGAATCAGGGTGACCGCACGCTCATATTTTTCCTGGTCGCTTGTTAGCCCAATAGCATCTGCATGTTCTTGCCAGTCAATGGTGAGTTGTTCGAAAGTTCGCAAAAAGTTATCTGGGCTTTGAGTGTCCAGCTTTTGGGCTTCTAAGTTGAAATCGTACAGCGCGAACTCATCCGCGAAAACAACATCAGCCAATTCTCCCCAGATGCGTCTTGCTTCGTTCTTCAGCTGTGCAATACGCGACGCCAGTGATTGCTGCTCATCAAATAACAAATTTCCTACACTCTCTTGCCATTGGCTTCTGAGCTGAGGGTAGTTCGCCAAAAGCTGGAATCGAGCTGAAGATAAATGCGCCTCAAACAAGGCGACCTGCTCTTCACAACTACGGTTCAACATACACTCTTGCCAAAACGTCTCAAGTTCAGCGACAAGTTTCCTGCCTTTGAGTTGAGTTAATCGCTCAGTCGTTATTTGAACTGTGGAAGGGAGCTTAGTTGTTTGTGGTGAAGTATCCGTATCGGGCACGATGCTGCTTGTTTGTGGTGAGGTACTGGAGACACTCTGATTTTTTGTCTTAGGGGAAGGAGAGGAAGCGAGCTCTTTTTTTTGAACATCGTGATTGAAAGTTAAAAATATCATGCCCGCCATAATGGCGGACATGATTATCAAAGCGATTTTCTTCATGGCTTGATTGTTGCGCTTACTGGGAAATGGTCAGAAAGGTTGTAGTGTTTCCATAAACTCTCTGCGGTTGTGCGCGGCACGTCTACACGGTTGTCATTGAATGATTTCACCCCGTATTCACTACTCACCATAACATAGTCAAGGTATTCCACGTTTTCGCCACCTGATAACGCTTCACCTGCGAAGTTATTGATACGGGGATCAAAGGTTGACTCCGTGTAACCAGAGTACTGAGGCTCTATGGCGCTTAAGTTAGCGATCATTTGTTGGTAGTCACCAGGGAACTTTCTTTTGTTTACGTTAAAGTCGCCGCTGTATACCACAGTTTCGCTCGAAGGAATGTCAAGAGATTGGGCGAGTGCGCGGATTTGTTTGAACTGGCGCTGACGATACTCACGGGCGGTGTCTGTATCGAAAGATGCGGTATGGGTAGCAAACACATGGTAAGCCTGACCACCTTTAATTATTTCCGCATAATTTACGCCTTTATCGGCAAAGCAGTCTGTACCAGAGCAATCGGGAAAGACATATTGCGCTTCATTCACGATAGGGTAGCGACTAACTATGATTACGCCACCATCATGAATATTAACGCCTTCTTTATCTAACATCTTTGTTTGGTAAGGATATTCCTTGGCTAACTCACGTAAGAATGCTTCACGGCCGCTGGCAAACACCTCTTGCAGCGCCAAAACATCGTAACCTTTTACATGTTGAGGAATCAGTTCGTAACGATCTCCAATGTGCGATGCAATAGCCGTCAATGCCCAGATGTTATAAGTCATCAACTTAAGGTTTTGTTCTTCGTTGTCGACAGACTCCGCTACCTTGCTCGGCGTGATGGTGTAGTAAAGATCATCATATCGAGCGGTACTGTCTGACTTAAATGCCAGTTCGGTTTCTCTCGTACCAAAAGCGTTAGTGTTGGCACGATGAATGTTACGATCATCTTTGAGAGATAACTCGACATCGGCTGCGGACAAGCCGTATTCAATGGTCGAATTGTACCAATGGCCTTCCATTATTTGATTGAGTGTTATGCTTTCACCTTCGGGGCTAGAAACCACAGTTTCAAAACGGTAAGTTTGATTTGATTTCACGCCCTCCCAGCGGTTGAAGCTTAATACAGATTTAGTTTCCCACGGACCAAGTACCTGCACATGTTGTTGCCATTCTTCTCCGTATTGAAGCAAATCACTGCCTTCATGTTTTACTTGAATAGTTAACGGTTGCTCAGAGTTATTCGTTAGGTAAACGTCGGTATCTGCAATGCTGGGTAACGCTATCAAGCTACTTAATAAAAGGCTCCACTGCGAAAATTTCATCTTATTTTTCCATCATTTGAACTAGAGCAATCATTCTTGTTTATAAATGTTACTTGCACGTTAAATATGGATGACATCTAAGCCAGCGCTGAAAATTGTTATCAGAATGTGATCTTTATTCAATGGTGAGAATGGGGATATTGAGTGTGTGGCCGTTAAAGCGGTGGAAAATAGTACCAACAGTCAACGAATTGCATTCACTGCAATCAAGCTGTCATCTTTGCTCTATAAGTTGTGCGGCGTCATTCATCTAGCTATATGGCTAGAACTCAAATTGATAGATGGAGCACCATGGCTAGAGCAGTAAATCCAACCGATGAAACCATCATTAAATTGTTACAAGAGCAAGGTTTGATTAGAAGTGAAGCAGAAGCGCGTTTAAAGAAAGAGGTGTACCGCTTGCAACCTAATGAGATAGCAAAAGTAAAAAATTATGCCCAGCATTTTGGGATAAATGCGAAAGAAAAGCTCATCGATGAGATCTTGGATCTGCGCCGAGAAGCGCTCATGAAAAGATGTAGACACAATACGGAGCATGCGAGCCTATCTCTAAAATAGCATGTGATAAAACTATCAATTACTGGTCAAGATTTGACCTCTCAAGCCGATGTATATAAGAGCGTTCAATGATATCGAGCGCAAAAAACAGTGTGTTTTAGAGGTTAAGCTTTCACTTAAGTGAGAGGTTTGGAAAGGCTGCGGGGAGAAAGTGCATGCGTATTAAAGACTTAAGTGTCGTAAAGAAAATATCGGTTAGTTATTTAACCGTTTTTGCCGTGTTTGGTTTAGTGTCAGTAATGTTGGTGCAAGGTTTGTTAACACTGAATAAAGACATCTCAGTGCTAACAGATAAAAGTTTACCTTCTGTTGCGATTTTGAAAGGTATCCAAGTTGATATTACTAAAGTGCGTAAAGATGAGTTCTCTTTATTGCCAAACGCAAATCACCCCAAAATTGGTGAGTGGTTAAAAGGCCTCGACCAATGGCGTTCTGATGTGCAGGCTGGTATTGCAGAATACGAAAAGCTCGACCTTAATAAGCGTGAAACGCAGTCCTTTAGCGTTTTTAAAGAAACTTGGAATCAATACATCAAAGAAACGAAGACTTACAACGTATTGCTAAGCCAAGGCGATGCTGAAAGTGCAAATGATGTAATTTTATCAAGTTTCGATACCTACTCAAAAGCGTTGAGCAGCTTGGATGATACCCTCGCGTTGAACGATGAGTTGGTGAATTTGATTGGCGAAGAAGTACAAAGTGAAGCGGCATTTACACAATACAGCGCTGCTGTTGGTGCGCTTGTCGTCGCATTGGTCATGGTAATGTCTGCCATGTTGCTTTCTCGAGTCATCTGCGGGCCTGTTGATCGAGCACTGGAATTCGCTTCCAAAATCGCCAAGGGTCAATTGAATAATCAAATCGACGAAAGCGAATTGAGCAAAGACGAGTTAGGAACGCTGCTCAAAGAGCTTGTCGGTATGCAAACAAACTTACATTCGTTGGTTTCTGAGATTAATGACTCAACGATTCAGCTAACGGCAGCAGTAGAGGAAGTGAGTGCTATTTCTTCTCAGACCGCTTCTGGTATGCAAAATCAACAAATTGAACTTAGCTCGGTGGCTTCTGCGATGACAGAAATGCAAGCTGCTGTAAGTGAAGTGGCACAAAATACCGAAGTTGGCGCAACCTCTGCTTATTCGGCTGCGGAAGTGGCAAAGCAAGGAACGGTGACGTTACAACAAACTATCGCAGTAATTGAGCGTGTATCACATACGATCCAAGAATCAGATGAACTGGCACGTGAGCTTGAATCGAGCTCAAACAATATCAATGTGGTCGTAGATGTGATCCGCGGGATTGCCGAGCAAACAAACTTGTTAGCACTGAACGCCGCAATTGAAGCCGCTCGGGCTGGTGAACAAGGACGTGGGTTTGCTGTTGTGGCAGATGAGGTTCGTTCTCTGGCGCAACGCACTCAAGACTCCACTTCACAAATTGTGGAAATTGTTAATCAACTACAAGAGAGCAGCAGTAAAATAGGGCATTCAAGCCGTGATTGTCAGGAGGGTATTTCTCAGTGTGTTGAGCAAGTTAATGATGCTGATAGCCAGATAAAAGAAATTGAACATTCTGTCGATAACATAGCGCAAATGAGTACACAAATCGCAACGGCGTGCAGTGAGCAGAATTCTGTATCCGAAGAGCTGAATCGTAGCGTGGAGCATATTGATAGTGCTTCAACAGAGATGGCTGAGGGAGCTTCACAAACGGCTGTGGCTTGTCAGCAGATTAGTAGCCTAGCGCACAACTTGAAAACTCGAATGGGTTCATTCCAGCTCTAGTTGTTGTGTTTCAGCTTTATTCCTAACCTCATTGCTACAATAAATAAGCCGGACGAAATGTCCGGCTTATTTATTCTCTGTCTATATAAGTTCAGAGTATGCTCAACCTTGGGAGA
The DNA here is from genome assembly GCF_033340555.1 of Vibrio sp. 1069. Classification (NCBI taxonomy): domain Bacteria; kingdom Pseudomonadati; phylum Pseudomonadota; class Gammaproteobacteria; order Vibrionales; family Vibrionaceae; genus Vibrio; species Vibrio sp. 1069. Next base: position 158,262 of record NZ_JAWOWP010000001.1, read on the forward strand.
ATATGCTCGCTAGACTGGAATACCACTGTGAAACTTAAAATCTGTATCTGGCGTAGAAATTAAATCTGCCTCTATACGTCCAAAGTAGGCGATGCGCTCGCTGATATCTTTGCCTGCGATTTGCTCCGCTAATACAAGATAATCCTGGTAATGGCGTGCTTCTGAACGTAATAAAGAAATGTAGAACTTTGCGATATCGTCATCCATATGTGGTGCTAGTTTGGCAAAACGCTCACAAGATCGGGCTTCGATGTACGCACCAATGATGAGTTTATCGATCAGCGTTTCTGGCTCATGAGTCTTCATATGCGAAATCAGTCCTTTAGCATAGCGACTTGCTGGAATATTTTTATACTCAATTCCACGACTTTCCATGATCTCTAAAACTTGATAAAAGTGGTGTAACTCCTCTTTTATCAAAAGCACCATCTTATCGATCAAATCTTGGCTGTATGGTGAGTCGGACTTAGCCATGATTGACTTAGAAATATTGCTCTTGCCTTTTAAAGTTTCCAATGAGCCTACGTTACGGTAAGCAAAATCTTCGTAGGGCTTAAACCAGTCAAGTAAAGCATGTGAACTGGATTGGTCAACGGCATACTTGCGAATTAAAAACATGGCAGATTGGCCAGCTTTTAGTTCGCACAGTAGGTGGTCTAACAAAATGGTTTGAAGGTTCTCTGGTTTCTTTGCTTCCTCTACCCATTCATCAGGTGTACTGCATTGCAGAAATTGGTTAATGGGAGCAAGAAGATCTTGATAGGCGTCTAGATTCATCATTTTAGTTTTAGTACTTCACATTTTTACTGGGCATATCCGTTGTCTTGCGGATAGAAAAAAGGCTGCAATTGCAGCCTTTCTTGACCTGAAGTGAATGTTACCACTTTTTCTTCTCGCCGAAGAGTGCTTCCATGTCATTGTCACGCTCTTTGTCAGCAATCTGCTGCATTTCGGCATCGCTTTTATCTTGGCGCTTTTTATCTAAGTCACCCAACATCTCTTCAAGCTTTTGTTTCGCTTGAATAGAATAAGGATCGCTCTTAGTGCTCAAAGCATCGATACCTTTACGCAGCAGTTGAAGCGCGGTGCCTGGTTGGCCACGAGCGATAGAGTCGTTTGCTCTTTTGATGACATTTTCAATGTTGATGCGAATTTGCATCGTTTCCAAGCGCGCATTTTCGGTGACGTAAGTCTGGGTATCCAATCGGCCTTTGTTGTGCTCGTTACGGATAGTGTCGCGAAGTCGTTTAACCAGCTTAAGCATGACGATAGCTTGTTTATCACTACTCGGCATCTTGAAAGTGGTACTCTCGCCAGTAGGACCATTCTCTTTTAGCTGCGTAATCTGCTGCTTCATATTTTCGATACGTTGAGCAAGTTGCTTGTTCTTCGGGTCCAGCTCATGCATGCTCTCTAGCGCGTCAAGAATACGATTGTTTAGACACAGCAACAGCTCTTTACTAAAAGGGATATGGTGCGCATGACCAATCAACTCTTCAGTACCATCTATCAAGGCTACATATCGCGCTGATTCCTGCCTTTTTGCGGTTTCAACTTTAACCTTATATTGCAACATAATGTTATAGCCTAGGATTAACACCAGTAGGATGGCTACCAAAGCGATTATTAAACCAATATTCATATCTTTGCGTCTACTTTACTTTTCTGCGGCTAGCGTTAAAGAATACATGAATCTTATCTTACTCGGCACCTTATTTGTTTGATTATTTTGTCTCTCCCACGTTTTAGTTACTGATAGAAGTCACATCATAAAACTTCGGTCATTTATTGGCTCAACTTTGTGCATATTGTTTCTTTCTTGAAGATTATTAGTATGTGATTGAGGTATAAGTTAGAAATTGCTGTTCATTTCGATTTGAACGCGTTATAACTAATTATTATATCGCTCGCTTGAGTGGCCAATAAACTCTCTCATGAATAAGTAAGGGATTACGATGAAACTGCAGCAGCTGAAGTATATTGTTGAGGTTGTAAACCATAATCTGAATGTATCTGCAACGGCGGAAAGCTTATATACCTCTCAGCCAGGTATCAGTAAACAGGTTCGGTTGCTGGAAGATGAGTTAGGCATTCAGATTTTTGAACGTAGCGGTAAGCACTTAACGCAAGTGACGCCAGCTGGTGAAGAAATTGTACGTATCTCTCAAGAAATTCTCGCTCGTGTAGAAAGTATCAAAGCGGTGGCTGGAGAGCACACCCATCCAGAAATGGGGACGCTGAATATCACCACGACACATACGCAGGCTCGTTATGCACTGCCAGATGTCATCAAAGGTTTTACTTCTCGTTATCCAAAAGTGTCGTTACACATGCACCAAGGTACACCGTCACAAATGTCTGAGGCGATAGCTAAAGGCACAGCGAATTTTGCGATTGCGACAGAAGCGCTTCACTTATATCAAGATGCCATCATGCTGCCTTGTTATCACTGGAATCGTTCAATAGTTGTGCCTAAAGACCACCCACTAGCGAAGAAAGACAAAGTAACGATCAGTGATCTTGCCGCTTACCCATTAGTCACTTACGTGTTCGGTTTTACTGGCCGTTCAGAGCTGGATACAGCATTCAACCGCGAAGGTTTAACCCCGCGAGTGGTGTTCACTGCAACTGATGCAGACGTCATTAAAACTTACGTTCGTATGGGTATCGGTGTTGGTGTGATTGCGAGCATGGCAGTTGATGAAGAACAAGACAGCGATTTGGTTGCGATTGATGCAAGCCACTTGTTTGGCGCAAGCACAACGAGCATTGGCTTCCGTCGTGGTACCTTCCTTCGCTCTTACATGTTCGACTTTATGGAGCGTTTTGCACCGCACTTAACGCGTCCAGTGGTTGAGCAGGCGATTTCGTTGAAGTCTAATGCAGAAATCGAAGAGATGTTTAAAGACATCGAGCTTCCGGTCAGATAACACTTCATTGATGTTTCGATTCCCTCTACAATGCGCTCGTTGTAGGGGGAGCTATGAAAACGCAATTTCAATTTATTAATGACTGCTTAATCGAAAACCAATCTTTGTGGCGATTCGAGCCGTTTAAAAGCAGCATTCACGCATCATTGCCTTGGCAAGAGCAACATCCTCAGTTGTGCCAGTGGTTGGCGTCTCTTTCTCCCTCCCAAATTGAAGAATACAAAGCGGAACCGGAGCTTGCCTTAAAAGCACTTAGTCCGTTTTTGCCTGAACTTGAACAACTTTCAGAACTCACTCGCATAGAACCGCTAGCTTTAAAAGGCTTGGAACTCGCTCGTGGTTTAGATAACGGTATTCCGGGACGTAAGTTGGAGCAAATTAGCTCGATGGGTGAAGCTGCAATTCAACAACACTGTGGCGAAGAATGGCTAGAATGGTGCTCAGGTAAAGGTTACTTGGGGCGAATCCTGACAACGCAAACCGATCAGCCTGTAACCAGCTTTGAATACCAACAAGCACTGTGCGATTCGGGGCAACAAGCAGCCAATGAACATCATTGGAAGATGACGTTTATTCAAGGCGACGCGTTTGATAGCAAAGCGAAAGCCGTGTTTAAGCCAACGCAACACGCAGTAGCACTGCATGCATGCGGTGACCTTCACGTTCGTCTAATGCAGTACGGCAGTGAAAATGGGGTTGCTGCGATGACCATATCACCTTGTTGTTACCACTTGATTCAGTCGGAACAATACCAGCCGATGTCGGAATCGGGCAGGGCTTCTTCTCTCTCATTGTCTAAGCAAGAACTGCGTATCCCATTACAACAAACGGTGACAGGAGGAGAGCGCGTGCGTCGTCATCGTCAGCAGGAAATGATGTTTCGTCTTGGGTTTGATTTGATCACGCGACAAGCTTTGGGAATGGCAGAGTATCAGCCTGTGCCGAGTATCCGTAAGTCGCAATTAAGTGATGGTTTTGAATCTTTATGTCGCTGGGCAGCGGAGCAAAAAGGCATTGTTCTTCCTCAAGAAATCGATTTCTCTCATTTTGAAAAGTTAAGCGAACAACGCTTCTGGCAAATGGAGAGAATGAGCTTAGTGCAACTTGTTTTTCAACGTCCGTTGGAGGTCTGGCTCGCATTAGACAAAGTGCTTTATCTTGAAGAACGTGGTTACCGTGTTAGATTGTCAGAGTTTTGCCCTAAATCGGTCACGCCTAGAAATATTTTAATTTGTGCATATAAGATTTAGTTATTCTTTATAGCCAAACGCTCTATATGAAAAAGCCCACTTATGAGTGGGCTTTTGTAAACAAAACGTGACAAGTTATGTTTTATTTTGTCATTAATTAAACATAGCGATAGCTTGAGTTGGTTCAACGTATTCCAAGTCAAAGCTTTCTGCTACTTCTTTACACGTTACTTTTCCGTGAATAACGTTTAGACCTTCAAGGAAGCCTTTGTCTTCTAGAAGTGCTTCGCGGTAGCCTTTATTTGCTAACTTCACGATGTATGGAAGTGTAGCGTTGTTGAGTGCAAATGTTGAAGTGCGAGCAACTGCGCCAGGCATATTTGCTACACAGTAGTGAACCACTTCATCAACGATGTAAGTTGGATCTGCGTGGGTTGTCGCGTGTGAAGTTTCGAAACAACCGCCTTGGTCAATTGCCACGTCAACCACTGCCGCACCAGGCTTCATCTTAGCAATGTGCTCTTTAGTGACCAGTTTAGGTGCTGCTGCGCCAGGAATTAGAACGGCACCGATAACAAGGTCTGCTTCTAGAACATGCTTCTCGATAGCGTCTTCAGTAGAATAAACCACTTTTGCGCGACCTTGGAATTCTTCGTCAAGCTTACGAAGTGTGTCTACGTTACGGTCTAGAATAGTGACGTCAGCGCGAAGGCCAACCGCCATACGAGCAGCGTTTGCACCAACTACGCCACCACCAACGATAACGACTTTTGCAGGTTCAACACCAGGTACGCCGCCTAGGAGCAGACCACGACCGCCGTGCGATTTTTCCAACGTTTGCGCGCCAGCTTGGATAGACATCCGACCTGCCACTTCTGACATTGGTGCTAACAGTGGCAAACGACCCATATTATCTGTTACAGTCTCATAGGCTATACAGACAGCTTTGCTCTTGATTAGCTCATCAGTTTGTGGAAAATCTGGTGCTAGGTGTAAATAAGTAAATAAAATTTGCCCTTCGCGGAGCATTGCTCTCTCTACTGCTTGGGGTTCTTTTACTTTTACAATCATGTCTGCTTGCGCGAATACGTCAGCAGCATGAGGGAGAATGGATGCGCCGACAGCGATGTAATCATCGTCTGAAAAACCAATGCCGGCACCTGCATTGGTCTCAACTAAAACTTGGTGACCATGTGAGATGAGTTCTCTCACGCTAGCTGGGATCATACCAACACGATATTCGTGATTCTTGATTTCCTTAGGTACGCCAATGATCATCCTGTATCCTCTTTCTATAATGGTTGTATTAACTGTTAGTAGGGTGTTATTGTCGAATTAATAACTAGTATAGTTATAGATTTGTAAAATTTGGCACCAAATATTAAAAAGTTGTAGTATATTTTTTTGCAAGGAAGTAATAAGGTGGAATAAAAAATGGCAGACAACTATAAAAAGCCGTCCAAGGAACTAGACCGTATCGACCGCAACATTCTTAATGAGCTGCAGAAAGACGGTCGTATTTCAAACGTTGAGCTTTCAAAACGTGTGGGACTTTCTCCAACGCCATGTTTGGAGCGTGTACGTCGCTTAGAGCGTCAGGGTTATATCACAGGGTATACTGCATTATTGAATCCGCAGTTCCTAGATGCATCACTATTAGTATTCGTTGAGATTACGCTAAACCGTGGTGCGCCGGATGTGTTTGAGCAGTTTAACTCAGCTGTTCAAAAGCTAGACGACATACAAGAGTGTCATCTTGTTTCAGGTGACTTTGACTATCTTCTTAAAACCCGTGTATCAGATATGGGTGCTTACCGCCGACTATTGGGCGATACGTTACTACGTCTACCTGGCGTAAATGACACTCGCACATACGTTGTTATGGAAGAAGTGAAACAATCTAACCAGCTTGTGATCAAAACTCGTTAATTTCTTGCAAAGAAAGCGGTATATGCTTCCGCTTTCGCCAGAGAGTAATTGGGTTTTTCTCCTTGATATGGTTAAATCAATTTACCGAGCGGCTTGATGCCGCTCGGAATGTTTTGCAATTTCCTATTTCATTTCCATATTCAAGTTGATTTATGTTCAAAGAGAACGCAAAGAAAGTCGAAACCATTATCAAAACCAGTGAAGAGCCCCAGTCTTCACGCTTAAATGGCTTCCAACGCTTAAAAGAGTGCTGCTTTATCGTTGGCGTTCTTAGCTCGGTATTGCTTGCGGTTGCACTATTTACCTTCAGTCCGGCCGATCCTTCTTGGTCCCAAACCGCATGGGGAGGGGATATCGATAATGCTGGTGGCCTTTTCGGCGCTTGGCTAGCCGATACTCTATTCTTCACATTTGGCTCTCTCGCTTACCCAATCCCTTTCTTGCTAGCGGCGGCTGCATGGGTGATTTGCCGTAAACGAGGAGAAGATGAGCCCATTGATTTCATGCTATGGGGTACAAGGCTGCTCGGTCTGGTCGTCCTTATTATGACCAGTTGCGGTCTTGCCGATATTAATTTTGATGACATTTGGTATTTTTCATCCGGAGGTGTGGTCGGGGATGTGTTGTCTAGCCTCGCTTTACCTACATTGAATGTACTCGGTACCACATTGGTATTGCTGTTCTTGTGGGGAGCGGGCTTTACGCTCTTCACTGGCATCTCATGGCTTAACATCGTGGAATGGCTTGGTGATCGTGCGTTAGCACTAATTGCCGCGCTTGCAAATAAGGCAAGAGGTTCAGAGCAGGAAGTTTTAGAACCTCAGCTTGATGAGTTTGTAGAAGACAAAGTCTCTACGCCTAAACACAATGTAGACCATGAAATTGATGATGAGCCGCTTCCTCATTTAACGGCGTACGATGTCGATGAACCGAAAGAGCCGGCGCCAGCGCATGAGTATCCTATTTATATGCCGCAAGCGAAACCTGATAAGCCTGAGGAACAGGCGATGGTAGAACCGACGCCACCACAACGCAAGGCTACGGTTAATGCTGCGCCAGTTTATTCTGAACCTGAGCCTCAAATACAACCTATCCATACGGTTAACACTGATAACGTTGATCCGCTCTTGGAACGCACCAAGCAACTGAATGTTACGATAGAAGAGCTTGAAGCAGCGGCGCAACAAGCAGATGACTGGGGAACTGAAGAACAGGCAGCCCCATCATTTGCAGACACTTACTCTTCCTATGTAGAGCCACATACAGCTACAGAAGAACCGATCAGTGTTGAACCAGATTATGCGGAGTACGAACAATTTGAAGCAGAGCAAGTACAGCAGCCAAGTATTGAGCATCCTGTACATGAAGAGCCTGCAATTGATTCTGCTGTATTAGATAGCATCACGGCGCAAACGGAATCTAGCCAACATATTGAGCCTACGATCTCTGACTTTGATGTGTTAGATGATGAAGACGAAGTGGAGTCTCAGCCTGCGCAGCAAGTACAGCCAACAACGCCTCATCAGCAAGTTGCAACACCTTCAACAACATTTGAACCTGCACCTCAAAAAGTGGAGGTAGAAGAGGTCCAAGACAACGACCAAGACGTTACCGCATTCCAAGATATGGTTTCCAATGCGCAAGCCAAAGTCGCTGCAACACAGAACCCATTTTTGGTACAGAAAGAAGAAAACTTGCCAGTTCCGGAAGAGCCACTCCCAACGCTCGAGTTGCTTTATCATCCAGAAAAACGTGAAAACTTTATCGACCGTGATGCGTTAGAGCAGGTCGCTCGATTGGTAGAGAGCAAACTCGCTGACTACAAAATCAAAGCCGATGTGGTTGGTATTTATCCTGGTCCAGTGATCACTCGTTTTGAGCTTGATTTGGCGCCGGGGGTGAAAGTAAGTCGTATTTCTGGTCTTTCAACTGACTTAGCGCGTGCATTGTCTGCGATGGCGGTACGTGTCGTGGAAGTAATCCCTGGCAAGCCTTACATCGGTTTGGAACTGCCAAACATGAGTCGTCAGACGGTCTATTTATCTGATGTCATCAGTAGCCCTCAGTTTGAGCAAGCAACGTCACCAACAACGGTTGTGTTAGGTCAAGACATTGCGGGTGAAGCTGTGGTGGCCGATCTTGCGAAGATGCCTCACGTGCTAGTAGCAGGTACAACAGGTTCTGGTAAGTCGGTGGGTGTGAACGTGATGATTTTGAGCATGCTGTATAAAGCAGGTCCAGAAGATGTACGCTTCATCATGATTGACCCGAAAATGCTAGAGCTTTCTATTTATGAAGGTATCCCTCATCTTCTTTCTGAAGTTGTGACTGATATGAAAGACGCATCAAACGCTCTACGTTGGTGTGTGGGCGAGATGGAACGTCGTTACAAATTGATGTCGGCATTAGGTGTACGTAATGTGAAGGGCTTCAACGAAAAATTGAAGATGGCAGCAGAAGCGGGCCACCCAATCCATGACCCGTTCTGGCAGGAAGGCGACAGCATGGATACTGAACCGCCATTGCTAGAAAAGCTGCCTTACATCGTCGTTGTTGTTGACGAATTTGCTGACCTAATGATGGTGGTAGGTAAGAAAGTTGAAGAACTGATTGCTCGCTTGGCGCAAAAAGCGCGCGCGGCAGGTATTCACTTAATTCTTGCGACTCAGCGTCCATCGGTTGATGTTATTACCGGTCTAATTAAAGCGAACATTCCAACTCGTGTTGCGTTTACGGTATCGACTAAAACGGACTCTCGTACAATCCTAGATCAAGGCGGCGCAGAATCACTACTTGGTATGGGTGATATGTTGTATCTACCGCCGGGATCAAGTCATACAACTCGTGTTCACGGTGCATTTGCATCAGATGATGATGTTCATGCTGTTGTAAACAACTGGAAAGCGCGTGGTAAACCGAACTACATTGAAGAGATCATCAGTGGAGATCAAACTCCAGAAAGTCTATTGCCAGGTGAGCAAATGGAAGCGGATGAAGATGTAGACCCGCTCTTCGATCAAGTTGTTGAGCACGTGGTTCAATCACGTCGAGGTTCGGTTTCCGGTGTTCAGCGCCGATTTAAGATAGGTTACAACCGTGCCGCCCGTATTGTAGAGCAGCTTGAAGCGCAGGGCATCGTAAGTGCTCCGGGTCATAACGGTAATCGTGAAGTACTGGCACCTGCGCCACCAAAAGATTAATGAACTTGTGTTACTCACCTCAGTCCAACTGAGGTGAGTGGTTCTAATAATAGGTATCTGAATGAAAAAACTATTTTCAGCGAAACTTTTCTCCGCGCTTGTTTTAAGCTTTTCCCTCTTCTCTACTGCACACGCAGCATCTCCTAAAGATGAATTAAACAAACGTCTTTCTATGAATGATGGCTTTAGTGCAGATTTCTCTCAGCAGGTTATCAGCCCTGAAGGCGAAACGGTTATGGAAGGAGAAGGTACGGTTGAAATTGCCCGCCCAAGCCTGTTCCGTTGGAGTACAACATTCCCTGATGAGAACCTATTGGTCTCTGACGGTAAGACATTGTGGTACTACAGCCCATTCATCGAGCAAGTGAGCATCTACTGGCAAGAGCAAGCAACAGAGCAAACGCCATTTGTTTTGCTAACGCGTAACCGAGCAAGTGATTGGAATAACTACAAAATATCTCAAAAAGGTGACCAGTTCACTCTCATTCCTACTGCAGTAGACTCCACACAAGGTCAATTCCAGATTAATATTGATGCCAAAGGTGTGGTGAAAGGCTTCAATGTGGTTGAGCAAGACGGCCAAAAAGGTTTGTTCACCTTTAACAACGTGAAGCTGGGTAAACCAAAAGCAGACAGATTCACATTCACAATTCCAAAAGGTGTGGAAGTGGATGACCAAAGGAATTAATTGGTAGTGAGTAATTACACATTAGATTTCTCGGGGGACGAAGATTTTCGTCCCCTCGCTGCTCGTATGAGACCGGAAACAATCGAGCAATATATTGGACAGCAGCACATTTTAGGCCCTGGTAAGCCACTGCGCCGTGCGCTAGAGGCGGGTCACATTCACTCTATGATCCTTTGGGGACCACCAGGTACAGGCAAAACGACATTAGCGGAAGTGGCTGCAAACTACGCCAATGCTGAAGTAGAGCGTGTGTCTGCCGTAACGTCTGGTGTGAAAGAAATCCGTGCTGCAATCGAGAAAGCACGTGAGAACAAAATGGCGGGTCGCCGCACCATCTTATTTGTGGATGAGGTGCATCGCTTCAACAAATCTCAACAAGACGCGTTTTTACCGCATATCGAAGATGGCACGGTTACCTTTATTTGTGCGACGACAGAAAACCCATCGTTTGAGTTAAACAACGCATTGCTGTCACGTGCACGTGTCTACAAGCTAACGTCTCTCGATAAAGATGAAATCTCACTGGCGCTGAATCAAGCGATCAGTGACAAAGAGCGTGGCTTGGGCAATACACCCGCACATTTCGCTGATAACGTATTAGACCGCCTAGCAGAACTGGTCAACGGTGATGCTCGCATGTCTCTCAATTATCTTGAGCTGCTCTACGACATGGCAGAAGACAATGCGCAAGGTGAAAAAGAGATCACGCTTAAGTTGCTGGCTGAAGTGGCAGGGGAGAAAGTCTCTCGCTTCGATAACAAAGGTGATATCTGGTATGACTTAATCTCTGCGGTCCACAAATCCATTCGTGGCTCTAACCCAGATGCGGCGCTTTACTGGGCTGCACGTATGATTGCTGCGGGTTGTGATCCTCTTTATATTGCCCGTCGATTACTTGCGATAGCATCGGAAGATGTCGGCAATGCGGACCCTAGAGCCATGCAAGTGGCACTCTCCGCGTGGGACTGTTTTACACGCGTTGGTCCAGCAGAAGGTGAACGTGCGATTGCTCAAGCTATTGTTTATCTCGCGTGCGCTCCAAAGAGTAATGCCGTTTACGTTGCTTGGAAACAAGCGCTAGCGGACGCTCATAACTTACCTGAATATGAAGTGCCGCATCACCTTCGAAATGCGCCAACCAGTTTGATGAAAGACATGGGTTATGGGGCTGAGTATCGTTATGCTCACGATGAGCCTGGTGCTTACGCAGCAGGTGAGCAATATTTGCCGCCTGAAATGGGCGATCGTAGGTACTATCAGCCGACAAATCGTGGTCTGGAGACCAAAATCGGCGAAAAGTTAGATTACTTGGCTACTTTAGACGCAAATAGCCCACAAAAGCGCTATGAAAAGTAGGCGTTTTTGGATACATTTGTTCAGTAAATTTTTTTAACGCGTACGCTTGGAAAGTGCGCGTGATTTCACAACAAAAAGCATAGGATTAACAATGCTGGATTCTAAATTACTTCGTACAGAGCTGGATGAAACAGCTGCTAAACTGGCGCGTCGTGGCTTTAAGCTAGACGTAGATACTATTCGTAAACTTGAAGAACAACGTAAGTCCATTCAAGTAGAAGTAGAAAATTTACAATCCACGCGTAACTCCATCTCCAAGCAAATCGGCCAAAAAATGGCGGCTGGCGACAAAGAAGGCGCAGAAGAGATCAAGAAACAAATCGGTACGCTAGGTAGCGATCTTGATGCGAAGAAAGTTGAACTTGAGCAAGTAATGGCTCAACTAGACGAGTTCACGCTTTCTGTACCAAACATCCCAGCAGACGAAGTACCAGATGGCAAAGATGAAAACGACAACGTTGAAATCTCTCGTTGGGGTGAGCCAAAGTCTTACGACTTCGAACTGAAAGATCACGTTGACCTAGGCGAAATGGGCGACGGTCTAGACTTCGCAAGTGCAGTTAAGATCACTGGCGCACGTTTCATCGTGATGAAAGGCCAATTTGCTCGTCTACACCGTGCAATCGCTCAGTTCATGCTGGATCTTCACACTGAAGAGCACGGCTACACAGAAATGTACGTACCTTACCTAGTAAACTCTGACAGCCTATTCGGTACTGGTCAGCTTCCTAAGTTTGGTAAAGATCTTTTCCACACTGAGCCGCTAGTAGAAAAAGTAAACGACGAAGAGCCACGTAAACTGTCTCTAATCCCTACTGCAGAAGTGCCTGTAACGAACCTAGTTCGTGACACGATTTCTGACGAAGCGGATCTACCAATAAAGATGACAGCTCACACGCCATGTTTCCGTTCAGAAGCGGGTTCTTACGGTCGTGACACTCGTGGTCTGATTCGTATGCACCAGTTCGACAAAGTTGAGCTAGTACAAATCACTAAGCCAGAAGATTCAATGAACGCACTAGAAGAGCTAACAGGTCACGCTGAGAAAGTTCTACAACTTCTTGAGCTTCCTTACCGTAAAGTGGTTCTATGTACAGGTGACATGGGCTTCGGCGCTCGTAAGACTTACGACCTAGAAGTTTGGGTTCCTGCTCAAGAAACTTACCGTGAAATCTCTTCATGTTCTAACATGTGGGACTTCCAAGCTCGTCGTATGCAAGCGCGTTTCCGTCGTAAAGGCGAGAAGAAACCTGAGCTTGTACACACGCTAAACGGTTCTGGTCTAGCTGTAGGTCGTACAATGGTTGCTATCCTAGAAAACAACCAAGAAGCAGACGGCCGCATTGCAATCCCTACAGTACTTCAGAAGTACATGGCGGGCGCAACGCACATCGGTTAATTCATTAACCACTAGAACACCAAAACCCAGCCTTAGTGCTGGGTTTTTTGTTATCTGCGTCGAGTGAAAATACGTTGTAATGTAATTAGCACACGCATTAGTGACGAGCTCGCCCAGAATCTGGCAGTAGGAGATAAATAATATTTTTCTAAGCGGTTTTTCACGTGACAAGCTAACGTCCTCATTTGTCTTTGTTGTTAAACGTTATGCCATTAAATCATCTTTTATTACGTGTTATTTTTGCGCTTACCTTGCTCGTTTTCGGTAGGGTTGTCGCAAGCGAACTTATCCCACCTCAATACTTAGATACTGAGCGAACAGACCGCTTTTTCGCGCGCGAAGTAGCGAAACCTTCCAAAGAAAATATGCAACTTCGTAACTCGCTCTATTGGGGCTATGAACTTGAATTGAGACGTGCGCCTGACAAAGAAAAATTGGTATCGAATTGCCAAGACTTAGCTAATGCAAGTTCAGAGGGTTTTACTGCGGCTAAAGCTTATGAATACGGTGCGTTTAAAGCGTATTTAACTCAGTGTCAAACATGGAGTGAGATGGCAAAGTTAGCCGCCTCCAAGCGCTCATTTATATCGAAATTTAAGTTAGACGATAACTTTCCTAATTTAGCCCCAAGTGCGCTTGCTTTTGTTATTTCTGACGAAAGTGCGGAGAAAGCAAAGGCACTATCAACGTGGGATGAAGCAGACCATATCCAGAGAACTCATGTCTCCAGTGAAGTGAGAGCAGAGTACTTCGACGCGACCGATGGTTTTCAAGTCATTACGATTGTAGCAAAAGGTGATTACAACGCTGACGGCATCGAGGATATCGTTATTGAGAAAGAGAATAGTGTACTCAGTGGCTCGTATTCATCTTCACACGGATATGTATTAACCCGTATGTATGAGCAAGCGCTATTTATAGTGTTGGCAGAATGGTAATGAAACGATTGGCGGTCACTTGGGGTTTAAGTGTTGCTATGATGAGCACGTTTGCGGTTGCTAGCACCTTACCCAGAAAAGTCTTTGAATGTTCGGTAAACCAAACTATGAACTTTAGTATTTCGATAGAACACGTCAAAGGCGAGCTTACCTTTAATAAGTCCACTGTGAATCAAAGCCCAGTTTTACTGCGGATCAAACCTCAAGATTATCGTTTCAAACATTACCATCGAGCGTTGGTAGATGAGAAGTCACTGGAATTTAGTATTGGTGAGCGCGTCATATTAGTCAGTGAGTACTTTAACGAGGAGTTTGGTGAGGTAGAGAAGATACTCAGTGTTACTTTGAGAGAGCCTGAGCAAACGCAGTATTTTGAATGCGAGGAAGGGAGTATGAGTAACCTTGCATTGCTTTTCCATGAGAGCGCCGAATAATCGATTACAGAGTAATTATTACTAAAACGTAATAGTGTTTTCGAATTTACCCTAATTATCTTGTTATTTGTAATCGATATAATCATCCACCTTACCACGGTAAGTAGATTTTCTCATTCAAGTAACGAGGAGGGCTTATGGCCGTAGGGTGGGCAAACGACGATAGCGTCAGCCAACAAATTCAAAACACAATAGACGACGAGATTTTCCGTGTTCGTGGCAGTATCACAAAGGGTGAGAGCGCCCATTATTGCGATGAGTGTGGTGATGAGATTCCGGAAGCGCGTCGTCTTGCAATGAAAGGCGTTCGTCTGTGTATCGAATGTCAGTCAACAATCGAATTGGTATCTCAACGCCAAGCATTGTTCAATAGACGAGCGAGTAAAGACAGTCAACTCCGATAACTTTACTGCTCTAATAAATAACGAGACGGTTTGAGTCTCATACTCAAACCGTTTTCATGTTGAATTGAACTATGAAGCGAAGCAGTCTTTACGTTGCAACGCTGCATCAATCGCGTTAACTAGTTTCTCAATATCTTCCGGCTTGCTTATGAAGGGCGGCATCATATAAATCAGTTTACCAAATGGACGAATCCAAACTCCGTGTTCAACAAACAAGGCTTGGATGGCTTCCATATTCACAGGGCGATGCGTCTCCACTACGCCAATAGCACCCAACCAACGGGTGTTTTTCACCAAGTCGTATTCTTCAAGTTTTGGTAGTAACTCAGAAAACAACGCTTCGATTTGTTGGGTTTGCTGTTGCCAGTTACCTTGCTCAATCAATTCCAAACTTGCAGTGGCAACAGCACAGGCAAGTGGGTTACCCATAAACGTTGGGCCATGCATAAAACAACCTGCATCACCGCCACAAACGGTGTCTGCTACGTGTTTGCTCGCGAGGGTCGCAGAGAGGGTCATGTAGCCTCCAGTGAGTGCTTTCCCAACACACAGAATGTCTGGTTGAATATCTGCATGTTCGCAGGCAAACAATTTGCCGGTACGTCCAAAACCGGTAGCGATCTCATCTGCAATCAATAACAAGCCGTATTTGTCGCAAAGCTTACGCACGCCTTTGAGAAATTCTGGATGGTAGATACGCATGCCGCCTGCGCCTTGAACGATAGGCTCTAGGATCACCGCAGCAAGTTCTTTATGGTGAGTCTCAATCTTGTGCTCGAAGTCGGTAAGGTCTTCTGGCTTCCATTCATCCCAATAACCACAGGTTGGTGACTCCGCAAAGATATGCTCAGGCAAAAAGCCTTTGTAGAGAGAGTGCATTGAGTTATCAGGATCGGTAACCGACATGGCTGCAAAGGTGTCACCGTGATAACCGTGGCGCAAAGTCAGAAACTTCGGTCGGCGTTCGCCCTTCGCATGCCAATATTGCAGAGCCATTTTTAAGCTAACTTCTACGGCAACGGAACCTGAATCGGCAAGGAATACATGCTCAAGGTTATTTGGTGCGAGGGACAGCAACTTCTTACACAAACTAATTGCAGGCTGGTGGGTAATCCCGCCAAACATGACATGTGACACTTGATCGATTTGCTGGTGCGCCGCTTGATTTAGGTGGGGATGGTTATAGCCGTGGATAGTCGACCACCAAGAAGACATGCCATCGACAAGCTCTGCCCCATCTTCCAATTTAATGTGTACACCATTTGCTGAGGCCACTGGGTAGCAGGTCAGAGGTGTCAACGTTGAAGTGTAAGGATGCCAGATGTGATGGCGGTCGAAGGCGAGATCCATGTTCTATTCCAATAGCTGTTGAGATTAAAAAACAAACCAATGTAAACTTTATTGTTTCTTGTTGTGTTGACAGTTTATCGAGACTAAGTAGACTGTCAACACAACAAAAAAGTGATTAAAGGAATACACGTGGAAGTTCGTCATAACTGGACGCATGCTGAAGTGCGCGATCTCATGGAAAAGCCATTCATGGATCTCCTATTTGAAGCGCAGCTTGTTCATCGTCAATACCAACAAACCAACCATGTTCAAGTAAGCACGCTTCTGTCGATTAAGACGGGTGCTTGTCCAGAAGATTGTAAGTACTGTCCTCAGAGCGCTCGTTACACCACAGACATCGAAAAAGAGCGTCTGATGGAAGTCGAACGTGTACTCGACGCTGCTCAAAAAGCGAAAAATGCAGGTTCGACGCGATTCTGCATGGGCGCAGCGTGGAAGAACCCGAAAGAGCGCGACATGCCGCATTTGACCGATATGATCAAAGGCGTAAAAGACATGGGTTTGGAAACGTGTATGACGTTAGGTATGTTAACGCCAGAGCAGGCGAAGCAGCTGGCAAACGCGGGTCTGGATTACTATAACCACAACCTAGATACGTCGCCTGAGTTCTACGGCAACATCATTACCACTCGTACTTACCAAGACCGTTTGGATACGCTGTCTCACGTTCGTGATGCTGGTATGAAGATTTGTTCTGGCGGTATCATCGGCATGGGTGAAAGTGCCAACGATCGTGCAGGTTTGCTGGTTGAATTGGCGAATCTTCCTACACACCCTGAGAGCGTACCAATCAATATGCTGGTAAAAGTGAAGGGCACACCGCTGGAGACTGTGGACGATGTTGAGCCATTTGACTTTATCCGTCTGATTGCGATCGCACGAATCATGATGCCTCAATCGGCTGTGCGTTTGTCTGCTGGTCGCGAAAACATGAACGAACAGATGCAAGCGCTGTGTTTTATGGCAGGTGCAAACTCAGTATTCTACGGCTGCAAACTTCTAACGACCCCAAACCCTTCTGAAGACAAAGACATGATGCTGTTTAAGAAGCTGGGTATTAACAGCCAAGAAGTGTCTCAAAAACCTGATGAAATCGAAGAAAACGAATTGCTGGATCGCGTGGTAGAGCGCGTTGCTGCACGTCCAACTAAAGACGATCTTTTCTACGATGCCAGCGTTTAAATCTCGAATCGAATCTGCTCTTTCTGCTCGTAAAGCGCAAGGGTTGAATCGTTCAATGAATGTGGTATTTGCCGGAAACCAATCGATTTTAGAACATGATGGCAGACGCTACATCAACTTCTCAAGCAACGATTATTTAGGCTTAGCCAATGATCAAGCGCTTGTACGTGCTTGGCAGCAAGGTCTGAGCGTTTATGGCAGTGGCAGTGGGGCATCACCCATGGTGACTGGCTTCAGTGCTGCGCACTGCAACTTAGAAGCGGCGTTAACTGAATGGCTGGGCTTCGAGAGGGCGGTATTATTTGGTTCTGGTTTCAGTGCTAATCAAGCGTTGCTTTTTACCCTGCTAGAAAAATCAGACGTATTGATTCAAGACCGATTAAACCACGCATCTTTGATGGAAGCAGGGGCACTGTCAACGGCGAAAATGAAGCGTTTTAAGCACAACGACATTAAGCATTTAGAAACGCTGTTTACTAATGAAGGCAATCATCTGGTCGTGACTGAAGGTGTCTTCAGCATGGACGGCGATTGCGCGCCGTTGAAAGACATTGCGGAAGTAGCTCGCTTACGTAAAGCATGGTTAGCAGTGGATGACGCTCACGGTATTGGCGTGCTCGGCGAATCGGGTGGAGGCTCTTGTGAACTTGCTAATGTCAAACCAGAGATTTTAGTCGTGACCTTCGGTAAAGCGTTTGGCATGTCCGGTGCGGCGATTTTGTGTGACCAAGCAACGGGTGACTTTTTGACCCAGTTTGCTCGTCACCATGTGTATTCAACAGCAATGCCACCTGCGCAGGCCTACGCGTTGACACATGCGGTTTCTATGATTCAAGAGCAGTCTTGGCGACGCGAAAAGCTGGCGGAGCTAAATGAGGTTTATCAAACGAATCTAAGCGATCTGGATGGCTTTGTTGAAACAGATACCCCGATCAAGCCATTTGTGATTGGCGAATCAGAACTTGCTTTGCAGGTTGCGAACGCTTGTCGACAAAATGGCATATGGGTCACCGCGATTCGTCCACCAACCGTTCCGAAAGGTACCTCACGCCTTCGTATCACGCTCACTGCGAACCATAGTACAGAACAAGTTAAAACGCTTTCAATCGCATTGAAACAAGCATTAGGAGCGCTGTAATGGATAATGCAACTACCGCATTAGCGCAAACGCTCGCGTTAGAGAGTTTCCATCAAGATAAAGACGCGATTGCCTCTTCGTTTGGTAAAGCAGCAGAAACATACGATAAACATGCGGCTTTTCAACGTGATGTCGGGCATCAGCTGCTTGATAAACTTCCTGAAAACTTGACGGGAAAACGTGTATTGGATTTAGGTTGTGGCACGGGTTATTTCTCCCAACTACTTCAACAACGTGGTGCGGAAGTAGTCTGCGGCGATATCTCTCAAGCCATGTTAGATAAAGCAGAGCAGCGTTGTGGTGCAGTACGAATGCATTACCAAGTTGCTGATGCTGAAAACTTACCATTTGACGATGATAGCTTCGATTACGTGTTTTCAAGTTTAGCGCTGCAATGGTGTACAGATTTAAGTTACCCACTAAAAGAAGTGCGCCGCGTGCTAAAAAATGGTGGGAAAGCGTGGTTCTCTACACTGGTTGATGGATCACTGTATGAGCTGCGTGCATCATGGGAAAAAATTGATGCATATCAACACGTCAATAACTTTCTAACGCTCAATCAGGTAAAAATTGCGTTAGCGCAATCTCGATGTGACAGCCATCAACTAGACTTGACCACCATCACAGTTTGGTATGACTCTGCATTTTCAGTTATGCGTGACCTCAAAGGTATAGGTGCAAATCACGTAAGCGGGCGCTCACACGGTTTAACTAGTCGCGAGACTTTGTTAAAAGTTGAGCATGCGTACCAAGCGTTTAAAAACGATCAAGGTCTTCTACCTGCAAGTTATCAGGTTTGTTTTGGAGTAATACATCTATGATTGATGCTTTTTTTATTGCTGGTACGGATACTGATGTTGGAAAGACGGTAGCGTCTAAAGCCATTTTGCAAGCGATCGCTGCAAAAGGACTAAACACTATTGGTTATAAGCCAGTGGCAGCAGGGAGTGACAAGACTGAAGCCGGATGGCGTAACTCTGATGCTTTACACTTACAAGACGCCGCAACACTCGATGTGGCCTATGATGATGTGAACCCATACGCTTTAGAGTTGCCTGCTTCTCCCCACATTGCAGCGAAGCATGAACATGTCGAAATAAGTTACGATGTTCTGAGTCAAAAACTGGCTCAACATAAGCAGCAAGCCGATGTTGTTCTCGTTGAAGGTGCTGGAGGCTGGCGTGTGCCAGTATCCGATACGGACTGTTTATCTACATGGGTAAAAGAAGAGCAGTTACCTGTTGTACTGGTGGTTGGCATTAAATTAGGCTGTTTGAGCCACGCTTTACTCACAGCGGAGAGTATTAAAGCGGATGGTTTGAATCTTGTTGGCTGGGTGGCAAACCGCGTCAACCCTGGCACAGAGCACTACGCTGACATTATCGAGATGCTAGAAGCACGTATCGATGCACCTAAGCTTGGGGAAATTCCATATATTCCAAGTGCTAAACGCAAAGAGCTAGGCAAGTACATTAATGTAGAGCCGTTGCTAAACACTGACTAATGGTGTTTAGGATAAAAGACTAAAAACCCAAAGGGCTGCGCAATGCAGCCCTTTCTTGTTGGTGTAACCTAAAAAGTCAGATTACTTATCTTGGCTGAGCCCCATCAATGCTTGTTGTGTTTCTGCAACACGCTGAGACATATGATGATCGGTTGAAATACCAAGTTGTTGCTTTGCCTCGTCCTCTGAGATGCCTAGGTGACAACGTAGTAAATCAATAGCCATTTGATAGTCGTTAGTTTCTACCATGGTTTTTCCCTCAATACATGGAGTTTTTGAACTCACCCAATGCACTTTTTGCAATGTACTTAGAGTGGCTCTGTTTTGTTCATCTCATTCGAATTTAGCATGTCCATGTGGCCGCACAATAAGACCAAAGTCTATAGCAGAGCTAACGTACTGTTTTTGGTCTATTAAAAAATTTCTAGCTAAGTTGCTAAGAGGTGATAGATTTAACACCAAGATCATCTATCAATAGATGATGAGTAGCTCAGAGCTTATTTCATCATTTTGATAAATGTATATGAACGGAGGTTCCAGCTCCTACCAAAGCATGTTTTGAAATCGCTTGAATCAAATATTTCAGTCCCGAAAACAAATGTTGCAATTTATTGCTTAACCTTGTTTTTATCGCGGATAGACTATATCTATAACGCACGGAACATGAAAATCAACGGAATTGGCTTTTATAGCGATTACCATTTGTTCCTTATAACAATCCGTTTTAAAAAAACGATAAGCTTCCTCGGAGAAAAGTAATGAAGCGAATTATGTTATTCCTAGCAACTAACCTAGCTGTCGTGCTAGTGCTTAGTGTTGTTCTGAATATTGTTTACGCTGTAACTGGAATGCAACCAGGCAGTCTGTCAGGTTTACTTGTAATGGCTGCTGTATTTGGTTTTGGTGGCGCATTTATTTCGTTGATGATGTCAAAGGGTATGGCGCTACGCTCGGTTGGTGGTATGGTCATTGAAAGCCCGCGCAACGAAACGGAGCATTGGTTAGTCGAAACTGTGGGTCGTCAAGCTCAACAAGTGGGTATTGGTATGCCAACGGTGGCTATTTATGATTCACCAGATATCAATGCATTTGCGACTGGTGCAAAACGAGATGACTCTCTTGTCGCAGTTTCTACTGGTCTTTTACACAATATGACTCGTGATGAGGCAGAGGCAGTACTTGCACACGAAGTGAGCCATATTGCAAATGGTGATATGGTCACGATGACGTTGATGCAAGGTGTCGTGAACACGTTTGTTATCTTCCTATCACGCTTTATTGCCAATATCGTGGCGTCGAACGATGATGAAGAAGGCCAAGGTACAAATATGATGGTTTACTTTGGCGTATCCATGGTGCTTGAACTGGTATTTGGTTTCCTAGCTAGCTTCTTGACTATGTGGTACAGCCGTCATCGCGAATTCCACGCGGACGCAGGTGCAGCGCGCCTCGTTGGCAAAGAAAAAATGATTGCGGCTCTAGAGCGTTTGAAGGTGAGTCATGAATCTCAACTGGATGGCACCATGATGGCATTTGGTATCAACGGCAAGCAGTCGCTGACTGAGCTACTAATGAGCCACCCTCCGCTAGATAAACGTATTGCAGCGTTGCGAGGCCAGCAATACTAATTGTTCCTACTTAAATAATTGTTAATCTGCTGAAAAGGCTTGGTTTTGACCAAGCCTTTTTTTTTCGCCGATTGATCGCGTGCGAACTTCATCACGTACTACTTACAGAAATAAAGTTATACAAAATTATTTTTGTACAACTTTGGTGGAATGAACTATCTTGTACATATAATAATTTTGTACAACTTAATGGGCGTGTAGGAGTAAAAAATGGACATACAGTCTGTTGGCAATATCTATCAAAAGCTCAACAAAGCGAACTTACATCTGCTTAAGGATATATATCACCAAGATGTAGTATTTGAGGACGCAGCGCATCGTTTAGAAGGATGGCCAGCACTTTCGGATTATTTCACCTCATTATATGCCAACGTCATCAGTTGTGATTTTGTAATCCATGAGCATCAACAAGTCGGAGATACAGGCTTCCTAACTTGGACAATGGACCTTCAGCATCCCAAACTTCAGAAGGGTGCGCCTATTCTCGTCAATGGTGTTTCGCACCTCAAATTTAGCGAAGGTCAGGTCATTTATCACCGAGACTATTTTGATCTCGGAGAGATGCTCTATGAGCATTTACCGTTACTTGGTTCAGTCGTTAAAACCATCAAGCAGAGGTTAGGACAATGAACAACACCATCTTAATCACAGGCGCCACCTCCGGAATAGGAAGACAGCTTGCCCTAGATTACGCGAACTCAGAATGGAATGTGATTGCTTGTGGTCGGAATCAAGATGTTCTTGCAGAACTGGAGGCAGTTTCCTCCAAAATTCATACATTGCAGTTTGATGTGACAAATTATGAGGAAACTCAGCAGGCGCTCTCTAATTTGCCCTTTACGCCAAACACATGGGTTTTTAACGCAGGCGATTGTGAGTACATGGATGAGGGAGTGGTCGACGCGAAACTCATGGCGCGTGTGATGAACGTAAATGTTGTCGGTGTTGCCAACTGCGTTGAAGGCTGCCAAGTGCATTTAGAGAGAGGGCACCGCATTGTTATTGTTGGCTCTATCGCATCAGAAGTGGCACTGCCTCGTGCTGAAGCTTACGGCGCATCCAAAGCGGCAGTCAGTTATTTTGCACGCACGCTCGCCGTCGACTTGAAAAAGAAAGGGATCAATGTGGTAACGGTGTTTCCTGGTTTTGTTGAAACGCCGTTGACTGACAAAAACGACTTCGAAATGCCAATGATCATTTCTACTCAGCAAGCGTCGGACTCTATCAGGAAGCAGTTAGCCGCCAACAAGACCTATATCTATTTCCCAGCGAGATTTACCAGTATTTTACGTTTTATCTCGTTACTTCCATACAGTTGGCAAGCTCGCCTAACTGCTAAACTCGTATCATAAGAAGGAATAAAAATGAAAACAGCAGGAAGAAAGAAGATAGCGATTGTGGGAACGGGAATCTCTGGCCTTACTTGTGGTTATTACTTGCATAAAGAACATGATGTAACGCTGTTTGAAGCGAACGATTACATCGGTGGCCATACTGCAACCGTTGATGTGAGCCTTGACGGTAAAGAATACGCGATAGATACTGGGTTCATCGTCTATAACGACCGTACGTACCCTAATTTCATTAAAATGATGAGCGAGATTGGCGTTGAAGGTCTGCCTACTCAAATGAGCTTCAGTGTCAGAAACGATGGGAACGGACTAGAGTACAACGGCCACACAGTGTCGACATTGTTTGCTCAAAAACGCAACTGGGCAAACCCCAAATTTTATCGATTTATCTTCGAGATACTTCGTTTCAATAAACTTGCCAAGCGCTTCGCTAGCGAGCAATCCTCGCACTCTCAGACGTTAGGTGAGTTCCTTGACGAACACAAATTCAGTGCTTTCTTTACCGATAACTACATTTTACCGATGGGTGCTGCGATTTGGTCGTCGACTTTAGCTGACATGCGCGCATTCCCTCTTATGTTCTTCTTACGTTTCTTCCTCAACCACGGTCTGCTAGATGTGACTAACCGACCGCAATGGTATGTGATTAAAGGTGGTTCACGTTCATACATTCCACCATTGACCAAAGGCTTTGCCGAGAATATTCGTCTTAATAGTCCTGTCGAAAAAGTGGTTCGCAACGAAAAAGGGGTTGGCGTTCAAGTTCGCGGAGAAACGCATTGGTTTGATGACGTTATCTTTGCTTGTCACAGTGATCAAGCAATGAGAATGCTAGAGGATATCAGCCCAATTGAGCAGGAAATCTTGGGGGATATGACATACCAAGCAAATGAAGTTGTTCTTCATACCGACTCTGCCGTATTACCAAAACGTAAGGCAGCATGGGCATCATGGAACTACCTATTGGAAGGCAGTGAAGAGGAACAGCAACGCCTCCCTTCGCTCACTTATAACATGAACATTCTTCAGCATATTCAATCAGAACATACGTTTTGTGTAACGTTGAACAGTACTGAGCAAATTAACTCAAATAAAGTCTTGCGTTCGTTCACTTATTATCATCCAGTATTCACCACTGAGTCTATTGCAGCGCAGCAGCGCAAAGATGAGATACAGGGCAAACAAAGTACCTGGTTCTGCGGCGCTTATTGGTACAACGGTTTTCATGAAGATGGCGTGCGTAGCGCGCTTGATGTTGTGAAAGAACTAGAAGAAAAGTACCGCGAACAAAATGTGGTTCCTTTCGAAAAAGGCGCAGCGTGATATGGATAGCCAAATGAACAGCCGATTGTTTATAGGCAACGTTCGTCACCGTCGATTCACGCCTGTGAATCATGAGTTGAACTACTCTTTATTTATGCCCGCCATCGATGTAGACGAGCTCGATGCTTTAGAGAAAAAAGTATGGGGTTTTGGTTCGCGTTGGTGGCATTGGGCTCGCTTCAAGCGCAGTGATTACATTGGTGAAGGTAGCGTCAAGGCGGCAGTGCACAGCAAAATTGAAGAACTGACAGGTGTTCGCTGTACCGGCAAGGTAATCGCAGTCTGTCACTTGCGTTATCTAGGACTTTATTTCAGTCCCGTTAATTTCTACTACGTTTATAACACGGAAGGAGAATGGAAGTATCTCCTCGCAGAGGTGAGTAACACTCCTTGGAATGAACGACATTACTACGTGGTGTCAGCAGATAAAGAAGAAGAAAAGTTTGGTTGGGAACAAGATAAAGCATTCCATGTTTCACCATTCAACCCGATTGACCAACTCTACCGCTGGAGAATTAAGCCTTTGACAGACAAGTTGAATATTCATCTTGAATGTCACAAAGGAGAGAAACACTTTGATGCCACCATGGTTATGAAAGCTAAGCCACTTTCAAGCAAAACCTTATTGAGGTGTTTGATCGTTACACCAATACAAACGGTAAAAGTAATGGTTGGTATTTATTGGCACGCATTAAAACTTTGGGTGAAAGGCGCACCTTTTTATTCTCATCCTAAATATTCAACGCATGAAGAAATAGAAGCCGATATTGAAAAAACAGACAAAAAAAATAAAAAGCACAAGGAGAATTCTGCATGTTAAATACTAGTTCTATGACATTGCCGCGTAAATTGACGACAACGCAAAAAGCGGCTCGCGGAGTTATTTTTCAATGTCTGCAAAAAATGGAAATCGGCTGCTTAACAGTTATTGAAAGTTTTAAGACGGAAACGACAGAGCGAAGCGAGCGTCTTAGTGCGCCAAATGGGGAGTACAGTGGTCAACCTGTTGTCGCTACTATAGAGGTAAAACATCCAGGCTTTTATTCACGGATCTTGCAGGGCGGCAGTATTGCTGCTGGTGAGGCTTATATGGATGGGTGGTGGGATAGCCCCGATTTAACCTCATTAATGAAGCTGATGGCCCTTAACATGCGTGCTCTAGATAAACTCGAAGAGCAAGGCAGTTGGTTGACTAAAATACTGTACAAGTTCAGCCATTGGTCAAACAGAAACTCTGAAGAGAACTCACGTAAAAATATCCATGCGCATTACGACTTGGGTAACAACCTATACGAAGCGTTCCTTGATACCAATATGCTGTACTCGTCGGCGCTTTACAATCATGCGGATGACTCTCTAGAGCAGGCTCAAATCAACAAAATGGATCGTCTATGTCAGCAACTTGAGCTGAAGCCCACTGATCATGTTGTTGAAATTGGCACTGGGTGGGGCGCTATGGCGATTTACATGGCCGAACAATACGGTTGTCAGGTCACCACAACAACGATATCTGAAGAGCAACACGTGTACGCGGAGCAAAAAATCAAAGAGCGTGGCTTAGAAGACAAAATCACTCTACTCAAAGAAGATTACCGAAACCTAACCGGCACTTATGACAAGCTCGTTTCTATTGAAATGATTGAAGCTGTGGGCAAACAATTCCTGCCTTCGTATATTAAGGTCTGTGAGTCTTTATTAAAGTCCGGTGGCTTGATGGCGATTCAAGCGATTACGATTGCCGATCAGCGTTACGATTACTACAGTAACAACGTCGACTTTATCCAAAAGTACATTTTCCCGGGTGGTTTTTTACCGTCGGTAACCTCACTAACCCAAGCTACAACAAAATACAGTGACTTAGTGACGCGAGACTTGTTCGATATTGGTTTGGACTACGCCAAGACGCTGAACGAATGGCACTTACGTTTTAATCGAGCAGAGAATGAAGTGCGCTCGTTTGGCTACGACGACCGCTTTGTGCGTATGTGGCGCTACTATTTGAGCTACTGTGAAGGTGGCTTTTTGGCTCGCACGATCAGTGCCGTTCACATGACGTTTCAACGCCCGTAGTTCGTTATGAAGGTGTTTCTTGCTTCGACATGGTTCCAACTCTGCTGGTTTGCAGCGGTGCTTGGAACCTATCAATGGCAATGGGTGACGTTATTCCTTACTTTGGCAACCCTACTATATTGTTTGAAAAGCGATGCATCTTCGCTCAAAAGTATTAGTGTGATCGTCACGGTCGGGCTCGTGCTTGATACGCTCAATCAACAACTCTCGGTCTTTGTCTTTCCAACCCCATGGCTGCCAGTCTGGTTATTATGCTTGTGGGTTTTGTTTTCTTGGTATGCCTATCAACTTAAGTCAATTTTGTGCCGTTTCCCAAAAACCTACGTATCAATAGTAGGCGGTATCGGAGGAACGGCGAGCTACTTTGCTGGCCATAAACTCCAAGCCGTTGAATTTGGATTCAGCACTGGCGCTACACTGGCAATGTTGTTTGTCGAATGGTGCGTCATGATGCTCTTGATACTCAAGGTGTACGGAAATGAAAAGCTTGAAGAGAGACTTAACTCAGAGACTGACTAGGTTGCTTGCGTTGGTAATAGTAACTGGCTCTTTTGCTCTGCAAGCTCAACCTGTTGGAAATAGCGAAGCTGCCAGCAACATTGCGAATTGGAAGGGGTGGAAAACTGTTGGAGAAGCCCAACTTACTTGGTTCATCTTCGATATTTATCACTCAAGATTAAAAGCGCCTGATGGAAAGTTCATCGTAAGCGATGACGTATCGCCACATCCCCTTGCGTTGGAAATTAATTACAAGAGAGACATCAGTAAGCAACAGCTGCTTGATGTGACGGATGAGCAGTGGGCGAAATTGGGTTTTACGGACTTATATCGAAAAGCTTGGATCAGCGAGCTCGATCGTATGTTTCCTGATATTCAAAAAGGTGACGAGCTTACTTATCTAACAGATGGAAAATCTGGTCAGCTTTTTTATAAGCAGGTTGGGGACGTGCAAGTAAAGAACGTTGGCATCATTGAAGACGAACGAATGAACGATGCATTTTTGGCTATATGGTTATCACCCAACACAGAATTTCCGAAACTCCGAAAACAATTGATAGGGCAGGTTAGATAGTGTTTAAACGAATTTTTAAATCAGCGACTTTAGTGGCAGCTGTTTTTCTTTCGGCATGTTCCGCAGACATTGATAATTACCGCTCTTCTACACCGACTTTTGACGTATTCGGTTATTTCGAAGGCGACATAAAGGCGTGGGGGATGGTGCAAGATTATACCGGACAGCAAACGCGTCGCTTTGAAGTCGATATAGTGGGTACTGTAGCGGGTGATACGCTGACGCTGGTGGAAGACTTCGTGTTTGATGACGGAGAGGTGGACCAGCGAATTTGGGTTATCACTAGATTAGAAGACGGTCGTTATGAAGGTAAGGCAGACGATATTATAGGTGTAGCAACAGGGGAAGAGCAGGGCAATGCGTTACAGTGGCAATATGACTTTGAGCTACAAATGGAGGATTCATCAGTGACGGTTGCTTTTGATGATTGGCTTTATCGTCAGGATGACAGACACGCTTTCAATCTAACGAAAATAAAAAAGTTTGGTGTGGAAGTAGGAACAATAACCTTGTTCTTCCAAAAGCAGCCATAACAAATGGGGCTGATCTTCAATTAATAATCCATTCCATATAACTAAAATTATTTTCTCCCGACCTAACTCTCCTAACTAAAAAAGGTTGACGCTTTCGCGTCAACCTTTTAGGTATCTGGTCGTTACAGGAGGATTACAGCTTATCTGTCAGCTCGATTGCTTGACCGATATAGTTCGCTGGCGTCATCTCTTTCAGACGTGCTTTCTCGTGCTCAGGAAGCTCAAGACCGTCGATGAAGTTACGCATTGCTTCGCCGTCTACACGCTTACCACGAGTTAGCTCTTTCAGCTTCTCGTATGGCTTCTCGATGCCGTAACGACGCATAACTGTTTGTACTGGCTCAGCTAGTACTTCCCAGTTCTTGTCTAGTTCAGCAAGAAGCGCTTCACGGTTTACTTCTAGCTTGCTGATGCCTTTAAGCGTAGAAGTGTAAGCGATGATAGCGTAGCCAACACCAACACCAAGGTTACGTAGAACCGTTGAGTCAGTTAGGTCACGTTGCCAACGAGAGATAGGCAGTTTCTGTGCTAGGTGGCCGAATACAGCGTTCGCAAGACCTAGGTTACCTTCTGAGTTTTCAAAGTCGATTGGGTTAACTTTGTGAGGCATTGTTGAAGAACCGATCTCACCTGCAATAGTTTTTTGCTTGAAGTGGCCTAGTGCAATGTAACCCCAAACGTCACGGTCGAAGTCAATCAGGATAGTGTTGAAACGAGCGATAGCGTCGAACAGCTCAGCGATGTAATCGTGCGGTTCGATTTGAGTTGTGTAAGGGTTCCAAGTTACGCCTAGAGACTCTGTGATGAACTCTTCAGAGAACTTGTGCCAATCTAGCTCTGGGTAAGCAGAAAGGTGTGCATTGTAGTTACCTACTGCACCGTTGATTTTCGCTAGGATCTCAACGTTTTCGATTTGCTTGAATTGACGCTCCATACGGTACGCCACGTTTGCCATTTCTTTACCCATAGTAGATGGAGAAGCAGGCTGACCGTGTGTACGAGATAGAAGAGGAATGTCGCGGTATTCCACTGCTAGTGCTTTGATAGCGTCGATTAGGTTACGGATTTCTGGAAGAATCACGTTCTCACGCGCTTCTTTAAGCATTAGAGCGTGTGATGTGTTGTTGATGTCTTCAGAAGTACATGCGAAGTGGAAGAACTCGTTTACTGCGTGCAGTTCAGGAACGTCTGCTACTTTCTCTTTTAGGAAGTACTCAACCGCTTTTACGTCGTGGTTAGTTGTACGCTCGATCTCTTTGATACGGCGTGCATCTTCTTCAGAGAAGTTTGCAGCAAGGTCGTCTAGGAATTGGTTTGCTTCTGCGCTAAACGCTGGCACTTCTGCAATTTCAGCAGTAGCAGCAAGCTTTTGTAGCCAGCGGATTTCAACGATAGTACGGTACTTTAGTAGACCGTATTCACTGAAAATTTCGCGTAACGCAATTGTCTTGCTTCCGTAACGGCCGTCTACTGGTGAAACAGCAGTCAATGCTGACAGTTCCATGATGTTCTCCTGAATTGGGTTTCTAAATTTCGTGAGCTTTATACCAATAACTGTGGCAATTGTCACGAATATCGCGCAAACGTTTGCGCGATATTTGTTTTAGTCGAAAAAATGAGCTCGCGATAAACGCGAGCTGCTTATTTGATATTTTACTACAGACGAGCAAGAAGGATTTGTGCTTGCTCTACCATCTTCTTGCGCCCGAAGATTAGGTGGCGACGCTTACCACCAACTTGACGCCAAAGAACTGCACTACGAATGCCAGATAACAACAGCGCACGAACTTTGTGTTGGCTTGCCGTCTGCTGCAGTACAGATGGCGTGCCCGTTACTTGAATGCGTGGGCCAATAGGGCTAACGACATCCAGATAGATGCTCGCTAAATTGCTGATCATTTGATCGTCTAGTAGCTCAAAGTGCTCTGACTGACGCTTGGCCATTTGAATACGATCACCAAGCTGAGACATAGCATCGTTACGAGAGCTTAACTTACGCTCTAACGCCATTAAACTAATAATGTAACGAGTAATTTCACTGCCTGATGGTGTGCTATCAATCCCTTTAACCAAGCATTCTAGGCCGAGCTTTAGATCGGCTTCGCGACCGAATACGCCAACTGTGTTAGCAGGGTTCGTGCTCAAAATAGCGTTGATTGATGTTTCAAAAGCATCTTGATCACAATGTCCGTTTCTCGCTACCTGTTGAACTAAAGCAACAGCTTGGCAAATCCCAGCGAAAGCGATAGTACGGTCATAAAGTGTATTCGCCACGTAACGACTCCTAAGCTTGAGAATATTTAATGCGTTGCTCGATGATGCCGCCACCTAGGCACACGTCACCTTTGTAGAACACTGCTGATTGACCTGGAGTTACAGCAATTTGTGGCTCGTCAAAGATAACTTTAATGTTTTCATCATCGATAGGGATGATTGTACAAGGAATATCTTCCTGACGGTAACGAGTTTTCACTGTGCACTTCATAACATCGCGAATTGGCTCACGATCTACCCAGTGAAGTTGTGATGCAAGTAGACCTTCTGATTTCAACATTGGATGGTCTTTACCTTGAACAGCAATCAAAACGTTACGTTCTAGATCTTTCTCACCAACGAACCATGGGTCCTCGTTACCACCGCCGCCTTTACGGCCACCGATGTGTAGACCTTTACGCTGACCAAGTGTGTGGTACATCAGGCCTTGGTGTTGACCAATCACTTCGCCTTCTGGCGTCTCGATATTACCAGGCTGAGCTGGAAGGTAGCGACCTAGGAATTCTGTAAACTTGCGTTCACCGATGAAACAAATACCAGTTGAGTCTTTCTTCTTAGCGGTAATTAGATCTTGTTCTTCCGCAATGCGGCGCACTTCTGGCTTCTCTAGATCACCAACAGGGAATAGGCTACGTGCGATTTGCTCGTTGCTTAATGTGTACAGGAAGTAGCTTTGATCTTTGTTGCCATCTAGACCACGTAGCATCTGTGGTTTTTCACCATTTTCTGGGAAAGAGCGACGCACATAGTGGCCCATTGCAATGTAATCAGCATCAAGTACTTCATCAGCGAATTCTAGGAATGCTTTGAACTTGATTTCTTTGTTACAAAGAATGTCAGGGTTCGGAGTACGGCCAGCTTTGTATTCAGCAAGGAAGTACTCAAATACGTTATCCCAGTATTCGGCAGCAAAGTTGATAGTGTGTAGGTGGATGCCTAGCTTGTCACATACTGCCTGAGCGTCAGCAAGATCTTCTGCCGCTGTACAATATTCTTCGTTGTCATCTTCTTCCCAGTTCTTCATGAAAAGGCCTTCTACTTGGTAGCCTTGCTGCTTTAGAAGATACGCGGAAACAGATGAATCAACGCCGCCGGACATACCGACGATGACTTTCTTTTGGCTGTTATCAGACATTACTAAACACCACTTAAATAAACGGGATGCAGATTCTATCAGAATCCACAGACCGGTGACAGATCCGAGATCGAAATCACAATTCGTTTCGCTGGATTTTTCTTCAACAAAGATTCGAACGAGTAATTTCGCAAGTATAGAAGAGGTATATATGGCATAGTTGGCCAAAATCCAAGAGGAAACACCAAATGACAGAAGAAAACCAATTTATGCAAGAAAGTGAGTTGATTGAAATTGTGGAAAATCAGCTCGAAGATGGCAACCCGCTTAAAGTAAAAGAAACCCTTATGCGTTTAATGATGACTGGCACACCACGTGAAGATGCGGTTGCGATGATGGCATGTGCGATGTCAATTGAGATTTTTGATGTAATGAAGAATGAAGGTGAGTTCAACCTAAAGCGTTATAGCGAGCACCTTGAGCAACTACCAGATCTCAGCTTTATGGAAGGTGAATAAGCCACCTAAAAGAAAAAAGCTGTCAGCAAACGTTTGCTATAATCGCTTTTATTGCTGCTTTATTATTAGCGGTATAGAATCCGCTCTCCTTTTCATCCCCTTACTCAGACTGACAATATGAAATTTCCTGGACAACGCAAATCGAAGCACTATTTTCCTGTTCATGCTCGTGACCCGCTGGTGAGCCAAGCACAAGAAAGCAAGAAGATGACGCGCACTCACATCATTGGTATTGACCAAACCTTGGTTGATATTGAAGCAAAAGTTACAACGGATGTGATTGAAAAGTACGGTCTGAGTAAAGGTCACTCTCTGGTTATCGATGACGAAAGAGCAGAAGAGTTATACCAGCAACTGAAAGAAGAGAACTTGATTACCAATGAGTATGCGGGCGGTACAATTGGTAACACGCTACATAACTACTCCGTGCTAGCGGATGACCGCTCCACACTACTTGGAGTGATGAGCCAGGATATTAAGATTGGCAGCTACGGTTACCGTTATCTTTGTAATACATCAAGCCGCATGGACTTGAACTACCTACAAGGTGTAGATGGTGCAATTGGCCGTTGTTTTGCTCTTATCACAGAAGACGGTGAACGTACTTTTGCTATCAGCGAAGGGCAAATGAACCAACTCCATCCTGATAGCATTCCAGAGAAAATCTTTAAAAATGCATCAGCACTTGTACTAACGTCATATCTAGTACGTTGCAAAGACGGCGACCCAATGCCGGAAGCAACAATGAAAGCAATTGAGTACGCGAAAAAGAATGATGTGCCTGTTGTTCTGACTTTAGGCACAAAGTTTGTTATTCAAGATGACCCTAAATATTGGCAAGAATTCATTCGAGATAACGTTTCAGTCGTTGCGATGAATGAAGATGAAGCAGAAGCACTGACGGGGGAATCTGATCCACTTGCTGCGTCTGATAAAACATTGGAGTGGGCTGATTTAGTATTGTGCACGGCGGGTCCTGTAGGTCTATTTATGGCTGGGTATACGGAAGATAGCGCGAAGCGCGAAACTTCTTTGCCATTACTTCCAGGGTCAATTGCTGAATTTAATCGTTATGAATTTAGTCGTCCGGCGAAAAAAGACTCATGCGAGACGCCAATAAAAGTGTACTCGCATATCTCGCCATATATGGGTGGTCCAGAAAAAATTAAGAATACAAATGGCGCAGGTGATGCCGCGTTATCTGCTGTTCTTCATGATATGGCAGCAAATAAATACCATAAAGAAAATGTGCCTAATTCAAGCAAGCACAGTAACGAGTATTTAACTTACTCTTCTTTTTCTCAAGTCTGCAAATACGCAAACCGTGCGAGCTACGAAGTTCTCGTGCAACATTCACCACGATTGTCGCGCGGACTTCCTGAGCGAGAAGATAGCCTAGAAGAAGCATACTGGGAACGTTAATACGAAGCGGTTTAATTAACTATTCTGTAACTAAAGTAAAAGGCGCATTAAGAAATGTGCCTTTTTTATTTGTAATGGTTTAAATAAAAAAGGCTCCCTATGGGAGCCTTTTAAAAATAGCACGGATCTAGATTAGGAACTCATCCAGAGATTTACCTGCATCAAGTTGCTCTTGAATCGCCGAAGGTGTACGACCTTGGCCAGTCCAAGTTTTCTCATTACCGTTTGAATCTGTGTATTTGTATTTAGCAGGGCGAGGTGCGCGCTTCGCTTTGCCTTTCGTCTTAGTTTCGCCAGATAGCGCAGTAATAAGTGCTTCTACATCAATACCGTCTTGAGCGATTTTCTCAGCAATCTCTGCAAGCTTAGCTTCTTGCTCTGCTTGTGCTGCGCGTTCTGCTTCTTCTGCTTCACGACGCTCATCTACGACAGTAGTGAGTTTATCTAGAGCTTCTTCCAATTGTTCTAGAGTCAGCTCACGAGAAAATGCACGAAGGCTACGGATATTTAGAAGGGTTTTAGTCAGCTCTGACATAACGATTCCTATTAAAAGGTTAATGTGTTGGGCACTTTTTATCGTTACGATTAAATAATGCCAATCTATAAATAAACAAAGAGTCCTTATATTTAACTTTATCTTTTCCTTATGTGCAAATGCTAAATCAAGATTTTGTTTAAATTTGACTATTTTTTAAAGCAATTAATATTATTACACTCGAAATAAATCATTATTAGATGAGAACTAAAATCAACAATCATTATTGTATAGAGAGAGTGACAGCTTGGTTTTTTATAAAAAAATTTGAGTTATTACTTAAAAATATGAAGCATCCATCTTTAATGGTGTGTCATATATCCTTAATTTATTGATATAAGATAAACCATGATATTTCTAAGGTAGTAATAATGTTTCATAAATAACATGATTGATGTGATTTCAGTTGCACAAAACTTATGGAATTAGGCAAGGTTTATAAATTATCTCAGCCATTATTTATTTGTTTAATTTAGTTTGATGTGTTGCATTGACTCTCATCATAAGTACAATGGCTGCCACCTGATGCAATATTGCAGACAATTTGTTGTTAATTTGTACAGTTAGTGGTTAATTGTTTGTTGTTGCCGTAGAGGCGCGGTCTCGAAGAGTAGCTATTATTGGGGTGATGCCAATGAATAATAGTGGAAGGCGAAGATTGCCGAAGTAAGTAACTCATCAAAGTTACTTGCTGGGGTTGTATCTGAAAGGAACAACACTGCCATAGTATATATTCACATTAAACTATGGAGCGCTACTGTAGGGTTGGGTGGAGTGTTCGCTTCCCTGTCGCTAAGTTCAACATGAGCACGTATCGTATGCTACGTGACTTGTCTGCAGTAGATCTCTAGCCAAACTTTGGTTTTTGAAGATCATGAATTTAATAGATTTTTCTAGTTCTCCTGTTTCATTATTGCCACCTATTGTCGCTTTGACTTTGGCGATTTTGACTCGACGTGTATTAGTTTCCTTGGGTGTAGGTATCGTGCTAGGTGCGGTGCTACTTAATAGCTGGTCTATCAGCGACACCGCAGGTTACGTCAGTTCTCAAGTTTCTTCTGTCTTTATTGAAGATGGCGGAATTAACACTTGGAACATGAGCATTGTTGGCTTCCTAATCTTATTAGGTATGACAACAGCTTTATTAACGCTATCTGGCGGTACTCGTGCTTTTGCTGAATGGGCACAATCTCGAGTGAAGAGTAAACGCGGCTCCAAACTTCTTGCCGCCTTTTTAGGCGTATTCATTTTTGTCGATGATTACTTTAATAGCCTTGCTGTTGGTGCGATCTCTCGCCCAGTAACCGATCGCTTTTATGTGTCTCGCGCTAAGCTTGCGTACATTCTAGACTCAACCGCTGCTCCAATGTGTGTAATTATGCCTGCTTCTAGCTGGGGTGCTTACATTATTACTATTATTGGCGGGATCTTAGTCTCACATGGGGTCACAGAGTATTCTGCTCTTGGCGCATATGTTCGTCTTATTCCAATGAACTTCTACGCCGTTTTTGCGCTGCTAATGGTGTTCGCTGTTGCGTGGTTTGGTCTTGATATTGGTAAAATGCGTGAGCATGAGATCTCTGCATCGCAAGGTCGTGGCTTTGATAAAGACAAAGAAAATGACTCGCAAGAAGCGCATGACCTAAACGAAGAGCTAGATATCCGTGAAAGTGAAAAGGGTAAAGTGTCAGATTTGATACTTCCTATCGTGACGCTGATTATCGCCACTATCGCTTCAATGCTTTACACGGGTGGCCAAGCATTGGCTGCTGATGGTAAGGAGTTTGCGCTTCTTGGTGCTTTTGAAAATACAGATGTAGGTACATCACTAATCTACGGTAGCTTGCTTGGCTTAGCAGTTGCACTGTTTACTGTTGTGAAGCAAGGTCTACCAATGGCTGAGATCGCACGTACACTTTGGATTGGTGCTAAGTCTATGTTTGGTGCGATTCTAATCTTAGTATTTGCCTGGACCATTGGTTCTGTTATCGGTGATATGAAGACTGGTACTTACCTTTCGACAATGGCGCA
The DNA here is from genome assembly GCF_033340555.1 of Vibrio sp. 1069. NCBI lineage: Bacteria > Pseudomonadati > Pseudomonadota > Gammaproteobacteria > Vibrionales > Vibrionaceae > Vibrio > Vibrio sp. 1069. The sequence goes on from NZ_JAWOWP010000001.1 coordinate 193,737, forward strand.
GGGCAACATTAACCCGCACTGGCTACCAGTTATCCTATTCTTGTTGTCTGGCCTAATGGCGTTCTCAACAGGTACTTCATGGGGTACGTTCGGTATCATGTTACCAATCGCGGGTGACATGGCTGGCGCAACAGACGTAGCGCTAATGCTACCGATGCTGAGTGCGGTTTTAGCTGGTGCGGTATTCGGTGACCATTGTTCACCAATCTCAGATACGACTATCTTGTCATCGACGGGTGCACGTTGTAACCACATTGATCACGTATCAACACAGCTACCTTATGCATTATCAGTCGCGCTTGTTTCATGCGTCGGCTTTATTGCCCTTGGTATGACTGCTTCAATTGCGTTCTCGTTCATTGCAGCGTCGATCACATTCGTTATCGTTTGCGCTATTTTGTCATGGCTTTCAAAGTCTAAAATAGCGTCTTGCCAGAGTGCGTAATTCACTGATTTAAAAGGTGAAATTGTAGGAGGCTTCGGCCTCCTTTTTTATTTGTATTATACAATTCGAATTTTTTTAAAATTAAGGGTTGAAAAAAGTAATCAGCTTGGTTAGTGTGGTTGGTAACAAAGCAAATGAGAAGAGCCTTGAAATAAGTATGCGTAATTTTGTAATGAACATTCATCACCATCATCACCCAATCTAGTCTTTCGGGCGATGTACGCATACCCGGGAGGCAGGAAACTCCCGGAGGTAAAATCAAAGTAAAAGCAGATTTTAAACCCTCGGGAGACTTCAATCTCCCGAGGGTTTTTTAGTTTTATTAGTTTGAAAAATACTTAGATATCAAAATCTTGCATAGGGACAAAGCAATGCAAACACAACGTTTAAGAATCGCAATTCAGAAAAAAGGTCGTCTTAGCAAAGAGAGTCAAGCTCTACTAAAACAGTGCGGCGTAAAGTTCAACGTAATGGGCGAGCGTTTAGTTGTCCATTCTGAAAATATGCCAATTGATTTACTCTTGGTTCGTGACGACGACATCCCAGGTTTAATTATGGATGGCGTGGTTGACCTTGGCTTTATTGGCGAAAATGAACTAGAAGAAGTTCGCCTTGACCGCAAAGCATTAGGTGAACCCTGCGAGTTTGTTCAGCTTCGTCGACTTGATTTTGGTGGCTGTCGTTTATCTATCGCAATCGACAAGGAAGAAGAGTACAACGGTCCACAAGACTTAGCTGGCAAGCGTATTGCTACAACGTATCCTCAACTTCTAAAAGCGTACATGGATGAAGCCGGCGTTCCATTCTCTACATGTATGCTGACAGGCTCTGTAGAAGTTGCCCCTCGCGCGGGTCTCGCTGATGCTATCGCTGATTTGGTTTCTACAGGTGCAACACTGGAAGCGAACGGCCTTAAAGAAGCTGAAATTATCTTCAAATCAAAAGCGACATTGATTCAACGCACTGGTGAGTTCGACGCAGACAAAGTGGCGCTAATCGAAAAGCTGTTAACTCGCATGCAAGGCGTGCAGCAAGCGAAAGAATCTAAGTACATTATGCTTCACGCCCCAGCAGAGAAGTTAGATCAAATTAAAGCACTACTGCCAGGTGCTGAAGACCCAACTGTTCTTCCTCTTTCTGCAGATAAGCAGAAAATGGCTGTTCACTTAGTGAGTTCTGAAAACCTATTCTGGGAAACAATGGAACAGCTGAAAGAGTTGGGCGCAAGTTCAATTCTCGTTCTACCAATTGAAAAAATGATGGAGTAAGCATCATGAGAACAGTCGTTTGGCAATCATTAAGTGAGAATCAGCAAGACTCTATTTTGGAGCGCCCTGCTATTGCAGAAGGTGCCAATATCACCACTGCTGTGGCCGAAGTTATTGCTAAAGTTCGAGAAGAAGGTGACTCTGCTCTTATTGAGCTGACAGAAAAGTTTGACCGTGTTAAGCCTGAATCCATTCGTGTTTCTTCTCAGGAAATTAAGGCAGCGTCAGAGCGTTTGTCAGAGTCAATGAAGAGCGCACTAGAGCAAGCTTACGCCAATATTTCTAAGTTCCACAAAGCGCAAAAGCCGCAACCGATCAAGGTGGAAACCCAGCCAGGTGTCCTTTGTGAACAAGTAACACGCCCAATTCAAAAAGTGGGTTTGTACATTCCTGGTGGCAGTGCGCCTTTGCCATCGACTGTTTTGATGCTCGGCGTTCCTGCAAAAATTGCAGGTTGTCGTAAAGTCGTTCTTTGTTCTCCACCGCCAATCGCTGATGAGATTTTGTACGTAGCGAAACTGTGCGGTATTGATGAAGTGTATAACGTCGGTGGTGGCCAAGCAGTTGCTGCAATGGCTTATGGCACCGAGACTGTATCGAAAGTAGATAAGATCTTTGGTCCGGGCAACGCTTACGTGACCGAAGCAAAACGTCAGGTAAGTAATGATTTTCGTGGTGCGGCGATTGATATGCCAGCAGGTCCATCAGAAGTTCTTGTGATTGCCGATGAAACCGCAGATGCAGACTTTATCGCTGCGGATCTTTTGAGCCAAGCAGAACACGGTCCTGATTCTCAAGTGGTACTTGTGACTCCTTCTCCTGTGATTGCTGATCAAGTGACGGATGCGGTTCAACGTCAGCTTAAGGAGTTATCTCGTGCAGACATCGCAGAAAAGGCTCTGGCATCAAGCTTGATCATTATTTCCGAGTCGATGACGCAGTCAGTTTCTATTTCCAATTACTACGGTCCTGAGCACTTGATTGTACAGACTAAGAACCCTCGTGAGCTTCTACCTCTACTTGATAATGCAGGCTCTATCTTCCTTGGGGATTGGTCGCCTGAATCTGCGGGAGATTACGCATCGGGGACTAACCACGTCCTTCCTACTTACGGTTACACACGTACTTATTCAAGCTTAGGTTTGGCGGATTTCTCTAAACGAATGACGGTTCAGGAGCTTTCTGCTGATGGTTTAAAGAACCTTGCACCAACGGTAGTCACGATGGCTGAAGCGGAAGGTCTGGACGCTCACAAACGTGCCGTTACTATCCGCGTAGAAAAATTAGCAAGTAAGTAAGAATAAGAGAGTAATGAGATGGAAAAGCTAGCGCGTAAACAAGTCCAACAGCTTACCCCTTATATGTCGGCTCGCCGAATCGGTGGTACGGGTGACGTATGGCTAAATGCCAACGAATCACCATTTAACAATGAATACAAAACAGACTTTGCTCGTCTTAATCGTTACAGCGAATGCCAACCGAAAGAACTGATTTCCGCTTACGCAGCGTATGCGGGTGTTAAACCAGAACAAACACTGACTTCTCGTGGTGCGGATGAAGGTATTGAGTTGTTAATTCGTGCATTCTGTGAGCCGGGTGAAGATGCGATTCTTTACTGCCCACCGACTTACGGTATGTACGCCATCAGTGCAGAAACCATCGGTGTAGAGCGCAAAACCGTGCCGCTAACGTCAGATTGGCAACTAGACCTTGCAGGCATCGAAGCTAATCTGGATAACGTGAAACTGGTTTTTGTATGTTCGCCAAACAACCCAACAGGTAACTTGGTTAAGCGTGAGGACATTGTGTCTATGCTTGAGATGACAAAAGACCGTGCAATCGTGGTGATGGATGAAGCGTACATCGATTTTTGTCCAGAAGCGTCAACGGTAGACCTACTGGCGCAATACCCGAACCTTGCAATTCTGCGTACTCTGTCGAAAGCTTTTGCGCTTGCAGGTCTGCGTTGTGGATTTACGCTTGCGAACGAAGAGCTGATTAATGTACTTCTTAAAGTTATTGCACCTTACCCAGTCCCAGTTCCAGTGGCAGAAATTGCGACTCAGGCGCTTTCGGAAGCTGGTTTAGCGCGAGCGAAGTTTCAAGTTCTCGATTTGAATGCAAACCGTGCTTACTTGCAAGTTGGCCTTTCAATGATTCCGGGCTTGGAAGTGTTTGAAGGGTGGGGGAACTACCTATTGGTGAAATTCCCAGATGGCGATGACCTTTTCAAAGCGGCTTGGGATACGGGCATTATTTTGCGTAACTCGCCAATTGAAAATTGTGTGCGTATCAGTGTGGGTAACCGTGACGAGTGCGAAAAAACGCTTGGATTTATCAGAAACTACTACGCATAAATAGAGACAGAATTTATCGCTCTCGCTCAATAGCGGGAGCGCCAAAAGAATAGCAATAAGGAAGTTCGAGTGAGCAAACAACAAAAAATCCTTTTTATTGATCGTGATGGCACCTTAATTGTAGAGCCGCCGATTGATTTTCAAGTAGACCGTTTAGACAAACTAAAGCTAGAGCCATTTGTTATCCCAAGCCTGCTGTCGTTGCAGGATGCAGGATACCGTCTAGTGATGGTCACGAACCAAGATGGTTTGGGTACCGACAGCTACCCACAAGCTGATTTTGATGCACCGCACAACATGATGATGGAGATCTTTGAGTCACAAGGTGTGAAGTTCGATGACGTACTGATTTGTCCTCACTTTGATGAAGATAACTGCTCTTGCCGTAAGCCTAAACTAGGCTTGGTAAAAGAGTATCTTCAAGGTGGCAAAGTAGATTTCCAAAACTCTGTTGTGATTGGCGATCGTCAAACCGATCTTCAACTTGCAGAAAACATGGCAATTCGTGGTATTCAATACAACCCAGAAACCATGGGCTGGAAACAGATCCTAAAAGATCTCACAGTGAAGGCGCGCGTGGCTGAAGTGGTCCGCACCACAAAAGAAACAGACATCAAAGTATTCGTTAATCTTGACGAGCAAGGCGGTAATGACATTTCTACAGGTCTTGGCTTTTTTGACCACATGCTGGATCAAATCGCGACGCACGGTGGATTCCAAATGGTGTGCAAAGTGGAAGGTGACCTGCACATTGATGATCACCACACAGTGGAAGATACCGCTCTTGCGTTAGGTCAAGCGTTGAAGGAAGCACTGAGTGACAAGCGTGGTATTGGTCGCTTTGGCTTTAGCTTGCCAATGGATGAGTGTTTGGCGCAATGCGCACTAGACCTATCAGGTCGTCCTTACCTTAAGTTCGACGCGCAGTTTAGTCGTGAGCAAGTGGGTGATCTTTCAACAGAGATGGTGGTTCACTTCTTCCGCTCTCTGACTGACACATTAGCGTGTACGTTGCACCTTTCTTCTGCGGGCAACAATGATCACCACATCATTGAAAGTCTATTTAAAGCGTTTGGTCGTACGTTACGCCAAGCAATCAAAGTAGAAGGCACTGAGCTACCAAGTAGTAAAGGCGTGCTTTAAGGCTAACGTTAGCAAGGAGAAAAACAGTGACAGAACAGAAAGTTGTCATTATCGATACTGGCTGTGCCAACGTTTCTTCGGTGAAGTTTGCCATTGAACGCCTAGGCTATGACGTAACGATTTCAAAAGATCCGCAAGTCGTATTATCCGCAGATAAGCTATTCCTACCGGGTGTGGGAACCGCCAGCGAAGCGATGAAGAACCTAGAAGAGCGCGATCTGATCAGCTTGGTAAAACAGGTAGAAAAGCCATTACTAGGTATCTGTTTAGGCATGCAACTGTTGGGCAAAGTGTCTCAAGAGAAAGGGCAGAAAGCCGACGAGTTAGTTGAGTGTCTTGGACTTTGTGATGGCGAAGTGAAGCTACTACAAACTGGCGATTTGCCGTTGCCGCATATGGGGTGGAACACGGTCTCTGCAAAAGCAGGTAATCCACTTTTCAAAGATATTGAAGAAGGAGAGTATTTCTACTTCGTGCACAGCTTTGCGATGCCTGTTGGGGATTACACGATTGCGGAATGTGAATACGGCAACCCGTTCACAGCAGCAGTACAAAGCGGTAACTATTACGGCGTGCAATTCCACCCTGAGCGTTCTTCAAAAGCGGGCGCGAAGCTTATTCAAAACTTCTTAGAATTATAAAAGGGATTTAGTGTGATTATTCCAGCTCTTGATTTAATTGAAGGACAGGTGGTTCGCCTTTATCAAGGTGATTACGGCCAAGTAACTGAGTACAAAGTCGACCCAGCAGAGCAGTTCAACTTGTACCACCAAGCTGGTGCTAACTGGCTGCACTTGGTGGATTTAACTGGCGCGAAAGACACGACAGCACGTCAACTTGATTTAATTGCAAAGCTACTAGCAAGCACGCCAGCGAACATCCAAATCGGTGGCGGAGTGCGCACAGAGCAAGACGTGATTGATCTGCTAGAAGCGGGGGCTCAGCGTGTTGTCGTTGGCTCAACAGCAGTAAAACAGCCAGAGCTTGTGAAAGGTTGGATGGAAAAATACGGTGCAGAGAAAATCGTTCTCGCGCTAGACATCAACATCGATCAAGACGGCACACGTAAAGTAGCGATTTCTGGTTGGCAAGAAGATTCAGGCGTGACTATCGAAGCTCTGATCAACGATTACCTGACGGTAGGTTTGCAGCACGTGCTTTGTACGGACATTTCTCGTGACGGTACGCTAGAAGGCTCAAACGTAGAGCTTTATGTCGACCTATGTAAACAGTACCCACAAGTGCAGTTTCAATCTTCAGGTGGCATTGGCTCATTAGCAGATATCGAAGCGCTAAAAGGCAGCGGTGTGGCTGGTGTGATTGTTGGTCGTGCGCTGTTAGATGGTAAATTCACAGCAGAGGAGGCATTTGCATGCTGGCAAAGCGAATAATTCCATGTCTTGATGTTCGTGATGGACAAGTGGTGAAGGGCGTCCAGTTCCGCAACCACGAAATCATTGGCGACATCGTTCCTCTGGCGCAGCGTTATGCGGAAGAAGGCGCTGACGAGCTTGTGTTCTACGATATTACCGCTTCAAGTGATGGGCGTGTCGTTGACAAAAGTTGGGTCGCTCGCGTTGCTGAAGTGATTGATATTCCCTTCTGTGTCGCTGGTGGTATTAAATCAGCGGAAGATGCAGCGCGCATTCTTGAGTTTGGTGCAGACAAAGTGTCTATTAACTCACCTGCATTGGCTAACCCGCAACTGATTACTGACCTTGCTGATAAGTTTGGTGTGCAATGTATCGTCGTTGGTATCGATTCATACTACGACAAAGAGACAGGCAAGTATCAGGTTTACCAGTTTACTGGCGATGAAGAACGCACCAAAGCAACTCAATGGGAAACACGTGATTGGGTGCAAGAAGTACAAAAGCGTGGCGCTGGTGAAATCGTACTGAACATGATGAACCAAGACGGCGTACGTAACGGTTACGATATTGAACAGCTTAACATGGTGCGTGAAGTGTGTAACGTGCCATTGATTGCATCGGGTGGGGCAGGTGCTATGGAGCACTTTGCGGAAGCATACCAAAAAGCAAATGTGGATGGCGCGCTTGCCGCATCGGTATTCCACAAACAAGTCATCAATATTGGTGAACTAAAGCAGTATTTGAAACAACAAGGCATTGAGGTACGACTATGAGTGTGAAAGCCGCCGAAGTAAGTTCGCTAGTTGAGCGAATCAACTGGGAAAAGGTGGATGGTCTGGTACCTGCTATCGTACAAGATTTCCAATCAAGCCAAGTGCTGATGATGGGTTATATGAACCAAGATGCGTTGGCAAAAACGGGCGAAACAGGTCAAGTGACGTTTTTCTCTCGTACCAAGCAGCGTCTTTGGACGAAAGGTGAGACCTCCGGCAACGTATTGCAACTAGTGAACATGCAGCTCGATTGCGACAACGATACGCTACTGGTGAAAGTGAATCCCATTGGTCCTACGTGTCACTTGGGTAACACAACTTGCTGGGATGTGGACCCTCAAGAGGAGTCACAAATGGTGTGGCTTCATCAACTTGAGCAGCTATTGGCTGCCCGCAAGAGTGCCGACCCAGATTCCTCTTATACTGCCAGTCTTTATGCCCGTGGCACCAAGCGTATTTCGCAAAAAGTGGGCGAAGAAGGCGTTGAAGTCGCGCTTGCGGCGACGTCGGGCGATAAGGCGGAGTTAGTGTGTGAATCTGCAGATTTGATTTATCACTTAATGGTATTGCTTCAAGACCAAGGCTTATCGATGAATGACGTAGTGAATAAACTGAAAGAGCGTCATAAGTAAGCTTGCGATAAGTGAAAGCCCCTATGCTCTCGAGCCTAGGGGCTTTTTACTTTAGTGTTCTTGATTCGGGGCAAAAACCGGCAATAGTGCTGGTGGCGATTAGATTCTGAATCACGCTCGTCCCTCGCTGTTCAGAATGACGGTATATTTTCTAATGGTACTTGCAGTAGAGTTATTTACTTCAAATAGGTACATATATTCACGTCACTCCAACGAACCTAGGCGAAGTCAAGAATCCAATTAAATCGAGCTCAATAAGCTAGGAGTGGATGATCTTACCCACAACACTTCTTAAATTTCTTACCACTTCCACAGATACACGGGTCGTTACGACCTACTTTTAGGCTACTCACTGGTTGGTTTAGGCGAGGATCTTGTTCTGGTTCTTCTTCTAGCTCTTCTTCTGGAAACGTGCCGTCAATGTAGTACCAAAGCCCATTTTCTTTTACAAAGCGAGAACGCTCTGTCATGCAGTAGCGTTTGCCGTCTTCGTCAAAGTAAGCGTTGAATTCAACAAAACCTTCATTCTCGTTACAACCCGCTTCAGCTTTCACTACCTCAAGCTTGCACCAATCGCTGTCGATAGATTGGGCAATGCCTTCACGTTGCTCTTCTGCATTACAGCTTGGGTGGTATGTGTTCACCACGTAATCCACTAGACCTAACACATGCGCGCTGTAACGAGAGCGCATTAGCTGCTCCGGAGTGGTGACGTCAGCGTGGTTATTGTGGGCAATTTCACAACACTGTTGGTAGGTGCGGTTAGAGCCGCAAGGACAAGAAGAAGCCATAAAATGAAATCTCGATTAATTAAGCGGTAAAAACAAACAACCCCACATAAGTGAGGTCGCAGGTATTCTTTGGGGCATTATAGCCATTTAGGGCGTTTGAGACAGCAGTTCTTGAGCCCATTCCGTCGATTGATTAAAAGCGTCTGCTAATTGAGGTTCGGTTAATTTAAGAACGGTGCAATATCGCTCGGCTAACTCCCAGTCCGCTTGTTCGTAGGCGATCGTCATCGAAAGTAAGTGACCAAGTACGCCTTTTCGACTGGTTAATGCGAGTTTTATATCTTCGTCAACGGGGATATCTTCAATGACATCCGAGAGCGGTTGATCGAGCAAAGATCCGAGCAAAGAAAACATGCCTGTCAAAAAAGCCTGCCCAGGGTCATACCTAGTGTTCATTTGACTAAGTAGCAGTTCACACATTCGTGCACGCTGAATCGCTAAAGAGTAAAGAGAGTCAGGTTTATCTTCTTGAACGGAGGCAATTGCAACTAAGGAAATAAAGCGTCGTAGTCGCTCTTCACCCAGATAAATAAGCGCCTGTCTGAACGATTTGATCTTAGTCGTTAATGTATATCCTGAATTTACGTAAGTAAGCAGCTTGTATGACAGCGTCACATCAATCGAAAACAGACGTTCAACCTCATTGAAGTCGATGGGCTTATCTGCAATCTCTTTACAAAGTTGGATGACGGTAAGAAACGCGGGGTTCAACCGTTTTTTCTGGATCATCTCAGGTTTGCTAAAAAAATACCCTTGAAAATAGTTAAAACCGGCTTCTAGAGCTTGCTCAAACTCTTCATAGGTCTCTACCTTTTCCGCAAGAAAGTCGATTTTAAATGGGCTCAACGCCTGAATAAAAATGGCAGCTTTCTTGATCGGCACAAGTCTAATATCAAACTTGATCATGGAAACGTATGGAAGAAAGCGCTTCCAAGCTTTCGTCGGAACAAAATCATCCAGAGCAATTTTGTATCCGCACTCATGAAGGTGCTTGATGGCTTCTAACAGTTCTTCTGTCGGTTTGCAGTCTTCAAGGACTTCAATGACGAGAGATTCTTTAGGAAACAAAGTTGGGACCAAGTTCACCAAGCTTTGATGCGGAAAGTTAACAAAGCCAAGTTTGTTTCCTAATGTGTTGTAATGCGTCGATAAAAAATGATCGGATAGCAGTCGACTAGTAGCCAGCTCTGGTTCTACTTCAGGGAAGGTATTTTTAGGGCCGTCTCGAAAGAGGAGTTCGTAACCTATGGTTCGTTTTTCTCTATCCAGAATCGGTTGGCGAGCTACGTAAGAATACTTCAATTAGGTACTTCGTTCTGTTTAACTTAGTATTATGATAATAGCGATTTTTTACAAAATATCTACGACTTGAGCGTGAATCTTCTACACGCTCTACATGCTTAACGCAAATTCTGTATGAACGGTCTCGTTTGTAGGTCAAAACTATCAGAATTTACTTTTAAAACTGAGCCTTGCGTATACCAATCCCCTAAAACAATTCGGGTCTTTTTAACGCCATCAACGTCAAAAAAATGTGTGTTCGGGCGATGTGTGTGACCATGAATCATTAAGTTGACGCAGTTCTGAGACATTACTTTCTCGACCTCATTTTGGTTGACGTCCATGATATCTAATGACTTGCTCATTTTATCATCACGAATATCGGATTGAACTTTTGAGACAATTTTCTTCTTAATGAACCAAGGAATACGGTTAAACAACCATTGTAGCCATGGCTTGTGAACGGTTTTTCTAAACTCTTGGTATTTCACATCGTCAATGCAGAGCGTATCGCCATGTAGGATTACGGCTTTTTGACCATAAAGATCAATCGTGCAGACATCGTCGAGTAATGTCATACCGGTTTCTTTGCAAAAGCGTTTGCCGAGTAAAAAATCTCGATTGCCTTGGATGAAAAAAGTTGGCACACCCGCATCCGTCAGTGCTTTAAATTCTGCGCGGATTTGGTCTGCAAAAGGGGTGTTGTCATCGTCACCAATCCAGAACTCAAACAGATCGCCGAGTACATAAAGTGCATCAGCTTTTGTTGCTTCTGTTCGCATGAACGTCACAAAACATTCCGTGATATCAGGACGTGATGGGGTAAGGTGAAGATCGGAAATAAATAATGTCGTCATAGAAATAAGGGGAAGCTATGCCTCCCCATTAACTTATCTTTTAAAAATAATTCCTAAGAATTACTCTTCAATTGTTGTACCAGTGATTACTACGTCTTCTAGAGGTACGTCTTGGTGCATGCCGTAAGAACCAGTGCTAACGCCTTTGATCTTATTTACGATGTCCATGCCTTCGATTACTTCACCGAACACACAGTAACCCCAACCATCTAGGCTTTCGCTACGGAAGTCTAGGAATGTGTTGTTGTTTACGTTGATGAAGAACTGAGAGCTTGCTGAATGCGGCTCCATAGTACGTGCCATAGCAAGTGTACCCACTTTGTTGCTTAGGCCGTTGTTTGCTTCGTTCTTGATAGGTGCACGAGTCGCTTTTTCACGTAGACCAGACTCCATACCACCACCTTGGATCATGAAGCCGTCAATAACACGGTGGAAAAGCGTGTTGTCGTAGAAACCGTCGCGGCAGTACTGAAGGAAGTTTGCGCTTGTCTCTGGCGCTTTCTCTTCGTTTAGTTGAATCTTGATGTCACCAAAATTAGTGTGAAGGGTGATCATGCTACTTTCCTTTACTGTGTTGTGTTGTGTTGAGCCCGAGATTCTAGCCTAAGTTCTAGTGCTTTAAAAACTCAGGAAGAGGAAATTCTTCGTTTTGTGCTTGAAGTTTAGCCGATTATCGTTTTATCGGTTAATTGCTATTACCTAACTAGGTTGGAGTTGATATACTCATCTTCTTTTATTCATTCACAATCATAGATAGAGATCATGTTAAAGATATATAACACACTCACAAGACAGAAAGAGGAATTCAAACCAATTACAGCTGGCAAAGTCGGTATGTATGTCTGTGGAGTTACCATCTACGATCTCTGTCACATTGGTCACGGTCGTACTTTCGTCTCTTTTGACGTTGTATCACGTTACCTTCGCTACTTGGGCTACGATCTGACGTTTGTACGTAACATCACAGATATCGACGATAAGATCATCAAACGTGCCGCAGAAAATGGTGAGTCTTGCGATTCATTGACTGAGCGTTTGATTGGTGAAATGCACGCTGATTTTGATGCGCTGAACATGAAACGTCCGGACGTTGAACCTCGTGCGACACAGTTTATTGCTGAAATCATCGAATTGGTTGAGAAGCTAATCGAGCGCGGTTTTGCATACGTTGCAGATAACGGTGACGTAATGTTTGAAGTAGGTAAATTCAACGAATACGGCAAGCTTTCTAAGCAAGACCTTGATCAGCTTCAAGCTGGCGCGCGCGTTGATATCGAAACAGCAAAACGCAGCCCTCTAGACTTTGTACTTTGGAAGATGTCAAAGCCGGGTGAACCAACGTGGGAGTCACCATGGGGTCCTGGTCGTCCAGGTTGGCACATTGAGTGTTCAGCAATGAACTCTTCAATCCTAGGTAACCACTTCGACATTCACGGCGGTGGTTCTGACCTTCAGTTCCCACACCATGAAAATGAAATCGCACAATCATGCTGTGCACACGATACACAATACGTGAACACATGGATGCACAGCGGCATGGTAATGGTAGACCGTGAGAAGATGTCTAAATCTCTAGGTAACTTCTTTACTATCCGTGACGTTCTTGGTCACTACGATGCTGAAACAGTGCGTTACTTCCTAATGTCTGGTCACTACCGTAGCCAGTTAAACTACAGCGAAGATAACCTAAACCAAGCACGTGCTTCGCTTGAGCGCCTGTACACATCTCTACGTGGTTTAGACCCAAACGCTGCGCCTGCTGGTGGTGAAGAATACGTATCTCGCTTCACTGCAGCGATGAACGATGACTTCAACACACCAGAAGCTTACTCAGTACTGTTCGACATGGCGCGAGAAGTTAACCGTCTGAAGACAGAAAACCTAGAGAAAGCGAGCGAACTCGGTGCGCTAATGCGTGAACTAGCTGACGTGATCGGTATTCTTCACCAAGATCCTGAAGCCTTCCTAAAAGGTGATGCGGGTAACGATGATGAAGTGGCTGAAATCGAAGCTCTGATCAAGCTACGTAATGACTCTCGCGCTGCGAAAGATTGGGCGAATGCAGATATGGCTCGTGACAAGCTGACCGAAATGGGCATTGTTCTGGAAGATGGTCCAGAAGGCACAACGTGGCGTCGTAAGTAATTGAATTTTCATTTTTAAAGGGCTGATAATTCAGCCCTTTTATTTTCCATTTCCATAAATTAAAACTTTAACTTTAGGTAATGCTCTGTGGCTCAGATGTATTTCTATTACTCAGCAATGAATGCGGGTAAATCAACAACGCTTCTTCAATCCTCTTTCAACTATCAAGAACGCGGCATGACGCCAGTTATTTTTACGGCTGCGCTAGATGATCGTTTTGGTGTCGGTAAAGTGAGCTCTCGTATTGGTCTTCAATCTGACGCACATTTATTTCGTCAGGATACCAATTTGTATCAAGAGATCGCAGGTCTGAATGAGGTTGAAAAACGTCACTGTATTCTTGTTGATGAGTGTCAGTTCTTGTCGAAAGAACAAGTTTATCAACTTACTGAAGTCGTTGATAAGTTGCATATTCCAGTATTGTGTTACGGCCTTCGCACCGATTTTCTAGGCGAACTTTTTGAAGGCAGTAAGTATCTATTATCTTGGGCAGACAAGCTGGTTGAGCTCAAAACAATCTGCCATTGTGGCCGCAAAGCGAATATGGTTATTCGTACCGATGAACACGGCGTGGCAATTAAAGAAGGCGATCAAGTTGCGATCGGCGGTAACGATAAGTATGTCTCCGTATGCCGCCAACATTACAAAGAAGCGCTCGGTAAATAAGCCGTATTGATACAGAAAAGCCACCGTACTTGGTGGCTTTTTGTTGTCGGTTAGAAAAAGCTAGCCTAAGTCAAAACCAAACCGCTCGAGTAAAACCTGGTAAGAAGATTCAACTTGATGAGGGATGTTCTGCTTGGTTTGAAATCCTTTCTCTGGATAGCTTTTTACGCGAGAGAAATCTTCCATTAGTGCTTCTAGCACCATCATTAATGGCATGTCTTCATTAATGTATTCAAAAAATGGAAGAGCCGCAGAGCTTACTTGGAGCTGAGTGTAGGGTGACTGCCACTGTTTTTCAAATGTCGCGATTGCTCTACGCTCCATAAACGGTTTTTGTACCAGAATAAACGAGAAACACTGTTTTCCTTCCTCTTTTAATCGTTGCTCAGTAAAGCGAACATTTTCTCCACTGTTTGTGGATTCAGTTTCGAGCAAAATTGCTTCACTTGGAACGCCCGACATCTTTGCAATCTCGGCAAAGGTTTCTGCTTCGCTTTTTTCAAACAGTCCATCTGTGAAGCGACCTTCACCCCCTGAAAATACAATCAAAGGTGCCAACTTTTGGTGGTAGAGCTTGGCAGCGTGCTCCGCTACACGCACATCATTACTGCACATCACAAACAAACAGTCCGCAGGCTTCAGTTTATGTTTGAGTTGCATGTAATCCCAAAGCGTTTCTATATGTCTATAGAGTCTCATAGCGCATCCAAAGTTGAATTGAAGTGAAATCGATAACCAAGTGAGAGTAGTTTGTCAGCAAGAATACGCTTGTCAGCTTGCTCTGTGACGGGTGGAAGAGGTATCTCACTTCCGATTTTGTTTATGGCAGCTTGGTAGAACTCAGCCTTGCTGACAGTATGAGGTGTCGTCACATTAATGACTTGGTTGCTTAAATTGCCTAAGGCAAATTTCGCAGCCGAGACAGCATCATCTTGATGAAGCATATTAGCTGGTGCTTTACGACTAACTTGTTGAAGCCTTGCTGCAAAGCGAGATGGGTGTCTATCTGGCCCGATTAATCCGCTACAACGTAGAATAACAAAGCTAATATTCGAGTCGATAACATGCTGCTCTGCTTGAAGCATAATACGTGCATTATCAGAGAAATAAGGGCTTTCGGCTGCTAAAGAGAGTGACGCGTCAGCTTCTTCCATATCGGAAGCAAGGTTAGGGTAAACCGTGGTAGAGCTGATCATGAGAAGTTTTTCAACGTTGTTTTGCTTAGCTGCGTTGGCAAGTATTTGCCATTGCTGGGCATATTCTTGACCGCGTCCTTTACGAAACCCTGGAGGAAAAGCACCGATAACGTGCGTAATTTGATGCTGTTTGAGCAACTCATCTAGCCGTGCTGTGGCGTTCAATTGATTGAAATCGAACAATGCGGAGTGAGTTAATGAGGTGGGTAACTCTTTTAATCGAGTTTGGCTACGACGAGTGACGACAACATAGTGTCCATCTTTCATCAATGTTTCTGCTAGCGGAGTTCCGAGCCAGCCTGCACCTACGATCAATGTATTTGCCATTTGGGTCTTCCTACTTACTTATGTCTGCCCGAATAGGTTGAGCAGTTCTGCTTTGGCTTGTTGATGGAGGGGATCTGAATGCCATTTCTGGTGCTGAATAAGGTCAACATTGACTTGCCAAGCCAGTTTTGTGAAATCATCCCCAACCTTTTTTAATGTATTAGGTGAATACGCGACTAAATGCTGTGGTAGAAAGCACCAACCAAACCCTTTATTCGCCAATTCCAACAAAATATAGTAGTTATCAGCGTACCAGATATCTGGGCTAAATGCTTGATTGAGACCACATGGCTCTGCACTTTTGGATCGTATGACCAATTGACGATGTTGTTTTAGTTGATCAATGTGAGTGATTTGCTGCTTTGCTAAAGGATGTGTTGAAGAGACATAGACATCAAATGCAATATTGCCAAGATTGGTGAAATCGATGTGTCTTGGCATTTGTAAATCACTCAAAATAATCCCAGTCGTGGCGCGTTCCGACTTAACCAATTCAATGATATCAGGGCTTGAAGCCGTTAAGCATTCAACTTGTAAGTGTGGAAAGCGTTGCTCTAACTTCTTTAGCACATCCGGCAAGCGAGTCAGAGGAATCCCTTCATCAATAGCTAAGACTAATTTGTTCGTTGGCGTGGAAAAGAGCTGCGATGCCCTATTGTTTAGGCGGTCGAGTTGGCTGATTGTTGCTTGTGCATAAGGTACGAGCGCGAGGCCATTCTCAGTTAATTTAGGGTACCTGCCTGATCGATCGAAAAGCTCAACACCACAGTCGATCTCCATATTCATGATGTGCTGGCTCACTACAGATTGAGCTCGCCCCAGTTTTCTAGCTGCTCCTGAAAATGATCCTGCTTCTGATGTAGCAATGAAAGCTTGCAGTTGTTCGATGGTAAACATATCGCTTAAACCGATGGTATCTAACTTTTGGTTATCTAAATAATAGATAAAATTCTAAGCATTGAGTAGAACTATTTGGACAGAGAAATATGACTCGTAACGAACGAATTTTTCATGCAGTACTTTTTGAGTTAATCGCACTCGCGATTATTGTACCAGCGGCTTCATTGATCACTGGAAAGGGTTCTAGTGATCTCGCGTTGGTTGGGGTCGGGTTGAGCATGTATACCGTGATATGGAACTACATCTACAACTTGTATTTTGATAAGTGGTTTGGTGACAATCGAGCTGAGCGAAGTTTAGCGATGCGGCTTGGACACACTATTGGTTTCGAGGGAGGATTAATCTTTATCTCTCTACCTGTGATTGCCTGGTTCTTAGAAATTACGCTTCTTCAAGCTCTGATGCTGGAAGCCGGCTTCCTCGTTTTCTTCCTATTTTATGCCACTGGTTTTAACTGGTTGTATGACAAGGTTCAACCATTTAGCAAAATGAAAAAGCGATTATTGCCACAGGCATCGACAGGAAAAATATAGGACTAAAAAACGCCACCGAGTTCGGTGGCGTTTTTTGTTCAAATTACACAGACAGAACTCTCAAAATCTTATCTGCATGTTCTGCAACTTCAATGCCTTCGTCTGTTAGATAACCACCGTCAGGCTGTGTACAAAGTTGCTTCTTATATAGACGAGCAACGGCTGCCTGCATTTCTTCTGACGCGTCTGTATGAACTTTAATACCAGTTGCAGCACTACTTAGGTCGAACTGAAGAAGTAGATTCAATTCGGCGATATGTTCAGCTGAATATTTCATAAATGATTCCTTTGCGCTTTTTTTACCAAGCTAGTCTGAAAAGTAGCGTTGGGCAACATTCAACGACAAGAAGTGTTAAGTATGGCGCTATCAGGCTGATATAACGCAGGATCTTTGTTCGAAAGGCCGAATACTTGTTAAGTATCAATGATACTTACGGTAGCGAATGATAGGCGCTATTTATTGCTTGATCTCCCAATAACAACGATTTTAGTAAACACGCCAAATCGCACTTGAAAAAATAGGGAAATAGAGCGATTATCCGCGCCTCTTTAAATGTTTCTAAATGTTACACCAGAATGAACTTTAATCAGTTTGACTCACTATTACCGCCACAAGCTGCGGAACGCGCGGCTGAAGTGGGGGTAGGCAAAGCAACGAAAGCTCCAATCAAATCTTTTCTGCTCGCCATTTCTGCGGGGCTTCATATTGGTATTGCTTTCATCTTCTATACCACGGTAACGACAGGCGCAGGCGAGCTGCCTTGGGGCATTACACGACTCATTGGTGGTCTGGCATTTAGCCTTGGTTTGATTTTGGTGGTGGTTACTGGCGGCGAGCTTTTCACTAGCTCTGTGCTGACACTAGTTGCGCGTGCGAGTGGAAAAATCTCTTGGCAAGCACTTATCAAAAACTGGTTGGTGGTTTACTTTGGCAATATGGTTGGGGCCATTTTGCTCGTGGCCTGTATGCTAGTTACCAAGCAATATATGTTTGATCATGGCCAAGTTGGTCTTAACGCGATGGCGATCTCCCAACACAAATTACATCATGGTTTCTTTGCTGCTGTTGCGCTTGGCATTATGTGTAACGTATTAGTTTGTATTGCAGTTTGGATGACGTTTAGTGGGCGAACATTGACAGATAAAATAGCGGTCATGATTTTGCCTGTGGCTATGTTCGTGTCGGCAGGTTTTGAGCACTGTATTGCGAACATGTTCCAAGTACCTATGGCGATTGGTATTAAGTACTTTGCGCCAGAAGCGTTTTGGCAAATGACAGGGGCAGATATTGCAAACTACGCGGACTTAAACATGATGGGGTTCATCGTAAACAACCTAATTCCTGTTACGATAGGAAACATTATTGGTGGTGGCGTATTTGTTGGCATGTGGTATTGGATGATTTATCTACGCGATGAAGATAACCATTTGCGATAAGTTTAGAAGATCACAAGAAAGGCGAACCAGATGGTTCGCCTTTCTTTTTATTTGTCTCTGCAAATGTCAAATAAGTCGAGTCATGTTAAATCAACTCTTCGTTGATGCCAAAATCGGTTGGGAGCCAATGAGAAGTTACTTCCTTTGGTTCTTGAACGAGCCAATCCAGAGGTGCATCGGACAGGAGTTCATCGTAATTTTCTTTGATCATTAAGACATCCATGTACGTCTCTCCAAGTTTGTGGTCACTGCCTTTACTTTAAAATTAGAACATGTCAGTCACGTGATCAATGCATGACGATTCGATTGATCACTTATGTTGCTATGTTTCTGGTTGCGTATGGGTTTTGGGGGCTTATCCACATTTTCTGTGGATAACCTGTATCAAAGGTCGTGCGTATCTAAACTTGCAAAGAAAATTTCATAAAATTAGAGGCTTATATCAAAAAGAATTCTGCCTGACTTTTCATCTGAAAGCGTCTTGATGAGTGCTCGAAGAATAGTTGAGTTATTCAGTTATAAGTATGTTCGACTTGGCAATATAAGTTGTTTAACGGTCTTTACCCACAAGCGCCAGCTAACCATGAGTTTTGGTCGATTCGGGTTGCTCGATTTTTATCTTTATTCGGCCTTCTTTGGTTTGTACCCAGCGCAATGTCATTTCTAACGTTATGGTTACGGAGGCACTCAACATGACGAAAATAGCCAGCATAATTACTAACTGGTATTTAATCGCAACCATCGGGCTCGCGCCACCTAGAATTTGACCGGTCATCATACCCGGTAAGGTAACCAGCCCTGTAGTGGCCATAGAAGCTAAAGTCGGGGCAAGGGACTTTCTAAGAGCCTCCTGAATGAAGGGGAAGGATGCGTAGCGAGGAGAGGCTCCAAGTGAGATTGCAGCCTCATATTCTGCTTGTCTCTGCTCAAAAGCCGTAAACAAATTCTGAAGAGCGATGATATTACTACTCAAGCTGTTACCCAATAACATACCAGCAAGTGGGATCATGTACTGCGCATTGTAAATAGGGGATGGTTGCACTAAGCCTGCTGTAATTGCTATCAGAAGTGGTATTAGACCACAGGTAAGGCCCGTTAGTAGCGGAAGCATAAGTGGCTTTTTAGGTAAGCGAGCTTTTCCCGCAATTGAGCTGGCACCAATCAGTAGCATGATGGCAAGCCAAAGTATATTGACAAGTAAGCTGTTTAATTGAAAAAGATATTCTAAATACACGCCAATCAATATGAGCTGAAGTGTCATTCGGATAACACTGATTATGGTGTCTTTTGCTATCCCTAATTTGTAGCGGGCATTGATAAAGAAGGGGACCAATAAAATCAAACCAAACAGTGCCAGTTTGACCCAGCTTATATCCACCACGTTGTCCATAATCGCTCCTTGAAAATACGCGAATAATTGTATCTAAGCCTCCCCTTTATATGAACCACTACGTGCACTTTTTGCTGTTCTTAAAGTAAATCTTGAGTGCTATTTTCGACATTAATACGCAGCATTTTGTTTACAAACGGTTATCTTTTTCGGAGTTTTTAAGTCGATTTATGGCATGGTAATTACGATTTAAATGTGATCGATGTTTCTTAAATGTTGGTTATTTAACAACTCCTTAAAAGACTTATTTTGTCACATCTGTTCATGTTTTTTAATAAATAACATCAATCCATCATATCTCTGGATGAGCTCAAAAAAGTGTTGAATTACAAGGTCTGAGGTCGCTTATTTGATTGAACCCTACTATTAGTATGGTCTAACATTTTCCATTAGAGATTGTAAAAAACTTAAGCTTGGTTACGCGGGCTTTTCAATAACACTAGATACAAAATAGGCAAATGTATGAGTGATGTTAATAAAATTGAGAGTGGTGAAAAACGCTCCCTGGAGTGGAAGTCGTTCCTCTTCATTGCAGTTGTTCTCTTCCCAATTCTGAGTGTGGCCTTTGTTGGCGGCTACGGGTTCATCGTTTGGATGTTGCAAGTCTTCTTCTTTGGACCTCCAGGCGCGCACGGCATGTAAGCCAGTGAGCTCATAACCACACTTTTGAAAAGATTTTAAGAGAGCAAATAATGAAATCATTAATCATTAAACTGTGGCGTACCATGACGCGCCCAGCTGTACATATCAGCCTAGGTGTGCTGACTATGGGCGGCTTTATTGCTGGTGTTATCTTTTGGGGTGGCTTTAACACCGCTCTAGAAGCAACCAACACAGAAGAATTCTGTATTAGTTGTCACACAATGCGTGACAACGTGTACGTTGAGCTACAAGAAACGGTGCACTGGAAAAACCACTCTGGTGTTCGTGCTACCTGTCCTGATTGTCACGTTCCACATAACTGGACAGATAAGATCGCTCGTAAGATGCAAGCTTCTAAAGAAGTATTTGCACAAGTATTTGGCAACTACGACGAACCGGGTGTGTTCGAAGAGCGTCGTATCGAACTTGCTAAACACGAATGGGATCGTTTCTCGGCAAACAAATCTCTGGAGTGTAAAAACTGTCACAACTACGAATCGATGGATTTCGAGCAAATGTCTCCTACGGCTCGTATCCAAATGAAGCAAGCCGCTGAGAAAGATCAAAGCTGTGTTGACTGTCACAAAGGTATCGCGCACAACCTACCAGCAGGTATGGATAGCATCGGCGGCATCGTGGGTGATCTAGAGCAAATGACATCAGGTACTGACTACGCAGTAGGTCAAGAGCTCGTAAGTATTCGTCACCTTCCAATTTACTTTGACGCGCAAGGCAGTAAAGAAGCTGGTCTTCTTAATCCTGCATCGACCGTTAAAGTTCTTGAAGACAAAGGCGAGTTTGTTGAGATCGAAATTGACGGTTGGCGCAAAGCAAAAGGTTTTGGTCGTGTAATTCAAGAAGACTTCGGTAAGAACATTGCGACTGCGTCTCTGATGAAAGAAGCAGCAACAGACAGCAACATTGTGACGACTGGTGAGAAAAAAGTGGATGAGTTAACAGGCCTTCCTTGGGAAAAAGTAGCGGCGAAAGTATGGATTAAGAAAGAGTCTATGCTGAACGACATCAATCCTGTTTGGGAAAAATCTCGTGAAGCCTACAAGACCAATTGTTCTGTATGTCACACTCAACCTGCGGAAGCGCACTTCGACGCGAACACCTGGCCAGGTATGTTCGACGGTATGTTGGCGTTCGTTAACCTAGATACAGACAGTGAAGCACTGATCTTGAAGTATCTACAGAAACACTCTTCAGATTATGCTGAAGGTCACCACTAATAAGCGTCGGATTGGAGTAATTTTAAATGGCTATTACACGAAGAAGTTTTCTTAAAGGTGTAGCAACCACAAGTGCAGCGTCAGTAATTGGTCCTAGCTTATTGGCGTCCGCCTCTGCAAATGCCGTTGAGACGACAGGTACTTGGAAAGTAACCGGTTCTCACTGGGGCGCGTTCCGCGCCCACATCTACGCGGGTAAAGTTCAAGAGATCAAGCCGCTAGAGCTAGACAAAAACCCAACAGAAATGTTGAACGGCATCAAGGGTATTATCTACAGCCCTTCACGTGTGCGTTACCCAATGGTTCGTCTAGATTGGTTGAAGAAACACAAATACAGCGCGGATACTCGTGGTAACAACCGTTTCATCCGAGTAACTTGGGATGAAGCGCTAGATTTGTTTTATCGCGAACTAGAACGTATTCAAAAAGACTACGGCCCATGGGCGCTGCATGCAGGTCAAACAGGTTGGAACCAAACGGGTTCATTTAACAACTGTACAGCGCACATGCAACGTGCAGTAGGTATGCACGGCAACTTCATCACTAAAGTAGGTGACTACTCGACGGGTGCAGGTCAAACCATTATGCCGTACGTGCTAGGTTCAACCGAAGTGTACGCACAAGGTACGTCTTGGTCTGAGATCCTAGAAAACTCTGACAACATCGTTCTTTGGGCTAACGACCCAGTGAAAAACCTTCAAGTAGGTTGGAACTGTGAAACGCATGAGTCGTTTAAGTACCTTGCACAACTAAAAGAAAAAGTGGCGAAAGGTGAGATCAACGTTCTATCTGTAGACCCAGTGAAGAACAAAACTCAGCGCTACTTAGAGAACGATCACTTGTACATCAACCCGCTGACAGACGTAGCGTTCATGCTCGCTGTGGCACACGTGTTGTACAACGAAAACCTGTACGATAAGAAGTTCATTGATACTTACTGTCTCGGCTTTGAAGAGTTCATTCAATACGTTCAAGGTAAGACAAAAGACAAAGTAGAGAAGACGCCTGAATGGGCAGCAGCGATTTGTGGCGTGAAAGCGGACAAGATCCGTGAATTCGCACGCATGCTAGTCAGCGGTCGTACACAGATCCTGATGGGTTGGTGTATCCAGCGTCAAGAGCACGGTGAGCAGCCATACTGGGCAGCGGCTGTGGTTGCTGCAATGGTTGGTCAAATCGGTCTACCTGGCGGTGGTATCTCTTACGGTCACCATTACTCAAGTATCGGTGTGCCTTCTACTGGTTTCGCGGGCCCTGGTGGTTTCCCTCGTAACCTTGACCAAGGTATGAAACCGAAGTGGGACAACAACGACTTTAACGGTTACAGTCGTACTATCCCTGTTGCACGTTGGATCGACTGTCTGCTAGAGCCTGGCAAAGAGATCAACTACAACGGCGGTAAAGTGAAACTGCCAGACTTCAAGATGATGGTTATCTCGGGTTGTAACCCATGGCACCACCATCAAGATCGTAACCGCATGAAGAAAGCGTTCCGCAAGCTTCAAACGGTTGTAACGATCGAGTTTGCTTGGACTGCGACATGTCGTTTCTCAGATATCGTTCTACCGGCGTGTACGCAATGGGAACGTAACGACATCGACGTATACGGTTCATACTCGAACAAAGGTCTGATTGCGATGCATCGCCTAGTTGATCCATTGTTCCAATCTAAGCCTGACTTCCAAATCATGAGTGAACTAACTCAGCGTTTTGGTCGCCGCGAAGAATACACTCGTGGTATGAGCGAGATGGAATGGATCGAAAGCCTTTACAACGATTGTAAAAAAGCGAACGAAGGTAAGTTTGAAATGCCAGAATTCAACGAGTTCTGGGAGAAGAGCGTACTAGACTTCGGTGAAGGTAAACCTTGGGTTCGTCATGCGGACTTCCGTAAAGACCCTGAGCTGAATCCACTAGGTACGCCGTCTGGCTTCATCGAGATCACGTCTCGTAAGATCGGCCGTTACGGTTACGAACACTGTCAAGAGCACCCAATGTGGTTCGAAAAATCAGAGCGTTCACACGGTGGTCCTGGTTCAGATAAATACCCATTCTGGTTGCAGTCTTGCCACCCTGATAAGCGTCTGCACTCTCAGATGTGTGAGTCTGAAGAGTTCCGCGCGACTTACGCGGTACAAGGTCGTGAGCCGGTTTACATCAACCCAGCGGATGCCAAAGCAAAAGGTATCAAAGATGGCGATTTGGTACGTGTATTCAACGGTCGTGGTCAGCTGTTAGCTGGCGCTGTTTTGACTGACAGCTACCCACGTGGCGTTATTCGTATCGAAGAAGGTGCATGGTACGGTCCTCTAAACGAGAAAGAGGGCGCAATCTGTACCTACGGTGATCCTAACACGCTAACGCAAGACATCGGTTCTTCTGAGCTTGCACAGGCGACTTCTGCGAACACATGTATCGTAGACTTCGAGAAGTTCACAGGTAAAGTGCCGCCAGTCACTTCATTTGGTGGTCCGATCGAAGTTGCTTAATTAGTGCAGTTTGCATAAATCGAAATACCAGCCTCAGGGCTGGTATTTTTTTATCAAAATTTCAGTGAGCGTTGTCTCAATAGTAACTTCATAACGTTAAACGAGACTGGTATTCGTGATGATGGTAACGAATTGGGTGAGACAAGCAGGAGATAATGCGCCAAGCTAAACAATAATAATTAAGTGAGTAGACTCTTTATGGCTCAGAGCATTCAATTGGCAAATCACACTGAGATCACTGTGAATAACAATGACTTCCAAGTTGAAGTCGAGGGTAATCAATTACATTTTTCTTTTGCTGGTCTCCACAATAAAACCTTTACCGACCGTGAAGTGTTGCTCGAAATGCCGTTTTTGTACGAGCACGAGGCCAACGTAATTGGGGATGGTTTTCAAATGTTGGCGCAAACGGCGGGAACGATCAATCACCCCGTTGATATTGGTCGCTGTCCAGACAATAATCCTTCTTATCGAATCTACCCTAAAGATGCCCCTAAGCGTTATTACAACTATTTAGTGGTGGAAGGTTCAGCGGGCTACACATTATTTGGCTTCACATCATGTCATCGCTTTGCTGGCTATTTTGATGTTGTACTGCGTGATGGGCATTGGGTTTTATCAGCCGCAATTGATGGTGAGTTGACTCAAGTGGCGGATTGGGAAAGTAATCAACTTGAATCCGTGGCGGTACTCTGTGGTCAATCGCTATCCGAGCTTTATCAAACCTATGGCGAGATGATTGCAAAGCATCATCCTGTTCGCCAAGGTGTGACACAAGATACGCCTGTTGGTTGGTGTTCGTGGTACGCGTACTACGCAGACGTGACAGAGCAAAACATCATGCAGAACGTTGATTGCATGCAAGATAAGCTCGAAGACCTTGAGTGGGTACTTCTGGATGATGGCTATCAAGCCTTTATGGGCGATTGGTTAACCCCATCAGATAAGTTTTCTGGTGGCGTAAAAGAGCTCATTCATAACATCCGTGCAAAAGGAAAAAAGCCGGCAATTTGGATGGCGCCTTTCATTGCACAGCCTGAGTCGGAGATCTTCAAACAGCATCCAGAGTGGTTTGTTCGCCACAAGGATGGTGGCTTACTTAAAGCAGAAGATGTCACATACGGTGGTTGGCGATGCACGCCTTGGTACATACTCGATACCTCAAACCCAGAAGTACAAGACCATCTGACGAATGTAGTCTCTGTCATGAGACAAGAGTGGGGCGTTGAGTTGTTCAAGCTAGACGCGAACTATTGGGGCACCTTAAAAGGTGTTCGTAAACAATCTGGTATTACAGGCGTTGAGGCGTATCGCTTAGGAATGGAAGCGATTGCCAAAGGCGCTGGTGATGCGTGGCTTTTAGGTTGCAACGCGCCAATGTGGCCATCTCTGGGGCTTGTGGATGCAATGCGTGTTTCTGACGATGTAGAGCGTCATAGTCGTCGATTCGAGCAGATAGCCAGAGAAACCTTTTACCGTAGTTGGCAGCACCGAAAACTGTGGCAAATTGACCCGGATTGCGCGACATTCACTTCATTAGCTAATCAATCTGCATCCAGAGAAGAGTATGAATTTCATCGCACGGTGTTATTAGCGAGTGGTGGTTTGCTGCTGTCTGGCGACCCACTCCCTGAGATTACGCCGTTTGCTAAGAAGACACTGGCTAAGCTCATGTTACGTCAACAACGTAACCAGCAATCTGCAAAGTTTACCGCTTTGAGTTTAAATCACGCGTTTTTAAAACTAACGACGAAGAATGACCTCCATTGTTTGTTTAATTATGCGAGTTACGGAGCGATGGAATTTACGCTGACGTCTGATCAACCGGTGGACTGGTATGATTACTGGACAGGGGAAAAGCTAAACCAAGAACCTTGCCAGTTGTTAATGGTGAGCGTGGATAAAGGGCTCAATGCGAAAGCGATCGTTACAGCATAACGTGAAGTAAATCGCCTAATACCAAGATCAAGAAAGGAGCCTATTGCGGCTCCTTTCTCGTTTTGATGCTCTGGGCGTTAGAACTCGAATAAAAAGTAATACCCGTATCCAACAATAAACGCAGGAATGGACGAATAAATAGTCGCGACCAAAGCAGCTTTCGGTGCCATAGCAATGGCGGGGAATAGGGCGTCACCATCGTTAGAAATCGCATTTGCCAATTGCGCCGAAAGTGGCGCTGCACCAGAGATGTACAGGCTAGTGACTAAAATTTGCGGACCACAACCAGGTAGCATACCAATGGCTAAGCCAGCTAATGGCATCCATATCCCCCAATGAGAAAAGGTTTCTACGAGGTCGATTCCAGAAAAATAGGTCGTCAGTTCAAACGCCAGAAAAGCGACGATCACCCAAGCACTGACGAAGTTTGTGTCTTGAGCCGCTTTTTGAATTGGATGCGAGTCCACAATTTTTTCATCTTCAGAGACCGTTGACTGATAATCGCCGAGCTCTTTTGTCATAGCCCACAACGACATTGTGATCACCGCGAAGATAGCGCCCAGCCATTCAATGGTGTTGGCTTTCAAAGATAGCAACTGATTAATATCTATTTGGAAAGACATTAACACAGCAACGACACTAGCAGGCACAATAAGCCATTTCCAAAATGCGCCTTGTAGATTGATTGCACGTTGTTCAAGAGGCGTGTGTCGGTCTGTCTGGTGTTGGCAACAAGCATGTGTCTGAGGTGCTTCTTTTGGTTCTGGTCGCAGAAAGTTATCAGCATGAAAAGCATTAACGACTAACCCTGAAAGAGTACCCACGATAATGCCTAATCCAACCACGCCTAATCCAACACTTGGTTTGGCGGCAAGAAGTAAAAAGGCAGCGTCACCCATTGTTGAAGTAAGTACCGCGACAATCGCACCAAATCCCACTCGGCCACTAATAAATTGCGTTGTCACAACAATAGCGCCACCACAGCCAGGCAAAGCACCCAATAAAGAAGCAAAGAAAACCTGATGATTACGCGAGCGATGATATAGCTCGGTAATTCGATTGGTTTTCGACATAAAGTTTGAAAGATAATGATAAATAGCCAATGTGGCAGCAACATAGCATGACACTGCCCAGAATGAGTCGGATAGCGTCTGTACGGCTACGTCACGTGTATTTTCATTGCCTAGCAAAATGAGCATGACGATAGGGATCAGCAATCGCTTATAAGCTAAACGAAACTGAGTAGGCTGAAACAACTGTTGTGCAGAGTGTAATAATTGGGTCGCGTTCATCGTTTACTCAAATGCAAATAGGAATAATTATCATTATATGTAAATGAGATTTATTCGCAATAGCATTGTGAACTTTTCTTCGTGTCAAACTCTCTGAAATCAGGTAAAGTATCGGCCTTTGTGAGCAAACACGCCCTAATTAACTGTATTAGGCGGCGTATAAAATTGACTTGAATAGGAAGAAACATGATTCTAGTTGTAGGTCATAAGAACCCAGACAGTGACAGTATTTGTAGTGCACTCGTTGCAACTGAACTTCTAAAAGCGCGTGGCGTTGAAGCTATGCCAATTCGCCAAGGCGAAATCAACCGTGAAACTCAGCACATCCTAGAAGTTGCTGGCGCTGAAGTTCCTGAGCTTCGCACATCAGTTGCGGGTGAGACCGTTTGGCTAGTAGATTACTCAGATCTAGCACAAGCACCAGACGATATCGCAGAAGCTGAAATTGCGGGTATTGTTGACCACCACCGTCTAGGTGACGTGATGACAGTAAACCCAATGGAAGCATGGATCTGGCCTGTTGGTTGTACCAACACTGTTCTATTCAACATGTTCAAGATTGAAGGTCACGCGATTACTCCACAAATTGCTAAGCTAATGATGTCAGCAATTCTATCTGACACAGTAGGTTTTGCTTCTCCAACTTGTACACAAAAAGACAAAGATGCCGTTGCTGAACTAGCGGCAATCGCAGACGTACAAGATGTTGACGCGTTCACTAAAGATCTTCTAATTGCTAAAACAAACATCGAAGGTCTATCAGCGGCTGAGCTTGTTGAGAAAGACCTTAAAGGTTACCCATTCAACGGTCGTGACGTAGTGGTTGGTCAGGTTGAACTTGCAACTCTTGAGCAAGTTGACGGTATGATCGAAGCACTAGAAGCAGACCTAGAATCTCGTTGTGAGAAAGATAACCTAGCGTTCGCTGCTGTAATGCTAACAGACATCACGACTGCTCAAACTCGTCTTCTATACAAAGGTGAGTGGGCTGAGAAGCTTGTTAAGCACGAAAAAGACGGCATGCTAATGATGGAAAACACGCTAAGCCGTAAGAAGCAAGGTTGGCCTTGGCTTCAAACTGAGCTAGCTTAATTTTCTAGCATATACTTTAAATGCCCGCCTAGCTGCGGGCATTTTTCTATGGGAAATAGGAGACGAATATGTCTGAGCAACTGACCCAAGAGCAGATGGATACCATTAATCGCTACGATGAAGAGCAACGTTTAAAGTACTGCGTAAAAGAGATTGTGGCGAATCGTAAGGTTTGGATTCTGAAAGACGAACATGGCTGTGTCATGTTAAATACAGAAGATGATGATTGTGTACCAGTATGGCCAAACGAAGAGTTTGCTTTGCAATGGGCGAATGGTGATTGGGAAGATTGCGAGCCTGAGGCGATCTCTTTAAACAAGTGGCACAGCCGTTGGACCTCTGGTCTAGAGGATGACGAGCTATCGATTGTTGTATTCCCAAATCAAAATGAAGAAGGGGTCGTATTGTTTCCTGACGAGTTTGATTTTGAACTGCGCAAACAAGCGAGCCGCCGTTAGTTCTTTGATTAGTACCCATGCAATAAAGAAGCCTGCGTTAAAGCAGGCTTCTTTACATTTGAACGATTACATCTTTGATAAGCTATTTTGTTTGATGGCTTGGCGCTTTATAAAAGTGGCTTTCGACTAGTCGTTGAGTAATAGGATGCTCGGGATGAGTCAGTACTTGGTTGGTCTCGCCAAACTCGACCACTTCACCTTCATGCATCACCATCACTTTATCAGTAATATGCTTAACAATGCCAATATGCTGAGACACGTACACAAATGACAATCCCATCTCTTCTTGCAACTCGAGGAATAAGTTAATGATCTGCGAGCGCATTGCCATATCCAAACCGTTTAACGCCTCATCAGCGACAATGATGGAAGGTTGAAGAATAAGTGCACGAGCCAAACACACGCGCTGTTTTTGACCGGCAGCTAGCATTTGTGGATAAAAATAGGCGTGCTCAGGCAGCAATCCTACGCGGAGCAGGGTGTTCTTTACACGCTGCATGCGCGCATCTGGCGGCATGTTGGTATTTCGCTTTAGCGGACCTTCTAAAATACGACCAATCTGGATTCGTGGGTTTAACGATGTGTTTGGATCTTGGAAAATCATGCGGATGAGCTTGCAGCGTGTCGCGTAATCTTTGTGCTCCAATCGTTCGCCATTCACACGGATTTCTCCGGAGCTTGGTTCAACAACGCCAGCAAGCATACGAGCTAGTGTGGATTTTCCTGACCCGTTTTGACCAATAAAACCAATAGTTTGTCCTGGCTCTAAAGTAAAGCTTACCGGTTTAACTGCCTCATTAACCTGACGTTTGAACAGACGGGAGCGCGTAACAAATTGCTTCGATAAATTATCGACTTCAAGTAACGCACTCATGACTTTTTCTCCGTGTTCAATGGAAAGTGGCAGTTAAATTTATGATTCTTAATTCGTCTGGTGTGTGGAATTTCTACACATTGTTTCTGCGCATATGGGCAACGTGGTCCGAGGCGACAACCGATAGGTAGATGCTGCAATGGCGGAATCGAGCCCGGTAGGGATTGGAGTTTTTGCTTGTGTGGTACCCAATCATTAAAGTCAGGCATCGCTTTAAGCAAGGCATCGGTGTACGGGTGCTTGGGTGCCGCAATGATTTTACTGGTATCGGCAGACTCCACCGACTGACCACAATACATTACCGTAATACGTCCTGCCCACTGTGTTATGGTCGCTAAGTCGTGGCCGATAAGCAGAATGGTTGTGTTATTAAGTTGGTTCATGCGGCTCAACAGACGCAAGATTTGCGATTGGGTAATCGGGTCTAAGTCGTTGGTTGGTTCATCTGCTATCAGCAATTTAGGTTTGGTCGCAATCGCCATGGCAATCATGACCTTTTGACACTCACCATCAGTCAGTTCATAAGGGTAGCTACCCATTAAACGCTTGTGATCTTTAATACCCACTTTATGCAAAAGCGCGATGGCCTGTTTTTTACGCCATTTAAATCGCTCCCACCATTTCCCTTCAAATGCGCGAGATGGAATGGATTCAATCAATTGACGCCCGACTTCCTCTGAAGGGTCAAGACAAGTTGAAGGTTCTTGGAAAATCATCGCAATATCACGAGCAATGACGCGCCGACGCTCTTTTGGCGTAAGCTGAAGCAAGTCAATATTGCCAAGGCGCATACGGTCAGCGGTGATGCGCCAGTTATCTTTACTCACACCGACAATCGCTTTTGCAACTAAGCTTTTTCCAGAGCCAGACTCACCTACAAGACCACGAATTTCGCCTTCGTTCAAAGTTAGGCTCATTCGGTCAACGGCTTTGACCAACCCTTGAGGTGTTTCGATCTCAATGGTCAAATGTCGAATATCTAACAACGGCATTATTCGATCCCCGCATTAAGCGCTTGACGTACACCTTCACCTACTAAGTTTAGGGTAATAACAGTAAACATGATGGTCAGGCCGGGTAGGGTCACTGTCCAAGGTGCAATATAAATAAGCTCGACAGAGTCACCTAATATTGCTCCCCACTCGGTGCTTGGGGCCTGTGCGCCTAGGCCAAGAAAACCCAGTGCCGTAATATCTAAAATCGCAGCAGAGAGCGCGAGTGTGATTTCAGCGGCAATGACCGTCAGAATGTTAGGAAGAATTGAACTCCACAGTAAGTAGAAATCATTAGCGCCATCAAGGCGTGCTGCCATTATGTAGTCTTTTTCAACTTCGGTGTGGACTGCGATATAAACGGAGCGAATAAAACGCGGAATCAAAGCCAAGCAGATTGCGAGTAAAATATTGAACCCACCAAAGCCTAGAAATGCCACAAAAATGATTGCTAATAAGAGCGACGGGATCGACATGACGGTATCGAGCAAGTGGTTGAGAGTACTCGACAGTAAGCCTTTCGTCATACCTGCCAATACGCCAATTAAACAGCCTACAACGGCAGCAATTGCGGTGATGGCGACAGCAGCGCCAAATGTTAGCTGAGAGCCCATAATCAGGCGCGAAAGAATATCTCTACCTAAGTCATCGGTCCCCAAAAAGTAATCAACCGTTCCTGCTGGGGCCCATGATGGCGGCACAAGCAACTCACCTGACTGTGCTTGGGCGTCAAATGGTGCAAGTAGGGGGGCAAAAATGGTAATAAGGACGATAAACACCAAGCACCACAAGCCAAACATGGCTAGTCCGTTGGCGCGGTAGCTTCGCCAAAAACGCTCAAACTGTGTTGGAATGCGCTCTTCCTGATAAACGTTATTTGTTAGCATACCATTCCTTTCGAACTAAAGGGTTAATCATCGCGCCAATCAAATCCGAGAGTATGTTAGCGGTAAGAACCAAAGTCGCAAGTACCATCACGCCAGCTTGGATAGATGCATAGTCTTGGCTTGCTAGCGCATCTAAAAGCCAACGACCAATACCTGGCCAGTTAAAAATAGACTCCGTGATGATAGCTAAGGTAATCATACTCGAAAGTTGAACACCAACTTTGGGAATGATAGGCGGTATCGCATTCCGCAATACATGTTGAGTTACGATTTCGCGGTTCGAAAGACCTTTGATTCTCGCTGCACGGATGTAGTTTTGGCTCATCACTTCCGCTACCGAGGAGCGCATTAGTCCGACAACCTGGGTGGTTGGAGCCAAAGCGAGCACCAAACATGGCAGTACCATATGCTCAATAACGCTTTGCAGTGCGTGAGCGCGGTATTCGCCTTTCGCCATGAATGCGTCGATAATGGCAAACCCGGTTACATGATCAATTTCGTAAAGTAAATCATACCGTCCCGCAACGGGAAAGAGTTGGTATTCCAATGAAAAGACCATGATAAGTAGCAGAGCTACCCAAAAAATTGGGGCGGAATAACCAGACATCGACATGAATGAAATGCTGGTGTCGAGCCATTTACCTTGCTTCATCCCAGCCACGGTTCCAAGTGGAATACCGATCAAAAGGGACACCAAAAAGGCAAAAAAGCACAGTTCCAAAGTGGCAGGGAATACGACGGCGAGCTCGTCATAAATCGCGTTGCCGTTTTTACTTATGCCAAAATCAAGCTGAGAAAGGTTGATTAAGTAAGTTTGCCAACCAGACCAAAAATCAACGTTTGCCCAGTGCGAGAGAGGGTCAAGGCGAAGCAGAGAAAAACCCACTAATGTAAGGATCATCAAAGTGATGATAAATAGGTTAAAGCGTCGAACGGTATACCAAAACATCAGTGAATTCTCTCAACTCTATCAAACGGTTGGGCATTGAAAGGGCTTGATTTGAAGCCTGTCAGCGATTTGTCGTGCACACGGAACTGCACGCCATGCGCCAGAGGAATAACCGGGAACTCTTGATTCAAAATGTTCTGTGCTTGGCGATATAGGTTCAAACGGTAACGCGGTTCTTGAGTTTCTAACGCCAAATCGAGCAAGAAATCGAAGTCATCGTTACACCACATGGACACGTTAAGGCCAACGCGGTCAGACTCGCAAGATAATAAAGGGCGGAAAAAGTTGTCAGGATCCCCGGTATCACCAATCCAACCAGTTAAAAGTAAATCGATATCGTTGATGTTCTCCAAATCCACACGTTCAAACCTATCATCGGTCAGTAGCGTTAATTTAACCCCAATATCGGCAAAATTCGCTTGGATTAACTCCGCAGTCTTACGAGGGCTTGGGTTAAAAGCACGTGGTTCAAGTGGTACCCACATGGTCAATTCTAGGCCGTCTTCGTAGCCTGCATCTCGAAGTAGTGCCAATGCATAATTCCGGTCATAACGAATTTTTACGCTGTCTTTTTGATAAGCCCATGAATTTGGTGGTAGCAAGGTATAAGCTTGGGAGCCAGTTCCGTAGTAAACCGAATCTAAAATATTTTGACGGTTGATCGCTAAGTTAAGTGCTTGGCGAACTCGAGCATCACTCAGCGCGGTGGTTTCTGTGTTTATCGCAATAAAGGAAACGTTGTTAGCTGGTGTAGCCGTCAGCTCAAGGTTGTCATTTTCTTGAATGACAGGTATTTGGCTCGAAATAGGTGAAGAGAGTACGTCACACTCGTTTCTTAAAAGTTTAGCTAATGTACCCGTGCCTCTGTGAGAGATATCGAACACCACTTGTTCCATTTTTGCTGGTGACTTCCAGTAATTAGAATGACGCTCTAATCGAATCAAATCGTTCACTTGGTACTCTTTTAATTGATAAGGGCCGGTACCGATAGGAAGTTGGTCGATTTCTTCTTTATGATCTTTTGCAGCCAATTGCTGTCCGTACTCCGCAGACAAGATAACCGCATGGCTGGTGGCAATATTGGCCAAGAAAGAAAAGTTTGGCTGAGATAACGTAAACCTTACCGTATGCTCATCTATTGCAACCACGTCTTGGAGTAGGTTTTGAAAATCTAACCCTGCAAACCATGGATAAAAACCACCACCTACTTGGTGAAAAGGATGGTCTACATCGATGATTCGCTTGAAGCTAAATACCACATCTTTTGCATTCAATGGGCGAGTGGGTGTGAACCAAGGCGTGGTTTGGAATTTAACACCACGTTTAAGCTTAAACGTGTATTCCGTCCCTGATTCATTTACTGACCAACTCTCGGCGATGCTTGCCACGGGCTGATGTGATTTAGGATCGAGCGTGAGCAGCGTATCGTACAGCTGCGGGCTCAGAGCCTCTGCGGTAATACCGCTATCAATAAGCTGAGGGTTAAACGTGGTCGGCTTACCTTGCCCGCAAAACACAAAGCCAGCTTTGCGAATATCATTGTGGTCAATTTCATCGCCACAAGCGGTCAGTAGGCTAATCCCAATAAGGCTCAGCGATAATCTTATAAAAGCATTCATAATATGAAATGTTCATTGGATCTTGCTCGTTTCGTTTGATCTTACTCTTTCAAAGCTAACAAGCGAAAATGATCTCGCTAATTTATCACCTTTGTGAACTCGCTCCAAACATAAAATCCATACACTGTAAGGTGTTATGCCATAAATGCATGCGAATTAGAGCGCAGTCACGAGCTCGTGTATTGATTGAGTACTCTCGGTCAAGTTAGCTTTGTCCGACCAAACCATATTTTCTAACCATCCCTCGTAATTGGTGATAGCTCAAGCCAAGTAGCTCGGCTGCTTGTCGTTGATTAAACTTGGCTTCTTCCAATGCACGATTGAGTAAATGGATATCTTGTTCCTCTTGCCATTGTTTATAGTCTAGAGGGAATTGGATGGTGTTGCTTGATGCTTCCTCTTCTTGTTGCTCTGCTTGTTTTGCACTATGGCCAAGCGCGCTGTGCCAAACCGTTTCAAAAGGATTGAAAACCAGTTCATCAATTGGGTGAGCATTCAGACCATGTTGGTAAATCGCACGTTCAATCACGTTTTTTAGTTCGCGGACGTTACCGGGCCATTCATATTCAATAAGCGACTGCTGCGCTTTTGGGGTAAAACCGACAAAGTATTCCAGTTGCAGTTCACGACACATTTTCATCGCGTAGTGCTCTGCTAAAGAGAGAATGTCTTCTTTGCGCTCGCGAAGAGGCGGTAACATAATGACATCGAAGGCTAGCCTGTCGAGCAGATCTGCACGAAAATCACCTTGCTCTGCCAATTTTGGTAGGTCGGCATTGGTTGCACAAACAAGTCGAACATCCGCATTGAGAGCGGTATGACCGCCAACTCGCTCATATTCACCATATTCAATGACACGTAATAGCTTTTCTTGAACTAAAAGTGGTGCGGTTGCCAGTTCGTCAAGAAACAAAGTACCGCCCTCGGCACGCTCGAAACGCCCTTTATGCTTACCTTTAGAGCCCGTGAAGGAGCCGGATTCATGTCCAAACAATTCGGAATCTATTAGCCCTTCGCTTAATGTCGCACAGTTGAGTGATAGTAGTGGTTTATCCCAACGTCTTGATAAATAATGCAAACGCTGAGCGATGAGTTCTTTACCCGTACCTCGTTCACCAATGATGAGGACAGGGCGCTCAATGGGTGCAAGTTGTGATACTTTATCTAGTACAGCGAGAAAAGCAGGTGATTCACCAATCAGGTTTTGCTTCATAAAGTCCTTCTTATTTAACAGCCGAGCCATGATTTAGAGATAGAGTTGGTAAATTTCACCAACAGTTGGTGAAAAACATCATAGCACAATAGTGTGTAACGACAACAAAATGAATAACGCTCTGATTTAAAAGAAAATTATAAGTTGGCACGTTACTTGTTATATATTCAGGGAGACACAAGGTTAATCACCACCTTGTCGAGTTTTAATAGGAAAAAAGAGGAGTTCCGTTATGGGTATTTTTTCTCGATTTGCAGATATCGTTAACTCAAACATCAGTGCATTACTGGACAAGGCGGAAGATCCTGAAAAAATGATCCGTCTTATCATTCAAGAAATGGAAGACACACTTGTTGAAGTGCGTACTAACTCGGCTAAAGCGATTGCAGACAAGAAAGAGTTGGCTCGTAAGGTTGAAACGTTAGAAGAGCAAATTGGCGAATGGGGTCAAAAAGCGAGCTTAGCATTAGTTAAAGAGCGCGAAGATCTAGCTCGTGCAGCATTAATTGAAAAGCAAAAGCTAGAGCAAGTAATTAAAGGCCTCCACACTGAGCAAACCTTAGTGGAAGAAACGATCGATAAGCTTACTGGCGAGATTGGTAAGTTGGAAAGCAAAATTGCTGAAACGCGCGCAAAACAGCAAGCACTAGCAATTCGTAACCAAACTGCATCTAACCGTCGTGATGTGCAAAAACACCTGCACACTAGCCGTACTAATGAAGCGATGGCGAAATTTGAGCAGTACTCACGTAAAGTGGATGAAATGGAAGCGGAAGCAGACCTATATGCTCAAACTGGTAATGCTAAATCGCTAGAACAAGAGTTTGCAGAGTTGCAGGCACAAGACGAAATTGAAAAAGAGTTGGCAAAACTGAAAGAACAGATGTCATCGAAAGATAAATAAGAAAGGAGCCATTTATGTCGGCATTTTTTATAGCAGGACCAGTGATTGTCTTTTTAATCTTTGTCGCTCCACTATGGCTCTTCTTACACTATCGCAGCAAACGCAAAACAGATAGTGCACTGTCGAGCCAAGACTTAGAGCGCCTTCAGGTACTATCTGAAAAAGCGGAAGCGATGCAGTCCCGAGTTGATACATTGGAGCGCATCTTGGATGCTGAGTCACCAACATGGAGACGCAAGTATGAATAATCGAGAACTGTATCGTGATCCAGTAAATGGCAAAATCTCCGGTGTTTGCGCCGGTATTGCCAACTACTTTGGTGCAGAAGTTTGGTTGATTCGTATTGTAGTGATTTCTGCAGCGCTGCTAGGTGGTACGTTTTTGGTATTGTTAGCCTACGTCGCGATGGCGTTTATGTTAGAAAAGCAACCAGTAACGTATTCTGAAAATATCAGAGCGCAGCAAGAGCATACGCTCAAAAGTAAGCCTTGGCAGAAAGGGCAAAGCCCTGATCAACTGCTCAGTGTGTTGGAAAGGGATTTTGACCGTCTTGATGGCAAAATTCGTAACATGGAAGCTTATGTTACGTCTGATACATATAGGGTGAACAGAGAATTCAGTAAGCTCTAGGCATTTTGTATCCAAAGAAGATTTAACTGAAGCAGGCATAAAGCCTGCTTTTTTATCACAAATTACTAATTTTAAAGCACTATTAATCTTTTCTGCTCTGGAAGTTCGTTCAAAATTCATCTACTTTAAAAATAATCCCCCAATTTTTATGGATGAATGTAATGAGAAAATTGCTCATTCCTATTGCCATCTCGGCTGTCTTGTCGGGGTGCGGTAAAGAACTTCCTCCTGTTCCTGAACCTGAATCGCGTCCTGCGAAGCTATTTACAGTATCTGTTGGCAATGCCCAGTTTGAGCGACATTTTCCTGCCACGACGGAAGCTGGCGATAGAGCAGTACTGACATTTCGAGTTCCAGGGCTTCTTCAAACGATAGAAGTGAATGAAGGTCAAGTCGTCAGTAAAGGTGATGTTTTGGCGTCATTAAACCCAGATGAATATTCTCTGCTCGAACAGCAAGCTCGGGCAAATTTTTTGCTCGCAGATGTGCAATACAAGCGATACCAAAAGCTACGTAAAGACCAAGTAGTATCTGAGCAAGATTTTGATGAGGCAAAAGCGAACCACAACTCGGCAAAAGCTCAATGGAATCAAGCAAAGGCAAACTTAAGATATACCAAACTTGTCGCGCCATATGATGGCACCATTTCGTACATTCCAGCAGAAAACCATGAATATGTTGCCGCGAAAGAAGGGGTGATGAATATTCAGTCCAACCAACTCCTCAAAGTGATATTCCAAATCCCAGACTATCTTCTAAATCGTTACACGCAGGGGAGCGATGTCTCTGCCAGAATGATATTTGATGCGTTCCCCGAGCAAGCCTTTGACTTAACCTTTCAGGAAATCGATACTGAAGCCGACCCTAAAACGGGCAGTTACAAAGTTACGATGGTCATGGAGCGACCAGCAGAAATAGGCCTTTTTCCGGGAATGTCTGGCAATGCTTACCTCCTGTCCAAAAGTGCAGGAGCGACAAAGATTCCTAACTCCGCGTTGCTAGAAGAGAACGGCAAAACATACGTTTGGCGTGTCGATGAGCAAGGCATTGTGTCCAAAGCCGCAATTGAGATGAATGACAAAAATCAAGTGTTAGCCGGGCTTAACGATGGCGACCAAATCATTATCTCGGGTGTCAGTGTAATTGAACCCGGAATTAAGGTAAGGGCGTGGATTAAGGAAAGAGGGTTGTAATATGAAAGGAATCATCTCTCTAGCGACTTTACTTTCAACGCTTTTTCTCGTTGGCTGTGGGGATAAGGCGCCAGAAAAAGAGCTCGAAACGCCACGAGTTAGGGTTACGTCATTAGCGGGAAACAAGGTGGACGACAACTTGTACTTCCCTGCGGTTGCGAATGCAGCGGATCGCTCTCATTTGAGCTTCAGAGTGGCAGGAGAAGTCAGCCGCATCATGGTAAAAGAGGGCGACAAAGTCACGAAGGGTGATGTTATTGCAACGCTAGATCCCACTGACTATGAGTTGGATGTAGATAATGCGAGTGCGCGTTTTTCTGTTATCGACAGTCAGTATCGCCGCTCACGCCCTTTGGTTGATAAAGGCCTATTAGCTAAGTCTCAGTTTGATGAAATTGCAGCACAACGACAAATCGCCTTAGCTGAGCTTCAGTTAGCCAAACTTCGTCTATCATTTACTGCCTTAAAAGCGCCCGTGGATGGGATTATTTCGCGAGTTAATATCGACCAATTCGAAAATGTTCAAGTCGGACAGCATATCGTTAATATTCACAGCTTGGAGCGAGTCGAAGTGTTGATTCAGCTTCCTGACCGCCTCTATGTGAACCAACCGCCAACGGAAGAAAGGCTTACCGCGATCAAAGCATTAGTGCGCGTGCCCAGTGGTAACGAATATAACGCGACGGTAAAAGAGTTTACGACTGAGCCCGATCCAACAACAGGTACGTTTACTGTCACACTGTCGCTTCCTATGCCGGAAGAAGAGTACATCCTAGATGGTATGGCTGTTGAGGTAACTTCTAAAGACGAGAATGTTGGGCTTGATCTCAACCTAGGAATTAATGTTCCTATCGAAGCCATTTTTAATGCGGATGGTGACGAGCTGGGGCGCGAAAACAAATTTGTTTGGGTACTGAATGACGACAATACGGTATCGCGCAAACAGGTGCGAGCAGGTAAGGCATCTAAAACGTCCATTCAAATCCTTGATGGTCTCATGCTCAAAGACAAAGTCGTGATTGCCGGTGTTTCTCGATTAAGGGATGGCATGAAAGTGGAAGTGATACAGGAAATGGCTACGCAGGAGGTCGGTCTATGAGCGATCTTAATAAATCAGTGCCTCAAAGTGATGATGATGTGACCGGTATTGCTGCGTACTTCATCCGAAATCGCGTCATCAGTTGGATGGTCGCACTGATATTTTTGATTGGTGGTATCGCCGCATTCTTTGGTTTAG
Source organism: Vibrio sp. 1069 (assembly GCF_033340555.1). Classification (NCBI taxonomy): domain Bacteria; kingdom Pseudomonadati; phylum Pseudomonadota; class Gammaproteobacteria; order Vibrionales; family Vibrionaceae; genus Vibrio; species Vibrio sp. 1069. The sequence goes on from NZ_JAWOWP010000001.1 coordinate 232,895, forward strand.
GGCGTCTTGAGGACCCTGCTTTTACTATTAAAGATGCGATGGTAGTGACCTCTTACCCTGGTGCGACACCGCAACAAGTCGAAGAAGAAGTGACGTACCCAATCGAAAAAGCGATTCAGCAGCTTACTTATGTTGATGAAGTAAATTCGATTTCTAGCCGGGGATTATCTCAAATCACGGTCACGATGAAGAACAATTATGGCCCTGATGATCTACCACAAATTTGGGATGAGTTGCGCCGTAAAGTGAACGACCTTAAAGGGACGTTGCCTCCAGGTGTGAATGAACCTCAAGTGATCGATGATTTTGGTGATGTTTACGGGATTTTGTTAGCGGTGACTGGCGACGGTTATAGCTATAAAGAGCTACTGGATTACGTCGATTACTTACGCCGAGAGCTCGAACTGGTTGATGGCGTGAGTAAAGTTTCGGTATCCGGGCAACAGCAAGAACAAGTTTTCATCGAAGTATCGATGAAAAAGCTGAGCAGTATAGGTCTTGCTCCGGATACCGTGTTTAATCTTCTTTCGACGCAAAACGTGGTTTCTGACGCAGGAGCGATCAGAATTGGTGACGAGTACATCAGAATTCAGCCGACTGGCGAGTTCCAGAGTGTGGAGGAGCTGGGTGATTTGTTAATTACTGAGTCGGGCGCTCAGGGGCTCATTTTCTTGAAAGATGTGGCGGAAATAAAACGTGGTTACGTAGAAGTCCCGAATAATATTATTAATTTTAACGGAAGTCTTGCACTAAACGTCGGCGTTTCTTTTGCTGAAGGCGTCAACGTCGTTGAAGTCGGAAAAGCATTTGATCATCGCCTTGCCGAGCTAAAGTACCAGCAACCTGTCGGTATCGAAATTTCGGAAATCTATAGTCAGCCGAAAGAAGTGGATAAATCGGTTAGCGGTTTTGTTGTGAGCTTGGCTCAAGCTGTCGGTATCGTCATTATCGTACTTCTGTTCTTTATGGGGCTACGTTCTGGGCTACTAATCGGTTTAATCTTGCTGCTGACGGTGCTGGGTACGTTCATTTTCATGAAGTATCTCGCGATAGATTTACAGCGGATTTCATTAGGTGCCTTGGTTATCGCGTTAGGTATGCTGGTGGACAATGCCATCGTTGTGGTTGAGGGGATTTTGATTGGTACTCAAAAAGGGCGAACTCGACTCCAAGCAGCGACCGACATTGTTACCCAAACAAAGTGGCCATTACTTGGGGCAACTGTGATTGCGGTAACTGCATTTGCGCCAATTGGACTGTCTGAAGACTCGACGGGCGAATACTGTGGCACTTTATTTACGGTTCTGCTGATCTCTTTAATGTTGAGCTGGTTTACCGCTATTTCGTTGACACCATTCTTTGCTGACATCTTCTTTAAAGGCCAGAAGATTAAACAAGGTGAAGGGGAAGAAAATGATCCATATAACGGGGTTATTTTCGTTATTTATAAAAAGTTTCTTCAGTTTTGTATGCGTCGTGCTTGGTTTACCGTTGTGGTGCTGATTGCGGGATTAGCGGCAAGTGTTTACGGGTTCACCTTTGTGAAGCAAGCGTTTTTCCCATCTTCGACAACGCCGATTTTTCAGTTAGATGTATGGATGCCAGAAGGAACTGATATTCGAGCAACTAACACAACGCTTAAAGAGTTAGAAAGTTGGTTAGCTAAGCAAGAGCATGTTGACCATATCACGACGACCGCGGGTAAAGGCTTACAGCGCTTCATGTTAACGTACGCGCCAGAGAAAAGTTATGCGGCTTATGGTGAGATAACCACTCGTATGGAAAATTACGAAGCGTTAAAACCATTAATGGCGAAGTTTCGAGAGTATTTAAAAGCCAACTACCCAGAAATCAATTACAAGCTCAAACAGATTGAGTTAGGCCCTGGTGGTGGTGCAAAAATTGAAGCTCGCATTATTGGCTCAGATCCAACCGTCCTTCGCACGATAGCCGCTCAGGTCAAGGACATCATGTACGCCGACCCTCAGGCAACAAATATCAGGCATGATTGGCGTGAACGAACCCAAGTTCTTGAACCTCAGTTTAACGAGAGTTAGGCACGTCGCTATGGCATTACCAAATCGGACGTCGATGATTTCTTGTCCATGTCATTCTCTGGAATGACGATAGGCTTATACCGAGACGGCACGACGCTCATGCCTATCGTGGCTCGCTTACCTGAAGATGAACGTATTGATATTCGTAACATCGAAGGCATGAAAATATGGAGTCCAGCACAGAGTGAGTTTATCCCACTTCAACAAGTCACAATGGGTTACGACATGCGTTGGGAGGATCCTATCATCGTACGTAAGAACCGTAAGCGTATGCTCACTGTGATGGCAGACCCTGATATTCTAGGTGAAGAAACCGCATCGACGTTGCAAAAACGTTTACAGCCCCAAATCGAAGCGATTCAAATGCCTCCTGGCTATTCACTAGAGTGGGGTGGTGAATACGAATCTTCTGGTGATGCTCAAGAGTCGCTGTTTACTACCATGCCAATGGGGTACTTGTTCATGTTCTTGATCACTGTATTCCTATTTAACTCTATCAAAGAGCCACTCATTGTTTGGCTTACCGTGCCGCTGGCGTTAATTGGCGTCACCACAGGTTTGTTGGCACTCAACACGCCGTTTGGTTTTATGGCATTGCTCGGCTTCTTAAGCTTATCGGGAATGGTGCTCAAAAATGGCATCGTATTACTGGACCAAATTGAAATTGAAATGAAGTCCGGTAAAGAGGCTTATGACGCGGTCGTTGATGCTGCGGTAAGTCGCGTCCGTCCCGTTTGTATGGCTGCTATCACGACGATCCTTGGTATGATCCCACTGTTGCCAGATATTTTCTTCAAACCAATGGCGGTTACGATTATGTTTGGTTTGGGTTTTGCGACAGTCCTGACACTGATTGTCGTGCCAGTGTTGTATCGTTTGTTCCATAAAGTGGCAGTACCGAAACAGGTTTAGTGCTACTGATATAACGATGAAAAATATCGCGCCTCTAGCTCATCAGTTAGAGGCGCTTTTTAAGGAAGAATAATGACAGAACAAAAAACGTGTGCGTGGGCGATGAATCACCCATTAGAGCGCGAATATCATGATTCCGAATGGGGCGTGCCAGTATATGACGACCAAGTCCTGTTTGAGTTTATTACTTTGGAAGGTGCGCAAGCTGGTCTTAGTTGGATCACCATCCTTAAAAAGCGCGAAGGTTACAGAGAAGCGTTCGAGAATTACGATCTAGATGCGTTGGAACAAAGAAATGAAGAACGCGCTGAATACATCGTGGAAAACTTCGATGTTGTGAGACATCGCGGAAAGATTAACTCGGTATTCAGTAATGCCAAAGCGGCCAAAGCGTTAATTGCTGAATACGGGAGTTTATCAGACGCGTTGTGGCAGTTCGTGGACGGTGAACCAATCGTCAATCAATGGCAACATATGAGTGACGTACCAGCTTCGACAGAGCAATCCAAAGCCATGAGTAAATTCCTAAAAAAGAAAGGCTTCAAGTTTGTCGGTGAAACCATCTGTTATGCTTTCATGCAAGCCGTCGGCATGGTGGATGACCATATCGTTGGATGTCCTAAAAAGCAGAATAAGTGACGTTTGGCTATTAAGCTAATGTTGTTAGTTCTGGCTATCATGAATACGTTCCAAAGCTTCGATTCGACGCCATTGAGTGGCATCGAAGCTTTGTTTTCTTAAAGCAATGATTTCTGCCTGTTTTTCGTCTTGCCCTAGAAAACCTCTATTCAGAATATTTTGACGCTGCTTTAAATAAGTGGCGAGTTGAGTCTCAAATGATGCTCTTTGCTCATCAAGCTTTTGCAGCCTCTGCGCTCCGGCATCTCCTACCAGAGCAACACGGGCGATGTACTTGTCTTGTGAATCAAGCTGAGAAGCTTGCTCGAGCTGCTTTGCTAATGCGTTATTGCGTTCACTTTCTCGTATGTAATCCGGTTGTTCTGATAACGCTTGATTGAGAAGGTGTGCTTGACTCTCGATATCCGATGCCTGTGTTTTAATCGTCAGCTTTTCTAAAGCAAGTTGGCGAAGTCGGTTTTCTTCGTCAAACAATTGGGTTATCTGCACCTCGTTAAAGTATTGAAGCTGTAAGTTCAGTATTGCTTCATTCAGCATGGTTAACTGTTCAAGCGTTAGGTGGTTGTGCTCAAAAGGCTCTAATGCAGTGAGTGCTTGCTTGTAGGAAAGGTAGGCTTGAAAAAGTGTGGCATCAATATTCAGAGTTTGCTTTGCTAAAGTGTCATCATTGACTTCCGCTTTGATCGTATCGAGATCTTCTTCGCCCAGCCGGCTAAGAGAATATTCGAAGAAATCTTTTGGAGAAGAGACATCGGCGGCTATATCTTGCTGAGATTGCGAATGGTTAGAGGTTATCTCTTGTTGTTTGTCGCTTTGCAACAGAGAAAGCGCTCCCACGCCAAATATCGAGAGCAGGATAAAAGTGGTGAGAGCGACTTTCTTCATTGTGATGACCTCTTATAAACCTTGAAGTTTGAGACGATTTGCATGTTGGCGATAAAGCGTGACTGGATCGGTTTCAAAAAGATGATGAATACCGAGTAGGCCGTTAATTTCATCCAAATGGTTCATTTGATAATCATCACGTATGACTTTGCCCAAATGTGTGCTGCACGCACCAACTAAGCCATCATTTGGCCCATCAAAGGCTAAGCCAAGTACCATCATGGCAGCGTCGGTCGGATCGAAAACGTTTGTAAAAGTGGATGATCCGGTCCATGAGTAGTAATAAACGCCATTTGAAGCCAGCAAGTCACCATTACCACATTCACTGGTAGGGACTCCTTCTGGATAGTGTTGGTTAAACGCTAATGATCCTTCCGTGGTTAATGCTGCTAGTGAGGCTAAAGGGTCTTGGTCGAGATCAGAACCGCCTGATAGAAGATTAATAAGAGTGGTTAAACCTTGCGCCAGTTTTACCGCGAGCTGCTCACTACCCGAACCCTCAGATACGGTGCCACGAACTAAATCTGCCACTTTAGACCCTTTATTAACGCCTCCTATACTCGTAACTGATGCGACTAGGTCAGGACGGACAGAGGCAACATAGCGCGTTGTTGGACCACCATGACTGTGACCAATGAGATTGACTTTCTCTGCGCCTGTTGCTGCAAGTAAGGTTTCTACTTGAGCAAGCAGTTGCTCCCCTCGAACTTCGCTGCTATTGGTCGCGGATACCTGTGCAACATAAACCGTAGCGCCATCTTTTGTTAAGGAATGTGGTATTCCGAAAAAGTAATCAACGCCTGCCAGGGTATCAAAACCAAACAAACCGTGAACCAGAACAATCGGATACTTGGTTTGGGTATAACCTGTTGCAGCGTATACGGAGGTTATTGGGACGGTAACTAAGGTAAAAAGCATTAGCGCTATAAATTTGAGTTTCAAAACTATCTCCTTGTGGTATGACCTCTTATGAATGATAAAAAGTAGGAGAGAAACCCTAAATTTGGAAAGCCTATTTGTGGCACATTATTTCATTCTGTGACTGCTCAATTGAAAAACAACACAAATGATTAACATTAATTAATGGTTCGGGTGAATGTTGGTTAATTCTAATTAAGTCAGGGGCTTATAAAAACGCCCCGCAATGCAGGGCGATTCAATCATTGTTATAGGGAGGCTTCTTTTTCAAGCATTAAGGCATTATAACGCGCAAAACCAGCCTCTAAATCAGCGATCAAGTCATTTACGTCTTCTAAGCCAATATGAATACGAACCAAAGTACCTTCAAAGTGTGGGTGAGCTATGGTTCTCAGGCTGTTAAAGCTCTTAGGTTCGTTAGCTAGAATGAGGCTTTCATAACCGCCCCAAGAGTAACCCATACTGAAGTGTTTCATACCATCAAGCAGAGCCGTCGTCGCTTTTGGATAAGACGTTTTGAGAACAAATGAAAACAAGCCGTTTCCACCTGTGAAGTCTCGTTTGAAAAACTCATGGCCAGGATTTGTTTCTAAAGCGGGATGGCGGACATGATCAACTTCTGGGCGAGAAGCGAGCCACTGAGCGACTTTTAAACTGCTTTCTGCGTGCTGTCTTAGGCGAACATCCAACGTGCGAATACCTCGAAGACCTAGGTATGCGTCGTCAGGAGAAACGCACTGACCCATCAGGTAGCTTTGTTCACGAAGCTGATCCCAATACTTTTCAGAAGCCACAGCAGTACCTAGCATGACATCTGAATGTCCAACAATATACTTAGTTGCCGCTTGAATGGAAATGTCTACGCCATGCTCGAAAGGAGAGAAGTTCACGCCTGCTCCCCATGTGTTGTCTAGCATCACGATGATATCTTGCTCGTGGGCAATGCGCGCTAATGTAGGCACATCTTGGACTTCCATGGTTATTGAACCAGGAGACTCCAAGAAAAGGACTTTGGTATTCGGCTGAATCAAGTCTCGGATACCTTCACCGATCATTGGGTCATAATAGGTGGTTTCGATGCCCATTTTCTTCATGATGGTGTTACAAAAGTCACGAGTTGGTTCGTAACAAGTGTCCACCATTAGAATGTGATCGCCAGTTTCAACGAAAGAGAGGATGGCGTTTGAAATTGCTGCCGTTCCACAAGGGTAAAGCGCGCAACCAGCTCCACCTTCAATCTCAACCATTGCGTCTTGGAAAGCAAAGTGCGTGTTGGTGCCTCGGCGACCATAAAACAATGTTTTGTTTGCACGATTAATGGTGGCTTGGTTCTTTTCTGCAACGGTATTGAATACCACGGTTGAAGCGCGTTGAACGGGTGGGTTTACAACACCATTTGTCCACTTTTTATCGCGGCCAGCGGTAATGAGTTTGGTTTTTTTTCCCTCTGACATAAAAGTTCCCTGTCTTAAATATTGCGGTTTTGAATATTTAAAACATGGACGACGTAGGTTATGCAAGGGAAAAGTCAACTATCAGCCAATATCAGCCAATAACAGCCAAGATGAACAGGTAATGCTGTCGAGAGGTATCGTGTAGATAGGGAGCTAAAAGAACAAACCTCCAGCAGGATGCATGTAGCGCTGGAGGTTTTTTAGCCTGTGTATTTGAGGTATTAGAGGAGTGGGTTGAAGAGATAGAACACTCGCTCTAAGAACCGAGAAAATAGGCTCCTTTTCTCCCATTCTTCCAATACAACAGTGTGAGATTGCTTAATATAGCTATCTTGTAACCAAGACATTTGCTTGGTGAACTCTTCGTCATCAACGGCGAGGGTCACTTCGAAGTTCAGCCACAAGCTGCGCATATCCATGTTTACGGTGCCAACTAAACAGAATTGGTCGTCAATTACGACAGATTTTGTATGCAGCAAACCACCATAAAACTCATAAATCTTGACCCCTGCACTCAAGAGCTCACTATAAAAAGCGCGTGACGCCCATTGCACCATCATAGAGTCATTTTTATGTGGAATAATGAGTTCAACGTCAATGCCTCGTTGTGCTGTCATCTTTAACGTTTCGAGTAAATCAGCATTGGGCACGAAATATGGTGTTGTGATTCGTACCGAGCGATTGGCTTGGTTTATTGCCAATGTTAATACTTGATAGATCAGATATTCCGGCATACCTGGGCCAGAAGGCACAACCTGAATAGGGTGTTGGAATTCACTCTCATCGATCTTGCATTCAGGTAGTCTTGGTAAATGACGTTCGCCAGTTTCGACTTCCCAATCCCAACAGTGGATGGCACTCAATACGTTTACCGTTGGTCCCGTAATGCGAACCATGATGTCCACCCAATGCCCAACGCCACTATTTTGCTTGAAGTAAGCCGGGTCAACCAAGTTCATTGAACCTGTATAAGCAATTTCATCATCAATTACGATGATCTTGCGATGTTGGCGAAGATCAAGACGACGTAAGAAAATACGCCACATCTTCACTTCTAACGCTTGAATAACTTCAATTCCAGCATCCTGCATCATTCGATACCAAGGACTTCTGAAAAAACGCGGGCTACCTGCTGAATCGAGCAATAGTTTGACATCTACGCCGCGTTTAGCCGCTTGAATAAGCGCAGAAGCCACAGAGTCAGCCAAACCACCTGGATGCCAAATGTAGAATACCATTCGAATACTGCTCTGCGCGTTTTCGATGTCTTCAATAATGGAATGCAAAATCTCATTAGGTGACTGTTGCAGCGACAATGTATTACCGCTCAATGCGGGAAGACCAAGGCGGTTGTTACAAAGTTCATCAATTCGGTAGATGTGCCTTCCCATCGTTTCTGGGTTGTGCGCGTTACAGTCGTTAAGCTGACTGAACCACTTCTCGAATGGTGTAAACATCTCTTTCGCACGTTCGGCTCGCTTTCTGCCTAAGTTCAGTTCACCGAAGAGGAAATAACATGCGACACCCAGAACGGGAAGGATATAAATGATCATTAGCCAAGCTAAAGACACGCTCACTGCACGGCGCTTTAAAACGACACGAATGGTCACACCTGCGACCAGTAACCAATATAGCCCGATGCCAGCTAAAGTAAGAAAGTGATAAAACTTGTCCATATACGCTCAGAGTAATATGCCCTTCTAGGATATTAAGCATAAAAGTGGGTTGGGGGAATAGATTTCCCATTTAGACGTGGGATTGACCTTATATGAGGAACGAATTTCATAACAGCTGATTCTGTTATTTTAATGTGAAAAATAAGGCCATTCTTTAACTTTTGAACAAAAAAGCAGCATTTAACCTGCGTAACTCGACACTTGTGCGATAAATGTACTTTTTTGGGGTTCCAATTTTAAAGGGGAGCTGCTTTACTTTCTAGACATAGTGCGTCGAACGCTTATTCTATAAGTGTACAATAATTTTTACATAAACTTTTTAGACGCCTATCTCTATGCATACACAACAAACTAATTTTGGAGAAAAAGCGTGGCTACAACTAATACAGCAGCACCACGTGATACGTGGGGGTCTAAACTAGGCTTCGTAATGGCAGCAGCGGGTTCCGCTGTCGGTTTAGGCAATATATGGAAATTCCCTTACACAGCAGGTGAGAGTGGCGGCGGTGCATTCGTTGCTATCTATCTTATCTTTGTAATTTTTATCGGCTTTAGCGTGATGCTGACAGAGTTCGCTATTGGTCGTAAGACAGGTCTTTCTGCCGTAGGTGCATTCAAAACAACTGACCGACGCTGGACGTTCACTGGCGTTATGGGAGTCTTCAGTGGTCTTTTGATCATGGGCTTCTACCCTGTGGTTGGTGGTTGGGCATTGGCCTACATCTTTAAAGTGGGTGGTGGTCTACTCAGCGCGCCAGAAGCAATTGGCGACAGTTTTGGCGGTTTCATCTCAGATCCGATTCAACCTTTAATGTGGATGGGTGTTTACCTGTTCCTTAACGTCATGATCGTGATGAAAGGGATTTCGGGTGGTATTGAGAAAGCCGGTAAGGTTCTGATGCCGCTTCTGTTCTTAATCCTAATCGTTGTTTCTGTTAAGGGCTTAATGCTGCCAGGTGCAATGGCTGGCCTTGAGTTCTTATTCATGCCGGACTTTTCTAAAGTCGACAGCAACGTGGTTCTTGCTGCACTAGGACAGGCGTTCTTCTCACTTAGCTTAGGTATGGGTTGTATGATGACGTACGGTTCTTACCTGAAGAAGAAAGAGAATCTAGTTCAAACAACCGGTATGGTTACAGCGATGGATACTGGTGTCGCGATTCTTGCTGGTGTTGCTATGTTCCCAGCAATGTTTGCCTTTGGCATGGAGCCTGCAGCAGGCCCTGGTCTTGTATTCGTTGTCGTTCCTCAGCTGTTTGCTGAAATGGGCGGTGTGATTGGGTTGCTATTCGCGTTGCTATTTTTCATCGGTTTGACGGTGGCGGCATTAACTTCTTCAGTATCACTATTGGAAGTTGTCGTGTCTTACCTAATCGACGAGAAAGGCATGAAGCGCTCTAACGCAGTTCTGTCTGCAAGCGCAGTTATGGCGGCATTATGTATTTTTGCGTCACTATCGTTAGGTGGAATGGGACCAACGCTGTTCGGTACCGGTGCCTTTGATATCTTCGACTTGCTAACGGACAAAATCTTCTTAGCGGTTGGTGGTATGTTGGTTTGTATCTTTGCTGGATGGCGCCTAAGCCGTGCTGAGCTAGAAAAAGAGATCACTAATGACGGCGAAGTATCCTTCCCGCTATTTGGATTGTGGTACAACCTAGTTAAATACCTGATTCCTGTTGCGATTGCTATTGTTGCCTTCATGGGGATTAAGTCTGGCTTTGATAGTGGCAAAGGTGAAATCATGCTGCTGGGTATCGCAATCATTGGTCTTGCTGGCATTTTCTCGAAGAAGCTTTAGAAAAGACCTTAGGGCAAGCCTCGATAGCTTTGTCCGATAACTTATGTATACTGCTGGCTCCAAACGTGGAGCCAGTTTTTTTATGTTCGATATTCTACATACCCATCCCGATTTTCTGATCATCAATAAGCATCCCAACGTCTCTGTTCATAAAGACGATGGCGACACAATGCTGCTGCAAGAAGTGGCTAAGCAGAGTGGTGATGAGCAGCTTTATCTTATCCATCGCTTGGATAAAATGACATCGGGTATTCTGCTCCTCGGACGCAACGCCAAAGCGGCTAGTGCGTTATCGCAAGCTTTTGCTGACCGCCAAGTGGAAAAGTTCTATCTGGCGATTGGCTCTAAAAAGCCGAAAAAGAAACAAGGTTTGGTCGTTGGTGATATGGAGCGTTCGCGCCGTTCATCATGGAAGCTGGTCAACAGCAAAAATAACCCAGCCGTCACCCAGTTTTTCTCTCTTGCGGCAGAGCCCGGAGAGCGCCTATTTTTATGTAAGCCACACACTGGTAAAACGCATCAAATCCGCGTGGCATTAAAATCGGTTGGCTCAGGTATTGTTGGCGACCCGATTTACAATGCAGGCAATGAGGCTGATCGCGGTTATCTGCATGCATTTTCACTTTGCTTCCAATACCGAGATGAGCAATATCGCTTTGTTTGCGACCCACGAGAATACCAAGTGCTGGGTAACAAATGGCTCAGTGAAATAGTCTCTCAGGGTTTGGATACTTGGCTTTCCCCTTGGGAACTGAACTGGCCTACGATCAAATAACCGTCACAAAGAAAACTAATAAGAGAACTCGATGCAAGCATCACAACTTCCGCTGTTCTTTCAGCATCTAGAAACCGAGCTCGCGCAAGCTCCTAACGAAATTCGTCGACTGTTTCATGGTCGTGGCCGTCGTTTTGAGGGCCTAGAGCAAATCACCTGTGATTGGTTACAAGGTCAGGTGATTATCAACTTGTTTAAAGAAGTCGACGACGCGTTTCTCGCTGAGCTGAAAAACGGCCTCAATGCGTTGGCACAATCACCACTGTGGGCAGACAAGCAAGGTCGCACTATGGTTCTTCAGCACCGTTATGCCGATGGTGCGCCTTCAGAAGTGCTTGTCGGTGAATTAGACGCTCGCCCTGTCGTTGAAGAAAGCGGTTTGAAATACCAATTGGATATTGGCCGCAATCAAAACTTCGGTCTGTTTTTGGACATGCGCTACGGTCGTGATTGGGTACGGGAAAATGCGAAGCATAAAAACGTGCTTAACTTGTTTGCTTACACGTGTGGCTTTTCTGTCGCTGCCATTGCGGGTGGCGCAGATAAAGTGGTTAACGTCGACATGGCAAAAGCGTCGCTGTCTAAAGGTCGTGAGAACCACAAGCTAAATGGTCATAACATCAACCAGGTAAGCTTTATGGGGCACGATATCTTTAAATCGTGGGGTAAGATTAAGAAATCTGGTCAGTATGACTTGATTATCATCGATCCGCCTTCATTCCAGAAAGGCAGCTTTGCGCTGACTAAAGATTACAAAAAGATTTTACGTCGGTTGCCGGATTTGTTGGCAGACGGTGGTCAAGTGATGGCATGTGTGAACTCGCCATCTGTGACAAGCGACTTCTTGATTGAAAGCATGAAAGAAGAAGCGCCAGAGTTGACATTCCGTGAGCGTCTGGATAACCCACCAGAGTTTATGGACGTAGACAGCGAAGCAGCATTGAAAGTGTTGCTGTTTAGCGAGAAGCAATGACGACGAAACGAAAGTTGTACCTATCTATAATACCAGCCGTTTGAGTAAGGCTGGCATCTCCGCGATACCCCGTCAATCTGAATAGCGAGACGCGAGTGTGATTCAGAGTCTATTATCAGAGTGAGTTATTCCTAACACGCTGATATTAGATTCCTGACCTCGCCTAGGCTCGTCGGAATGACGGGAAACAATAAAAGATCGATACCAGCAGCATTAACCGATCTGCACTTCAAGATCCGCTTCGATGGTTGATGAGCAGGCGAGCACATAGCCTTGTTCAATTTCTTCTTGCGTCAATGTTTCTAGGCTGGTGGAAGAGACGTTGCCTTTACGAACCTTGCATTTGCACGAGCCACAAATCCCGCTTCGACAAGCGACGATTAATGGTAAACCTGCGCTTTCGAGCACATCGGCCAGTACCTGACCTTTTTGAGCATCGATGCTTTGAGCAAAATCAGGAACAGAAACGTTAACCGTCTCATCGGAGACCGATGATTCTGCGCCAGTCGCTGGCGTAAAACTCTCTTGGTAGAAGTTCGTCATGTCAAAACCAAGGTCATTCAAATAGCCGTGAACATCTTGCATAAACTGGCTTGGACCACACAGGTAAACGGTGCGCTGTTTGAAATCAGGAACAAGCTCTTTAAGCCAGTCGGCATTCAAACGACCTTGTGGATGCGATGTTCCTTCGCGGTTTTTCAGCAACAACTTTAAATTGAAGTTGGGATACACAGCGTCTAACGTTTCTAGCTGATCGTAGTAAATCGTCTCTTCTGGGCTGCGTGCAATATGAAGAAATGCGATGTCCACATCGTTGTCGTTTTCATCTTGATTACTCAGCCAGTGTTTTGCCATCGAAAATACGGGCGTGACGCCGCAACCTGCACTGATAAGCAAGGCTTTTGTTTCGCCATCACGTAACACGGGTGGATGGTCGATGCAGTTAAATTCGCCTGCTGGTGGTAATGCTTGAACAGTATCACCGAGCAGCAGCGAGTCAACGATGTAGTTCGATACTTTACCGCCAGATACTCGTTTGATGGTGAGTTGAAGGTGATCGTCTTCATTGATCGAGCTGATTGAATAGGCACGAAACTCCATTTTTCCATCAATTTCGACGCCCAAGTTAATAAACTGGCCAGGCTTAAACTGAAACAGAAGTGATTCGGTTAGTTCGGCCAATTTTATGCTGACGGTGTCGTGTGTTTCGAAGTATTTGTCGATGCAACGGAGTGTGACGGGCTGGTTACCTTGCCATTCAAAAAACATAACAATCTCTTTGGTTGTGGCTATTTTTGGTTCGAAATAGATAGCGCCTCCGCGTAAGGAGGCGCGTAACAAGCAAGTTTATTAAGCTGCTAGGATGGCTTTTAGATCATCCTGAACATTGCCAATACTGCGCATATCGAACTTCTCTTGGATGATGGCGATTAGGTTTGGCGTTAGGAATGCCGGTGCAGTAGGGCCTGTGTAAATGCCTTTCACGCCCAATGCAAATAGCGTTAGCAAGATAACGATCGCTTTTTGCTCGAACCAAGAAAGCACAAGCGTGAGTGGCAGTTCATTGATGTCACAGTCAAACTCTTTCGCCAGTGCAAGTGCAAGCTGGATTGCAGAGTAAGCATCGTTACATTGGCCCACATCCAATAGGCGAGGAATGCCGTTGATATCGCCAAACGTATTCTTGTTGAAGCGGAACTTACCACACGCCAAGGTCAGGATTAGCGTGTCTTCTGGTGCTTCAGCCGTAAAATCGGTGTAGTAGCTACGTTCCGCTTTATCGCCGTCACAACCGCCGACTAGGAAGAAGTGCTTGATGTTGCCTTGCTTCACTTGGTCGATAACCGCAGGGGCGGCGTTCATCAGTGCATTTCGACCAAAACCAACCGTGATGTGGTGTTCGATTTCATCGTGTTGGAAACCATCTTGCGCTAGAGCACATTCAATCACTTGGCTAAAATCATCGCCTTCGATGTGAGCCACACCAGGCCAGCCAACAATACTACGAGTGAATAAACGGTCTGCGTATTGACCCACATTTGGATTCAACAAGCAGTTTGACGTCATTACGATTGCACCAGGGAAGTTGGCGAATTCTTTCTGCTGGTTTTGCCATGCGCTGCCGTAGTTACCGACAAGATGAGAGTATTTCTTCAGCTCAGGGTAGCCGTGTGCAGGCAGCATTTCACCATTGGTGTAAACGTTAATGCCTTTGCCTTCGGTCTGTTGCAGGATTTTTTCTAGGTCATGCAAATCATGGCCAGAAACAAGAATACATTTACCTTTTACTGGCTTGACGTTCACCGTGGTTGGTTCTGGATGGCCGAAGGTCGTTGTTTCACCTTGGTCGAGCATTTCCATCACTTTGTAGTTCATCAGGCCAATGCGCATTGAGCAATCAAGTAGTTCGCCAAGATCTTCAGGGTCTGTGCCCAACCACGCCATGATTTCATGGTATTCGGCATAGATATCGTTGTTGGTTTGCTCAAGAACACGTGCGTGCTCCATGTATGCTGCGGCACCCTTAAGGCCGTATAGGCAAAGTAGGCGTAGGCCAATCACATCTTCATGTACTTGGTCCTTACCACGGTTAACCGCGACTTGAGGAGCAAAAGCTAAGATTGCTTCTGCGCTTTTTGGTAGCTCAAAGTGAGCAACAACAGGGATGTCAGCAACTTCGGTATCGGCGAGTGTTGCAGCAGACATTACTTGCTCTTTTAGCAATGCTTTGTACGTTGCCGCTTGAGAAGTTAGCTCTAGGACACGTTCAGGGTCAAAGTTTACGTTCGTCAATGTAGAGAAAAATGCCTTTGGTGCCCATTGGTTGATTTCATCGTTAATGATGTTGAATTCAAGTGCTTTTGATGCCCAAAAAGAAACCCCTTGCAGTGTGTAAACCAACACGTCTTGAAGGTCAGATACTTCAGAAGTTTTACCACACATACCTTGTGCAAAAGAACAACCTTTAACAGCAGGGGTTTGAATTGTCTGTTCACATTGAATACAGAACATATTGGGTTCTCCAGTGATTGTTTTAATAGTCGTGATGTTGACCACTAGAGAGCAGAATGTGTGCCAATTGTTATCTTGTTGATTTGCATTGGATTTTATCAGATTTAGGAGAGTGGTTGATGTAATTAAGACAACGCAGTTGATGTCTTAATCACATCGGCTTCTTGTAGTCGGTTATTTATTGATCCCGAGCTTTTTACCCATCCGATATAAGTTCCCACGATCCATTTGTAAAAACTCCGCTGCTTTTGCCCAAACCCCACCAGTTTGGCTCAAAGCATGTTCAATTAAATCACGTTGATAACTTTCTATTAGCTCTCGCATTGGCTGGCTTTCTTTAGGCAGATAATGCGATGTGTTTTTTACATCATCGAGAGCCAATGAGGTGTCGAAATGGTTAAGCATGATCGTGCTTGCGCCTTGTTGAATGGCGTGTAAAGCCGCGCGAGTTAAAGTGTGTTCGAGCTCGCGTACGTTTCCGTACCAAGGTGAAGACTCCAGTTGAGCCAACACCTTAGGGTGAACGTGCAGGTTGGGCGCATTAAATTGTTGGCGTACTTTTTCTAACAGGTATCCTGCTAAAACGGGAATATCCCCGTCACGGGCACGCAGTGGGGGGACTTGGATTGGGAACACGTTTAAACGGTGGAAAAGGTCTGCTCGAAACGTGCCAGCTTCGACCTCTTTTTCTAATTGTCGATTGGTCGCGGCGATGATGCGCACATTGACCATCAAATGCTGATCGCTACCCACACGTTGCAGCTCGCCTTGCTGAATTACGCGCAGCAATTTTGCTTGCAAAATCATAGGCAGTTCGCCCACTTCATCAAGGAAAATCGTTCCACCGTCTGCCAGTTCAAACTTACCGGCACGGTGGCTATTAGCACCTGTAAATGCGCCTTTGACATGGCCAAACAGTTCACTCTCAGCCAGACCTTCAGGCAGGGCCGCACAGTTGACGTAAATCATCGGCTTATCGCTACGATGAGATTGCGCGTGTACCGAGTGCGCGACCAGTTCTTTACCAGTACCGGTCTCTCCTGTGATAAGTACTGCGTAATCTGATTGAGCAACAGTCGCAATGTTGTTTCGTAACTGGTTGATCTGTAGACTCAAACCCACCATTTCTCCATGTTGAGAACGGGCTTGCTGGATAAGGGTTTGAGTGACGCTTTTTTGCTTCTGGTTTTGCGCTTTGAGCGCTTTTAACTGAGCAATGTTACGCAATGTCGCAGCGGTCAAAGCCGCAAAGGTTTCGATAGCGACAGGATCGATGCTATCAAACGCGCCCACCGTTAGTGCATCCATAGTTAGTGCGCCAACAAGTTGGCCTTCGACATACAAGCTAAAGCCCATGCAATCGTGAACATCAATGCATTGGTCTTCAGTTAATAGTGTGCCGTCGAAAGGATCCGGCAGTGAACAATCGGCATCGAAACGCACCGGTTCACGGCTATGAATAATGGCATCTAAGCGAGGGTGCGCCTTGGGGAAATAGCGACGACCTAAGACCGAGCTGGATAAGCCTTTTACCGCGACAGGAGTTAGAAAACCATCCTCATCGAAGATAAACAGGCAGCTCGCATCACATGGGAATACTTGCGCGACCCCATCAATGAGGTTTTGATATTGCTGCTCGTGAGAGCGATTTGAGCTGAGGTTTAGCGCGATATTAAGGAGTACGTGGTCAACAGTCGGAGTCATAACAAGCCCAAAGTTATCTGGAATGGGCTCATGCTAGCAACTTGATGTCATTTGAACATCGAAAGGTGTGGGAGATTGATGTTCCATTGACGACGATCAAGTTTGATACGAAAAGAAACGCGCAAGTTAACAAGCCAGTGATGTAAGCTTGCGCGGGTTAGGTGTTTGAATTAAAGCAGGCCAAAGGTTTGGTTCGTCCGAATTAACGAGGAACGACTCTGGCGTCATTACCAGAAACATTGATTTGGACCGCTTGGCCTGGTTGGAAAATCATGTTTGGATTTGCTTCTTGAACAATAGAGATAATCTTTCCGTCCTCTAAACGAATGGTCAGATTCACGCCATTTCTTTTCGCGGTTGCTTCAGCCGCTTTGCTGCCTGCATAGCCACCCAATAGACCACCACCAATGGCAGCGATATCCGAGCCAGAACCGCCCCCAACTTTTGAGCCTAAGATCCCGCCCACGGCAGCACCAGCGATGGTGCCAATGGCATTGGATTGGGTAGTGGCATCAATGGTTACGGGTTCTACTTTTTCTACTGTGCCGTAGTAAACCTGCTGAACTTTGCGAGTGTCGGATGAGCCGTATGCATCTCCGTACGGGTTAGGTGAGCTACAGCCGCCAAGCACGAGCGCACAAGTAATGGTGAGCAACATGCCTAAATTAATCTGTTTTTTCATATAGCCTCCGAATGGTTTCTTCATTCAAAGAGTATATACCCCAATTTAACCTGCGTTTTGGTGCTTTATAAAACAGTGGCTTAGCGGCTTGTCCCTTAAGGAAACGCGATTGTCTAAGCAGTATTAATGATCGTTAAGCGTATGAAACCCTGAATAAATACGTGTAAAAGTAGTAAACCAGCATGCCGCGCCAAAGATATACGCGATGACGGCAAAGTGTTGCGGTAGCAAACAAAATAAAACCAAGCAGCCAATGGTTTCTGTACCTTCGGTTAAGCCGCTCATGTAGTAAAGCGATTTGTTTTTATATACCGGATTATCGATGCCTTGTTTTCCTGCCATGATGGCAAAAGCCAAAAAGCTACTACCAGTGCCGATGAAGGAAAAAATCAAAAATGCGCCTGCAACGGCATTGTGCTCTGGGTTGGCAAGCACAAAGCCAAAAGGAATCAACGAATAGAACAAAAAATCTAAGCTGATATCAAGAAAACCACCCGCATCGGTAATGCCTTGAATCCTCGCCAGTGCACCGTCTAACCCATCACAGATTCTGTTCAGCAAAATAAACAGCAACGCCAACAAGTACTGTTCGGCGATCAAAGCCGGCAGGGCAAAACAGCCAAGTACAAAACCAAACACTGTCGTCTGATTTGCAGTGATACCACATTTATCGAGATATTTCGCACTGAGTGCCAGCGGTTTGCGGATGAGCTTTATACTCAGGCTATCAAGCATGATTTGTCTCCCACGGCCAGTTTAGGCAGCTGCTGCCATCAGGAATATCGTCTTCATCGTGCGTTACCATCAAAGTAGGGATGTTCGCTTGCTGCAATTGTTCGACCACCCAATTGCGAAATTGCACGCGCAGGTCTTTATCCAGCTTGCTATAGGGCTCATCAAGTAGCGCAACTTTTGGCTTTGCTAGCAGCATACGAGTCAATGAGATACGGGCACGTTGCCCTCCCGAAATTTGGTCAGGAAAGGACTCTGCTAGTTTGGTCAATGAAATGTTCTTCAGTGCTTGCATAGCGTGAGCTTTACGCTCTTCACCTTTGATTGAGTTTGGTAGCGCGAAGGCAAGGTTCTCCCACACCGTTAAATGAGGGAAGAGCAAATCTTCTTGGAATAGAATACCGACCTGACGCTTATGGGCAGGGAGGGCATCCAACTTTTCGTTATCAAGCGTAATGGATCCAGAGTAGTTGAACTCGGCGGATAGGTGCCCGGCAATGGCATCCAACAAAGTGGATTTACCACAACCGCTAGGCCCCATCAGGGTAACGATTTCACCTTTTTCTACGGTCATGTTGAACGCTGAAAAAAGCGCGTCGCCATTGGTTTTACGGATGGCGAGGTTTTCGAGACAAAGACTCATTCAGTAGTAAACCTTTTATAGACAAGCGGCGATACTTCCTGTGCAAGTGGCTAAGCAGTATCGCAAAAGAAAAGAACAAGAATGGCAGCAGAGCTTGCCAAATGGCGTAAATAGCGGTGACACGTCGGTCAAAACCACTGGATAGTGCAACGGCTTCGGTTGTGATGGTGCTAATGCGCCCAGCCCCTAGCACCAATGTTGGTAGGTATTGCGCCAGGCTGACACTAATACCGACAGCCCACGCGAATGCAATTGCAGGCAGGAGGATTGGCAGTTTCACTTTTAACCAAGCTTGCATCGGTGATTTACCCAAGCTGAGTGCGACGCGAGTTAAGCCGTTATCGAAGCTGCGCCACGGACCGTCTAGCGAGAGGTAAATAAATGGGAACGCAAAGAATACATGCGCCCAACATACCCAAAAGAAATACGCATTACTGTTTAAGTACAGCGTCACTACTTGCATACCGAATAGCACGGATAGCTGAGGAATCAGCATTGGGATGGCGATGATGTAACCGGGCACCTGCCAGCGATAACGGAGACGATACTCATGTGCTATTAAAGCAAGAACTAGCGCGACAGTCGCGCTGATTAGGGCGATTGACATACTTTGTTCTAGAGTCCCTAGAATACTGTGCCATTCGTATTCCCAAAAACGCAGGCTGTAACGGCTTGGGAGCAAATCTGGAAAGCGCCAACGTTGGGCAAAGCTCCACAGCACCATGAGTGGAATCATTAGAAGTGCAAGTAGCGCGACCAGTGAAAATAGGGTTTTACCGGGTAAACGAAACCCGTTTCGACCAGAGTACTGCCAGCGTTTGAAGCCTTTGGTAATACACCATTCCATTAAGCGTGCAAATCCAATCAAAACGCTAGCGATCGCAAACAGTATTACTGCGCCAGCGGCAGCTCTTGGTAGGAGCGATAAATCTGGATCGTTAAACCATTGCCATACCAAAACCGCAAACGTGGGTGGGTTGGTAGGGCCAATAATCAGGGCGACATCGACAACGGACAAACTGTAAGCCAATACCGCCAGCATTGGGAAACGAAGTTTTGCTAACCATTGCGGAAATACGCATTTCCACCACGCTTGCGCGGAACTGTAGCCCATCGAGTGACTGACTTTTTCAACCTTATCGACTTTCAATTGCTGAAGGATCGGAATACTCATCAACAATAAAAACGGCACTTCTTTAATCGCAAGTATGATGATCAAACCGAGTGCATGTGGGTCCTTAATCAGCAATGCTAAGTCATTCACCGTTTGTGCATTCGGGTCGTAACCAAACAGTTGGTTGAGAACACGAACGCCCATACCAGTTGGGGCAAACAAGAACGCAAAGCCAATTGCAAACGCGACGTGCGGCATCGCGAGAAGTGGGGAAAGGCTAACTTCAATTTTTCGCCAAAACTTACTGCCCCAAGAGGCTTGTAGAATTGCAAATGCGATGAAGCAAGCCAAGTAGCTACTGAAAATGGCGGAGTAGAAAGTAAGCCCGATGGATGTCCAAACACCTTCCCAATCAAAGACGGCATTGAAGCCATCAAAAGAAAAGTGGTGTAGACCGATAGGAGGTACATAACCGAGCGCAGAGACCACCACTCCAAGTAGTCCCGGAATGGTAGGCAAAATACAAACTGCGATAATGACTAAATACAGCGCTCTTAACATGGATTCTTACTAATTCCCGTAGCGTTTCAACCATTCTTTTTCCAACGCCGCTTGCCAACTTGGATGTGGCTCAGCGATAGATTTGAATTGTTGAGTGTTTTTGGCCGAACCAGTTAAGTATTGGTTGCTTAGTACCGAAGGGTCGCCCCAGATGTTTAGGTTACCTTTGCGAGACTGTGCTTCAGGGCTCAATAAAAAGTTTATCGCAACTTGTGCACCAGCACTGGCATTTGCGTTCCAAGGAATCGCTAAAAAGTGGATATTTGAGAGTGCTCCTGCGTCCATTGCGTACGCTTTGGTGCTCTCTGCAAGATTACCGCTCGACTGCGCAGAGAAAACCGCGTTCGGGTTAAAGGTAATCGCCAGGTCAGTCTGACCATCATCTAGTAGCTGAAGGGTTTCTGCTGTACCGCCTGGAAACTGCTTACCACCGCGCCAAGCGACTTTATGGAACTCATCTAGATAAGACCACAGCGGTTGAGTGACTTGCTCAAACGTGTTATCGGTAACTGGTTGTTGCAGCTCAGGGGCGTTGTTAGACAGTTCAATGAGTAATGCTTTGATAAAGCTTGTGCCATGAAACTCTGGTGGTCGAGGGTAAGTCAGGCGATTCGGGAACGCTTTTGCATAGCTCAGCATTTCTGCGAATGATTTTGGAGGGTTATGGAGGGTTTGCTCGTCATGGATAAACACTAATTGTCCTACTCCCCAAGGTGCTTCTAGACCTTCTGTTGGCTCGGAGAAGTCCACATCAATTGGTAGAGATTTATCCACATATTGCCAGCTTGGCAAACCTTCGACAAAAGGACCAAATAGCAATTGGTTATCCTTCATTGATTTGAAGTTTTCGCCATTGATCCAAACCATATCAACACTGCCACCGCTGTTTTTGCCTGCCGCTTTTTCTGCGATAAGTCGAGTAGTGGTCTCAGAAATATCAGTTACTTTAACGTGGTTTAGCGTCACGTTATAACGTGATTTTAGCTCTCTACTCGCCCACTGTATGTAGCGATTAATTTCTTGGCTTCCGCCCCAAGCATGAAAGTAGACGGATTGCCCGTCGGCTTGTTGTTCGATTTTTTGCCATTCGCTATTCACTGATGAATCGGCAAAAGAAGGTGTCGCAAAAGTCGTGGCTAAAATGCCAATGCTGCTGAGTAGCTTTTTCATATCTATTCCGTGTTATGTCTTTTGGTGCTTGCTTTCGTTTCTATTGACGTTTTCGCAAGTCGTTCCGCTCTGTTACAAGGATAGTAATTCATCTCTCTCTATTATCAATGCCAATCCCAAACGGAATCACTCATTGATTCAAAGAATTACTCTCAATGTGAAGCAAAACGAATAAAGGACAAATTTGGTGTCATTTTAGGAGCGGACCGTTTGTTTGAGGATATTCTTTCAAGTAATTGAAAATTATTGTCCCCAGAGATATGAATAGGTTGTTTTACAGAGCAAAATTGATGTCTAAAGCATGGAATTGAGGGCGAAAAGAGAAAGAAAGTTGGCCATTTAAATGACTTTAGCATGCATGACTAACGATTCATCGATATAAAAAAAGCAGCCGTTTGGCTGCTTTAAGATACTATCTGGTTTACTTAGTTGGGATTAGTTTACCCAGTCACGTAGTGTAAACGTCAATTCGTGATCGGCACTTTTCAGAACAAGACCATCTTTAGTTAGCGTGATATCGCTCCAGTTAGATAGTGTTTGTGTCATTGCGTTTTCGATCTTCATTTGATCTTCCATACACATCTTCATGGTCATGCCCATTTTTTCGATGCGTAGTTGGTTGTTTTTCAACTCGGCTTGACCGAAGAAGTTGTTACAACCTGCGTTGCCGTTTGCGGTTAGATTTTCACCGATTTCTAGGCGAGCCGCTTTTTGGTGTTCGTCTAGAACGATATTTTTGCCATCAACTTGAACAAGTTCCCAGTTGTGGTGCTGCAAATCTTGAGCCGTTATTTCTTTCACATCATCACCGTTGCTAGCACAAGCAGTCATAAGAACAGGGAGAGAGATTGCTGTAACTAACGTTTTTAGGCTAAGCTTCATTTTATAGACTCCGTTTTTATAAACGCGGTAAGTATAAGTAATAAAACACTGTTTTTGTCAGCATAAGGTTATGGTTTCGTATGTTTTTGACATAACGAAGTATATAGCAAGTTTTGTTGCTGACTAATCTTCTCATTATTTAAACTAGGCCAATACGCCCTAATATGGAAAGAGCGGTTTTAGTATGGAGCAACTGGAGTTTTTTACTGTCCCAAGCCCTTGTGTTGGAGTATGTACCTCCGATGAAAAAGGGTATTGCAAGGGGTGTATGAGAAAGAGAGAGGAAAGGTTTAATTGGCTTAACTTAACCCCCGCTCAGCAGTTGCACGTTATTAAGTTGTGTCGTCAAAGGTACAGAAGAAAGATGTTGGCCGGGAAGACGAAGCCAGAACAGCTTCAAGATGAGTCATCGCCTCAACAAGACTTATTCTAGAATTCTTGTTCAGTCTGTGGGGTTACGCCTTCGCTTTCGGTTCTGATTAGGCTTTTACATATTCCCGGTCCGGCAAGGTGTCCTTTAAGAACCGGGAATCTCCTATCCATTTTCCCTATAGAGCGGTAATTGGCGTTATTTCATCGACCAACGGTCGCTAACCCAGCCTCCCGCTTGTTCGTCGAAGTGATTTCCTGAAAATCGATGATTGAATTCAACATCTAATTTACTTGTTGGGCGTTCATCCATCAGTTGATGAATATATCTCGCCATAGGATCCGTACAAGCTTCACGCTCTCTACGGGTAACTACTTCTTTGATCATTTGGAGTCTGTAGCTATTGCTGGCTCGTTTCATTTTTGACCTCCAGAACTCGATGGCAGCAGTTTGAACACATTGACGTCCAGATCGCTGCTCATTAGTGTGCGCGTGGAGGCACATCACCATCGTTTGAAGTCCAAAGACAAATTGTTTGAGAGCAGTGTTTGTAACGCCATTCACATCTTTCTCAGAATCATTGACTATGCTATTAAAAATGTTTCGCGAAATTTAGCCGATGAACCTGCATATTTAAAAGACCTTATCAAACATAGAAGCCCAACACAGGGGCGTCAATAACACAAATGAACAATTTTTGAACATATTGTGAAGGTGGAGAGTTTTCAGTAATTTATCGAAAATAAAAAACCGAAGCACAAAGCTTCGGTTTTGAGGAAAGCCCTGACGAAATTGCTTGTAAAAGCTCTTAGTGCCAGGGGGAAGGTGTTTAGTATTAGCTACCAGATGCAGGACAGCCTTTTACTGGTTGGCCATTACTGAAGTATTTGATGTTCTCTAAGTTCTTGTCGTAGTTATCCGCAGAGATTTGTGGGTTGTTTACGAAGAACTCGCGCAAAACGTATGCATCAGTTAGCTGTGTAGATTGAACATCGATGATTGGATAGTTATCGCCACCAGCAGCACTGAAGCTGATTACAGAGAATGTGTACGTTTCGTTTAGATCGAAGCCTTTATTGTTAATATCGGTAATGGTTACTGAGCCAGCATCACAATTTACATCTAAAGTGATGTTATCTAGTTGAGCGTAAGCACCAGACCCTGCAGATTTCGTCGCAACCACGTCTAGGTATTCTTTAACTTCTTTACCTGTCATAGTTGCTTTAGTCACGAAGTTACCAAATGGCTGAACCGTTAGTACGTCACGGTAAGTGATATCACCATCTTGGATTGAATCACGCACGCCGCCAGAGTTCATCACACCAAAGTCAGCATTTACCGTTTTGTAAGTACGGTATGCCTCGCCGAGTAGGTGACCTAGGTTAGTTTGTTGAGAGCGAACTACGTTACGATCACCTTCTAACTTACCCGTCGTATTAGAAATCTTCTCATCTAATAACTCTTGACCTTGTTGTTGGTATGGCAGTAGTAACGCTTTTACTGTTGCATCTTGTTGAATTCGTTCACCGATAACTTCATCGTTTTCGTCTAGAAGGTTTACAGGAATCAGTGCGTAGTTCGCTAAGTGAAGCTTGCCGTCGTAGTATTCGAAGTCAGCACGACCCACATATTTACCCCACTCATGCGCTTGCATAATCCAAGTGCCTTTTTGTTGGTCTGGGGCACAATCATCCCCAGGTTTGAAATCAGCATACTCATTGGTACCTGGTTCCATACATACAGGGTTTTGCGAGTGACCACCGATGATAGCGTTTAGCTGTCCTTCTTCAAGAGAGCGAGCGAGTTTCACGTCACCTGGTGCTTCACTACCGTTTTTACCATCTTCGTAGTGACCCATGTGCGTCGTTGCAAATACTAGGTCTACCTTTTCGTTCTCTTCGATTTCCTTCAGTACCTTTTTGATTTCTACTTGAGGGTCTTCAAAGTGGATGTTTGATACGTTGTCTGGATTGACTAGCTTCGCAGTGTCTTGCGTTGTTAGACCAATAACAGCGATCTTAAGGCCGTTGATAGTAAATACTTTGTAAGGGTCGAAGTAACGCTCGTTTGTATCTTTTTTATAGATATTCGCAGCCAGCATAGGGAAGTCAGCTAGCTCGGCTTGCATATCGAGAATATCTAGTGAGTTATCAAATTCGTGGTTACCGACAGCCATTGCATCGTAACCAAGTAGGTTCATCCCTACGAAGTCTGGAACCGCATCTTGCATGTCTGATTCTGGTACACCGGTATTAATATCACCGCCAGATAGCAGAATGGTTTCACCGCCTTTTGCTTCGACTTCTGCGCGGATAGATTCGATTAAAGTGTGACGCGCAGCCATGCCGTATTCGCCGTCGCTGTTATGCCAAAAGCGACCATGGTTATCGTTAGTGTGGAGAACGGTGAACTTAGTACAAGAATCTGCAGTCTCGCAGGTTACTGGAGAATTGTCGCTGTCTGAGCCGCATCCTGCTAGCGCAGCGCCCACTGCCACTACCAAAAGAGATTTGGAAAACTTCATAAGGGATCCTTTCTTTGTGATTTTGTTATTGTTACGGCGTGAAATATACGGAATTAATGTGAAACTTTAGTGATCTATCTCTTATTTATACTTCTATCGGAGAAATGAATTAATAAGCCTGCAAACTACGTCTATAAATAAACAGAATTGGTATTTAGTATTTATTTTGTATCGCTAGCTCTATTTTTTGTGAGGTAGTTAATTGAATGTGTGTTGTTTGTGTGAATCAATGCGCATTTTTGCGAAGTATTACGCTGATTTTGGTGATTATTTTGCCAAGTTTATGTTTTTCCTAATAGGTATGACACAAATCGTTATAAATTTTCGCTCTAATGATGAGGGGCTCGGTTTGTATGCATAATGAACAGCACAGAGCTTAAACTCATTTGATCATGGCTTTATTCTGCCAAACTCTATCAAAAATTGTATTTATCTCTTTACTATAATTGCGATCGTTTAGAAACCTTATGCTTTAGGCATCGTTTATTTATCCTCATCCGATACCTTATCGTGCTTATTCCGCATTTGACACTCGAGTGTTTAAACAAATAGATTCAACCTAATGAGTCAAAATGAAAAGTAAATAATGGATCGTTCTTCTTCGAATATTATGATGTGAACTATCATTTAATTAATGAAAATGAAATAGATTAATGTAAAGCGTTGCGACTGTAGCCGTTATCTTTGAGCTTTGGTTTAAAGGGTAGGGTTAAAAGAATTTGTAAGTGGTGAACGCTAATAAAGGATGCTTATGAGATACACAGTAAGGGACGCACTCAAAAAGGAAGCAGCCCAAATCGCCAAGATACACGTTGATTCTTGGCTGGTGGCGTATAAAGGATTAATGCCAAAGAGCTACATAGAGCAGTTTACGATTGAGCGTCGAGAAAGGATGTGGGCACGAGTGATGACGGAGCAACTGGCCCAATTGATCGTAGTTGAGAGGCAAGGAGAAATTGTTGGCTTTTTAAGTTACGAGTTACCTAACCACACCAGCGAAGATAAAACGGCATTAGTGACATGTTGCTACGTTACGCCGCTACATTATGGGCAAGGAGCAGGACGTGCACTGTTAGATGAGTTAGAGACACGTTTGCTCTCTACGTCAGTTATGCAGATCAGTTTGAAAGCACTGGATACTAATCAACAGGGGCTTAACTTTTACAAGAAGTGTGGTTTTGTGCGTACTGGAGAGGAAGAGTCGGAAGTGATTGAGAGTATGACGCTGACCGATCTCACTTTAGTGAAGTATATTGCCCGCTCATAAATCAAATGCTATATGCTAAATATAGTAAAACCCCGGAGGTGGTAAGACTCCGGGGTTTTGAAATTTTTTAGATGTCTCGGTTGGTAAGTCCGATTATCTTTTATGCAAAAGGTTTGGATTTAATCCGATTAATTCCTTGGTAGGGAATTAGATGCGGATGAAGTCCATGTGTTCAACTTTTGGCTTGAACGCGTGACGTTGAACGTCTTGTGGCTTAACTTTAACTTCTTTGCCATCGATAACTAGAACGATACCTTCGTAGAATTCAGGCTTGTCCATTTGGTTTACGATGTCGTCGTGGTTAAGAACGATAGCTACTGCTGCTTCTTCACCGCCGTATACAACTGCAGGGAATTTGCCAGCGTGACGTAGGCGGCGGCTCGCACCTTTACCTAGTTCAGTACGTACTACTGCTTCGAATTTCATAGTATTTACTCTCAAATTAGTAAAAATCAAATGTTCACAATCAACAATGCGACCTTGTTGTTCGTGGTAAAGCTTGAAACAGGAACTGTTCAAGCGAGCGCGGATACTATCATTCCAATTATAAATGGGCAACCCAAATCGTATCCAAATCAACAAAAAGGTATGATTTAGCGGGGTGGAAGGCTATCCCTTTTAACGCTTTGCTTGGATTTTGTTCACATCGACTTCATTTTCATCGGTTTACTGATCATGGTCCGAAAAACAAAGTTTATGTGTTATATGCTTTATGTTCGGCTGAGATGTAAGACTAAAGATGCTTTTAATCCACCTAAAGCGCTTGTATCCAATGTTAATTGACCTCGGTAACTGTGTGCCATTTCACTGACTATGTTTAGACCAAGACCTGAGCCAGGGGTTGTTTCATCCAATCTAACTCCTCTCTTGATTACTTGACTCAGTTTCTCTTTAGGGATGCCTGGCCCATCATCTTCAATAATGATGTGTATATTTTCCTTATCCTGAGAGGAGTGCACACGAATCATGCTGTTGGCCCACTTATAGCCATTTTCTAGCAAGTTACCTAGCATTTCATCGAGATCGGTCTGCTCTACTGCTACATTCAGCTCTGAATCAAGTTCATTAATTAAGGTAATGCTTCGGCTCGCATACACTTTATCAAACGCCATTGAGATAGCATCCACACGATCTGCTGGGTTCGACTTCACTGATAATATGTTCATCGATCCGGCCATACGGGCACGACCCAAATGGTAATCGATATGGTCTTGTATTTGATTGATTGGAGCTCTGAGACGGGATTGTGCCTCAGGTTCTAACGTCTGAACTTCATTTTTTAGAACAGAAAGTGGCGTTTTAAGTGCATGAGATAGGTTACCTGCATGATTGCGAGCTCTCTCTAGTAATTCTTGGTAATGGAACAGCAGAGCGTTGAGGTCGAAGATTAGAGGAGAAATCTCTTTTGGGTAGGTTTCTTCTAGACTCTTTTTATTACCAGACTTCAGCTCGGCTAATTCTTTTTGTAGCTTTGTAAGAGGACTCAATGACCAAGCAATTTGCAGTAAAATGACGGTAAGTACGCCCGCGAATAATAAACCCAAAATAAGCCAAAGTTGGCCGATTAACGTTTGAAGGGTATTTTTAATGGGCTCTTCGTCAATACCAATAATAATGTGAATAGGACCATCGTAATCAGGAAGATACAGTGCTTTTTCTAGCGTAATTAGTTTTTCGCCTCTTGCTCCATACGCATCTTTATCCAAACCTTTGTATTCGATTTTTTTGTCCCACAACGAACGAGAACGTTCGAGGCTTGCCTCTGTAGAGGCACTCCAATACAAACCACTGTAAGGTCGGTTAAATCGAGGGTCTGATAGCTGAGCTGCGAGTGAAAGATGCCCGGTGTTATCGACTTCTAACTGTGCTGCGACTTCATCCATAAAAATGCTGAGCTGTGAGCGAGTGTCATCAACCATATAGTTGTAGACCTGCGTCGGTATCGTCACACCAGCGGCGAGGATCATTGCCGTTAACCAAACGATCGCCGCTAAAACGAGGCGACTTTTGATACTCAGTCGTTTTATTGCGTTCAACGGTAGCCTGTTTCTATTCGGCATTTAATTGGTATCCCAACCCTCGGACAGTTTTGATGATCTTTGGTGCGATTTTTTTGCGAATTCGGCCGATAAAAACTTCGATTGTGTTGGAGTCACGATCAAAGTCTTGTTTGTAAATGTGCTCGACGAGTTCGGTTCGAGAAATCACTTTTTCCGGGTTATGCATAAAGTAAGCGACCACTTTATACTCTAGCGCCGTCAAGCTTACCGCTTGACCTTGCCACATGACTTTAGAAGTGCGTGTATCCAAGCTCAAGTCGCCAATTTGCATCACAGGAGAGGCATTACCAGAGGCTCTTCGAAGCTGTGCACGAATACGAGCGATAAGCTCAACCATTTCAAATGGTTTAGTTAGGTAATCGTCTGCACCTGCGTTTAAGCCTTCAACTCGCTGCGTTAGGGTGTCGCGAGCGCTTAAAATCACGACAGGAGTATTAATGTTTTCATCTCGGATGCCTTTTAGGACGGTAAGACCATCCAGTTTTGGCAAGCCGAGGTCAAGAACAATGGCGTCCCATTCTTCCGAAGTCGCGCGATACAGAGCGTCTATGCCATCTTGGGACAATTCTGGTACCCAGCCGGTACTTTCTAATGTTTCGATGATTTGCTCGCCTAAACGAGGATCATCTTCAACAACAAGTATTTTCATATTGATGATTCTTATTATGTTTGGATTTTTATCGAAGTAAGCTACGCATCGCGTCTGGATTACGCATTAGACAAGTTTAGTTGTTTTGCGGCTTTAACGCTTTGTTAAAGCTGCGACCTTTGATCTCAAGCATTTCCAGCGTGGCGGCGTCGTACTCAACTTTCAGGACGCTGTTATTGTACAGAATTTTCAATTCATACACCCAAGCATCATCATCTTCTTCAAGCTCGACCTTGATGATGCGGCCGTATAAGTCGTTTTCGACTGCGGCGTAAAGTTC
The DNA here is from genome assembly GCF_033340555.1 of Vibrio sp. 1069. Taxonomy (NCBI): domain Bacteria; kingdom Pseudomonadati; phylum Pseudomonadota; class Gammaproteobacteria; order Vibrionales; family Vibrionaceae; genus Vibrio; species Vibrio sp. 1069. The sequence continues at coordinate 262,635 of NZ_JAWOWP010000001.1, forward strand.
CGAAAATGGTCGTATATATCCTTGTTGAACCGCGCGATAGACCTCATCTTGATCTTCATCGAATTCGATGCGTGTTCCTGGCTTTTCGACATCTTGCACGATGGCGTGGCCATTTTGTGATGTGTACTCGTTGTCATGCTTGGCAAAACTTGGTGCACACATAAATGTTGCAATAAGGCCGAAAAGTAACGCAGAATGTAGAGAAGTCGTTGCTTTATACATAGTCAAACCTTTTCTGGAGCGTTAGCCGCAGTATATCGGATATAGATGAACAGAGAGTGAATCAGCTAATTAAGTTTTGCCATGTGTTGTGGATGTTATTTCAACTCATCTTCAAAAATTTTATCTCGCAGCTTCCAAAAGCGACCAGATTTTCTAGCAATAACAAACTGAGGCAAACGGAAACGATGTTGATTAGCGACAACGCGTGTCGGTGAAGCCTCTTCAAAAGGGCGATGCTTGTCTGCTAAGTGGGGGCGTACGAACTGATCTTTAAACGTTTGTTTTTGTTTTTTGGTACTCAATGACCAAAACTCATGAACTAACGCATTGCCTTCGCCTTGGTATGGTTCACCAGAATACGTCACTTTTAGCTGAGATTTACCATCACTGGACTTAAATACAGATAGGTCCATTTCTGTGCATTCAAAGATTAATGCATCTTTGAGATTAAGGGCTTCTTTTAGCTTTTTATCTGGGTCAACGAGCGTCGCGTCACACTCATGACAAATTCGTGCAGCGATATCGTTGTCCGCACCACATTCACCACAGTATTTGGCACGAAAACGGTAGCCACAGTGTTCACGTTCGCCTGTGTCTTCATCTTCAAAGTAACCTTGGCAACGTCTGCCAAAGTGTTCAACCAAGAAACCGTTACTATCCAACTTACCCCAGAAGTTGTTATTGAATCCGCAAGCCGGGCAAGGAATCGTGATAATTTCACTGTCAGAGTCTGGTTTGGGATCACCGACTTCAGGTTGGTATAAATCGTAGCTGTTGCCTGCGTAATCAAGCACTAAACATTCTGATTTTCCGTCTGATAAGCGTAATCCTCGTCCTACTATCTGCTGGTACAGACTGACTGACTCTGTTGGTCGCAAAATCGCGATTAAATCGACATGCGGCGCATCAAAACCGGTTGTCAGTACCGAAACATTGACCAAGTATTTTATTTGACGATTCTTGAACGCTTGGATGATCGCATCGCGCTCCGGCGTAGGTGTATCACCAATGACGATTTCAGTTTCGCCTTCTGGCAATAGACTGTGGATCTCCTGTGCGTGTCGAACAGTTGCAGCGAAGATCATGACCCCTTGGCGCTCTTTCGCATATTGCATGATTTGCTCAACAATTTGTGGAGTCGCACGTTTGGCTTTATCGATCACCATGTCCATTTCTGCTTCTTTGTAGCGTCCGGTGTTAGCGGGCTTCAGTTGAGAGAAGTCGTAAGACAAAACGGGCGCATCCATCATGCGGGCTGGAGTGAGGAAGTTTTCGTCGAGCAAGTAACGGATCGGCAGTTCGAAAATACAATCGCGGAAGAATCGAGGCTCTTCGGTTCGCACTTGACCTCGGGTGTGATACTGATAAATCCAGCCCATTCCTAAACGATAGGGCGTTGCAGTTAGTCCCAGCACCTTAATGCCAGGGTTCAGTTCTCGTAAGTGAGTAATAACTTTTTGGTAGCTGCTGTTTTTGTCATCTGGCACACGATGGCACTCATCAATAACGAGCAGAGAAAACTGGTTTTTGAACGAATCTAAGTTACGTACGACCGATTGAACCGAAGCAAACACGACTTGCTGGTCAGTTTCTTTTCGTCCCAATCCTGCTGAGAAGATGGAACCTTTTAAACCATAACCTTCATACTTTTCGTGGTTTTGCTCGACCAGTTCTTTTACGTGGGCGAGGACTAACACTCGTCCTTTCGCAAGGCGAGCAAGTTCTGCGATCACCAAGCTTTTTCCTGCACCGGTTGGCAGCACGATCACTGCTGGTGTCGAGTGTTTACGAAAGTAATGAATAACGGCTTTAACCGAGTCGGCTTGATAAGGACGAAGTGTGTACATGAAAATATGTGAAATTGCTCAACTATTCGAACGAGGAACGCTATAATACCTGACTTTTATACCCAAGTGACCTTTAAACCAATATTTAGAGGTCACTTGGGTATAATTCAATGAGGTATTCATGCGTTTAGATAAATATTTGTGTGACGCTCTAGGTGCAACACGCAAACAGGCAACAAAGATCATCAAAAGTGGAGACATCACCGTTGACGGTGAGGTTCAAAAAAGTGGTGCATTTAAAGTACCTAAAGGTGCGGAAGTGATGTGGGAAGACCGTGTTATTGGTGCTCCTGGTCCTCGTTACATTATGTTGTATAAGCCTGCTGACTTTGTTTGTTCACATGAAGATGGCTACAACCAAACTGCATTCGCATTGCTTGATGAACCTAAAATTGAAAACCTTCACTTTGCGGGCCGATTAGATGTCGACACAACTGGTTTAGTGTTGATTACGGATGATGGTAAGTGGTCTCACCGTATTACCTCACCTAAGCATAAGTGTGAGAAAACGTACCGTGTTTGGCTCGTCGATGCTATTCAGCCAGATTACGCGGAAAAGCTCGAACAAGGCATCATTTTGCGCAATGAATCAGAAGCAACATTGCCCGCTCGTTTGGAAATCGTGAACGAGGCCGAGAATGAAGTATTGTTAACTATCGTGGAAGGTAAGTATCACCAAGTGAAACGTATGTTCGCGGCGTTAGGAAATAAAGTTGAGTACTTACATCGTGAGCGTATTGGTTCTATCGAACTTGATGAGGCACTAGAACCAGGTGATTATCGCTACCTCACGCAAGAAGAAATTGATTCTATTTGGAATTAATTGTCGGCATGGGAAATTCTTTAGTTCCTAATAGGAACTAGTCTTTTGGTAGGAATTGGCTCAAAATAAATTTTCCTACCAAAATTAGTGCCTAGACAATTCCGGTGTGCTTACTCATCTCAGTGATATGCCTTTGCATTTAGCTGATGCATGCATACTCTTATTGCAAAGCCTTCGGCTACGGTGAATGGAATGATGGTGTCAACGCCATCATTTTTACTGCATTGTGTTTGTTTCCCATAAACACATTTCGCTTTCACATGCTTTTCTATGTCGAGTTCGTCAAGGTCACACCTTGGTACATATTTGCCCTTATGATTCTCGAACGTTGGATAGAACAGGTTTTTGGCTTCTACATTCAGCGTTATGAGAACTTCCGTTATTTTCACTTTGTTCTGCAAGTATTGACGGTAGGGCTCCAACAAGAGGTAAAAGAATGACAGAAAAAGCTCAAAGTGCTCCGCAATCCCAAATCAGTTTTCTATTGTTTCTGGTACTAGGAGCGATTGGTGCTTTGACGCCTTTGGCGATCGATATGTATTTGCCTGCGATGCCGACAATTGCGAAAGATTTGGGGGTCGCGCCTGGCGCGGTTCAGATTACGTTGACGGCTTATACGGCGGGTTTTGCGATCGGCCAGTTAATTCACGGGCCGCTTGCCGATAGCTTTGGTCGCAGACCTGTGTTGATTTTAGGCGTACTTTTCTTCGGCTTGGCTGCTGTTGTGAGTGCGACAACAAATGGCATTGATGCGCTGACCTATGTACGTACGGCACAAGGTTTTGCTGGCGCGGCAGCGGCGGTCATTATCCAAGCTGTCGTGCGTGACATGTTTGACCGTGAAGACTTTGCACGCGCAATGTCCTTCGTTACTCTGGTCATTACTATTGCGCCGTTGGTGGCACCGATGATCGGTGGCCATCTCGCGATTTGGTTTGGTTGGCGTTCCATTTTTTGGGTATTAGCTATTTTCGCTGTAGTCGTGATTTTTCTCGTACTTTGGAAAATCCCTGAAACGTTACAGCCTGAAAATCGTCAGCCTCTTCGTTTCCGCACGACGCTGAGAAACTACGCCAGATTATGCTCCAATCCTGAAGCGATCGGTTTGATGCTCTCAGGTGCGTTTTCATTTTCCGGAATGTTTGCATTTTTGACGGCGGGTTCGTTTGTTTATATTGATTTATATGGTGTTCGACCAGACCACTTTGGTTACCTATTTGGTTTGAACATTGTGGCGATGATCATCATGACCAGTATTAATGGTCGCTTGGTGAAGAAAGTTGGTTCCCATGCCATGCTTCGTTTTGGGTTGTTCGTGCAACTTTTGGCGGGGATTGGTTTATTCGTAAGTTGGTTAATGGACTTCGGATTATGGGGCATTGTGCCTTTTGTTGTGCTGTTTATCGGTACATTGTCGACGATAGGTAGTAACGCGATGGCGCTGCTTTTAAGTGGTTACCCATCAATGGCGGGTACGGCGTCGTCTCTAGCGGGGACATTAAGATTCGGTATCGGTTCATTGGTTGGTGCGCTGGTGGCATCACTGCCCGGGAATGTTGCTTGGCCGATGATCATCGTGATGTTTGCTTGTTCTGTGCTTTCAGCACTGTTTTATTGGACTTTAGGAAGAAAGGCGTAATGTCGAATTACACCAAAGAAATTCAAAACTTGGTTAACTCAGCACTTGAAGAGTTAGATCAAGAGCATCGCTCAGGTAAGTTAGCCAATGCCCCTGTTGCGAATAACCATTATTTAGTGCGTTGGGTAACAAAGGCGCTAAAATCACAACGTTTCGGACGTACGGTGGGCGATGACTTAACGCGTTGGCAAAAAGCCGGTCGCTCAAAGGGGAACGATGCTGGTTTGTTGTTTATCTTTAAACGTATTTCCGCTTTTTATGCGCAATTCTTCCCTGAAGGTGAAGACTCCAAAGTGTTCAAAGATTCAGATATTGAGTCTTTTCTTGATTTGATGGAGCAAGCAGGCTGGGAAGTCTCAACGTCTGAGCAACTGATTGGGTGCGGCAAAGTACAAATCTTCACTGAAGGTCAAAACTCTTTAGCGTTATGTGCAGACCAATGCGAAAGCTGTTTTGATGGCGAGTTGCTCGTAAAGCCAATGAGTTGGTTTGTGCGTGGCAATCATGCTGAGTTTGTTGAGAAAGCAGCGCAAGCGGGCTTTATGGTTCATAAGGTAACAGACTACAAATCGATGGTGAAATACCATGGCGAGTACCTTATTTTTCCAGCAAACGAAGGCAACCAGTTAGCCGAAATTCCACTCTCGTTCAAAGCTGACTAAAGTGACATTTTGAGTGTTTAGAAGCCCCTGTTATTGGGGCTTTTTGTTTTCTAAACGGTTTGCTTCTTTCGCGATGGCTTTGACCATGCCTTTAAATATGAAGAGATGGGCTGGCATCATTGCAAACCAATAAAGCAGCCCAAGAAACCCTTGCGGGTGCCACCAGGCGGTAATATCCAGCTCTCGTTCGTCACCGAGATCTTTGATGGTAATTTCTAAACGCCCAAGGCCTGGGCCTTTCATACCAAAAAACAGTGAAAGAAACTGATTGTTATCGCAGCGAATCACTTTCCAAGAGTCAATAAAATCACCGACTTTAAGCTCTGGTCCAGGAGGAGAAACGCGAATCGGTTTTCCGCCACCAAAAAAGATATCGAGCCATTCACGTGTACGCCACAAGATGTTGGCAAAGTAATAGCCTTTTTCGCGACTCCCGATCTTTTGCGCCACTTTCCATAATGCCGCAGCGGAGGCATGAGTTTTAATGCTCGCTCCAGCTTGTTTTGGGTAATAGCCATATCCTGGTTGCCATCGACGAAGCGCTGCGGGTTCAAACCCCCAGACATTACTGCGTACAAATGTGCCTTCATCTTGAATGGTATCAGTTACCGCTTGCTCGTAGCTGATCAGCGTTTGAGGAAATCGTTCTTCAATCGCTTTGGAGTCTGCAATGTAGTCGTGCTCTAAGCCCGCAAGTAATGCTTTACCGATACTAGTTGGCACTGAGGTAACTAAACCTAGCCAGTACGATGCCATTTTCGGAGTAAGTAGCGGGGTCGACCACAGCCGATACGGCTTGTTCGTGATTCGGCAAATGACTTTGAACTGTTCGCGGTAGCTAAGTGTATCTGGCCCACCAACTTCATAAATTTGACTTTCTTCTGGAGAGGGGGCTTCTGCTAACTTCAACAAATAGTGGTTGAGATTGGGCAAGGCAATAGGGTTCGCTTTTGAGTCGACCCATTTAGGCGCGGTCAAAATAGGTAAGTTGTAGACAAAGTCACGCATGATTTCGAAAGCGGCAGAGCCGGGGCCGATGATAACGCCAGCACGCAATTCAGTTACTGGAATACCAGACTGTCGAATTATTTTTCCCGTGGCTTTACGAGCGGCTAAATGGCGAGAGTTTCCGGTTTGAGGTTGAATGGCGCTCAAATAGATAACATGCTCGACGGAGCTTTGTTCCAACGCAAATTTGAAGTTCAAAGCAAGGTTTAGTTCGTACTCAACAAAGTCATCACCTTGAGCCATCCCGTGCACGAGAAAAAATACTAAATCAAAATCGTTCACTACAGCCTTCGTGGTCTCTGCGTCAGCCAAGTCGAGATACCTTAACGTTAAATTAGGGTGAGGCTGAGTTCTTGACTCTAAATAATCAATATGTCGCGCCGCTGCTGTGACGGCGTAACCTTTATCTAAAAGTAACGGAAGAAGTTGAGAGCCAATGTAACCCGAGGCGCCTAGCACCAACACCTTTTTCATTATCTGTCCTTTTATCGTTGGTGGAATAAACACCACAGAGTATAATCATGAGACACTTTCCCCATTCTATCAATAAGTTGTCGTTGGAGCGCTTGTGACTTTTCTTTCTCAACTCTCAATACACGCAGATAAAGCATTCTTACGTCGTTTATTTGCAATCGCGTTACCAATTACACTGCAAAGCATGATGTTTTCAAGCCGAAGCCTCGTCGATGTTCTTATGCTTGGTCAACTTGGTGAAGCTGAAATTGCCGCAGTTGGAGTTGCTGCGCGCGCGACTTTCGTCACCACCATCATGTTAGTTGGGGTGACAACGGGCGGTGCGTTGTTAACCGCTCAATATTGGGGGGCTGGCGATAAAGTTGGGGTGCGTCGCAGTACCGCTTTAACATGGATGATCGCAATGATGTTTGCTGCGATTGCTGTTGCTTTGTTTGTTGTTTTTCCACAACTCATCATGAGCTTGACTACCGATTCACAAGAAGTGATTGAATTAGGGGCCAGCTATCTCATTATTTCGTCGGTTAGCATGTTTGCTGTTGCATGTGTGGCCAGTATGTCGGTGGGCCTAAGGGCGATGCACCAACCAGGCCTAAGCACTTTTTTTAGTGGTATAGGCATTTTATCTAATGTTTTTCTTAACTGGGTTTTAATTTTTGGTCAATTAGGCTTTCCTGCTCTGGGTATTACGGGAGCAGCGATCGCAACGGTAATCAGTGGCGCGATCGAAGTAGGTTGCTTGTTTGGTTATCTATGGTTGAAAAAACACATAATCGCATTTGGTTGGGATGATATACGCGCAGGATTGGTCTTAGATAAAATTACGCGTTTCTTGAGCCTCTCTTTGCCAACCACATTTAACTTCTTGGCGTGGGCTGGTGGGCTGTTTGCTTATCACGCCATCATGGGGCAAGCAGGCGTACAAGGTTTGGCGGCACTTTCCGTAATGACACCTGTTGAGTCGATCGCATTGGCGATGATGATTGGCTTATCGAATGCGGCTGCAGTTCTAGTCGGGAACCAGCTCGGCGCTCGTAATTTTGAACCCGTTTATTATCAAGCATGGGCTACGGTCATTTTGAATGTGCTTATCGCATTTGTGGTCGCCATCTTGTTGATAGTGTCAAATCAATGGATCCTTAATGCGTTTAGTGCACTGACAACAGACACTCGCGAGCTAGCTGAACAGTTTATGGTGATTCTAGCGTTGGGTGTCGTGTTACGCTCGGTGCCGATGATGGCGATTGTTGGTGTATTACGCGCGGGCGGTGATGTTAAGTTTTGTTTGTATCAAGACATCTTGGCGCAGTGGGTGATCGGGATTCCACTCGCAGCATTTGCAGCGATTTATCTCAATTGGGACCCACAATGGGTTTACTTACTCTTTTTGACGGAAGAAGTTGTGAAGTGGGCGATTTGCTTGCCAAGAATGGTTAGCCGAAAATGGATGAAAAACCTGATTGGCCAGTAAGGAGGAACAGAGTTTATTTTGGCTGCAAAAATCTGCTCAAAACGTCAACAAAATTAGCAACAGAAAGTGAATCGAGTTGCATTTGTACTTCCATAGTGTGATCAAGCATTCAAAATACTTTCTACTAACAGGATTTTAGTGTAGATTCTGATCCCAATTTTTAAACACCATCCGAGCGGCATAATCAATGTTAAAACTGTCAGACCTATGTAAAGGCTATGTAGACGGGGGAGAGTTTCACCCTGTATTACAAGGGGCAGAATTAACATTGCAGCAAGGCGACCAAGTTGCTCTGATGGGAGAAAGTGGTTCGGGTAAAAGTACTCTGCTGAATTTAATCGCCGGATTAGATACTGCTGACTCTGGTGAAGTGCAGTTTCCAAATTTTGCTATGCATGAAGCACCGGAGCATTTAAGAACCCTTTATCGCCGCAACAATATTGGTAATATCTTCCAACAATTCAATCTGCTTCCTACACTTAATATTGCCGACAATATTCGTTTTTGTCGTCAGTTAAAAGGTCTGCCGGAAGATAAAGAGTTGTGGCGTCAAATTCTTTCTGCTTTGGACTTAATGCCATTGCTAGGACGTTATCCGGAAGAGGCGTCTGGTGGTCAGCAACAACGTGCGGCGATTGCTCGCGCCCTTTATATGGAACCCAAAATCCTGCTTGCTGATGAGCCAACTGGTAGCCTAGACGAGCGAAACGCAGAAGCAGTAATGCGCTTATTAACGAGTCTCGCTCGCCAATTGGAGTGTACTTTGCTGTTAGTGACGCACAGTGAAAAAGTGGCCGCCCATATGGAAGGAAAGATTCGACTTCAAGGAGGGCAGCTACATGTTATGGCCCGTAGTTAAGGCACTACTCGGTCATTACCGTCGTTACCCTCTACAAATTATTCTTGTCTGGCTGGGATTAACTTTAGGCGTGTCCCTCCTTGTTGGTGTTACTTCTATCAACCAGCATGCAAAACAAAGTTATGCAACTGGGGAAAAACTTTTCTCTAATCCTTTGCCATACCGAATCCGAACGAAGCACTCTGCCAATAAAATTCCTCAAGGTTTCTATATTCAGTTACGTCGAGCTGGGTTTAACCAATGTGCACCGTTTGATGTGCTTCATCTAGATGCCAAGACCGATATGAGCCTGATGTTGGTGGGGATAGATCCTGTCGCGATGATCCCACTACAACAAGGAAAATCGCTAGGTGAGATGCCTGTTTTATCACTAATGAAGCCTCCTTATCCTATTCTTGTTAGTCAAGATTTGGCCGCTTACATGAGTTGGCAGGATGGGGACTTCATTGAGATGAATGACGGAAGCCGTCTTGGGCCTATTCAAGTAGATAAGGACAAGATGCTTTCGGGTACTCGGCTGGTTACTGATATATCGTTGTTGCGTATGCTCAAGCGGAGCTCAGGTTTGTCTGCGATTTCTTGTGGTGAAATGCCAGAGGAAAAGCTAATAGCACTGAAAAACATGCTGCCAAACGGAATGACGCTCGTTAGGAATACGCGTACAGAGCTTGAGTCGCTAACTAACGCATTCCATATGAATCTCACTGCGATGGGAATGCTGTCGTTTTTGGTCGGGTTGTTTATTTTTTATCAAGCGATGTCTCTGTCTTTCATCCAGCGACAACGTTTGGTAGGTATTTTGAGACAGACTGGTGTTAACGGAACACAGTTAGCGCAAGCTTTATTACTAGAGTTGTCTTTGCTCGTCTTTATTGCGTGGGCGTGTGGTAACTTTTTTGGCTTGATCTTAGCAAATGAACTTATCCCAGCAGTGTCTTCGAGCCTGAGTGATTTGTATGATGCCAACGTAGGCTTAACCATAGGATGGTCATGGCAATCTAGCTTATACAGTCTAATCATGGCAGCGATGGGTGCGTTGATATCGTGTCTGTGGCCATTAATCCGTTTGTTGAAGTCACAACCAATCCGCCTTTCTTCTCGACTGTCGCTAATGCGATTTGCTGGAAGAGAGTTCTCTTGGCAGGCGCTTGCGGCATGTGCGTTTTGTGTCGCTGCAATAGCGGTATATCAGGCGCCGAAAACACAAGAAACCGGCTTTGCTATTATTGCTCTGATGTTGGTTAGTGTGGCGTTGTTTATGCCATTTATTATGTGGCATATGTTCCAAAGTTTTTCTTATACCATGCGATGGGTTCGTGTCCGTTGGTTTTTTGCTGATGCAGCAGCCAGCATGAGCTATCGCGGTGTGGCTACGATGGCGTTTATGTTAGCGCTGGCGGCAAACATTGGTGTAGAAACAATGGTCGGAAGCTTTCGAGATACAACCGATAAGTGGCTAAATCAGCGATTAGCCGCTGATGTGTACATCTATCCGACCAACAATTCAGCCGCTAGGATGAGCGCATGGCTCCAGAATCAGCCAGAGGTGAACTCGGTTTGGTGGCGCTGGGAAAAAGATATGCCGACCGAGCACGGTGCTCTACAAGTTGTAAGTACGGGCTCTTCTGAAGGTGAGTTAGACTCACTTACCGTCAAGTTAGGTGTCCCAAATTACTGGTATCAACTGCACGCTACCAAGAGCTTAATGGTCAGTGAGTCGATGGCCTTGAAGCTGGATATCCGCCCTGGCGATTTCATTAACTTGCAAGAACCGCTTGGTGGTGATTGGCAAGTCGTAGGCGTTTACTACGATTATGGAAACCCATATAACCAGGTGATGATGTCGCACCGGAATTGGCTGTATGCATTTGCAGGTACGGGTAATGTTGGTCTTGGCGTAGTATTAAAAGATAACGTCAATGGAGAAGGGCTGAAAAATCGCTTAGAGAATGTATTCCGTCTCCCGCAAGATCGTGTGTTTGATAACGGTAATATTTATAGCCAAGCAATGAGAGTGTTTGATCATACCTTTGCGATAGCAGGAACCTTGGGCAATATCACGCTGATTATTGCCGTGTTTGGTTTATTCTTTGCGACGTTGGCAGGAGAACTTTCACGGCAGCGGCATTTTTCCTTATTAAGGTGCATGGGTGTGTCCGGAAAAGAACTTGTCGTATTAGGTGGTTTGCAGCTATTCGTCTTCGGAGCCATTTCTGCGATTATTGCAGTGCCGCTCGGCTTGGCGCTCGCACATTTGATCGTTGATATTATCATTAAGCAATCATTTGGCTGGTCTCTAGAGCTTCAAACGATTCCATGGGAGTATGCTCAAACCATTGCTTGGGCGATGCTTGCCATCATGGTTGCTGGCGCATTGCCAGTTATTAGAATGATCAAAAGTACACCGATGAAGTCATTAAGGGACGCGTTGTAATGAAAAAAATGGGCTCTAAAAAACGCTTGTTGGTTTCAACGCTCATTGTTGTTACGTTCGCTTTTCTGACTGGGGCTGCTTTTTACTCAACTTTTTGGTTAGAGGCTACAGCAACACGAGAAAGCGAACTTGATTCTATCTTAACGCGTGAAAATCAAACGATTTTCGAGCCTGTACTACCTAATGAGCATGTCTCTTTACCCTCAGACTTTCGCTTTCATCCCGAGTATCAGCATGAATGGTGGCACTACTTTGCGAAACTAAAAGATGAGCAAGGCAAGATCTACAATGTTCAATGGAGCTATTTTAGGGTTGCGACGGACGAGCGAGAAACCAGCGGTTGGCAGAACCCTCAATTGTACATTTCACATGTTGTCGTCAGTCATGGCTCGCATGTATGGAAAGAGCAACGGGTAGCTAGAGGTGGGATAGGCCAAGCTGGTATGATCAATCGCCCTTTCAGGTTATGGATTGATAATTGGACTTGGCGATCACTCGGTGCGACGCCTTTCCCGGGCAACTTGAATGTGAATACTGATACGTTTGGACTTGAGCTCAATACCATGACAAGCGGCCCCTTTGTCGTGAATGGAGACAAAGGTTTCCAAGTTAAACATGCGTTGCAATCTGTTGCTTCTTTTAGCTTCAGTGCTCCATTTTTAAAAGTAAAAGGTAGCTTAAGCTTAAATGGTAAGCGATTCTCAGTGACGGGTTCTGCTTGGGCGCAAAAAGAATGGGGCAGCGGCTTAATTGGTGAGGGGCAACAAGGCTGGGATTGGTTTGTTTTCAATTTAGATGATGGTCGAGCATTAACTGTTAGCCGTTATCGTCACCATGGGCAAACACCGCACGTATTTGGCACGTTGTCGACACGCTCAGGTAAAGTCATCAACCTCTCAGACGATGATATCAGTATTAAACCAATGCAAGTGACCAGTTTATCCAATGGAAGAAGGTTACCTTTGCAGTGGATTATCAATATTCCGAAGCATCAAATTAATTTGACTACCCGCATTATCAAGTCAGATATGTGGCTACCCTTTGTAATACCTTACTGGGAAGGGCCTACTTTAGCCTCCGGCTCCAATGAGGCTTGGGGCTTTATGCAGCTGACAGGCTATTGAGTTGTGAAGAAAACCACCCCCTACGGGTGGTTTTTTAGTGCGCGAAGCTTCCTAGCTTTTTCTCAAAAGTACGGGGTTATCATGATGGTACAAGCCGTGTTATGCTGATTTTCTCATCATCTTGATAAATATTTGGTGCGACAAAAACAAATACGATCTCCGATCAAAATTGAGTGTCATGTTGGAAAATACGATGTATAGTAAACTTAACATCGAAAAAACCGAAGTTTATACTCTGAAGAAGCGATTATTCTAAAGTTTTCGACAGCTATACACTCTTATCACTCTTTGTTAATCGTTTATTAAGATAATAAATATAAGGACGAAACCATGAACGATGTCATTCGTGACTTTTTCAAAATGGAATCAGCAGGTGGTATTCTTCTCGTAATTGCAGCGGCAATTGCGATGACCATTGCTAACTCACCGCTGGGCGAAACTTATCAATCTGTACTGCATACTTATGTATTCGGTATGTCAGTTTCTCACTGGATTAATGACGGCCTAATGGCTGTTTTCTTCTTACTTATTGGCCTTGAAGTGAAGCGAGAGCTACTTGAAGGAGCGCTAAAATCAAAAGAAACCGCAATTTTCCCTGCTATTGCGGCGGTTGGTGGTATGTTAGCCCCTGCTCTTATTTACGTTGCGTTTAATGCTAACGACCCAGAGGCGGTTTCTGGCTGGGCCATTCCAGCTGCGACGGATATTGCATTTGCTCTAGGTATCATGGCGCTACTAGGTAAGCGCGTACCAGTAAGCCTTAAAGTGTTTTTGTTAGCTCTCGCTATTATCGACGATTTAGGCGTGGTTGTTATTATTGCACTGTTTTACACAGGTGATCTTTCTAGCATGGCGCTGCTTGTTGGCTTCATCATGACTGGTGTCCTGTTCATGTTGAATGCGAAGGAAGTAACGAAACTGACACCATACATGATAGTCGGCGCGATCTTATGGTTTGCGGTACTTAAATCTGGTGTTCACGCAACACTTGCAGGCGTAGTGATCGGCTTTGCTATTCCTCTTAAGGGTAAACAGGGCGAACATTCCCCACTTAAGCACATGGAGCACGCACTTCATCCATACGTGGCATTTGGTATCTTACCTCTATTCGCATTTGCAAATGCGGGGATTTCGCTAGAAGGCGTATCGATGTCAGGCCTAACTTCAATGCTGCCATTAGGTATTGCTTTGGGGCTACTGGTTGGTAAGCCTCTAGGTATCTTCACCTTTAGTTGGGCTGCTGTGAAAATGGGTGTAGCTAAGCTACCGGAAGGCATTAACTTCAAGCATATCTTTGCGGTCTCTGTGTTGTGTGGTATCGGTTTTACAATGTCTATATTCATTTCCTCTTTAGCGTTTGGAAATGTAAGCCCTGAGTTTGATACCTATGCTCGACTAGGCATCTTAATGGGCTCGACGACAGCCGCGTTACTTGGCTACGCGTTACTGCACTTTTCTTTGCCTAAGAAAGCGCAAGCGTAAGATACACACTGTTTAGTAAAGCCTCCCATTCGGGAGGCTTTTTTATGTCTGCAGATCGGCACATCAACCACTTCAGGGTGGTTACTTTTGTGACCAACTAAGGTCTAGCTTATGGAGTTGGGGCAAATCATCGAAAGAGGCGCTTGGTAAATCTACAGGCGAAAAAAAGCCCAGCCGAAAATTTGACTGGGCGGATACAAACATAGGAGTTAATAAGAAAAAAGCAGCAACGTAACAATTAGATAGAAACAAGTTTGACGGCCAGTGAAACTTCAAATGCCCTAACTGTTACGTATATTCAGACCGAGCCTTTTCCAAACAGTTCCATTTTTTTTCAAAAAATTTCTACTTAATGCTTTCTAGCTTCTTACACACCCGAAAGTAATAGAAAAGTCGAGATGGATTACCAACTTGGCGAAGTTACTAACTTCTGTGTTTCTCATTTTATCTCCCCGAGAACCGAAGATGTATTTCATACTCTCGTCGCTCACTCCGAGCCGCCAAGGCTATTGTTAGCGTTTCAATTGCGCTGGACTGAGAAATTTGATCGTTTTCTTCTGATAAGCTTCACCGGAGTATTCGATTGAATTTCAAAAGATTAGATCACACCTTTTACTGTCTGGTCAGACCAATTGGTTAAAGTGTGATGTTAATCATTTGTTAATCTTAAGTTTCGGGAGTATATTTTCAAACAGTTGTTTAATACGAGTGATTAAAATGGCCCCGAGAACATCAACAAAAGAAAAAATACTCGATGTCGCAGAAGGACTCTTTGCTGAACATGGCTTTAATGATACTTCGCTAAGAACGATAACAGGTAAAGCTAACGTTAACTTAGCATCGGTAAACTATCACTTTGGCGATAAAAAAACGCTGGTTAGAGCGGTTTTAGATAGGTATTTAGAAGCACTAATGCCGAGCATTAAGACTTCATTAATTGAGTTAAACACGCGCGATAGCTACAACATGGACGATGTCTTTGAGTCATTGCGATTACCTTTACGTACATTAAATGATGTACGCCCAAATGGTACTGCGCTATTTATGTTGTTAATTGGCCGCGGTTATACAGACGTTCAAGGTCATCTACGCTGGTTCATTACCACCAGATACGAAGAGGTACTGAACCTTTTCACTTTCTCGATAATGAAGGCGAACCCGGAACTATGTGAAGAACATTTGTTTTGGCGACTGCACTTCACGTTAGGAACCTGTGTATTTACGATGGCTTCAAGCCAAGCTCTTTCGGAGCTGGCAGAAAGTAAGTTTGAAAAGGAAGTCGATGTGAAATCTGTCGTCGATTTACTGATTCCATATTTGTCAGCAGGAATGTCAGCAAAGCAGTTGGCATAAGACAAATAAGAAAGTTAAACCAATAATAAGATTATACCCCGAGCGGTTACGTGAACAAAAGGATCTGAACTATGAGCTCTCTACGAAGAAAATGGATTAGTGACCCGGCTTTTAAAGTGTTCAAAAAAGTATTGCCACCTCTGTCTAGCACCGAGAAAGAGGCGATGGAAGCGGGTAGTGTATGGTGGGATGCCGAACTATTCTCAGGCAAGCCAAACTTCACAACATTGCATCATTATCCAACGCCTACACTGACGGCAGAAGAGCAGTCATTTATGGATAATGAGCTTGAAACCCTGCTAGAAATGCTTGATGACCAGAGGATTGTCAAAGAAGACAGGGATTTACCGCCTGAAGTATGGGAGTACCTACGTAAAGAGCGATTTTTCTCTTTGATCATCTCGAAAGCATATGGTGGTCGTGAATTTTCCGCTTTGGCGAACTCAACCATTGTTTCTCGTATTGCGACTCGAAGTATCAGTACCGCGGTATCGGTAATGGTACCGAACTCTCTTGGCCCTGGTGAGCTGCTATCGCACTATGGTACGCAAGAGCAAAAAGATTACTGGTTGCCTCGTTTAGCTGATGGTACAGACATCCCTTGTTTCGCCCTAACTGGCCCTGAAGCGGGTTCTGATGCGGGTGGCATACCTGATCAAGGCGTGGTTTGTTACGGCACCCATGAAGGCAAAGAAGTGCTTGGCGTGCGAGTTAGTTGGAATAAACGCTACATCACGCTTGCGCCAGTTGCGACAGTGCTCGGGTTAGCATTTAAACTGCAAGATCCTGAAGGGCTACTTGGTGACAAGAAAGAGGTTGGCATTACATGTGCGTTGATTCCCGCTGACCATGAAGGTGTCGAGATAGGCGAACGCCATGATCCTCTGGGGTCTGCGTTTATGAATGGTCCTACTCGTGGTGAAGATGTCTTCATCCCTATGGACTGGTTGATCGGTGGCGCTGATTATGCAGGTAAAGGTTGGCGTATGCTGGTTGAGTGTCTTTCTGCTGGTCGCGGTATCTCTCTCCCAGCGCTTGGCACAGCGATTGGTCACCTTACTACACGTACAACAGGTGCTTATGCTTACGTGCGTAAACAGTTTGGAATGTCGATCGGTAAGTTTGAAGGTGTTGCAGAAGCAATGGGGCGCATTGGTGGTCTTACTTACCTACTAGAAGCGACGCGTACGCTAACGACGACTTCTCTCGATATGAAAGAAAAACCTGGGATTGTAACCGCGATTGCCAAGTACCACATGACGGAAATCGCGCGTACCATTCTAAATGATTCGTTTGATATCCATGCGGGTCGTGCGATTCAAGATGGTCCAATGAACTATCTTGCTAAACATTACCTTGGTATCCCGGTTGCTATCACTGTTGAAGGCGCGAATATTCTGACTCGTAACCTGATGATTTTTGGTCAAGGTGCGACTCGATGCCACCCATATGTTCTAAAAGAAATGGAAGCCGCGGCGAATCCAGATTCTGAACAAGGTGCGAAAGAATTTGACAACTTACTCTTTAAACACATCAAGCACGCGCTCGGTAATACATTCGGTGCATTTGGTGCAGCACTAACTGGTTCTCGATTTGTTAACGCGCACATGAGTGGCCCAACGCAGCAATACTACAAAGACATTACTCGTCTTAGTCGTGCACTTGCAGTAAGTGCAGACTTTGCGATGTTAACCTTAGGTGGAGACTTGAAGCGTAAAGAAATGATCTCAGCACGTTTGGGTGATGGATTAAGCTATCTATACATGGCATCTGCTGCCTTGAAAAAGTATGAAGATGAAGGCCGTCAACAAGGCGATCTAGACTTCGTTCATTACGCTGTTCAACACTGTTTGTATAACGCTTCTAAGTCATTAAATGAGGCTTACACCAACTTCCCTGTGAAATACGTTGGCGGTGTGCTTAAGGGGCTATTGTTCCCGCTTGGTAATCATTTCAATAAGCCAAGTGATGAGCTGTGTGTGAATTTGGCTGAAGCGATGATGACACCAGGCGCGCAACGTGATCGCCTCACGCATCTGTGCTACATCGGAAAATCAGAGGATGACAGCGTAGGCTTAATGGAGAATGCATTCCTTGCAATGTACGACATTAAACCTTTGGAGCGTAAACTTATGAAGGCTGCGAAGGATGGTAAAGTGGCTCGTAAAGGTCTGCTGCATGACCGTTTGCAGCAAGCATTTGAAGCAGGCGTGTTAACTGAGCAAGAAATTGATCAAATCATGGCTGCAGATAAATTGCGCTACAAGGCGATTCAAGTTGACCACTTTAGTCATGACTTTTCTGAAGTGCGAACTCATAGCCCAAAAAAGTCGCAGTTGAATCCGGCGGCATAATAGACAACTAATGTTAAGAAAAGCACCTCAATGAGGTGCTTTTTTGTATTCTTGGGGAGTGGATGGTGGGATAGTGCTCCAACCACTTGCCTTTTAAGAGCATTTTTACAGAAATTAGATGCGAAATCCCAACGAAACTTTTATCCTAACAAGGTTTTTTAAAGGAAGTTGAATATGATCATCAAACCTAGAATTCGTGGATTTATCTGTACTACAACGCACCCTGTTGGTTGTGAAGCTAACGTAAAAGAACAAATTGCGTACACCAAAGCGCAAGGTCCAATCAAAAACGCACCTAAGCGTGTTCTTGTTGTTGGTGCATCAAGTGGCTACGGTCTATCTTCTCGTATCGCTGCGGCATTTGGTGGCGGTGCATCAACTATCGGTGTTTTCTTCGAAAAAGAAGGTACTGAGAAGAAACCAGGTACAGCAGGTTTTTACAATGCCGCTGCTTTTGAAAAGCTAGCGCGTGAAGAAGGTCTGTACGCAAAAAGCTTAAACGGCGACGCTTTCTCAAATGAAGCGAAACAGAAAACTATCGAGCTCATCAAAGAAGACTTAGGTCAAATCGATATGGTGGTTTACTCACTGGCATCTCCAGTACGTAAAATGCCAGAAACTGGTGAATTAGTTCGTTCATCTCTTAAACCTATCGGTGAAACTTACACATCAACGGCTGTTGATACCAACAAAGATGTGATCATCGAAGCTAGCGTTGAGCCTGCAACAGAAGAAGAAATCAAAGACACTGTCACTGTAATGGGCGGTGAAGATTGGGAACTTTGGATCAATGCGTTGTCTGATGCTGGTGTTCTTGCTGAAGGTTGTAAGACCGTCGCGTATAGCTACATTGGTACTGAGCTAACTTGGCCAATTTATTGGGATGGTGCACTAGGTAAAGCAAAAATGGACCTAGACCGTGCAGCGAAAGCGCTAAACGACAAGTTAGCAGCAACAGGTGGTAGTGCCAATGTTGCGGTACTTAAATCTGTTGTAACTCAGGCGAGTTCTGCAATTCCTGTTATGCCACTGTACATCGCAATGGTATTCAAGAAAATGCGCGAAGAAGGTGTACACGAAGGTTGTATGGAACAAATCTACCGTATGTTCAGCCAACGTCTATACAAAGAAGACGGTAGCGCGGCAGAAGTTGATGAGATGAACCGCCTACGTCTGGATGACTGGGAACTTCGTGACGACATTCAGCAGCACTGTCGTGAGCTATGGCCTCAAATTACGACTGAGAACCTAAAAGAGCTGACTGACTACGTTGAGTACAAAGAAGAGTTCTTGAAACTATTTGGTTTCGGCGTTGAAGGCGTAGATTACGAAGCGGATGTGAATCCAGCAGTTGAAGCAGACTTCATTCAAATCTAATCGAATCACAGACTAGATAACCAATAAACAAAAGGCGCTCATTGAGCGCCTTTTTGTATTTCATAGTCAAAGTGAGTATTAACTTAGTATTATCAGAATCGTACCAGCTAGCGTCATTAAAATATTCGCAATCGCATAGGTACCCGCATAACCAAGGGCTGGGATGGTGGACTTAGCGTAGTCGTTAACGACATCCATAGCCGGAGCGCAAGTACGGGCGCCAATAATGGCACCGAAGAGCAGGGCACGGTTCATCTTGAGTACGTGTGCGCCAACTAAGTAAGCCAGAACTACAGGCACCACACTGACAATAAATGCCAAACCAATGACTTTTGGTCCTACTTGCGTTAGGTGCTCGAACATCTTTCCACCTGCACTTAGACCAATTCCGACCATAAAGAACATTAACCCTAGATCTTTGACCATATTCAGCGCCCCTTGTGGGACATAACCGAAAGTAGGGTGATTTGCTCGTAAGAAACCAAGCGTAATACCGGACAACAGAAGACCCACCGCATTACCCAAACTGAAAGACACCTGACCGAACGTCATTGTGATGAGGCCAAACAGAATACCCAAAATAAAGAAGCTACAAAAAGCGAGCAAATCGGCCATTTGACTGTGGATCGAGATGAAACCGATTTTTTCCGCCAGTCCATGTACTCGGCTTTTCTCGCCGCTCACTTGAAGGACGTCCCCTTTAGCGAGCACAATGTCTAAGTCCATAGGCATTTCAATCTGAGCGCGAACTACGCGGTTTAAGAAACAGCCAAACTCAGACAAATTCAAATCCGATAAACGCTTACCAGCGATTGCGTCACTTTTTACGACGATTTCTTCTTCAACGATGCGTAAATCAAGCAAGTTACGGTCGAATACTTCTTTACCATTACGGAAGCTAGGGTCTAAGCGAGCATGGCTGTCAGGGAAGCCAACCAGTGCAATTTCATCTCCCTCTTGCAAGATAGCATCACCATCTGGGTGGGCGAGAATACCATTTCGGCGGATTCGTTCAATGTAACAGCCAGTTTGACGATAAATACCCAGTTCTCGTAAGTTTTTACCATCAGTCCAGTCAATTAGCTCTGGGCCCACTCGGTAAGCTCGAATAATGGGTAAATACACTTTTCTCTGGCTTGAATTTCCAAGGCCACGCTCTTGTGCGATTTGCTGCGCGGAATCAGAAAGGTTTTGTTTTTGCAGTTTTGGCAACAATTTAGCAAACATGATCATGCTAATTAAGCCGACCAGATAAGCCATCGCGTAGCCTACGGATAGATTTTCTAATACCAGAGAAAATTCCATATTCCGCGGTATAGTCGCAAGGCCAGAGTTAAGAGCATCTTGTGCACCAACCAGTACTGGCGTTGCGGTCAATGCGCCTGCCATCATACCGGCGGATAAGCCAAAATCGAGGCCGAAATAGTGACTCAAGCCATACGTTAAGCTGACCGCAGACACGAGAACAGTCATGCTTAAAATAAAATAATGCTTACCATCTCTGAAGAATATACCAAAAAAGTTTGGTCCAGCTTCAATGCCAACGCAGTAGATAAACAGCATAAAGCCAATGGTTAAAGCTTCTGCATTAAATGAGAAACCAAGGTGGCCCATTACCAAAGAGGTAATAAGAACGCCAATAGAGTTGCCTAATTGTAATTTGCCAAATCGAATTTTTCCGATGGCAAGGCCAATGGCTAATACGACGAAGATTAGAAGGATAGGGTTTTGCTCGAGAAGGTATACGACGTCTATGTTCACTGTGTGGCTCGGTAGAGTGTGTGCCAAAAAAGATTAAGAACTGTGAATTGTAACTAAATATAGCAAAAAGATAAGTGAATTTTTTTAGGTTTTACCATTAGTTGACTTAACGTAATAACCAGCTGAAAAATAATAAAAAAGCCGCATGAAGCGGCTTTTTTGAAAACAGTCTTTATTACTCGTCAAATAGACCTAGGTGCTCTTTCGCGTATGCTTCGAACTCGTCGCAGCCACCGATGTGCTCTTGGTCGATAAAGATCTGAGGAACGGTTTCAACTGGTTTACCAACTGTTTTCTCAAGATCTGCTTTAGAAATACCTTCAGCGTGAATATCAACGTAACGGTAGTTGAAGTCATCACGTTTTGCTTTTAGCGTTTCTGCGTGCTCTTTTGCACGAACACAGAAAGGACATGCAGGGCGACCAAAGATAACAACGAACATAATCTTATTTCTCCTAAATCTATTCTTTTTTGAAAGCGTACAAAACATAGCGGCTGAGTGCGCTTTCTTTTGTTGGAGTAACTATGCCCGATCCAGATACGGAAATAAAGCGGCAATTACCTCTTGGTTCTATAGGTGAAATCTATCGAATAAAAACTAAACGCACGTGCTTATTTTACGACTCTGAAGTATGTGAAGTGACACATAAAAAACATACATTCTAAAGGGTTAATGATGGCAAGGTGGAATTGGTCAATTTTTTTTGTTTAAAAAAATAGCAATCTATTTTGGCTATACGCAAATAACTTCAACTCTTACATAAGTGTTAAATCAGAGGGCGAGAGGTTATTTGGGTATATTCTTTTGGGAGGGTGTGTATGTTTCAGTTTATGACTGCAACAAGGATTATATTTGGTGAAGGTGCACTTCAATCTTCATTATCCGTTATTAACCAATTTGGCTACAGTGTTTTGCTGGTTACTGGGCAGGATACCCAACGAGCCGCCCCCATTATCCAATATCTTAAAGCTCAAAATATGCGTTACCAGCACGTAGCTATCGTTGGTGAACCATACATCACGATGGTAGAAGAGACCGCAGTGCTCGGTAGAAAATTCCAACCTGATATGGTAGTTGCGATAGGTGGTGGCAGCGTCATCGATATGGGCAAAGCCTTAGCTGCCATTATTCCCAATCAAGGCAATGTTTACGATTACGTAGAAGTGGTAGGAAGAAGCGTCCCTTTAAAAGCAAAGCCTCTTCATTTTATTGCAATTCCTACGACAGCAAGCACCGGTTCAGAAGTGACCAGAAATGCTGTGCTGAAATCTGGACAAGATAAAGTGAAAGTGAGTCTTCGAAGCCCTGATATGCTCGCAGACGTTGCCATTGTAGACCCGACACTTACTTACGGGACCGACCAATACACATCTGGACGTGGCGCAATGGATGCGTTCACTCATTTAATGGAAGCGTATGTGTGTGGTGAGCCAAACCCTCTTACTGATATGGTCTGCGAAGAGGGGCTACGCCGTTTAAGCCGTTCAGTGATTGCCGCTTGTAAGCAAGATAATCATAAGGCGCGCTCTGATTTATCGTTCGCTGCATTGCTTGGTGGTATGGCGATTACTAATGCCAAATTAGGTGCCGCTCATGGGTTAGCATCGGCGTTAGGAGGCAAGTTAGACGCCCCCCATAGCGTTATTACGGCTCGCCTAGCTCCGCACGTGATGCAGGAGAACATTAACGCCGCTAAACTCGCGGGTAGGAATGATGTGATAAGTCGTTATCGCAAGCTGGCCCAATTAGTCACTGAGCGAGTAAATGCTAACGAACACGATGGAATTCTTTGGGTAAATATGGTGCTAGATAAGTTAGCGTTACCGCTACTGGCTCAATTTGGAGTATGCGAAACCTCTTTTGAGCAAGTGGCGAACGATGCGCTTAAGTCAATGGCAATCAAAGGGAATCCTTTACCTCTTAATCAGGAACGTTTGATTTACATATTGCAGCAAGTCTGTGATTGTAGCGGAGAGTGTGTAGCAGAGAGTGCACAACATGTCAGTTCTGTTGAAGTACTGGAATCAAGAGCGGACTTATCGAGTGTCAACGACTTAGGGTGATTGCTCCCTTAGCAGCATTAAAACAAAAGGGGAGCCTTGAGTTCCCCTAGATAAAGTATTGACTAAGCTTTAGTGCTTAGTACTGGCTTAGTTTGTCATAGCGACTGTCTTTCAACGCATCTTTTACGCGTTTTAGGTTCTCACGGAAACCTGTACCACGGCGAAGAGTGAAGCCAGTTGCTAGCACATCAATCACTGTCATTTGTACAACTCGGCTTGCCATTGGCATGTAAACGTCGGTATCTTCTGGAATATCGAGCGTGATGGCCAGCGAGCTTGCCTTTTCTAGAGGAGAATCCTTCGCTGTAATAGCAATAACCGTTGCGCCATTTTCACGAGCAAGGTTCGCTATTTCTACCTGACTCTTTGTTCGACCGGTATGAGAAATAAGAACCACAACATCATTATCACTGCAGTTGATACAACTCATGCGCTGCATAACAATATCTTCAAAACAAGTAATTGGAATATTAAAGCGAATAAACTTGTTTTGTGCATCTCGGGCGACAGAAGATGATGCACCAAGGCCAAAGAATGAAATGCGCTTCGCTTGCGTTAGCAAATCGACCGCACGGTTCACTTGCATTGGATCTAGGCTATTTTTCGCGACATCTAAACACGCCATCGTCGATTCGAAAATCTTATGGGTGTACGCGTCTGGGCCATCGTCTTCTTCCACATTACGGTTAACGTAAGGGGTGCCGTTGGCTAGGCTCTGTGCCAAGTGAAGCTTAAAATCTGGAAAGCCCTTGGTGTCCAGACGACGACAGAAGCGGTTTACAGTGGGCTCACTAACGTCGGCCATTTTAGCCAGCGTTGCAATGCTTGAATGAATTGCAGTTTGTGGAGACGCCATAATTACTTCCGCAACTTTGCGCTCTGACTTGCTGAAATTCTCCAGGTTTTTTTGAATTTTTTCTAATGTATTCATAGTGTTCACGAGGGTATAGAGAACAACTCGCTGGCTCTGCTAACGAAAGGAAACACGAAGATTCCGGAGTAGAGTGGGGCGTTAACGAAAACAACCAGCGCCATAGAATCAGTATAAACCTGATCTTCAATCAGTCTAAACCAATAACGGGTACTATTTAGTGAGAATTTGACAGGCCTCAAACAAAATGTTGTAAAAACTACAGAATTGGATGTGTAAACGAAGTTTTGTTGCGCTAGTCGCACGATAATGATGTTTGAGTTACATCAAAACGAAAAAAAATTTCAAATTGATGTAACTCGATCTGGCTGTTAAGACGATTGAATATCAACAACCAGCTGTTGAATCCTTTTCATCAAATTTGGTGCTTGCTTGGCGATTTCGCGTTGTTCATCAAGCACTGAGCTCAAAATTTCTTTTGTGGTCAGTGGATTTGCCAAAACCACTCTAAACACTATCGTATTCATGCGTTGCCATTGGTCTGGGTTCAGTCTTGTACGTGAAACGAACGATTTGCCCGTTTCGCGCTGACGCTTTTGAATAAACTGTGTTAACTCATTGATCAGCTCATTCAGTTGTTCTTTTTGTGAGCCTTCTGCTTGTGCTAATGCTTCACGGATGAATGGCGGCAAATAACGGTATGTGAGCAGACAAAGCTCTGGTTCAGAAACCAATTCGAAATCATCTTGCTGTTTGATTAAATCCGCAAAGTAGCGAGCTTTTTCAATGCTTTGGTCAATAAGAAGCTCATAACCTGGGCGACTTATGATGTGCATTGCGGCGTAGACTAACATCGCCATACCCGAACGTGAACCTTCTAATGTATGGCTGCCTAGGTCTTTTGAACCTTTTCGCAATATATATTGAGCGTGATGCTCTATGGATTTCATTGCGTCAGGGTCTTTGAACAGAACCATACCAGCGCCCATCGGGATGTAGAGCTGCTTGTGCGCATCAATAGTTACTGAGTCTGCCATTTCCACACCTTTAAGAAGGTGACGGTGATGGTTAGACATAAGTGTTGCGCCACCCCATGCGGCATCCACATGGAAGTGACAGCCGTGAGCTTGGCAGACTTCAGCGATTTCAGGCAATGGATCAACATTACCTGTCTCTGTTGTGCCAGCCACACCAATAACAGCAATAGGCTTGATGTTTTGTTTTTCGAGCTCAACAATTTTCGCTTTCAGGTCGTTGACAATAATACGGTTGTTGGCATCGGTTTTAACCGCAACCAAGCCCTCTTGGCCTAGCCCTAATACATCGGCTGCTTTCTTAAGGGAGTAGTGACCACGCTCAGACACTAGCACCGCTAAGCCATCATAGCCATAGTGCTTCATGGCTTTAAAAAGGCCTTCCTTTTCCACGCCTTTAAATGAGCCATTGGCTCTTAACGCTTTGTTACGTGCTACCCAAAGCGCAGTGATATTGGCAATGGTGCCGCCGGAACAAAATGCGCCTAATGAGTGGTTTGCACTGTGCATCCACTGATTGTAAAACGTATCATTCTGACCATATATCAAGCGATGCAGCATACCCAAAACTTGACGCTCAAGTGGTGTAAAGGCTTTGGAAGTCTCTATTTTTACCAGGTTTTGGTTTAAGGCGATCATGATCTTTGACAGTGGCATCAAGAAATAAGGCAGTGCCGATGTCATATGACCAATGAAGCTTGGTGAAGATGTGTGAACTGAGTGCGACACCAAAGTGTCGAGTAAGTGCTCTGTATGATCTGACACGAACTCTGGCTGCTCAGGAATCTGAGCAGAAGAAAAGTCTTTTTCGATTTCGCGTAAAGGCTTTTCTTCTGCCACGATGTGTTCACGAAGAAATTGATTTAGATTTCGCGAGAGGCTCTCGTCAATTTTAGTTAACGTTGAGTCCGGACCTTCTGGGACAGTGAAGATCTTTAGCAAGCTCTCAAAGCTAACATCAGCGGTTTTTTGTTCCTTAACCATAGCAAAGAATCTTTGTAGTTATTTTGGTAATGCGAGCGGCACAATCTAAACTAAAACGGGCGCAAAGTCCCGTTTTAATTGTTGAAACCCAAGTTGTAGAAATGAAAATTTTAGGTGAAGGTTACGATATTCACATTAAAAAATTCTAGATTGAGTACGTTAAAACATTCTAGTGTTTTCGAATGCTAATCAACGACTAATGCGAGCAATCTTAGTCACATTTCTGCTTTTCAATCTTTTCTATTGACTGATTGTACTTATTAAGTGCGGTATCAATTTGTTGGGGATGACTAAGCAGATCAGCGAATGCTGAACGAAGCTCGTAGTTTTTTGGGTGGTTAGTTGATTGACGGTCGCTAAATGTCTGTTTTGCAACTTCACCTAACTTATCGCTTCGGGTCGCTAACTGCTTAACGTCATGTTGCTCTAGTTTTAACCATGCTTCGATTGGCTGTTCCGTCGCAACGCGGCTAGGGTCGTTCTCTAGAAAGTAGTGAACCGCTTCGCGGTTTAATTCAAAGTGATGTTTACGTCCATCCAAGAACCATTGACTAACTTCTTTCAGATCTGGATATTGGGTAACCGTCAAATCAACAAGATCTTGATACCACTGTAGTGAGGCATCGACGTAGCCATCGTATTTGCTAGCAAGACATTGTTGATCTGCGGCAAGCGTAAAAGTTGAGCTTGTAGCGAGGAGCGCTGCAACGACAAAGCGTTTCATTCTTCTTCCTTCTGGTTGTTATCCCTTTATTAACGCAATGCACATCAGTTGATGTTTCTCCCTTCTTTCTATTTGGTCGTGACAAATCGTTGGGCTGAATGACGAAAAGAAAGAGGGGTCTTGCCAAAAAACATTGACCACTTTGACGTTAACTGGGTATTTAAATTTTTGCCGTATTGTAATGGATGTTAAAGCGAAAACCTGAGATCTAGCTAGCAAGTGATACAAAGAAAAGCATCATAACTGGTACCAATAAACTCAAAATAAAGCCGCTAACGATAGCAACAGGAACACAACGCACACCACCGGTAGTTTGAATAACGGGTAGGGTGAAGTCCATTGCTGTTGCACCGGCATAACCAATTGCGGTGCACGGATAGCTACGAATAAAGAGAGGAATGGCAACCAGTGCGACTAACTCTCTCATCAATTCAATCAAGAACGACGCGCCACCAAATACCGGACCAAAAGCGTCACCCATTAAAATACCTGCGAGTGAATACCAGCCAAAACCTGAAGCCATTGCGAGTGCTTGATAAAGAGGAAGATCCAAAAGCACCGCTGCAAGAACGCCACCAAGCATACATGTTGCGATGACAACAGCCGCAATGGCCATTCCTTGTTTATTTAATAGGATTTGACGCAGAGTAAGTCTACTATTGCGCAGCTGAATACCAATAAAAAATAGAAGTAGAAAGAGTATCCATTCGCTTGCTGTATCTACCCAACTCAAATCAATGGGTAACAGCAGGCCAACCACTAACCCTCCGCCAACGACCACGATAAGCTTAACTGACTCTAAAGCCATCGAAGATAACGGTAGCTTCTTTTGATTCTGATTGGTCTGGAGTGGAATAATTTTATCAATAATAGGCAGAGCCAACAGGTTGCAGGCACTTAGACACAAAAAAAACGTACTCGCATAGAGGAGAATACTTTGTAAGTTGCTGCTTAAATTATCGAGCGCCGCCAAACTAAGACCCATCAACGACAAAATGACGTAAATAAGGTAGGACGTTGACTGATTGATCTTCTCCAATAACGAAGATCGAGATATAGGAATTAGATACCCCACCACAAGCGGAGCGAAAATAAATAGCATCCCTGAGAACATAAAGCTCAATGATTCCTTTTTGAGATAACATCAACACGCATAAATCAAATTATCTATCGGTTGAAATTAGAGACATTTCACCACACACAGCTCAGCCTTGAGCGAATCGTTTTATCGCGGATAAGGTATTATCAGAAAGCGATAAATTACAAACCGCTAGCATTGAGTACAGCACGGATTTGATCATTGAAGTCAGTATCACTCATGTTACTAAGTTCATACAAGACTTCTGCACCAGTTAAGTTGAATTCAACTTCATGTTCGTCAATGCGTTCATCGTGATTGCGGAACATCAATAAATGATGCGCAATTCTAGCGATGTCGAGATAACTCACTTCTGGTCGCGTTAACTCGTATTTTTCGTTTGAGGATACTTCTCTGAAGTCGTTGTCAAACCCCCAACGCTCAAGTACCAGTTTACTTGTGGCAGAACAACGTGTTTGGAAGATCTGCAATGCAATATCTGGGTCTAAGTAATTGCCCCTATCTAAGTACAAGTGGTACTCATTAATTAGGCAAAATAACCCAATATCGGCTAATAGACCGACCAATAACGCCTTTTCTTGCTCTAGATGACCATAAGTGCCTGGCTCGTGGCTACGAAACGATTGAACTAACATCACCATGACGGCACCGAGCTCACGCGATATCGCTGCACTCTTCACCAAGATGGCATTGCATTCTTTAGTGAGATTAACTGAGTGTTTAAGTTGCTCGATCGCTTGTGCGGTAACAATATCACGTACACGAAGTATTCCGAGACGAGATACCGCTGTAGTTAAGTCGTTGCAGGTGATATTTCTGCGATTGAAAATCACAGAGTTAGCGACTCGTAAAACGACCGCTGCTAATCCGGGATCTTCCAATAAACAGTTCGCAACATCGGCAATCGTGGTGTGTTCTTCGACACATAACTGCTGAATTTTAAGCACGACATCAGGAATAGGAGGTAACGAAATCTTACCCGTGGCGATGGACTGTTCTACCAGCTGAGCAAACTCGGATTCCAGTGCGTTTATAAGCTTATCTTTATTATTTGGCAGCCAAAAAAATGATAAATGTTCCATTGTGACGCTGTACTTGAGATCTTTCGTACAGTGTACCCTTACAGCGTATTCTTTATCAATTAAATGCGTATTATGTGCCCGTAATTGCCAGCGAGATCATAATGATGGCGCGTTTTAGGCATGCTATGCGTCAAAAAAATATCACCACACGAACAATAAATGTGAAACTAATCACGTATGCAGAATTTATACTTTTTTATATGTGACCTATGTCCTAACTTATTTTTCAACGTTAAGTATGATTAAGCAAGTTGGTGAGCACAACTCACAAAAATATCGCCAACAAATCGACATTTATAATTCGCTATAAGCTGCTGTTTATCTGGTGACATCGCTAATCGGGGTAATTTATTCAGATTAAAGAGGTCAATGGACATGACAGACCAAGCTTTTTTTAAATATGTACGCACCTTCAGTGAGTACCAAAAACGTTCTATGTTCGGTGGTATTGGTTTATTCACCGATGATGCTATGTTTGCGCTTGTCAGCAATGATTGCTGCTACTTACGTGGTGGTAATGGGCTAGATGAAGTGTTTACTCAACTGAGCTGTGAGAAGTATAAGCACGTCAAAAAACAGACGACGGCAACCGTAAATTATTATGATGTAACCGATTTATTCGAATCCGGATATGTAGGGCTTGATGAACTGGTACAGAAATCAATTGAATACTCAATTAAGGAACGGAAATATCAAAAGTCCTCTGCCAGTAGACGCTTAAGAGACTTACCCAACATGCAACTAACCCTTGAACGTATGGTCAAGAAAGCCGGTGTTGATGACGTAGAAACCTTTTTAGAACTTGGACCTGTAAAAGTCTTCAACAAAGTTAAAACGGCTTACGGTAATGATGTTGATGTAAAGCTACTGTGGAAATTTGCTGGTGCAACTGATGGCGTACATTGGAAACTGATCCAAGAGCCGCGTAAAAAACAGTTATTGGCACTGTGTGACTAAGCGAAGCTGATCGCACAATGATTGACTCGTTTCGATGGAGTTAGCGGGTCGTAAAGGCAAGTGTGAAAAGCGGAAAAAGGACGTTGAAGTTTTTTACCACTTCATTGAGTTAGTCATTAAATTAGACAAAAAACCGAGGCAGAGACCTCGGTTTTTGTTTTTTTAATTTGCTCTTTTCTTACAGCACAAATCTTAAAACTTAAAACGCGTAGTAAACATTACCTGATCACCGTAAAAATCGTTGATACGTGCTTCAGCACCCAAAGAGAAAAGCTCTGTTGAGTGGAATCGAGCGTAGGCAGAGCCAGTCCAATCGTCATCGTTATCGATAGAAACGTAGCCGACTTTGCCGCCTACTTCTAATTGAGGGCCCAACCATTGGCGAACACCTAAGTTCAGCTCCATACCAACATCTGTGCTGCTCTCGTTCGAAGGTTGCACAACGCGCATTAGCATTTCACCAGTAAGATCTGCCCAGTTGTTTAGCGGAGAATGGAAGCCAAAGCCTGCAGCTGAGTCAAAATCACTTTCAAACTCAGAGTCAATACGAGCAATAACATGCGCGTTCGGGTGAATTGATTTGCTGAATCCAGCACCAAATGTCACAGGACTTGCGCCAATACGTGCTTCGAAATAGTCGTAGCTAAAGTTGCTCATAGTTGCTGGCGCATTGCGATCGTTTGCAGCTAGGGCATGGCTTGATGCCACTAGTAAGGCAGCGGCTAATAGTGTTTTACGCATAACTAACGATAAACCTTGTTCATTATTTCCATGGATTCAAGCAACCACTTGAACCGTAATCTGATTTGTCCGACATCATAATAAAAAGGAAGGTCCACGACCAACAAAAATGTGTCGATGTTTTGTCAATTAACTTAATAGTTCCTTGGTTTAAGCAAAAACTACGCCATATACGTAGTGTCCGAGGATTTCACTCGGACAAGTAACGATGTTTTTCTAACCTCGTTCTACTATGCGAGGTAAGGTGGTTCAATGACCATCGTTGAGTTCAAGTTAGAACTAAACACTTTATTACTCGCCAAAGCTTGCTCTTCTATCTGCCATGGCGTTGAGGATTGCCTCAGAATCAAGGATTTGAGTCCAGGATAGCAGGTTATCATCATTCTCAATCACAAACGCGGTAAGCTGAGACACGATTGCCTTTCTCAACGCTTCGCCTTTCCAAGGTTTGGCAATGTAATAATCGAGACTCGCGTTATTTACGGCTTCTACGGTGTCTTCCAAACCGGCTTGTCCTGTGAGTAAAACTTTGCGCGCTGCTTTTGTGTCACCATTTTGACTGAGTTCGATTAAGAAGCTGATCCCAGTTTGTTCCGGCATAATGTGGTCACATAAAATGAGAGCAAGCTGAACTTCTTCTTCCGCCATCTCCTCAATCACTTGCCGAGCTTCAGTCACTGATTCCGCTCCTTCGACAACAAAGTTCTCCTCGAAGGGAGCAAGATCTTGGAGCACGCTATCCAAGACTTCTCGTTCGTCATCGACACATAAAATTAGATACTTGGTCATGTTTCATCTCCTTCTTCGATGACTGGTAACCAGACGGTCATTCTTGTGAACTGGCCGATCTCTGATTCGACGTCAATCCACCCTCTGTGTGCTGTTACGATTTGCTGGCAGATGGACAGCCCGATGCCTAAGCCAAAGTTACCTTCTTTTTTTGTGGTGAAGTTCAGCTCGAAAATGGCGTCTCTTTGCGATTCAGGAATGCCACATCCATTATCTTCAAATGAGATAACGGCATAATGTGTGTGCTCTTTTTCTACAAGGCGTGTTTGTATGTTTAACACACCTTTCTCTGGAAATGCGTCAATGGCGTTAGAGACCAAGTTCGTCCACACCTGTTGGAGTGCGATCGGTTGACAAAGGATGGAAGGCAAGTTTGCATAGTCGGTTGAAACTTGGTGCATTTTTAATTTGTTCTCGAAAATCACCAAGGTGTCTTCAATACCCTCATGAATATCGGCATAGTGCAGGGTTTCATCATCTGACCGAGCATATCCTTTCAGGCTTTTTACCATATCAGCAATTCGTGCTGCACAGACATTAATTGAGCGAAGTGTAGAACCTGCTTTGTGGTATTGCTCTAGTGTATTGAGAGCATGATAAGACGCTTGCTGCTTTCTCATTAGTTGGGTAAGTAGCTCTTGATCGGACTCTAATCCAAGGCTCACCACTTTTTTTGCCAATGCTCGGTCTGGAAAAGTATGGCTAAGCGCTTTTACGCGTGATCTGAGCTCGGCGGTTGAAGCGGGTTTTGAGGTTTGCGCTTTGCTCAGTAATTCAATGCCTTTGGTTTGTATATCGGAACTTGGCGCATCGTTAAGTAATCGTTCTAGCGTATGCGTTAAATTCTCTACGCCCCTCAATATCGCGGCTACTGGATTGTTTAGTTCGTGGGCCACTCCTGCAACCAATTGACCAAGCATCGCCATTTTTTCTCTTTCAATGAGCTGCTGGTGGGCTGATTCTAAAGATTCGAGCGTTTTTTGAAGTTGCAGTTTGGTGTTGATGCTTCTTTGCAATCGGCGGTTGAAGTGGCGTAAAAGCAAGTTTGTAAAAAGAGGCAGTAAGTTTGAGTCGCTTTGCATCACTTTATTGAATACGTTGCGATCGAGTTTGATAACTTCTGTTTTGGTTAGTGTTAGAGCTGTCGAGAAAGAACATTCCCCAGTAACAAACGACATGCCTCCGACAATATTCCCTTTGTTATGGCGTACAACCTCTCGCTGCATGCCTTGTTCATCGCGCTTGTACAGAGCCACTTCACCTTCGGTGATAAACCACAAAAAGCTATTTGGCTCGCCTTCCACGGTTAATAAGTGTTCAGGTGAGTATGTACGGCACGCTCTTGTTTCGTCATTATCTTTGAAAAATTGCTGGAGAGCGGAGATCACTTGCTCGGCTAACTCGGTATCAGACATCGAGTGGTAGTCGTGTAAGAATCCGGCTTGATAATGGCTCATCTGGTTATTGATGTGCGCTCGCAACAAGCTGTGATGATCCAATATCTGACTGTAACTTAGCAGGTCTTCTTTGCCATTTCGCAAGATAAATTGGGTCAGCTCTTTTTGCACTGTGTTAAATAAGACGTTATCTGGCAAAGGTTTAGTGAGGCAGTGGTCGAGCCTGCCCTCATTAACGGCAGTGAGAATTGCCTCTATATCAGACGAGCAGCTAATAAGAATTTTTCTTGCTTGCTCGGTATGTGGCATCCGGTCTAAACCAATAAGAAAATCCACGCCGTTAAAATGAGCGTGATGGCTCGCTATAACTAAAGCAACAGTCTGTTCTCTTTCTTCTAGATACTCTAAAGCGCTTTGAGCCTCTTCTATCGATTCGACAGAAAAAATATCAAACTTACTAGAGAAGGCAGACAGCTCCAATCGAAACTGTTCAGCACTGATTGGGTTGTTGTCGAGACACAACACAGCATAACGATTCACAGATGTTTTAGCTCCGGTTAAAACTTCGCCACGCAAACTTTAACAATAAAAGGACATGATGAGTGGGAGCCAAGTATGATTCCTGATTAATGGACTAGAATAAGCATCAATAGTCTGATTTGTCTCAATGTTTTCTCCGCAGGTGGTTTGGGGTAGACTGACCGAAAATATCTAATAAGTGACGTTATGCAAAATCTTAAAAAAATCGGCGCCATTGGTGGTGCTATCTCATTAGCACTGTGTTGGCCATTGGCTGTCGGACAAATTGGTCAGTCCATCATTGAAGATGGTATTACCAATATGAATGATGAAATGATTAAAGGCGAAGTGGTCGAGTATCAGCGTGGCTATTTGTCTTCAGTCGTGCTGACTCGTTATTCAGTTGTTGATCCTGAGCTTAAAACGCAGTTAGAGCGTGATGGTATGCCAACGACGTTTGACGTAACCAGTGATGTTAGCCACGGTCTAACAAGCCTAACAGCAGATTCAAAATTGGTGGACAATGACTTTTTGCCTCTCACGATGCATAGCCAGACTCAACTAAATGGCAATACAGCATTTATCCTCGACCTAGACAGTTGGCATTATCGTAACGAAGCGCAAGGTGTTTCTGTTTCTACAAGCCCTGCAAAAGTAACAGGTGATGTGACGGTATTGGGTGATCTCAATTACCAAGTTTCCGTTCCTTCTGTTCAAGTGGATTTTGAAAACGGTGAAGAGCTTCATCTGAATGCATTGACAGGGCAAGGTAAAGGAAAGCAAGCAAAAGGCTACTGGTTAGGCGAGCAGTCTTTCTCTCTAGAGAAGCTGGATGTGGTTGATGCGAACTTGACGCCTGTCTTTTTGATTGAAAATGCGAGCTACCGTGGTAACACTACGATGAGTGAGTCTGGTGATAAGCTGAACAGTCAATTAAACCTAGATGCTAAGAAACTACGTTTAACTGATGGGACGGATGTCGATAACTTTAAGTTGGATTTCTCAATTGCAGATGTGGATAGCCAGTCTTTTGATCAAATTATGTCTATCTATCAAAGCTCTCCTATGTTAGATGAGCAGGAAATTGCGAATTTGTTGCCGCATGTCGATACGCTGTTTAGCAAAGGTTTTGATTTATCCGTGAACGAGCTTTCACTCGCGTTCGGTGACGGCAAGTTCCACAACGAGTGGCAACTATCCATCCCTGAAGGTACTAAGCATATTACTCAAGATCCAATGAAGTTGGTGACGGCCACTACTGGTGAACTTAGCACTTACTTCTCTGATGAATTAGTAACGCATTACCCATTTATTCAAGAAGGGATTGATGAGCTCCTTATTATGGAGTTGATCGAAAAAGTAGAGGGCGGTTATCAATTAAAAGCAGAAATTGGTGAAGGCAAATTGAAGTTCGAAAATGGGCATGAGTTCCCATTGGTGGCTCTACTTATGCCTGCTTTGATGCAACAACAGTAATTCGTGTTGTTGCGAATTTGTTCCAATTCAACGCTTAGTCTTTAAAAAGAGGTCGTAAGACCTCTTTTCTTGTTTTTATCACTGCGAAAACGTGATATTAATTTCTTAATATTTACATAGCAGGAGCAATGAGCATCATGGAACAAAATACGGACAACGTATTTAACTTCAGTGCAGGGCCAGCAGGTCTGCCTAAAGCAGTTATGCAGCAAGCACAAAAGGAACTAATCGATTGGCAAGGTCTTGGCACTTCGGTCATGGAAATCAGCCACCGAAGCAAAGAGTTCATCAAAGTTGCAGAAGAAGCCGAGCAGGATTTACGTGATCTTCTGAATATTCCGGACAACTATAAAGTGCTGTTCTGCCAAGGTGGTGCTCGTGCTCAGTTTGCTGCTGTTCCTCTAAACTTACTTGGTGATGCCGATACGGCAACTTACATCGATGGTGGTTATTGGGCTGGAAGCGCGGTAGCTGAAGCGAAAAAATACTGCGAACCAGACGTGTTTGATGCAAAAACAGAAATCAACGGGAAAGTCGCGGTTCTACCTGCAAGTGAATGGAAAATTGCTCCAGAAGCGGCTTACGTTCACTTCTGTCCAAATGAGACCATTGATGGTATTGAGATTAACGATCTTCCTATCACCGACAAACCGATTGTTGCTGACATGTCTTCGACAATTCTTTCTCGTGAAATCGATGTGTCTAAATACGGTGTGATTTACGCGGGCGCTCAGAAAAATATTGGTCCTTCCGGCATTGCTATTGCTATCGTGCGCGATGATTTATTAGGTATGGCGAAGCAGGTACTACCAAGTATCTTGGATTACACTGTTTTGGCAGAAAAAGAATCAATGTTCAACACGCCACCAACCTTTGCATGGTACCTGTCTGGTCTTGTTTTCAAATGGCTGAAGGCACAGGGTGGAGTAAAAGCGATTGAGCAAGTGAACCGCGCTAAAGCCGCGCTACTGTATGATTACATCGATCAGTCTGATTTCTACCGTAATGGCGTGCACTCAGCAAACCGTTCTTTGATGAACGTGCCATTTCAACTTGCTAAGCCTGAACTGGATGCAACCTTCCTTGAGCTAGCAGACTCTAAAGGGTTGAAAGCGCTAAAAGGTCACCGAGCCGTTGGTGGTATGCGAGCATCCATTTATAACGCCATGCCGTTAGAAGGCGTTCAAGCGTTAGTCGATTTTATGCAAGAGTTTGAGAAAAACTACGCGTAAACTCAAACTGATAGTTGTTCTCCAAAGCGTCGCTATTGCGGCGCTTTTGTTTATCTCAACTCACATCACTCCAGGAAGGTAAAATGACCAAGGCGAATATTGAAGCGCTGATCAAGCAGCTCCCACTCTTGGCGCCACTTATTGATCTTAAGGAGGTCTGCTGGTTTAACCCAAACATAACCTCTTTAGCAGAAGGTTTGCCTTATGTGGGGCTAGATGAAAAAGATATTCAAGCTGCGAGTGAACGGCTTGCACGATTTGCGCCTTATTTGATGAAAGCGTTTCCCGAAACGGAAGCTTCGCATGGCATCATTGAGTCTTCTGTGGTGGATGTTCCCAAGATGAAAGTGCGTTTGGAGCAGCAATACGACACACCAATATTGGGCCATTTAATGCTCAAAAAAGACAGTCATTTGCCAATTTCTGGTTCGATCAAAGCGAGAGGTGGTATTTATGAAGTGCTCACTCATGCAGAAAAGTTGGCGTTTGAAGCCGGCTTGCTCTGTGAAAACGATGATTACAGAAAATTGTTCAGCAATGAGTTTCGGCAGTTTTTTAAGCAGTACAGTATTGCGGTTGGCTCAACCGGCAATCTTGGTATGTCCATCGGCATCATGAGTGCGAAGCTGGGTTTTTCAGTTTCAGTCCACATGTCTGCGGATGCGCGGGAATGGAAGAAAAATAAGCTCCGGTCGCATGGTGTTAATGTCGTAGAGCACCAAGAAGATTATGGTATTGCTGTCGAGCAAGGTCGTAAAGAGGCAGAAAAAGATCCCAACTGTTTCTTTATCGATGATGAAAACTCACGGACGCTGTTTCTAGGTTACTCTGTTGCGGGTGAGCGTCTTAAGCAGCAATTTGATGACTTGGGAATCGTGGTTGATGAGCATCATCCATTGTTTGTTTATCTTCCTTGTGGTGTTGGCGGTGGACCTGGTGGGGTGGCATTTGGCTTGAAGGTAGCATTTGGCGAGCATGTCCACTGTATTTTCGCAGAGCCAACGCACTCACCGTGCATGCTGTTGGGCGTACATACAGGCTTGCATGACGATATTTCGGTACAAGATTTGGGTATCGATAACATCACCGCCGCTGATGGTTTGGCAGTCGGGCGTGCCTCGGGATTTGTCGGAAGAGCGATGGAAAGGCTACTTGATGGTTTTTACACCATTGATGACGCTCGTATGTATCACCACTTGGGTGAGTTAAGTGAACTGGAAGGTATTAATCTAGAGCCTTCTGCATTAGCCGGTATGATTGGTGCAGTGCACGTCTCGAATAACCATGCTTACCAGTCTCGAATGAAATTTGACGAAGAAAAACTCAAAAACGCAACACATCTTGTTTGGGCAACAGGTGGGGGCATGGTTCCGGAAGATGAAATGGCGGCTTATCTCAAAAAATCTGGTCGGTAAATCAGCACTGTATACGTGCTTAATTAGGTAACTAATAATACAGGAATAACAAAAGGGCTCATCATTTGATGAGCCCTTCTCGTCACTGAAAATCGAATTATAGAGATTGTAATAGCTGGTAGTAACGACCTTTTTGAGCGAGTAGCGTTGGATGGTCGCCTTGCTCGATGATCTCACCTTGTTCCATCAAACAGATGCTATCCATACTTTCTAGCTCTATCAGTCGGTGTGTAATGAATACTACTGTCTTATTAGCAAAGTGTTCATTGAAAAGCGCCATCACTTTTTGTTCCGTACGCTTATCGAGGCCTTCAGTCGGTTCATCTAAGAGTAGGATTGGGGCATCACGTAGCAATGCTCGAGCAATACCGATTCGACGTTTCTCACCGCCAGATAACTGACGACCGCCGTCGCCTAACCAAGCGTCTAACCCCGGCTCTTCAAGAAGTCCGCCAAGCTCGACTTTTTGTAAAATAGTAGACAGTTGCTCATCACTTGCATCCGGAGCGGCCATGAGTAAGTTGTCACGTAGTGTCCCGTTTAGTACATCTACGCGTTGACTGACCACAGTCATTGCTGATCGCAGGTCCGACTCGCTCCAATCTTGCAGTTTTGTACCACCGATTCGAACTTCACCTTGGTTAACATCCCAGTAGCGGCAAAGAAGCTGAATCAGTGTTGATTTACCTGAACCTGTTTGACCTACAATTGCAGTTTTAGTGCCCAACGGTAGTGAGAGTGACAAGTCTTTCAGCACCTTTTGCTGACCGTCAGGGTAAGTAAAATCTATGTTGTCGAATTCAATGTCTAACGTTGTGTCTTTATGTTTCGACTGCTCAGGGAAGACAACGTCAGGTTCAGCCAAAATTACTTCATTTAAACGACGAGCAGAGGTCAACGTTTGACCGAGATACTGGAATGCGCCTGCGATAGGCATCAGAATCTCAAAGCTCGCCATGGTTGCAAACGCAAACAGCGCAATCCAAGGATCAGGAGCACGACCACCTACGCCGTCTGCAGCAAACCAAAGCATCACAACCAGTGTAATGCCGTTCACCAGCATAAGCAGGCCTGAAGCCATGCCCGTTAAGTTCGCGTTCACAAATTGGTTAGACAGCAACTGCTTCTGCTTCTCTAGAATGAGATTACGATAACGTTCTTCTGCTCCAAAGATACTCAGTTCGCTGTAGCCTTGAAGCCAGTCCAGTGTCGCCACTCGCAATTGCGCTTTATGATGAGTGAGATTCTCGCCATTGTTTTTACCCAGTTTATAGAACAGTACTGGCCATACAAACAACATGACGGTAAGAATCGAGCCAAGCAGTAGGGCGAGATGCCAATCAAAGAACGCCAGGACAGCCGTTAAACTCAATATGCCAAAAACACCAATCACGACAGGGCTGATAAGTCGAAGGTAAACGTGATCCATCGCATCTACGTCCGCTACTAGGCGGTTGAGCAGATCGGCATCACGCATCGTAGAAACACGACCCGGAATCAGTGGTGCAAGTTTCTTAAAGAAGAAGATACGTAGATCGGTAAGTAGCTTGAACGTTGCATTGTGGCTAACTACACGTTCTCCCCATCGACCTGCGGTTCGAGCCATTGCAGCGCCGCGTACCCCGGCACCTGGTAACATGTAGTTGAAGGTCTCACGAGCAACCGTCAAGCCTGCCACCGCTGCGGCTGAAATAAACCAACCTGATAGCGTTAATAAGCCAATAGACGCCGCTAAGGTCAGAAATGCCAGTAGCATACCTAGCGAAAGACCAAACCAGTGTTTCTTATAGAGTTTTAGATAAGGGAGTAAATCACGCATCTAAGTTCCCCTTGTCTGTTTCACGTTGTGCGAGGTTCGCTTCCAACATGTCTTTAAATAAGCCATATTCTGTCGACAGTGTGGCGTAATCACCACGTTGAACAATCTGGCCGTCCTGCATAACAAGAATTTGCGATACGTTTTGTAAAGGCGCAAGTTGGTGAGTAATCATCAAATTCGTTGTGGCATGCGCATACTTGTTAATGCCTTCCATAACGAGTTTTTCACTGCGAGCATCTAAGCTTGCGGTTGGTTCATCTAATAACCAAAAACGACCATTTTGTAGCATGGCGCGAGCCAGTGCTAAACGCTGCGCTTGGCCGACAGATAAACCACCAGAACGATCAGATATCGGATAATCCAACCCATGCATTTCAACAAATTCAGCAGCGTGAGAGTCATTCAACACACAATGTACGTCTGCATCCTGAATATTGTGCTTACCTAGTGTGATGTTATCTCGAATGCTACCGTGTAATAGCATCGGGTTTTGACCAATCCAGCTTACTGCCTCTCGCCATGTGGCTAGATCCAGTTGCGACAATTCACAACCATTAATCTTCAAGCTACCTTGATAAGGCATGAAACCGAGGATGGTGTTTACCAAGCTTGTTTTACCTGCGCCACTTGGTCCAACTAAAGCCGTACTTTTGTTGGCTTCAAGAGAGAAGGATAGGGGACCTGCGAGCTGCTTACCTTCCGGACTAAAAATGGTTAACTGGTCCGCTTCAATATGGATAGGGCTGTTTTTATCTAACGCTTGGGTACCATCTTTGATTTGATCGACTTCCAAATCCAGAAATTCGACAATGCTTTCTGCTGCGCCAACCGCTTGCTGTTTCGCATGATAGAACGTGCCCAAATCACGTAATGGCTGATAAAACTCTGGCGCAAGAATCAGAATGAACAAACCAGCAAAGAGCGTAACACCCGTGCCGTAGTAGCCGAAGTCCAGCTCCCCGATATAACTAAAGCCAAAGTAGACAGCGGTAATTGCGATAGAAATAGAAGTGAAAAACTCTAACACCGCAGAAGACAGAAACGCGATTTTCAGAACGTCCATGGTACGAGTACGAAAGACTTCTGAAGCACCCTTAAGAGTTTCAGTTTCAGATTTTGTTCTATCGAATAAGCGAATGGTCGTCATTGCTTGCAAGCGGTCATAAAAGTGACCCGACAAACGCTGCATCGCTTTAAAGTTTTTACGGTTTGCTTCTGCGGCTTTCATCCCAACCAGTGCCATGAAAATAGGCACTAGTGGTGCAGTGACCAGGAAGATCAAGCCTGCTGCCCAGTTTACTGGGAATACGACAACCAAAATGATGAAAGGCACTAGTACCGATAATGACATTTGAGGCAAGTAGCGTGAGAAGAAATCTTGCATATCTTCTACCTGCTCTAAGATGAGCGTTGCCCAACTGCCAGCAGGTTTGCCTTTGATGTAAGCTGGCCCAAGTTTATGAACTTTATCTAAAATGAGTTGGCGAATATAAACTCGAATTTGCTCCCCGCAACGGTAACCGGCAAGCTCTCGACCCCAGGTACAAGCAGCTCGACCGATAACCGTGCCACCGAGCCCAACAAAATGCCAAATGAGGTCGGTTTTGTCGACTTGGTCAATGATTAACTGGTGCAGAATGGAGGCGAGCAGGGCTGCTTGAGCCAATAAAAACACGCTTGAAAGTACGCCTAGGCCTATCGCAATCATAAGCCAGCGCTTGGCTAACTTACTTTGTTGCTTCAGCCACTTATTCAAGCTGCTTTGCTTTTTCTTATCCATCGTGAAGGCTTAATGATAATTGTTTTAATGAGGCGGTAGTATACAAAAGAAAACCCAGCGGGAATACCGCTGGGCTTTAAGGATATGACACAAATGTGAAAAGTTATTTGTCACCAAGTGAGTCTAAGAAACGTTCAGCATCTAATGCAGCCATACAACCTGTACCTGCAGAGGTGATCGCTTGACGGTAGTTGTGGTCCATTACGTCGCCAGCTGCAAATACACCTTCGATACTAGTTTGTGTTGCGTTGCCTTCAAGACCTGATTGAACGATGATGTAGCCATCTTTCATGTCTACTTGGCCTTCAAAGATTTGTGTGTTTGGCTGGTGGCCAATTGCGATGAATGCACCCATTACATCGATATCTTCTGTCGCACCGCTGTTCACGTCTTTAATGCGGACGCCCGTTACGCCCATATCGTCACCCAGTACTTCATCGAGAGTGCGATCGGTATGAAGAACGATATTACCGCTTTCAACTTTATCCATCAGACGTTTCACAAGGATCTTCTCTGCGCGGAATGAATCGCGGCGGTGGATCAGGTGAACTTCTGACGCAATGTTAGATAGGTATAGCGCTTCTTCAACAGCCGTGTTACCACCGCCCACAACTGCAACTTTCTGATTACGGTAGAAGAAACCGTCACAGGTTGCACAAGCAGAAACGCCGCGACCTTTAAATGCTTCTTCAGACTCAAGGCCAAGGTATTTTGCTGATGCGCCGGTAGATATGATTAAGGCATCACAAGTGTACTCACCTGAGTCGCCTTTTAAACGAAATGGGCGTTGTGATAGATCTACTTCATTGATGTGATCAAATACGATTTCAGTTTCAAAACGCTCGGCGTGTTCTTTCATGCGATCCATCAATGCTGGTCCTGTCAGTCCCTCAGCATCGCCTGGCCAGTTTTCAACTTCAGTTGTGGTGGTTAGCTGACCACCTTGTTGCATTCCCGTCACAAGCACAGGGTTTAAGTTTGCACGCGCTGCGTAGACGGCAGCTGTGTATCCTGCAGGACCAGAACCAAGAATTAATAATTTACAGTGTTTTACGTCGCTCATTATGGCTCCAAAAAGGGCGTAACATTTCCCTCGATTGTATGGAAATTCTTAGTGCTTTAAAAGCATAAACAACGATTGTGATCGAATAATTGGTTATAGATTAGAACCCACTAAATATTGATAGAGAACGTTGACTTCTAGCATAAAATTCTATTCGTAGTAGAGAAGTCTAGTTTCAAATATTGTCAAAGCGTAAAACTGAAACATGGTTCTGTTTTTGTGGTTTGATTTGGTTTGTTATGTCGTTTTCGTCGTTTTGTTGAAGCTATCAACGTTAAAAGCTGGTAATTGCAGAATATTTGCGTAACCTAGTGTGTAAATTAAATGTTAATTAATGTGCCTCATTAAAGGAGCAAATGATGTTACATTCACGTGAGAATACTCTACATTTAACACAGCTCAGCATGGCAGCAATTGAGCAGCTTTCCCCATCGTTTGAAGAACTGCCTCGTACCGAACATGCAGATGGTCAGTATCGACTACGACGTTATTCTGTGGTTGGTTTTGATAACGGCAAAGTCATCGACTTAAATAAAAATAGCTTTGTTCAATCCTCTGATATCAACCGATTTCAAGGTGATGTTGTAAGACAATTCGAGCCAATTGAGAAGGATATTCTTACCAGCGATGGCTTTCGAGAAATGTGTGAATTGTTTGTCAATGCGAATCATCTGCCAAACGGTCAAGAAATAGAAATTCACCAAATCCGT
Organism: Vibrio sp. 1069; assembly: GCF_033340555.1. NCBI lineage: Bacteria > Pseudomonadati > Pseudomonadota > Gammaproteobacteria > Vibrionales > Vibrionaceae > Vibrio > Vibrio sp. 1069. Next base: position 305,281 of record NZ_JAWOWP010000001.1, read on the forward strand.
ATCAGGGCACTGGAAGAAGAAACCCAAGTAGCACCTGAAGGTGTGCACCAAGACGGTTTTGATCACATTGCAATGGTTGGTGTGGGACGCCATAACATCATCGGTGGCGACATCATGCTGTACAGCAGCCATAACCAAGCCCCATTTTTCCGTAAAGTGCTAGAAACCGGAGAGGTCGCAATCTTGGCTGATAGCAAGCTGTGGCATAACGCGTGCCCAATCCGCTCTGTTATTGATGACGAAGCGGGCCATATGGATGTATTTGTACTCACGGCTACGGATAAGCGTAATGAACTTCAATCTTAATCAGATCAGAGAGCAATTTCCGGCGTTGGCTCAATACCACAACGACAAGCCCGTGACGTTTTTTGATGGTCCAGGTGGCTCACAAGTGCCTCAATCAGTACTAGACAGCATGGTAGGGTATTTAGGTTGTTTCAACGCTAACTTAGGCGGGCATTATTTTTCTAGCCAAGTGACCGTTGACGTAATGCAAAATGCGCGTGAGTCGGCTCAGGCGCTACTTAATGCCCCTTCATCTGGCAATATTGTCTTCGGTGCCAATATGACCTCACTAACCTTTCAGCTTAGTCGCGCGATTAGTCGAGATTGGCAAGCAGGAGATGAGATCATTGTTTCCGCTTTGGATCACTATTCAAATGTATCCAGCTGGCAGCAAGCGGCAGAAGATAAAGGCGTTACGGTTCATCAAGTTCGTATCAACGAAGAAGATTGTACGCTGGATATGGAGCATTTAAGCCGCCTTCTTTCTGATAAAACGCGCCTTGTCGCTGTGACTCATGCATCGAACACGACGGGCTCTATTGTGGATGTACAGCAAGTAGTCAGCATGGCGCACAATGTCGGGGCACAAGTTTATGTGGATGCCGTCCATTATGCGCCTCATCATTTGGTTGATGTTCAAGCGTTAGGTTGTGACTTTTTAGCTTGCTCAGCTTACAAGTTTTTCGGACCGCACGTTGGTATTGCTTACATAGCCGATCAGTGGCTCCACAGTATTCGCCCTTACAAAGTCGAGCCTGCCACTAATATAGGTCCAGGTCGATTTGAAACAGGAACGCAAAGTTTTGAAGGTCTTGCTGGTGTCGTTTCTGCGGTTGAGTATCTGGCTCAATTTGGTGAAGTCGGTTTACCTCTTCGCCAACGGTTGGAGCAAAGTTACCAACTGTATGAACAACATGAGCAGCGCTTGAGTGAGCGTTTCTTACAGCGTTTGAATGCATTAGATGGTGTCAATCTATTCGGTATCGCAAAGGAAGATAGCCAACTCCGCACGCCAACTTTTGCGCTAACGTTTGGCCGATATTCTCCAGAGTTCATCGCGAAAACACTGGGTGAACATAACATTTGTGTATGGAATGGTCACTTTTATGCGTTGGGCTTAGTTCGTCAACTTGGTTTAGAAGAATCGGGTGGTGTAGTGCGAATTGGTTGTATGCATTACAACACAATAGAAGAAGTCGATATGTTATTCGATGTGCTAGAAAGCATCCTTGACGCATAACTAACGATTTCTTCCTAATAGAAAAACAAAAGCTCGAGTCAAACTCGAGCTTTTTTCGTTTTTATTTGAATCAACGCGTTCTGCAAGCGATTACGCACTAACTTCAACTTCATAGGAAGTGAATTTTCTTACATTAATAACGCCAGTATCAAAGATGAGGTATTGACCTTTGATGCCTTGCAAAGTGCCAGTAACAACCGGGTTTTTATCGAAGTTATGCGAAGTGATCTTCGTTGGGTGCTGTTGTACCGGGTAGCTAAGGTCGGTAATGCTTTCGTTTAATACTTCAATGGCATCTTCGCCGAATTGCTGTTTTATCTCGGCAATTTTCTCTTCGACTAAAGGCAATAGCTCAGCAAAACGGTCCTGCAATGCCATAGGTTCACCGTCACCTTTAAGCAGTGTGCGCCAATTGGTCTTGTCTGCGATATGTTTCGCCAGTTCAACTTCAATTAAACCGGAGATATGGCGAGTTTTTACTTTAAAAATTGGCAAGCCCTGAGTCGCGCCTTGGTCAATCCAACGAGTCGGGATTTGAGTATGACGAGTAATACCAACTTTTAAGCTGGATGTGTTGGACAGGTAGACAAAGTGATCCACCATGCAATTCTCTTCACCCCATTGTGGTTCGCGACAAGTCCCTTGATCGTAGTGGCAGGTCTCTGGCTTCATGATACACATGTCGCAGCTTGCTAGCTTTTTCATGCATACAAAACAGTGGCCTTGCGAATAACTCTTTTTCGTTTTCTTTCCACATGAGCAACAAAAAATATTGCCAGTGTGAGTCAGTGTGAGCGTTTTACCCAGAAACGGAGTTAAGTCGATTTCTTCCTCACCGACAGGAAGACGGTAATTGACGGCACCGTCCAGAGAAGCACGCATTTTGTTTAGCGTGCCAGTTGCAATTAATGACATGACATTACTCATTATTGTGTTTTTGCACAGTATATACTGAAGTGGAGAAGAGATGCAGGGTTGACAGGAGCTTTAAAGTAAATGTCTTTCACTAAATTATTATGCATCGTGTTTTATTTTCTAAAAATTATGGCTGTGAAATGCTTCGCAAATAGAAGTTGGGCTGCACTTTTTAGAAATTTTAAAACGTGATAACGGTTCAAAATCCGTTACTATGTGTCGAAACTAAGAATTGAATGAAAAAGCGATTTTATTTCTTGATAAATTACCTTGATTTCATTTTTTGAAATTATTGAACCCCACGTATTGTATAATCTCAGCAGGTCACTTGCCCATGAAGTGGATCCATAACTTTATCTTTGCTCTTTCTATTTGCACTATCAGTTTGGTTGCCCTTTATAGTGTGCTTGGCGATACGCGAAAGCTGACCATTACACCTGAGCATTTCAATATCTATGCAACTAAAGATGCCAGTGAAGGAGGTGTGAGTGAGGCAGATATCACATACGATCGGCAAAGCCTAGTTCTTAGCTGTGAACTAAAGCAGAGCTCGTATGCTTGGCCTTATTGCGGAATCTCGGTTTATACCGATTCAGCAACGCCAACACAGGGTATTGACCTTTCCAACTACCATACGATTCGATTGAAGGTGCGATATGAAGAGGCAGGAATAGGGGCTAACCCTAGCCACGACCTACGTTTGTATCTTCGCAATTATAATTCTGAGTATTCCAAGCCGGACGACGAGTACACCATTAAATATAATGGCATGCAGTTTTCTCCATCGGGTTCGAGCGATATTGTCGAAATTCCGATTAAAAATCTTCAGGTGATGACCTGGTGGTTAGTAGATAACGGAGTCGCGATTGAACACTCCGCACCTGAATTTTCAAACATCACACGTATTGATATTGCAACTGGGTCTGGTGCGGCACTTGGTAAACATAGAATTGTGATTGATAAAATTGAGTTTGAAGGCGCTTACCTTGCGCAAGAAACATTGTTGTATGCATTATTAATCTCTTGGATGGCGCTTGGACTGGCTTTTTCTCTGCATGAGTTACGAAAAAATAGAGTGGCTTATGAAAAAGCGCAAAAGCGTCACCGTCATTTGGAAAAGGTGAATAATACTTTGCGAGCTCAAAACTATGAGTTTGCAGAGTTAGCGCATCGAGATGCTTTGACGGGCGCGATGAACCGATATGCTGTGCAACACTGGCTGGAACAACAATCTCGTCAGGTTCGCTGGGGGCATAACACCTTCAGTATTCTCTATTTGGACTTGGATAAGTTTAAAAAGGTGAACGACAAGTTTGGGCACCAAATGGGGGATGACATATTGCGCGAATTTGTCATGGTGGTAGCGACTTCTATTTACTCAGACGATCGACTCGTTCGTTGGGGCGGCGAAGAGTTTGTCGTATTTTGCCCTGATACCAATATTGAACAAGCGTTAGAGAAGGCAGAAATGATTCGCAAAAATGTGGAGGATCATTTGTGGGTGCACGGTGAATCATTAACTTGCAGTATTGGCGTTGCCCAAATGCAGAATGAACGCGTCTCAGAAACCATGGCGAGAGCTGACGAAGTGTTGTATCAGGCGAAGCGCAATGGTCGCAACCGAGTGGAAGCTCATTATGGTTTACTTGCTTGCGAAAAGAAGCAAGCCTGATAGCCGTTCACTAAAAGGAAAGAAAAAAGGTGGCCAACTGGCCACCAAGAGGGAAACTGCTGAACACCACTTAGGGGGGAAGTTTGGGTTATCGATACGATTACCGTGAGCAGCAGTGTAGTGCTAATCGAACTTGCTATTTTTACCAGAACAACCAAGCGAAAAGCGTTAGTGCAGCAATACAGGCAATGTTTAATACGAAACCAATTCGCATCATTTCTTTTTGCTTGATATGACCCGTACCGAACACAATCGCGTTTGGAGGTGTTGCAACAGGTAACATAAATGCACAAGATGCAGCGACGGCAATCAGTGCAGAGAGAATAACCGGAGACATGCCTAAGGCTTCTGCAATGGTCGCAAATACAGGGACAAGTAGCGCAGCACTGGCGGTGTTACTCGCAAACTCAGTTAAGAAGACAACAAAAGCAACCACTGCAAGAATCGTTAAGAGAATACCGGCTTGCTCAAGGAAGCCTGACAAGCTATGAGCTAAAAATACGCTTGTTCCGGTTGCTTTTAGGACGTTACTCAGACAGATACCACCACCAAATAGGATTAACACACCCCAGTCGGTTGTTTTCTCAATATCTTTCCACTCGACGGCGCGAGAAGCACCAAGTAGAAGGATGGCGCCAATAGCTACAAGAGTATCGAACTTCGCGAAGCCACCCAGCATAGCGTTAATAGGCTTACTGAATATCCACAACGTCACGGTCAGTAAGAAAATCGCCAACGTAATCATTTTGCCGTTTGTCCATTCGACTGGTTGATGGTCAAGGTCAAACTTGTGGCTAAGGTCAGGCTTAGTCATCGTGTACAATACGAGGATAGCGATTGGCATTAATACTAGGGAAATAGGTACACCAAACTTCATCCATTCAGTGAAGCTAAGGCCAACTTCAGCTGCTGCAATTGCGTTTGGTGGGCTACCAACCAGTGTTGCAATACCACCAATTGAAGCACTGTAAGCGATACCGAGTAGAACAAACAAAAAGGTGTTGTGGTTTTTCTTAGCGTCTAGCTTTGTCATCACACCCAGCACAAGCGGTAACATCATCGCGGCGGTGGCGGTGTTTGAAATCCACATTGACAGGCCAGCACTCACACCAAATAGCATGAATACAGCGACAGACATTTTTCCTCTTGCCAGCAATAGTACTTTATCTGCAATAGCTTGATCTAACTTTTGTTTATGTAGAGCCGCAGCTAGTGCAAAACCACCCAAAAATAGAAAAATGATGGAGTTGGAAAAGTTATTCAGTGCGGCTTGAGTGTTGAACACACCCAAAAATACCGCAAGTAGTGGTATGAGCAGCGCAGTAATGCTGACGTGAATCGCTTCGGTTAGCCACAAAATAGCAACAAAAACTAAGATGCTCAGGCCGGTTACTACTTGTGGCTCAAAGGGTAAGGTATTAAACAAGATAATGAACAATAGGATATTCGCGTTCAAAATCATGCTGTTGCGAGTGAAGAACCAATTCTTCAATGTCACAGCGAGTGCGGTCATGGGTAGTGCTCCTTTTGCATTGCCTTTTGTCGGTTTTTTTATGGCAAAGTAACTGACTTGTAGTTATTTATTGATGAAATGTTACTTTGAATGCGAAAAAGAGTTTTGCCTGAATCGTAGAGCAAATTAGAAAGTGTGATGTTGAGAATTGGAAATGGGTAGAAAACTACCCATTTGTTTTATAGAAATGTTACTAGGCTTGTGAGCCACGTTATTCCTCTATTCGACGGGGACTTGAAGAGGCTCGTTAGCTGCTTTATTTGGCTCTTTTACTGCGACGATAGGTTCTTGAGGGCCAAGAAACTTAGGCTGCGTATTGATAATATACAGGTCTAAAAACGCTTTCACACGGGCTAGCAGTTCTCGAACACGCATCGATGTTTTTTGCTTGTTGGCCGTCGGCCCTGCTACCGCGAGACACTGCGCATCAATGCTGTAAGCATTAGCGATGAACAGTGCGCGTTCACAGTGAAAGCGCTGAGTCACAATCAGAAATCGCTCCGAAGCAAAAATTTTTTTCGCTCGTACAATCGAATCTAAGGTACGAAAGCCAGCATAATCAAGGTGAATCACTTCTTCAGGCACGCCTGCTTTAAGTAAGTCGCGTTTCATTGTCCACGGTTCGTTATATGAACGGTGGGCGTTATCACCACTCAATAAAAACTGTTTTACTTTGCCTTGGTTGTAAAGCTCAATCGCCGCATTAATGCGATGAGTGTAGTAAGTGTTGAGGATCTTTCCGATGTATTTACTGGTACCAAGAACTACGGCAACCTCATGTTGAGGGATTTGCTCGTATTCAGTGAAAATGCTCTCTTTGGCTTGTAAAACCACCCACCGGTCGATGGCAATAACAGAAACAAGCAGACTAAGTGCAGAGATCGACAAAATCAAAGCAAATCGCTTCCAGGAAAATTTCAGCTTCCACTTTGATCTTATGCGAGAAAACAACAAAACGTTTTATATCCTTAACTAAAAATGTAGTTCTCATCATATCTGATAGAAACAAAAAGAGAGAAGCCCATTTATGCCAAAATCTGGTTAGGATGATAAAAAAATAAAAGCCCCTACATGGTAGGGGCTAATTATTAAACGAATTGTCTCAAGCTTAGAACGCAGTGCGTTTGTAGCGGCGGTAAACAGGTTGCCAGAACGACTGTTCAATCGCCACGTTCAATGCTTCATCAGTAATTTCTAATGCGACACCTTGTTCAATTGCCTTTTTACCAACGGCAAATGCGATTTTTTTCGATACTAAGTGGATCTCTTCCAGTGGTGGAAGTAGTGCCCCACGACCGTTGATTGCTAGAGGAGAACATGTTGCGAGCGCGCGGCTTGATTCCATTAGCATCTCGTCAGTGACACGTTTTGCATTGACAGCAAGTACACCAAGGCCAATGCCTGGGAAGATGTAGCTGTTGTTACATTGTGCAATAGGGTAAGTGCGACCTTCATGAACCACTGGCTCAAATGGGCTACCTGTTGCAACCAGTGCTTCACCATTTGTCCAACGAATGATGTCGTTCGGTGTCGCTTCCACGCGGCTTGTTGGGTTCGACAGTGGGAAGACAATCGGACGCTTACAGTGTTTATGCATTTCTTCGATGACTTCTTGGCTAAATAGGCCAGGAGCACCAGAAACACCAATTAGTACCGTTGGCTTGGCGTTACGCATAACATCGAGTAGTGAGAAGCCATTTCCTTCATTTTCCCACTCTTTCGTATTGGTATGCTTTTGCACCAAGCGTTGTTGGAAATCAAGAAGGTTAGGCATGCCTTCTTGTAACAGACCCCAACGGTCAACCATGTAAACTTGTGAGCGAGCTTGCTCGTCAGAAATTCCTTCCGATACCATTTGTGCGATGATCGCTTCTGCGATACCACAACCAGCAGACCCTGCGCCTAGGAAGGTAATACGTTGTTTAGAAAGCTGAGTTCCTGCTGCTTTACAAGCTGCAAGTAGAGAGCCAACAGTAACAGCAGCAGTACCCTGAATATCATCATTGAAGCAACACACGCGGTCTTTGTAACGCTCAAGAAGAGGCATCGCATTTTTCTGAGCAAAGTCTTCGAATTGGATCAAAGCATCAGGCCAACGGCGCTGTACCGCTTGGATAAACTCTTCTACAAATGCATCGTATTCTGCACCCGTAATACGAGGATGACGCCAACCCATGTACATCGGATCAGCTAAGCGTTGCGGGTTATTGGTACCCACATCAAGCACGATTGGTAGCGTGTAAGCAGGGCTGATACCACCACACGCGGTATATAGTGACAGTTTACCGATAGGAATACCCATGCCGCCGATACCTTGGTCACCCAAGCCAAGGATACGTTCGCCATCTGTCACAACAATCACTTTAACGTTGTGGTTTGCTGCGTTGTTCAGCAAGTCGTCAATACGGTCACGGTTCGGGTATGAAATGAACAGACCGCGACCACGACGGTAAATGTTAGAGAAGTTTTCACATGCTGCGCCAACAGTCGGCGTGTAGATGATTGGCATCATCTCAGAAATGTGATTTTGCACTAGGCGGTAATACAATGTTTCGTTGGTGTCTTGGATATTACGCAGATAAATGTGTTTATCCATATCGCTTTCGAAACTTTTGTATTGCTGGTAGGCACGTTCCACCTGCTCTTGGATAGTTTCGGTCGACTCTGGAAGCAGACCTTCTAAGTTGAATGAACTACGTTCTTCAGCAGAGAATGCACTGCCTTTGTTCAAAAGAGGGGTTGCTAAAAGAGCCGGACCCGCATATGGAATATATAGTGGGCGTTTATCGTTGTTCATTGGGTGCCTTATGTAGGGTTGAAGGATGCGCACCAAATTTTAACGGGTTCACTATTTAGTTGTAAACATGCGTTGATGCACATCAATGTAATGTCGCAAAAAAATTCAGATACCGACGAAAATATCGGCAATATTGGTTGTTTAGAGATACCTAAAGCAGGATTTTTTTACTTGGGTATAATGTTTTGCATCATCAAATCAAATCCAATTTCTATGTTTCAACTACCTATCGACAGCCTGCAAGCTGAGTTTGACCATCATGTAAGCCTTAACCATCTTGTGGTGGAAGCCGAAACCGGGTCGGGTAAATCTACCCGCTTGCCCATGTGGGCGGCAAAACACGGACGCGTTCTGGTTATTGAACCACGTCGAATTGCTTGTACCTCGCTGGCTGAATTTCTTGCGGAGCAATCTGGAGAGCCAATAGGTCGCAAAGTCGGTTACGCGATCAAGCTTCATGCCTACTTTGATGAAAAAACCGAAGTTGTATTTGTGACTCCGGGGGTTGCACTGCGTTGGTTTTCGGAAAACAAGCTAGCAGACTTTGATGTCGTGATAGTGGACGAATTTCACGAGCGACGCTGGGATATTGATCTATTAACCGCCATTTTGAAGCAAGAAAATCAACATCGATTGATCGTCACTTCCGCTACCTTAGAAGGCGAAAAGCTAGCGCGTTACCTGGATGCTAAGCGTCTGCGTTCGGAAGGACGTTGCTTTCCAGTCACGGTGACACATCGTTCCACAGACAGCCGCTATTTACCGAACAAAAAGGGATGTGAACAGGAAGTTGTCGGAGCGGTAAAAGAAGCACTGGAAGATGAAGATGGCGATATTCTTGTTTTTCTCCCAGGACGTAAAGAGATCGCCCAATGCGCGCAGATGCTACAAAGCAGCAGTGATGTCATGGTGGTTAAACTTCATGCCTCGGTCAGTGATGAAGAACGACATCGTGCGCTGACGGTACAAAAGCAACGGAAAGTCGTATTGGCAACCAACGTCGCGGAAACCTCTCTGACCATTCCTAATATCCGTGTGGTAATCGATAGTGGTTTAGAGCGCAGAACTGTACAACGAAATGGACGTACAGCACTGACATTAACCAACATTTCTAAGGCCAGTGCCGCGCAGCGAATGGGGCGAGCAGGTCGCGTTACCGAAGGGGCTTGTATTCGTCTATATGGTGAGCACGCGCCTTTAGAGTTGGTGACACCTCCAGAATTACACAGAGAAGAGCTCGTCGAGCCCATGCTGGCAGCGGCTTGTTGTGGGTACCGTCTCTCAACACTCGATTTTCTCGACTCAATTCCCCCAAAGTCGCTAGAGGCATCTCATTCGACGTTGTTATCTATGGAAGCGATTGATGAGGATGGCAATGTCACGCAGCATGGGAGAAAAGTATATCCACTACCCATTGATGCACTGTTTGCCGATCTCGTTACCAGAATTCAAGCGAAGCCAGAGAAGGAAGCAATGATTGATTTGGCTGCCGCCTTATCTGTGCCTGCGCAGCTCTATCAGCGACAAAGTGGTGAAGTTGCTGAGCTTCTATCTCAAGAGGAGCCATACGGGTGTGATGTCTCTTTGTTGATCCGTTTGGTTCGGGGGGAGCGACTTCCGGGCATTGTCATTGATGCCAGCGCACTCGAAGAGGCACAAGGTTTAGCGAAACAAATGCGAGAAGTATTTGAATTACCGGAACTTGACGTTGCCTCTCGATATAAACGTGAAGCGCTCTTTTTCTCCATCGCCTCATTGCACCCTGAGCTTGTGTTTGTCCGACGAGCTCGTCGAAGGGATGCTCTAGGAAATGGCGTAGTCGAGATGCTGGTTGGGCGTAACAGCCGCTTTCCTGATAAAGAAGAAGCGGCCATCGTGCTAGATAGCCATAGCGTGCCAGGACGAGGCGTTAAGCAAACACTGAACCTCGCATCGGTTATGATGCCTATCCCGCTGACATTATTACGCGAACTTGAGCTAGGGGAGTGGCAACAAGGTGAGACGAATTATGAAGAAGAGACGCCAAGAGCAACAATGCACTTGGTCTACGCCGGGCGAACAATCTGTACTGAACATCAAGCGTTAAAAGGTGATGTTGCTGTTCAGTCTATTGTCGAAATGATAGAAGACGAGACACTGTTACCAGGTTTTGCTTCTCAAAGAAAACAGCAAATCCAACACTGGAAACTCTACAACGCATTGGGCCTTAATGTCGAAGGAGAAGAGGTTAACGACTTGGGCTCCTTGACATTTTCTAGCTGGTTAAAGGATCAGTTGGAAACATTAGGCGTTGAAAACATCGATGATATGGCGTTGTTTGAACCAGAAGACTTAACATTTAACGGTGTTCCAGAATGGGAATACGACGATTTCACGGAGCAGTACCCTTTAGAACTTTCGCTGCCAGAACTCCAACTAGATGTCGAGTATTACGCGTCTCGCAAGCTGGTACAGGTCGTTTATCGAGAGGGAAACCGTAAGGGAGACCCGAAGCGTTGGGAGCTGCCACGTTGGGCGGGTTGGAAGATACAGTATAAAAAGGCCAGTCGAGTGATTGATGTAAAGTAGATCGGCGGATGACGTTGTGACAAGAATTGATATTTTCTTGGTGAATCTATAATAATTTCATATTGATAGCGTTACTTGCGTGTTGTTTTTAGTTTCTTAATTGAAATATTAATCAATTGAATGCTTATATATAGCGAAGCTGTACATCAGTTGTTACAAAGCTGGTTTTAATATTTCCTTTTGTATGTAAATTAGGGCATAAAAGACGAATGTTTTATATCCCATTGCTATATCAAAACAGTTGAACGATATTTGGTATATCTCATTTTCGAGTGTCGGGGGCATAGAATGGATCAACAAGGAAAGACGTGCATTGAATTCGACTACACTAGCTTTTTAGGAGCGACAGGTAGTAAAAAATGGACCTTTTTAGAGGCATTTGCCACCATCGCGCCTATTTTCGGTTTGATGTGGAAACAGAACATTGCGGAATTGCGCAAGCCTGAAGATCGGTTGTGGGATGCCGCATTAAAATCGATGTCTTCTCGTAAAAGTGATGAATCCAATTTGGTCCGCTTAACCCAGCTAGCTAAACATGAAGGGATCAATGAATTGCGAGTCGTTATGCCATATTCGCTCGATGTTCAGCAAATCGAGTACATAGAATCTCGCAGTCAGTTGAAGGTGGATACGTCAGAACAAGATGTCCTTAACATCAAGTTTTAGGCTGAGCATTTCCACTTCATCGATGTACCACTTAACAATAGTGCAATGAAAAGCGACCTCAAAGTAGGTCGCTTTTTTATTTTGAGGTTTTTGTCACAGGTCTTGGAAGTGTGATGAATATAGAGTATTTGCACTTAAATTAACAAAAATGTAACGTTTGGAAATGCAATTGTCATAACTAGCTTCTAACTTTGTGTTTTTAGGACAAATTACCGACTAAGTGGTTGGTACTGTAAGTTCGAATTAACGTCCCTTATTGGCACACAAGGATGATTGAGTCACCACGTCATTTGGGCATAAAAACAAACACAATAAGAAAGGAAGTCAATATGTCTTTGTCTCGTCGAGACTTTATGAAAGCTGCCTCTTCAACGGCGATTGTTACCGGGCTGGTGGGCTGTGGTAGCGATGCTAGTGAATCTGTTGCGGTTACCTTTGAGCACGGAGTGGCGAGTGGAGATCCTACTCAAACACAAGTAATCATTTGGACTCGTGTTACAACCTCAGCGAGCTACGCAGATGTAAGCTGGCAAGTTTCATCTAACGAAAATTTTACTGATATCGTGCAAAGTGGCACTTTTGCCACAGACACGAGCCGAGATTTCACGGTAAAAGTTGATGTTCAAAACCTCAACGCAAATTCTCGCTACTACTATCGATTCATGGTTGGAGATGTCACTAGCGAAGTCGGGCAAACTCAAACATTACCAGAGGGTGGTGTAGAAAAGGCATCCATGGCCGTTGTTTCTTGCGCAAACTATCCTGCTGGTTATTTCCATGTGTATCGAGAGATCTTAAATCAACATGAGCAAGAACCGTTTGATGTGGTACTTCATCTCGGTGATTACATTTATGAGTATGGGGCTGGTGGCTACGCTAGTGAAGATGCTGAGGCACTAGGGCGAGAGCCAAGCAAAGGCACTGAATGCATTACCTTAGATGATTACCGAAAACGGTATGCGCAATATCGCCAAGATGCTGATCTGCAAGCGTTACATGCGAGCCTACCAATGATTGCAGTCTGGGATGACCATGAGCTTGCAAATGATAGTTGGAAAAATGGTGCGGAAAACCATCAAGAAGAGGAAGGCCGCTTTAATGATCGTCGTGCAGCTGCGGCTGCCGCGTGGACAGAATGGTTGCCCGTTCGTGAAAACACTTTCTCAAACATGCTGATTTACCGTCAGTTTTCGTTTGGAAGTTTAGTCAATTTGATGATGCTCGACACGCGACTTGTGGGGCGTGATAAACCGTTGGATTATTTCTCGTTCAGCTCACCAACGATGGAAGCTATTGGCGGTTTAGTTGCCCAGTCGCGCAGTCAAGACCGAGAGCTGTTAGGCGGTGACCAACTCGCTTGGCTGATGGATGCGTTCAGTACGCACGACGCAACTTGGAATGTGCTAGGGCAACAAGTGTTAATGTCTCGTATGGAGTTGCCAAGTTCGGTTATGACCGCGATGTTTCAATTGTTTACTGCCACTGAAGAACAAAAAACAGAGGCGTTATTAGCGGTAAACTCTGCGATTACGGGTTATCTCTCTGACCCAAGTTTAGATACCATTGCTTTGCCATATAACCTAGATGCATGGGATGGTTACTACGTTGAGCGAGAGAACGTTTATCAACTGGCCAAAGCCAGCAGTGGTAACTTTGTCTGTTTGGCAGGAGATACGCACAATGCATGGGCAAGTGAGCTTAAAGACGTATCTAAGCATCCTATCGGGGTAGAGTTTGCGACTAGCTCTGTGAGTTCCCCTGGGTTAGAAGCCTACCTCGCGTTAGACCCTGTTGCGATCACTCAAATGGAATACACGCTGCCGCACTTAGTGTCAGAATTACAGTGGGCAGACATCAAACAGCGTGGCTTTATGCGCGTTACTTTTACGCCCGACAAGGCAGAGGCGACCTGGTATTTCGTATCAACGATTAAAGACAAAACATATCAGGTGACGACCAAGTCAGCCTCTACAACAGATGGCACTACGTTAAATATCGGCTAAACTGAGCCTAATACGAAAAAAGTCCGCAAGCTAGTGCGGACTTTTTATTGGAAAGCATTTAGCAATCTAGCGACAGTGCTAGTCAATCAATCCGTATTCTTTGCTCAGAACTTCGATGATTTCCGCTTTCGGATTCTCACTCAAATGAATCGGCTTGCCTGTAATCTTCTCGGCAATACCAATGTAGGTGCTCGAAATCGCCATCAAAGATTCGACGGGTAAAGCATTATCACGAGCGAGTGCTTCACGCTCTGGCATACGTTCTTTATTTAGCAAGATATCTGGGTCAGGGAAGTGGTTAAGTAGGAACTGGCGGAAACCTTCTTTTGAGTTCTCTACGATGTGACCTGCTTGGTACTCTTTAGCATCCCATATACGAGACGAGTCTGGTGTACCCACTTCATCCATGTAAATCAGCTTTTCATTGCCAGCAGCATCATGAACATAACCAAATTCGAATTTGGTATCGACAAAGATTTGGTCGATTTCTTCTAACGCTTGGCTTATAACGTTAAAGCCTTCTTTCAGCAATTTTTCGTAGAGTGCGATATCGTCAGCGCTTGAGAAGTTAAATGCTTCGTAGTTGTCTACGATGTTTTGACGAGTAATATTTACGTCATCCGCTTCTGGCACACCGGGAATGCCTTTTAGAATGCCTTTTGTGGATGGGGTCATTAGCAACTCTGGCAGTGCTTTGTCTTTTCCTAACCCTTCAGGAAGTTGGATTCCACAAAACTCGCGCTCGCCATTTGCGTAAGCGCGCCACATCGAACCCGTGATGTATTTGCGGCAGATGGCTTCGATTTTTACCGGTTTGGCTTTTTGTACAATCCAAACAAAAGGGTGAGGAATGTCTAGAATATGGCTATCTGCTAAGCCATTTTCTTTGAACAGTTTGAACCAGTGATTAGAAATCGCATTAAGCGCAGCCCCTTTACCCGGGACACCATTAAGACCACCTTCAGCATGCCAAATACAATCGAATGCAGAGATTCGGTCGCTAATTACCATGATAGCCAAAGGCGCATCTGGAGCGACATTGTATCCTTTTTCTTTGATCAGTCGGGCGCTGTCTTCTTCAGTTAACCAGTAAACTGAACGAACTTTTCCACTATGAACGGGTTTATGGGTGCGAATTGGCAGATCGTCATTGACGGCAAGTACTTGATTAGCAAGGCTCATTGCGACATTCCTATCATCTTAATCAAACGTCAGAAAGAGAAGATATTCAGCAAAATGTGGGCGCTGAATAAATCGAATGTGGGCATCATACCAGAACTATTTTAACTCGCCAGAGAAAAAGCAAACGTTTGCCTGTTTTCTTTAATACAAAAAAAGCCCCCTTAAAAAGGAGGCGAGATGCAGGATGGATAACGTCGATCTTGTTAGTGGTACTTATTAACTCTGCCTTCGACGAAAAAGACTTCACACTGATAACGTTGAGCAATATCGCGAAGCATTGATTGATTCATTAGGGCAATCTTGTTCGATGCGACGACAGCGCTAGCGTTACCAGACTGAATAGCTTTAATCACGATTTCCACTTCAGAAAGCTGTTGAGACGGCTTCATCTGAATGATGTTTTTACAGCAAATATTAGAAGCAGTGAGTTGTTCAAAGTCTGGACGAGGGCAGTCTGCTGTAAACAAAATCCATTGTTTCTGCTGCGATAAAACAGCCAGCTTAAATAGAAGCTGATCCGAAACGGCCATGGGCTTAGTTGCTTGTGCCAATACGTTGTAGCGAGAGTATGTATGAGATTGACTTTGTAACTGCATCTTACTGTTCCTTTATACATGCTGTATGCCTATACAGTAGTTTGTTTTGGCGACCTGATCAACAAGTTTCTCAAAAGTTATTTGCGGTTTTTTGAGAAGGAAATAAAAGGATTTTATTTTAAGTAATTGAATTTATTTGTTTATTTTTCATTTCTGATATGTCTAACATCAATTTAAAAATGTGAGGTGAGTAGAAAGTTGGACGAGAGACATACAGGGGTTTACTACTGTATATACAGGTGTTTTTCACGGACAATGGTTTGTATACAGTGGGAGAGGGCTGATAACCGATGCGACGTGCTATGTAAGATAGGAGGGAATACGAGATAGAGATTGGAAATAGGGCTTGGCCGATCAAAAAAGCGCCTTAAAAGGCGCCTTTGAAAATCAGTTCCGTTGATTCCGTCTTGCTTAGCTCGCTCGTTGCAAGCGTTCGCGCATTTGTAATTCGCCTAGGTTAAATAGGCGCACGTCGATTTTCGCCATATCGTAGCAAGCTTTACATGAGTAGTGGTGCTTGCCATCTAAATAATCGTGACGAGTTACAAGGCTAGGTTTTTTACACCAATCACAGGTGCCTTCTTCAGTGAACATTGATTTTCTCCCCACCTAGATTAATTTGAGTCGTTAGGTGTTATTTTGCGCCGGGCATTATGGCATAAAAGCGCGACTTAAGTTAAATGTCTGTTAATTTGTTTGAGAGGGAGATCGATTGCGGCGCTTGATTATATAGGTCTAAAAGCATGCTAGCCAAAGTATCCTGACCTATTTTTACTGTTTTGTAACATTTTGTGAGACGAGCTTAAAGGCATGATTGAGTCGCTTCATTTCTTCTTCACTGCCTCTTGTGTCAGGATGATAAAGCTTTGATAGCTGTCTATAGCGTAGCTTGATTGCTTGTAAATCAGGGATGTGTTGTGGTGTGTAGCCAAACATAGCACACGCGACGCTTAGCTTATGGTTCTCTGCCTGGGTTTTGGATTTCTTAAATTCTTTGAATACTTTCTCTAGCTGGCGTTTCAGTTGCTTGTTCGTAAACTCTAGCTCTTTTATTTTTTTCGCCATTCGTTGATTTTGGCTTTCCTCTTTGGCTTCAAGCGCTTTTCTATTCTGCTTAAGTTTCTTGATTACGAGAAAACTTAAGCCGCTGATGATGAGTATCGCCGCTAGCCAGATCAGCCATAAAAACTGCGAGTGTTCTACTTTGGGGTTTGCAACTGTGCTTTTCTCTTCCTGTGCTTGCTCAGCCTTTTTATCGAGCGACTTTATTTGCGAGACTTGTTTAGCTCGCAGTTGGTTGAAGCGCTGCTCTAATAGTTGATTATAAGCTTGTTCTGCTGCTGGATTATGCTGAGAAGCCATTTGATACAAGGCTTCAGTCAATTGAGAAGTTGTGACCTTATCTGGATTGCGCTGAATAAAATCGGCGAGAAGAAAGCCACGATCGGTTGGGTCATTGAGTGCGATAGAGGTTAGCCAATATAACGCTTGTGTTTCATTTTTTTCACCATTGATCCCTTTAGCAAAGTCGTTCGCGAGCTGTTTTTGTGCAGGGAGGTAACCTTGGTTGGCGGATTGCTCTAGCCAGTAGCGCGTTTCTGGTGAGGCTTCAGCTTCGTTTGATGCCAATAATTGTTGTGCGTACTCATATTGTTCGATGGGGTCATTTGGAGCTTGAGAGGCAAGCGAGTAACCAGAAAAGCTGAGGCTAAATAAGCAGAGTAGGGCAGACGTTTTGACAGACATCAATATGTCAGGCCTAACGATAATGGTTAGGCCTGCTCCGGTAATTTTTTATTATTACCGTTATGGTGCAACCAAATTACTTCAGTGGCAAGATCTGGATTTCAACACGACGGTTGCACGCACGACCTTCAGAAGTTTGGTTTGAGCAAATTGGGTTACGTTCGCCGTAGCCGCGTGCAATTGCACGACCAGGTGCAACGTTTTGAGATACTAGGAATTGACGTACGGACTCTGCACGGCGCTCTGACAACGTTTGGTTGTATGACTCACTACCTGTGCTATCCGTGTAACCGTCAATAACGAGACTGGTATCTGGGTACTCAACTAGGATGCGAGCAACACCGCGTAGAGTATTATGGATACTAGCATCAAGCTGGTAAGAGCTTGAAGAGAAGCCGATACCGTTTTCCATACGCAGTAAAAGCTGATTTTCACCAACACGCTGAACTTGTACGCCAGAGTTTAGCAAAGCGCGACGTAATTCCGCTTCTTGTTGGTCAAAGTAGTAACCAACGCCAGCGCCAGTCGCTCCGCCTGCGGCTGCACCAATGAGTGCATGCTGACGACGTTCTTTAGCATCATCACCCGTTGCTAGGCCGATTGCTGCGCCAGCGATCGCACCAATAAGCGCGCCTTGCGTGGTGGAGTTAGTTTCGTATTCACCCGTTGTTGCATTTTGGCGTTGAGTGGCTTGACAGCCAGTAAGAGCTAGCACTAGAGCTAGTGCAATAGGCATCTTTTTCAAGGGAAAATCTCCGTATAAAACTGAGGCGAAACCATGCCTCATAATGGGATGCGAATTATGAATAAACAAGCATTAATATTTGTTATGAGAAAGTAAGATTGATAAGAGTTTCTGTAAGAAAATTCCTATCAATACTGCCAAAGCTCTCAAAGTAAGCCCTATAGACATCGAAGTCATGGGTGCTTATGTGAATCCTTTACTATTCTGGCTATTTCGATGAATCGCCCAACATTTTGCGTGCTTGTTCGCCGCCCACTCCACGGTTAACTGAAACCTTTCTACCTTTCTTTAAGCCCACTTCGTAGTCTTCAGTTAGGTTTTTCATCGCTTCTTTCAATTGCTTCTTGAACGTTTCGCGGTCAATGTTTTGGAATTCTTTATCAATATAGTCATTAATTTTATTGGCCGACTCTTCATCTGGAGAAATAATTGGCAATTTTTCAATCGCGCCTTCCACCCAGCCAGATACAAATGAGTTCACACGGCGAGTCACTTCCTGAGAAGAGGTGCCGGTGCCAGCAAAGCTGTTTCGGAATTGTCCGGTACTTTCGTTCATCTCGCGATAAACAATATCGAAAGCAAATGCAGCAAAAATAGCGCGATCTGCTTCACCGATAAATTCGACACGTTTGAGCCCTTTGTGATTCAACAATACTGCTTCGACACCGAATTTTGTGTTAATGCCGCGAATCACTCGCAATATGGTAGAACTGATGTTCGCTGGTAGCAGATGAGAAGATTGTGTTTTTCCCATTCTGATGAACTCAATATCGTCTTTATCGAGACCATATTTAAGCATGAGGCGATGTGCCATTTTGATAGCATTGGCAGCCTCATTAACATTAGCGGAATTGCCCAGTTCTAAGCACTTGGCGATTTTTTTCAGAGCTTTTTGTTTATCCATCGACAACCAGTAACGAAAGCAGAAAATTTATGAAGTCAGACATATTACCTTTTTTGACATAAAAACGAAATACAAGGTGGGACTGAAGATAATTTCTGCACATAAAAAGAAGCCTCGCATTAAGCGAGGCTGGCGTTTTAGTTCGTCGTAATCAGTATGAAGTCGTACTTGTGTCTAAGAAGCCATTCTTCATTAAGATTCGTTAGAATTACAACCCGAGCTGGTTGAGCAAGTCATCGGCATCATCGTTTGATCCCGACGATTTAGATTCTTTCTCAGCCAACTGTTTACGTGTTGCCTCTAAAATGTCGTCTGGGTTTTCGTCTTCAGCAACTTCAAACTCTTCCAGTTGGATGAACTCAGTTTTATCCATTGCTAGCTCGAGATAGAAAATATTGTTGTTTTCGGTGGAGAACGTCACTCTGCGCGCTTGAGGGCGGTCAAGGTTGGTATCAACTTGTAAGATAACTTGCTTATTCAGCGCCAGCATTTTTGGTTGGTTTTGTGTGATGTTCGTTTGCAGGTCTTTACGAATTTTATTAGTGAAGTCTCCGACCAGTTGATTCATGAGTTCACCCAGAACATCGCCTACCTCGTCAGAAGTATGAGATATTGCCAGTTCTTCTTCTGGCATGCCCATATTACGCATGTAGTTGGTGTAGATCTCCAGTGCGGCTTTTGCCGTAAAATTAATCACAACTAGCCCGGTAAATCCGCCATCAAACAGAACAAAACAGCCAAAATCTGGTTTGAGGCTAGTCTTGTGGATTTTTTGCACCATTGCTGAATAATTTACTTGAGAAGATGTCGCCGAAGTAAGTACGCCAGAAACAGACTGGCAAAGTTTGAGAAGGATATCTTCAGTGGTCACAATTTTATTTTTTTTCATTCTGAAAACTCATCTAGAAACGCGATTCGTTCCCCAATGTAAGGCATCAAGCGTGAAAAAATAAAGCATAAGTTTAATTATTGTATCGAGATTCTGATTTGCTCGTCTTTTTAAATGTTGTAAAGTGACGAAATTCAAAGAATATTACTTCACTAACTCTTTTGTGGTGTTTTTTTCGCTTAGCGCCAATTTGTATGAGAAGTGAGCAAATAATTACACAACCCGCAGCTGATCGGATCAGCGTCGTAGGGGCAGGAAGCAAATGTTACCAAGATTACACTCGCAAACTGATGTCGATCCTCTTGTTCTTAGTTTTCTGAAAGAGCTTGAGCACGCCGGATTCACTGGTGATATCGAAAGCCAATATTCAAGTCGACTAGCGGTTGCCACTGACAACAGTGTTTACCAGCAACTTCCTCAGTCTGTCGTTCATCCCAAAACGACAGAAGATGTTTCTCTCCTCGGGAAACTGAGCAATAAAGAAAAGTACGAACGAATTACCTTTTCACCTCGTGGTGGCGGCACGGGGACCAATGGTCAGTCGCTAACCAAAGGTATTGTGGTGGATATGTCTCGCCACATGAACAAAGTGCTTGAGATTAATGAGAAAGAAGGCTGGGTTCGTGTACAAACTGGTGTAGTGAAAGACCAGTTAAATGACGCAGTTCGCCCTTATGGCTACTTCTTCTCTCCAGACTTATCTACCAGTAACCGTGCAACGATTGGCGGCATGGTCAACACCGATGCTTCTGGTCAAGGTTCTCTGAAATACGGAAAAACATCCGATCATGTTTTGTCGCTACAAGCGGTGTTTGCTGATGGCTCAGTTCTAGAATCAGACCTGTCCAACGGCTACCCAAAAGAAGACGAGTTTGCTGCCAAGGCGCTACGTGTAACGGAATCCGTATGTCGTGAAAAACGCCAGCAGATCGTAGATAAGTTTCCTCCTCTTAACCGCTTTTTAACGGGCTACGATTTAAAAAATGCCTTGAATGAAGAAGGTGACCGTTTCGATATCACACGAGTACTGTGCGGCGCTGAAGGTTCATTGGCATTCATTACCGAAGCGAAGCTTAACCTGACGCCAATTCCGAAAGCGCGTACTTTGGTTAACGTTAAATACAACAGCTTTGATTCTGCACTGCGTAATGCACCGTTGATGGTCGAAGCGAAAGCGCTGTCTGTAGAAACCGTTGACTCGAAAGTGCTTAATCTCGCGAAGCAAGATATCGTCTGGCACACCGTGAGTGATTTGCTTACCGATGTTCCAAATAAAGAGATGCTTGGCATCAATATGGTGGAATATGCAGGTCAGGACGAAGAAGAAGTTGCAGCGCAGGTTGCATCGCTGACCGCCAAGCTCGATACCATGCTGGAAACAGAAGAAGCGGGCATCATCGGTTACCAAGTCTGTAACGATGTAGCGAGTATCGGGCGTATTTACAACATGCGTAAAAAAGCGGTGGGTTTGTTAGGCGCAGCAAAAGGCCGCGCTAAACCGGTCGCATTTGCTGAAGATACCTGTGTGCCACCAGAAAATCTGGCGGACTTCATTGTAGAGTTTCGAGAGCTGTTAGACAGCAAGTCTCTGAATTACGGCATGTTTGGTCACGTCGATGCCGGGGTGCTTCACGTACGTCCTGCGTTGGATTTGTGTGACCCGCACCAAGAAGCATTGATGCACGAAGTTTCTGATGAAGTGGTTAAGCTGGTGGCGAAATACGGCGGTTTGATGTGGGGTGAACACGGCAAAGGTTTCCGTTCAGAATATGGCCCTGAGTTTTTCGGTGATGAGTTGTTTACTGAGCTGAGACGTGTGAAGGCGGCATTCGATCCACACAACAAAATGAACCCGGGCAAAATCTGTACGCCGCTTGATAGTGGTGCAGAGCTTGTCAAAGTTACCGATACCAAACGTGGTTACTATGACCGTCAGATTGACGTTCAAGTACGTGACAGCTTTAAACAAGCGATGGAATGTAACGGTAACGGTTTGTGTTTTAACTACGATACTAGCTCGCCAATGTGTCCATCGATGAAAGTAACAGCCGATCGTCGTCATTCACCAAAAGGTCGTGCAGGTTTGGTTCGTGAGTGGTTGCGTCAGCTTACTGAGCAAGGCATTGATATTCTTGACTTAGAAAAGCAAACACTAGAAAACAAAACATCAATCAAAACCATGATTGACCGCGTACGTCATTCTATCAATCGTCGTCACGAATACGATTTCTCCCACGAAGTGTATGAAGCGATGAATGGTTGTTTGGCGTGTAAAGCATGTGCGAGCCAGTGTCCGATTAAAGTCGATGTTCCGAGCTTTCGCTCACGCTTTTTAAACATCTATCACTCTCGTTATCAACGTCCTGCAAAAGACTATCTGGTTGCGAACATTGAGACTATGCTGCCGATGATGGCAAAAGCGCCAGGTGTCGTAAATGGTGTTTTGAAGCAGTCGTGGGTGAAAAGTTTAACGGCATCTACGGTCGGGTATGTCGATGCGCCGTTGTTATCAGTACCCACCTTGAAACAACGAGTAGAGTCGCTGACAACGCCTTATGATCTGCAAGCGCTCAGTGGTTTGTCTTCGTCTGAAAAGAGCAAGCATGTTTTAATTGTTCAAGACCCATTCACTAGCTACTACGACGCTGATGTCGTTGAAGACTTCGTTAAGTTATTGAAAAAGCTGGGTATGCATCCGGTACTTCTGCCGTTTAAGCCGAATGGTAAAGCACAACACATTAAAGGGTTTTTACGTCAGTTTAAGGGCACAGCAGCCGACACAGCGAAGTTCTTGGCGATGGTAGCGGATCTGGATATTCCATTAGTTGGCGTCGATCCTGCTTTGGTGCTGTGTTATCGAGATGAATACGCTGAAGTGCTTGGCAGTAAGCGAGGTAATTTCGATGTACTAACAGCCCACGAATGGCTTTACCCAAGACTAGAAGCGTTTGAAAGCGGAGAGCATAAGGCGCAAGAACCTTGGTATCTGTTTGCTCACTGTACTGAGAAAACCAAAATGCCAAATGCGGAAAAAGAGTGGGGCGCTATTTTTGCTCACTTTGGTGCAGTTTTGAATACGGTACCTGTTGGTTGTTGTGGTATGGCGGGTACGTTTGGTCATGAGGTTGATAAGTTGTCGATGTCGAAAGATATTTACAATTTAAGCTGGAAGCCAATCTTAGATAAGTTGGATAACGAGAGATGTTTGATTACAGGCTATTCTTGCCGCAGCCAAGTTAAACGCTTTGAAGGAACGAAGCCCAAGCATCCCGTTCAGGCGCTGTTAACTTTGTTGTAATCGGACTAAATCAAGCCCAGTTTTACTGGGCTTTTTAGAAACCGTATTTAGACCCTTTCAAAGGATATGAATCTTGAGAAAACTTGAACTCAAAGTCCCACCTGTTGTGGTGTTTTTGCTAGTCATACTTTTGATGTACGGACTTAAAGTTTTGACGCCGAGCATGAACATTCGAGTACCCTTTGTTGAATTTGTAGTAGGTGTATTAACTTTGTTGTCTGGCTACATGGGCATTGCTGGCGTGTATGAATTTCGCAAAGTAAAAACCACAGTGAACCCAGTAAAACCTGAAGCGGCATCTTCTGTTGTAAGAACTGGTGTGTTTGCCTTTTCACGCAACCCTATGTACACGGCATTATTGCTTCTAATCATAGCAACTGGTTTGTGGTGGCAGCACTTGAGTGTGGTGCTTTGTGGCGTGATATTTGTCAGTTATATGAATCGGTTTCAAATCAAGCCTGAGGAACGCGTTCTAGAGCGATTGTTTGGTGAGGAGTATGTGGATTATAAAAATCATGTTCGTCGTTGGCTCTAAGCATTGCGTTTAGTTTTGTTTGGATGAGACATAAAAAGAAAGCCCAACGGTCGACGTTGGGCTTTCTTTTAGTAAACACGTTTTTTGTGCGCTTCTGATAGGGCAGTCGACTAGGCTGCCTTAACGAACTTTGCTAGGAATGCATCCTTACGTTCATTAAAGCGGCGTACAAGGTCATCAACCGCTTCTTGGTCATATGGCTTCAAGCCACTGGCAACCATGCGCTTAATACCTTTACCAACGACTTCACCGTCTTCTTTAAACGCAAAGTTTAAGGTGACTACACCTCGTTTTCCTTCTACGTCGAATGTTGCGCCAGTGAAATCCACCTCTGGATGCGTAAGGTCTAAGCGTGAAAATTCGACTTCCATGCTTTCATAAATAACTAATGGACGCTGGCAGTTAATCATCATTTGCTTCTCTTCCATAAGAGGAACCATGATGTGAGGGAAGTTCATACCAGAAAATTGCACGTAATTTGTCACTACATGCTCAATAAATGCCGGATCGTGGTTAGTTTCACCTTCACGGGACATGTGTAAGTATTCTTTACCTGCCTCGTCAACAACAGCGCTTTCTTTGTCACACTTATTTTCAATATGAAGTGCTACACCATCGTTTACCATGCCAGAGAAGTTAAAACGCATCTTTTGGCTAACGCCTTCTTTACTAAGAAGCACAGCGAAAAGTAAATCTCCAGGGACACAAAAGCGTTTGTTGTCTTCATCATGAATTGGGTTGTAGTCACCTGCGACACGTTTTGCAAAGTGGCTTGCTTGTTCGCGAGTGAACTGAAACTGGTGATTAGTGTTTGAAAAATAAGGTGTTAGAAACATAATTTTTACGTAGTAACCAAAACTGTGTGGGATTATATGCGAATATCTGCGTAGCAATGGTCCATCCAGTGAAAACTTCACCGTATCCTAACAATAAGACACTATTTCGGCGGATAAACCGTTAAAAACGCATACTTTAGCAACGCTTTTATTTGTGAAAACAATAAACAACGACCTTTTCGCTCGCCTATCTTTTAAAGTATAGCCATCAAAGTAGACTGGCGTTCATAAATAGTGCCATCAACATGTTTAATCGTATGTAAAAAGGCTCCACGCAGAACGTAGAGCCTTCAAGTCATCATCTGGTTATTCGGTGAAATGCCAGTTATGCTTAATTATCGAACACTTGGTAACAAGCTCTCTGGCATGAGTGTATTGTGGATAGCCAGCTTAAGCAGAGTGTTTGCCTGTTCAATGTCTGGAGCAAAGTAGCGATCTTTATCGTAGAACGATACTCTGTCACGCAGCATTTGTTTGGCAATCTCGATACGCTCAGAAGACTTGTTTGGTGCTCTAAAGTCTAGGCCTTGTGCTGCTGAGAGGTATTCGACCGCCAGAATGCCGCGAGTGTTTTCTCCCATTTCTTTCAATCTGCGAGCCGCGAAGGTTGCCATTGAAACGTGATCTTCTTGGTTTGCTGATGTTGGCAAGCTGTCTACTGACGCTGGGTGAGCGAGCGTTTTGTTTTCACTTGCTAACGCAGCAGAGGTAACCTGAGCAATCATGAAACCAGAGTTCACACCACCATTGTCGACTAAGAACGGTGGCAGTTTTGATAGCGCGCTATCGATAAGTAATGCCATACGACGTTCAGACAAGCTGCCGATCTCGGCAATCGCAAGTGCTAGGTTGTCGGCTGCCATTGCAACAGGCTCCGCGTGGAAGTTACCGCCAGAGATGATGTCACCATCTTCAGCAAACACCAACGGATTATCTGATACGGAGTTCGCTTCTACTTGTAATACTTCCGCCGCATTGCGGATTTGCTGTAAACACGCACCCATCACTTGAGGCTGACAACGCAAAGAATACGGGTCTTGTACTTTTTCACAGTTAGTGTGCGAATCACCTATTTCACTCGATGTGTCTAACAAATGACGGTATGCGAGTGCTGCGTCCATTTGGCTGCGATGACCACGTACACGGTGAATGCGCGGATCGAATGGACGTCGGCTGCCTAGAGCGGCTTCAACAGACATTGCACCACAAACGGTTGCTGACGCGAAAAGGTCTTCCGCGATAAACAGGCCTTCCAATGCGAACGCTGTGGATGCCTGAGTCCCATTTAGTAGCGCTAAGCCTTCTTTTGGCGCCAGAGTGATAGGCTCTAGACCTGCGATTTCTAATGCTTCTTGCCCGGAAATGATATTACCGTTGTGGCGAGCTTGTCCTTCTCCCAGTAATACTGTGCTCATATGGGCTAGAGGAGCTAAGTCACCTGATGCGCCAACAGAGCCCTTTTTAGGTACGCAAGGGTAAACTTGTGCGTTGACTAGGTCGGTCAGCATATTAATGACTTTTAGGCGAATCCCAGAAAAGCCACGAGACAGACTATTGATTTTTAATACCATCATCAGACGAACCGTTTCATCTGACATAAACTCACCGATACCTGCCGCATGAGAAAGAACGATACTGCGTTGCAGTGTTTCTAAATCTTCTGGTGCTATTCGTGTGTTAGCCAATAGCCCAAAACCAGTGTTAATTCCGTAAACCGTTCTATCTTCCGCGATGACTCGGTCTACGACCTGTGTGCTTTCTTCAATGGCCGGAATGGCTTCAGGATCCAAAGTAAGGTTGACTGGTGAACGGCTCACTTGGCGTAGTTCGTTTAAGCTAATATGACCTGGCTTTAGCGTTAAATTTAACATCTCTTTCATCCTTACTTGAGCTTCTTCAGTTCTTCGTTGAGCATTGGCAAATCTAGCCCTTGCTCTGCTGCACATTGTTTAGCTATATCGTATCCCGCATCAGCATGACGCATCACGCCTGTTGCTGGGTCGTTATGCAGCACGCGGGCAATACGTTGTGAGGCATCTTCACTGCCGTCACAGCAGATAACCATACCTGAGTGTTGCGAGAAGCCCATACCTACGCCACCACCGTGGTGCAGTGAAACCCAAGTTGCGCCGCCCGCCGTGTTGAGTAGCGCGTTTAATAATGGCCAGTCTGATACGGCGTCAGAACCGTCCATCATACCTTCGGTTTCACGGTTCGGGCTTGCTACAGAGCCAGAATCTAAGTGATCTCGACCAATGACAACGGGCGCTTTAAGTTCGCCATTTTTCACCATTTCGTTGAATGCTTGACCAAGACGCTCACGATCTTTAAGACCAACCCAGCAAATACGCGCAGGTAAACCTTGGAACTGGATGCGTTCGCGAGCCATATCTAGCCAGTTATGTAAGTGCGGATTATCTGGAATTAGCTCTTTTACTTTTTGGTCGGTTTTATAAATGTCCTCAGGATCGCCAGAGAGAGCAGCCCAACGGAAAGGACCGATACCTTCACAGAATAGAGGACGAATGTAGGCTGGAACGAAGCCAGGAAAATCGAATGCGTTTTCTACGCCTTCTTCCAAGGCCATCTGGCGGATGTTGTTACCGTAGTCGAGTGTTGCGGCGCCGCGATTTTGCAGCTCTAACATCGCTTGAACTTGCACAGCCATGGATTTTTTCGCTGCTTTTACGACCATTGCTTCATCTTGCAAACGCATTTCTGCTGCGTGAGACATGCTCCAGCCTTGTGGTAAATAGCCATTGAGCGGGTCGTGTGCAGACGTTTGGTCTGTTACGACATCAGGCGTGATATTACGTTCTACCAGCTCAGAGAAAACGTCTGCTGCATTACCTAGTAGACCAACCGATACTGGTGTGTCTGACTCTTTAATGATAGCTAGCGCTTCATCTAAAGAAGTCGCTTTCTTATCGACATAGCCTGTACGCAGGCGGTAATCGATACGTGATTCATCACACTCTACTGCAATCATGGAGAAGCCCGCCATTGTACCAGCGAGAGGTTGAGCACCACCCATGCCACCAAGACCACCTGTTAGAATCCAACGGCCCTTTGCTTCACCGTCAAAGTGTTTTTTTGCAACAGATACGAACGTTTCGTATGTGCCTTGTACGATACCTTGCGAGCCAATGTATATCCAGCTGCCAGCGGTCATTTGGCCGTACATCATCAAGCCTTGTTTATCTAGCTCGTTGAAGTGTTCCCAGTTTGCCCAATGCGGAACAAGGTTTGAGTTTGCGATAAGCACGCGTGGGGCATTTTTATGAGTAGGGAAAACACCAACAGGCTTGCCTGATTGAACTAAAAGCGTTTGGTCATCTTCGAGTCTTTCAAGTACTTCAACAATCTTGTCGTAACATTCCCAGTTTCGCGCTGCTCGGCCAATGCCGCCATATACAACCAGTGAATGTGGATGTTCTGCAACATCAGGATCAAGGTTGTTCATCAGCATACGAAGAGGGGCTTCGGTTAGCCAAGATTTTGCGCGCAGTTTATCTCCGTGAGGTGCACGAATTGTTCTGCTTGTATCAAGTCGTGGATCTTGTCCCTGGCGCTGTGTCATTTCAGACTCCTTTAGTTTCTCGTGATGACCAAGTACTTGCTTGGTCGTAATAATCAGTGGCATCTGGGATGCATTATGGTTTGTGCTGTTTTTCCGCCATCGCGTTGGCGATATCCCAACACAAACGGGCAGCTAATCGTGCTGTTTGACTATCGACGTCATAATTTGGGTTGTATTCGGCGATATCAGCCAGCATTAACTTATTTTTGTAATGAAGAATTCGATCTAAAAAGGGGGCAATTGTGTCGTAACTCACTCCCCGAGCTGCTGGTGCGCTGACTCCAGGTGCGGTTGCAGCAGGGAATACATCCAGATCAATAGTCAAATAGAGGTAGTCACAGTCGTCAATAAAATGCTGAAGCTGAGTTAAGTGATAACTGTGGTTTAAGTAGCAGAGCTGATTGTCCTCTACATACCAAACATTTAACGCATCTGCTTTTTCAAATAGCGCTTTAGTGTTGCTACTGCGGCTTACACCAATACAAGCGTAATGAAAGTCCCAATCGTTACGTTGACAAAAATGGTGAATTTGGTTGAAGGGTGTACCAGAGCTCGGTCTTATGTCGGCGAGGTTACTCTCGAATGCGCGCAAATCGAAATGCGCATCGAAATTGATAATGCCGATTTTAGGCTTCTTCTCTGGATGGTGCGCTTTAAAATATTCCGCTAAGCCGGAAAACGAGGCCCACGCAATCTCATGCCCACCACCCAGCACGATGACTGGCGTATGGGGCAGTGCGCTTGAAATGGTTGCTGCACATAGAGCTTGGCTCTCTTCCAGTAAGTCGTCTTCACACACCACAGTACCTAAGTCATATAGTGGGGCGTCTTGGTGCCATGCTAAATTAGCGAGTGCTCGTCGGATTAAGTCTGGCGCTTTTTTCGCGCCAATGCGTCCTTTGTTTCTCGCAACGCCAGCGTCGGTAGCAAAACCGAGTAATGAGACGCCATGCGCAACGGCACTCAACTCATCTGCTTTTTGGCGTTGAACAACGTGATGAATTCGCTGACCAAGCTTGCCGTCCTCGGCATCATGACGGCCTTGCCAATGAAATAGGGGAGAGTGTAGGTCGAATTGAGACATATTATTGGCCTCCGTGTGAAATGTATTCACCATTTACTATACGACCTACCAGACGTTTTGCTCCGACTTGATAGCTTAAATCCGCAGGGCTTTCGATATCCCAGATAGAGAAGTCCGCATCAAACCCTACTTTGATTTCGCCACGTGAGTTTTGATAACCCAGAGCTTTGGCTGCATGTTGCGTTACACCACGCAGTGCTTCTTGCGGTGTAAGGCGAAATAGCGTGCACGCCATATTCAGCATGAGTGTGAGATCAGAAAATGGTGATGTACCTGGGTTGACGTCCGTAGCAATTGCCATCGGCACGTTATGCTCTCTCAACAACTCAATCGGTGGTAACTGAGTTTCTCTTAGAAAATAAAAAGCGCCAGGCAATAGAGTGGCGACGGTGTTTGATCGAGCAAGTGCTTTAACACCTTGCTCATCTAAAAACTCGATGTGATCCGCTGACAGACCGTTGTATTGCGCAGTGAGGGCTGTACCACCGAGATTAGAAAGTTGCTCAGTATGCCCTTTAACCTTTAAGCCGTGGCGTTTTGCAGCTACAAACACTTTTTCTGTTTGTTCAAGATTGAAACCAATCGATTCACAAAAAACATCGACACTCGTAGCTAATTCTTCCTTTGCGACAACAGGGATTATGTCCTGACAAATGTGCTCAATATAATCATCTGCACGACCTTGGAACTCTGGCGGAATGGCGTGAGCGGCGAGAAGTGTAGTCGTGATTTTAACTTTGCGCTCTTGTTCAAGCATTTTGGCTGCACGGAGCATTTTTACTTCATCATTCAGTGTCAATCCGTAGCCTGATTTCACTTCGACAGAAGTGACGCCGCTCGCGAGTAGCCCGTCTAAACGTGGCAACGCTAACTCAACTAACTGCGCTTCGGTTGCTGAACGCGTCGCATGCACCGTTGAAAGTATCCCACCGCCTTGTTTGGAAATTTCTTGATATGGCACGCCGCTTAAGCGCATTTCAAATTCGTTGGCACGATTGCCCGCGTAAATAAGATGAGTGTGGCAGTCGATCAAACCTGGCAGAACTAACTTGCCTTGAAGGTCGATACTCTGAGCGTAATGTTGGGCAGACAGCAGAGACTCGGTTTGCGGTTCGTCTTCACCAATTGCACAGGTGCTGATCGCAACGATTTTTCCAGATTGAATGCCAATACGAGCAGGAGACGTTGGCAGATAACCGCGCTCTCCCGACTGCATGGTGACCAGACGTGCGTTTTCAATCAGCAAATCCATGTTTGTGTCCCTGTGTTTATTTGTATCATTAAATGTATATACAAATAAATAGAGCAAAATAAGAACACTGACAAGATTGATGTTGCTAAAATGTGATCAAAACGTAGATCTAGAGGACCAATCTTGCCCTTAAATGAGCACTTTTGAGCTCAGCTTATATTTGTTACCAGGGTGATAAAGTAGGGCGGTACTGACTAACTTATCTTGGCTCCACGTTCTGCGATTCAAGAGAAGGCAAGGCTCATTGGCTTGCATTTTTAAGTCTTGCTTAATACGGCTTTCAGGCACAATTGCCTCTACAGTATGTTCTATCGCGCTGAGTGGGCAATTATCTGACAGGTATTGATTTGGAGTGATTTGTGTGAAGTCTTGATTTAAATAACTCGGGGCATATTGGCTATTCACCCAGCGGAGCTCCAATTGAATCGGCGTTTGGTCTTCATAGTGAATAATTTCACTGTAAAACACTGTCGTGCCTAGCATAACGCCGAGTTTTATCGCAATGTTGTCATCTGCTTTTATGGCAATCTGTTTGAGCACTTTACTGCCATACTTTCGCCCTCTATCGCTGACTTCTTCGGCAATGTTTCGAATGTCTAGCAGGGGAGATTCTGACTTTTCACCAGGATCACACACGAACGTGCCTAAGCGTGGGCGACGTTGTAATCGGCCCTCATTTACTAAATCCCGAATTGCTTTGTTCACTGTCATTCTACTGACACCAAATTGCTCGGTAAGCTCAATCTCGGTGGCGATGCGATGACCAACTACCCACTCTCCAGCATCAATTTTATCCAGGATAAATTGTTTAATTTGAATGTAGAGTGGTGCAGACATAATGATTTCCCTTTATTTGACTATACAAATACTGCTTAATTTAGGTACAAATTGCAAACATTTCTCGACGAATGTACCGCTTAGTGACCGAACAATCCTATTGCAGAGCTGAATGACTCTTGCTGTTGAGCATTATTTGGATTGATGATTGAATTCAAACATTTTCTTGTGGTCTATTGCTTGCACAGCAGAAAACAATTGTGTAAACAAACGATTATTAGAAGAAAAGTCGTTAAAAAAGGAAAAGTATGTTTAAAAAATTGAAAGCATCACTGGGGATCGGCTCTGCAAAAGTAGATACCATTTTGGACGAAATGAGCGTGTTTCAAGGAGCGACGCTGAAAGGGCATGTTCATGTCAAAGGCGGAGACGTCGAACAACAAATTGATGCTATTACGATTAAATTGAACACGGAAATGAAAGTCGAAGTGGATGATAGCGTAAGTTATCAAACCTTCACTATCGATCAATTGAAAGCAGTTGACCCTTTTGTGATTCAACCTAATGAAGAAAAGCAGGTTCCGTTTGAGCTAAAACTGCATGACGAAACACCAATTACTGCGGTTAGCGCACTTAAGAATCAATGTCATGTTTGGGTCGAGACGACGTTAGATATTGATTTTGCAATTGATCCGCGTGACCGTGACTATATTGAAGTGAAACCACTACCAGTAGCATCTCGGGTTATTCAAGCGATCGAGCAAGCTGGCTTCACTATGGTTAAAGCCGATGTTGAAAAAGGCTTTTTGCGCGGTGGCTCGTTTGCCTCTCGCTCTGGTATTTATCAAGAGCTAGAGTTCCGTAACAGCGGCTTTATCTCATCAAAAGAAATTGAGCTCTCTTTTATTCTGGAAGGGCAGGTCATGCATTGTTTGGCAGAGATTGACCGTTCGCTCAGCTTGGCTGGTGACCAATATCGCTCGTTTACGTTGCCGATCAATGCAACCGATGCTCAAGTCGCAGCCGCAGTTGCACCAACGCTAAATCTATAGCTCTCATCACCTTGATGAAAATATGTACCGATATCCTATTGTGAAAGCGATATCGGTACTGTTATCCATGTTTCTTGCGTTCTCTACGGCTAAAAACTCAAGCGCTGAATTTTCCATTAGATATCGATAGCCCAATACCAGTTCATTAGAGGCATCAGCAAACTCTGTGGGTCCTTCTGTTGACCCTTGATACCAATGATATTCCAACATCAGGTGATGGTTATCTTCTAAGGCATAACGGTACCCACCCGCAATGGCAATCGTATTATGTCGATAGGGCAGATCGAGCAAGGCACGGTCATCCGAGCGAAAAGTCATGCCAATCATCGAATAAAATGCATGAGCATCACTTAAGTAGCTGTAGTTTAATTGGAAGCCTTGCTCGAAACTGCTACCTTGAAAAGTGCCGTGAGCCACATCGTTAAAATACAAACTGCCGCCAATCGATAGGCCGTGATGTTCATTTTGGAACACTTGATACTGTAAGTAAGTAGATAGGTTATTGGCCAGTGTTTGTCCTTCGAAATCATCTTCAAGCACATCATATTGCGGCATTGAAATGTAAAAACGATCTCTGTCTACTTTATCCCGCCCATTTTGTCCGATACCGAAAAGTTTATGGAAGCTTTTCGTCAGTCCATCTAAATGGTTGTCAGCGGCAAAGACCCATCGATAGTTGAGCTCCAACTGCCAACGGTTGCTGACTTGCCATTTGCTGCCTAATTCGATTTGATTGTGGTAATAATCCAGTGCGTATTCATCAGTATGAGCCCAAACACTTGCCACGGTTCCTGAACCATAGGCTTCGACAAAACCATAGGGCAGACTATGTCCTGAACGCAGTATGTTGGTGTGACTAACCACTTGCATTGGGGATTGTGCGTAAGAACGCAGCGGGCCATATAAGTCATTTGATGCGAAGGCTTGCAAAGAACATATCGAGGTGCTTAGAAGCACCATAAAGCGCGATTTGAAATAGACCATGATGAATACCTACATACAAACTACTCTATAAAACAACTATATACCTAAATCGCACGTTGAGCTCTCGCCCAGCGTGTTAGGCTTTGTATCGGTTCACACGTAATAGGGGATATTGTAATTTGTTGTGTAAGTTCATTGAGGGGCAATTCCATTCATCAGCTATGCGGTCTCTTAAAAAAGCATGATCAGATTGTCGTGACGGGTCTGCGGTTAAGTTCTTATGACAAAACAAAATCGCGCTTTGCATTCTAAATGTGAGCTAGGTACAATCCCATTTTCGATAACGGTCCGGTATTCGTGTTACCGAGAGGCCTTTATTGACTCTCAACTATTTTCAACAAATAGCTTCTAATTTGAATAACATGTGTTGCTTGGTGTGCAACACCACTGTAAAGGACATAGCATGCCTATTATTACTCTTCCTGACGGCAGTCAGCGTCAATTTGACAACCCAGTTTCTACTATGGAAGTTGCGCAATCGATCGGTCCTGGTCTTGCAAAAGCAACTATCGCTGGTCGTGTAAACGGTAACCGCGTTGATGCGTGTGATCTAATTGAAGAAGACGCAAGCCTTGAAATCATCACAGTTAAAGATGAAGTAGACGGTCTAGAAATCGTTCGTCACTCTTGTGCTCACCTTCTTGGTCACGCTCTTAAGCAGCTTTACCCTCAAGCTAAAATGGCGATCGGTCCAACCATCGACAATGGCTTCTACTACGATATCGACTTAGACGAATCTCTAACGCAAGAAGATCTTGAAAAGATTGAAAAGCGTATGAAAGAGCTAGCGAAAACCAAGTACGAAGTGGTTAAGAAAAAAGTAAGCTGGCAGGAAGCGCGTGATACGTTTGAATCACGTGGCGAACCATACAAAGTGGAAATCCTAGACGAAAACGTATCTCGTGATGATCGTCCAGGCCTTTACCACCATGAAGAATACATCGACATGTGTCGTGGTCCTCACGTTCCTAACATGAGCTTCTGTCAACACTTCACTTTGCTGAATGTTGCAGGTGCTTACTGGCGTGGTAACAGCGACAACAAAATGCTTCAACGTATCTACGGTACGGCTTTCCACGACAAGAAAGCACTGAAAGCGCACCTAACTCGCCTAGAAGAAGCGGCGAAGCGTGATCACCGTAAGATTGGTAAGCAACTCGACCTATTCCACATGCAGCAAGAAGCACCGGGTATGGTGTTCTGGCATCACAATGGTTGGTCTATCTTCCGTGATCTAGAAGTATTCATCCGCGCTAAGCTAGATGAGTACGGTTACCAAGAAGTGAAAGGTCCACTTATGATGGACCGTGTTCTTTGGGAACGCTCTGGGCACTGGGACAAATACGCTGATGCAATGTTCACAACTTCTTCTGAGAACCGTGAATACGCGATTAAGCCAATGAACTGTCCAGGTCACGTACAGATCTTCAACCAAGGTCTAAAATCGTACCGCGACTTACCGCTACGTATGGCTGAGTTTGGCTCATGTCACCGTAACGAACCATCTGGTGCACTACACGGTATTATGCGTGTACGTGGCTTTACTCAGGATGACGCTCACATTTTCTGTACTGAGAGCCAAATTCAAGAAGAAGTAACAAACTGTATCAAGATGGTGTACGATACGTACCAAACATTTGGTTTCGACAACATCGTAGTGAAACTGTCTACTCGTCCAGAGAAACGTGTAGGTTCAGATGAAATCTGGGATCAATCTGAAGAAGCATTGAAGCAGTCTCTTGAATCGATGGATATTCCATACGAAATTCAAGAAGGCGAGGGTGCGTTCTACGGTCCTAAGATTGAATTCACACTATACGATTGTCTAGACCGTGCGTGGCAGTGTGGTACTGTCCAGCTAGACTTCAACCTACCAGGTCGCTTAGGTGCAACTTATGTAGGTGAAAACAATGAACGTCTTGTACCGGTAATGATTCACCGTGCGATTCTAGGTTCACTAGAGCGCTTCATCGGTATCCTTATCGAAGAATATGCTGGTTTCTTCCCAACTTGGTTGGCGCCAGAACAAGCAGTTCTTATGAACATTACTGATAAACAGTCAGGTTATGTTCAAGAAATAGTACAAAAACTACAAAAAAGTGGAATTAGAGCTAAAGCGGACTTGAGAAATGAGAAGATTGGCTTTAAAATCCGCGAACATACTTTGAAGCGTGTACCGTATATGCTTGTTGTTGGTGACCAAGAAATGGAAGCTGGCGAAATTGCAGTGCGTACTCGTAAAGGTAAAGATCTTGGTAAATTTAAAGTGGATGATTTTATTGCATACATCCAAGACGAGATCTCTAGCCGTAAGCTCAATCTGGAGGAATAAGCTATTAAAGGCGGAAGACGTGGCCAACAGCCGGTAAAACAAAACCCGCACCGTATCAACGGTGAAATTCGTGGTATTCGTGAAGTTCGACTAACAGGCGCTGACGGTGAATCAGTTGGTGTTGTATCGATTCAAGAAGCCATTGCAGCTGCTGAAGAAGCTGGTATGGATCTCGTTGAGATCAGTCCTAACGCCGAGCCACCTGTTTGTCGTGTGATGGACTATGGTAAGTTCCTCTTCGAGAAGAGCAAAACTGCTAAAGAGCAGAAGAAGAAGCAAAAGCAGGTCCAGATCAAGGAAGTAAAATTCCGTCCTGGAACTGATATTGGAGACTATCAGGTAAAACTACGCAACCTGACGCGTTTCCTTGAAGAAGGCAACAAAGTGAAAGTAACAATTCGCTTCCGTGGCCGAGAGATGGCACACCAAGACATCGGTGTTGACGTTCTAAATCGTCTTAAGGAAGATACTGCAGAAATTGCTGTAGTTGAATCTTTCCCTAAGAAGATTGAAGGTCGCCAGATGATCATGGTGCTAGCCCCTAAAAAGAAGTAATTAACGGCTCATCAAGTAATTAAAACCTAGCCGCTTTCCTTTCGATAAAGGCATAACGGCTAGGTTTTGTTCGCCCTAATTACGTTGTTTATTAAACCTACTCAATGCGGAGTTATTCATCATGCCTAAGATGAAAACCAACAAAGGTGCTGCTAAGCGTTTTAAGAAAACTGCTGGTGGTATTAAGTACAAGCACGCTACAAAACGTCACATCCTGACTAAGCGTACTACTAAGAACAAGCGTCAACTACGTCCGAATGCAATCCTTCCAAAATGTGAAGTGGCTGCAGTAATCCGTATGTTGCCATACGCTTAATTCTTTTTAGTTATCAATCGTTTAGTTTAGGAGAAGCATAATGCCTCGCGTAAAACGTGGTGTACAAGCTCGTGCACGTCATAAGAAAGTTCTAAAACAAGCTAAAGGTTACTACGGTGCGCGTTCACGTGTTTACCGCGTAGCTTTCCAAGCAGTTACTAAAGCTGGTCAATACGCTTACCGTGACCGTCGCGCTAAGAAACGTCAATTCCGTCAACTATGGATTGCACGTATCAATGCGGCATCTCGTCAAAATGGTCTATCTTACAGCCGTTTCATCAATGGTCTTAAGAAAGCATCTATCGAGATCGACCGTAAGATCCTTGCGGACATCGCAGTATTCGACAAAGCTGCATTTGCAGTTCTAGTTGAAAAAGCGAAAGCTGCTCTTTAATTAGCAGTTTAGGATTAAGAGAAGGAGAGCATTAGCTCTCCTTTTTTATTGCTAAAATTTATACCCAAATGACTTTTAGCTTGGCTATTTAGAGTATTGTTTATCAGTCTTCTCAATTTATTGGTTAGCATCTTATGTTAGTTATAAGGTAGCTTGGGTATAAATTTTTACGTTTATAAGGGATTAAAAATGATCTACACAACGACCGAAAGCATTCCTGGCAAGCAGATCTCTGAAATCAGAGGGGTTGTAACTGGTAATGTTGTTCAATCAAAGCATATTGGCCGTGACCTCATGGCGGGTATCAAGAGCATTGTTGGCGGCGAAATTCGTGGTTACACGGAAATGATGACCGACGCGCGTGATATTGCTATACAGCGCATGGTGGCGGACGCTGAATCTAAAGGTGCCGATGCAATTGTAGGGATTCGATTTACCACAAGCTCAATCGTAGATGGTTCTTCGGAAATTTTGGCATTTGGTACTGCAGTGAAACTAGCGGACTAGTCTACTTGAATAGCATTGCAAAAATGCTAATAGAGAGCGGTGAATTATTATGCATTTACCGTTCTGTTCCTTTTAGGTTAATTATTCTAGATTTTTGTAGAGAGAATAGGTTTATATTCTCAACTTTACGTTACTATTAAAATTAATCACGATGATTTAGAGTAATTGCTTCACTTTTATTTTGCATATTATTTTATATCTATAATGAAATTGAATTCATATTGAATTTTTCATTTGTTGTGTGAATTCTCTTTTCAGTATATTAATTCATGTTTTTCTTATAAAAATATGAACTTATACCTTGCCAAGCGGTTCTAAATTGTTACAAATACTATACAGCTGTAACATTGCCAAAAGGAATTGTAGATGAGAGATCTGACTCCCGAATACTTGCTAGCCGCATTACGCCAAGCGATTAAAACAAAAGGGCTAACATATCGAGAGCTATCTGAGAAAATGGGTATGCCACTATCTACCTTTAAGAGACATCTTACAAGCACGAATCTCGCTTTAGATAAGTTGCTGGAATATTGTAGAGCGGTTGATTGCACGTTAGATGAACTACAAAAGCTCGCAAATCAATTGCAAGGTGAAGACGAGGATTACTTTAGTCGCACACAGGATGAAGTATTCTTTCAATTCCCTCACCTTTACGACTTTTATCGTGAATTGAGAATGTTACGAGGTAAAGACGGCTATTCTATTTTAAAGAAAAAGTATGACTTGTCTGAGCAGAGCATGTCCGATTACTTAAAAGCATTAGAGTTGTTGGATCTCGTTTACGTTGATGAAGATAAAAATATAACGCTGCACGGACCTTTATATTATAGCTATGCAGAGAACTCCAAGCTCAACGACAAATATACCGAAATCATAAAAGAGCAGACGACTACCCACGATAAGTGTGTTCGCGTTGCTTTGGCGCGTATGAAAATTACCGAAGAACAGCTTTTGTTACTGGAAGATCAAGTCGCAAAGACCGTCATCGATTTTCATTCCAAAAATGTTGTAGCAGAGAACTTTAATGTCTCTGATTTTACTAATATTGTTCTACTTGCTGGGCCACATCAGCCAGTCACATTCTCTGACGGCATTATTGAGACAGAGGGGCGATTTATTGATGATATTCGTTATGCCATCGCATCTGCAGGTGATAAGCCAAGCCTATCTATATAGATTTTGAGCCTTTTTTGAAGAGAGTTTCTGAAAGGGCGTTGCAAAAGAAAAAGCCTAAGACAGCAAATACTTTGTAAGTAGGGCATTCAGCGGTGTTTGCTCTTAATTCAGACTTAAAGTGTTTTGGGCTTATTTCGAATAATACCTGTTCAGCATCTACTTTCGTTATTTTTAACATGCTGATTTCCTTCGTTGTTCCTCCCAAAGCCTCTCTCGCTTCCTCTACAAAGAAACCATTCTCGTTGAACCAAGCATCCTGTAGCTACTTGGGTATGCATAATTGGTAGCTATTTATCTTCTAATTATAAATTCATACTTGAAATGTTTGTTTTTTGATCTATTATGACGAAGTGTCATTTATGACGGTTCGTCAACTTTAGTTGCGTTCCTGTATTAAAGAATCGTGTTACAATTATTGGGAGTGTGTTGGTATACGGATCAAAGGATTATGTTTAACTTTCGCTGTAAAAAATATAGCAAGCAAGACGGATGTCGTGTGTCTTCAGGGCTAACAAAAAAGCAACAGGCGATTGCTGATCGTGAGATAGAGCTTATTCAATTGGCTAAGTCTTTAGTTCAAGAGCAAGGCTTTGCCAACTTAACGATGGACAAGCTTACAGCGTCAAGCCCTTATTCTAAAGGGACGATCTACAATCATTTTTGCAGCAAAGAAGATGTGATTCTTGCGCTTTGTATTCATTCGCTGAAAAGCGAAGCAATATTTTTCGAACGTACCGCCAAATTTAATGGCAATACCAGAGAAAAAATCATTGCGATGCATGTAGGTTATCGTATTTACGCTCGTATGGAGCCAGTACTATCAACCTGTGCGATTGTTGCAAAGACGCCTTGGGTTCTAGAGAAGGCTTCGCCTAAACGTGTGAATGAACTGAATAACTTGGAAGAACAAGTAATAGATGGTGCTGATGCGCTAGTGAACAATGCGGTAGAATGTGGTGATCTTAAGTTTTCTCCCGCAATTGGTTCAGATGCTATTGTATTCGCCAACTGGTCTATTGCCTTCGGTTCAAACGCTTTGGCGCAAAATGCATCGAACAGTCGATGTATTCAGCGAATTCAAGACCCATTCTCAGTACTGCACAACGCGAATATGTTACTTGATGGTTTAGGTTGGTCGCCTTTATCTACAGAATGGGACTACCGTAAAACCTGGCGTCGAGTGGAGCAGGAGTTATTTAGTGAAGAGCTTGCTTATTTAGAGTCAGTGAATCGCTAATAAACTGGAAAGGCCAATCTGACGTTATGGTTGGCTTTTTTATCGCACTATTGTGACGAATCGTCATTAAATCTCGAAGGTTGGCGTTCAGCCAATGATCACGAGAAGCATAGGAAGTTACTAAAAACTAACTTATGTAGCCAAATTCATTCGATCTAAAGTTTGCATGTCGAGTTTGTCTGGTTATTTACAGCATTTGCTGTTTTTTTAGTTTTTAAATTTGACGAAACGTCACAAAAGGAGAGTGTGATGCCACATCACAACGTTCAACAATACGCCCGTTCAGGGTGGGGTAAGCTACCAACGAATTACAGTGTATTGGTGATGCTTGCTACCGTTTTATTGATTGTCATAGCAACCATTGGAGGAAAAAATCTTTACTTTAGAGGAGATTACGACATCTTCTTTGATGGAACAAATGAGCAGTTACTTGCGTTTGATGAAATTCAAACCACCTTTGCAAAATCTGACAGTCTTGCTTTGGTTATAGCGCCAAAGAGCGGCACTGTTTTTACTCCTAGCACATTATCTCTTATTCAGCAGATCACTGACGAGGCGTGGCAAGTTCCATACTCGACCCGCGTTGATTCCCTCGCCAACTACCAGCATACCGAAGCGTTTGAAGATGATCTTCTTGTCGAAGATTTACTGTATAGCGAATATGAATTGACACCTCAACGAGTAGAGAAAGTCAAAAGTATTGCGTTGAGTGAGCCGGTTTTGAAAAGTTCACTGATTTCTGAAAAAGGAGATGTCACGGTCGTAAACATTACGGTCCAACTCCCTGAAATAGATAAAACTGCTGAAGTACAAGAGGTGGTTGCTTACATAAACGGAATGATTGAGCGTTATCAGCAAGTGTACCCAGACACGGAATTCCATAAGGCTGGTATTATTGCAATGAACTACGCGTTTATGACCGCAGCCCAAGATGATAGCGCAACATTAGTGCCTACTATGTTACTAGTGATATTGGTGTTTCTGACCATCATGTTGCGCTCATTGCTTAGCGTCATCGCGACACTCATCGTTATTATCGGCTCGGTTATGGTTACAATGGGCTTGTCAGGATGGGCTGGTATGTTCTTAAGCACGGCGACCGTTAATGTGCCTACCTTGGTGATGACGCTTGCCGTCGCAGACTGTGTACACATCATCGCGACAATGCGTCAGTCTATGCAAAACGGCTTTAGTAAAGCCCACTCTATTGAGCGAAGTATTGCGCTCAATTTCATGCCTATCTTGATTACCTCCATTACCACCGCGATCGGCTTTTTAATGATGAATATGTCGGATTCTCCAATCCTGAGAGATTTCGGCAACCTATCAGCCCTTGGCGTCATGGTTGCTTGTTTCCTTTCCATCACGTTACTTCCCTCCTTGCTTAATATCCTTCCGGTTACGGTGAAGTCGGATACTTCTGATGAAAGAAAGCACTTTATGGATCATTTAGGAGATTTCGTGGTGTCAAAGCGACATGCGTTATTGCCGTTGTCGGTGCTTGTTATTGTCGCGAGTGCGAGCTTGATTCCGCTGAACAAAGTCAATGATGAATCCGTCGAGTACTTTGGCCATAGCAATGAATTTCGCCGAGCGGCTGATTTTATGGAAGAGCGAATCAGTGGCATGGCGAACATCAGTATCGCGATAAAAACCAACGAATCGCAGGGCATTGCCGATCCTAATTTTCTCAATTCCGTGGGTAAATTTACTGACTGGCTAAGGTTGCAGTCAGAAACGGACCATGTTGCGACCTTGAGCGATGTTTATAAGCGCCTAAACAAGAACATGCATGGAGATGATCAGGCTTATTACTCGCTCCCTCAAGACAGAGAATTAGCGGCTCAATATCTGCTGCTTTATGAAATGTCACTACCGTATGGTTTAGATTTGAACAACCAAATCAATGTAGATAAGTCGTCGATCAAGATGGTTCTCACCGTGGAGAACTTGGGCAGCGTCGAGCTTGTTGATTTGGAAAATCGCATTTACCAATGGTTTAACGAAAACGCGCCTCAATATGATGTTGTTGCGTCTAGTCCTTCACTGATGTTTGCGCATATTGGTGAAACGAATATGGCCAGCATGCTGTCAACCTTGCCCATTACTCTTGTCTTAATCTCTGCATTACTGATCTTTGCCTTGCGTTCGTTCAAGCTTGGCTTAATTAGTCTTGTCCCGAATATTGCTCCTGCGCTTATTGGTTTTGGTATTTGGGCGCTGGTTTCTGGCGAGATTAACTTGGGATTGTCTGTCGTTGTGACATTAACGCTTGGTGTTGTTGTCGATGACGCCGTTCACTTTCTTTCTAAATATCAACACGCTCGTAAAGATGGCCACAGTGCGGAGCAAGCGGTTCGCTACGCCTTTCGTACCGTGGGGCGCGCACTCTGGATTACGACGGTCGTGCTTGTTGCTGGTTTCTCTGTTCTGGCGATGTCGAGCTTCCGTTTAAATGCCGATATGGGACAGCTGAGTGCCATTGTCATCTTTATTGCCCTTGTTGTGGATTTCATCTTCCTACCGACTCTACTGATGTTGTTTGACAAAGGCGTTTACGACGAGGTGGAGCGCCGAAATAAGCTTAAATCAACTGACTCTCAAACCAAGACTGTTACTCAGTCATAACGAATTAAAGGATCGAACATGAATTTAGTAAAAAATGCCTTAAAAGTATCAGTACTTTCTGTCTCGCTTATTATGAGTCATGCGGTGTTGGCGGATGAAGCCAAAGGACTAGAAATTGCCCAAGAGCGCAAAGCCCGTGATGAAGGGTGGGGGGATTCTGTTGCTACGATGCAAATGATTCTGCGAAACGCGCAAGGAGAAAGCAGCACACGTTTAATGCGCTTACAATCACTCGAAGTTGATGGCGATGGTGACAAAGGGCTCACGATATTTGATGAACCGAGAGATGTAAAAGGCTCGGCGTTTCTTAACCATTCTCATACGGTGGGTGCCGATGACCAATGGCTTTACCTTCCTGCACTGAAACGTGTGAAACGTATTTCCTCGCGTAACAAATCAGGCCCTTTTATGGGCAGTGA
Source organism: Vibrio sp. 1069 (assembly GCF_033340555.1). Lineage (NCBI taxonomy): Bacteria > Pseudomonadati > Pseudomonadota > Gammaproteobacteria > Vibrionales > Vibrionaceae > Vibrio > Vibrio sp. 1069. Next base: position 347,964 of record NZ_JAWOWP010000001.1, read on the forward strand.
ATTCGCGTATGAGGATCTCAGTTCCTTTGAGATTGAAAAATACCGTTTCAACTACCTAAAAGATGACAGCATAAACGGGCAAGATGTTTTCGTCGTAGAGCAAATTCCGACCGATAAGAACTCAGGTTATACCAAGCAAACGGTGTGGTTAGATAAAGCGCATTATCGTCCACTTAAAGTTGAGTTTTACGACCGCAAAGGCTCTTTGTTAAAAACGCTTTCTTTTTCCGATTACAAGCAATATCTCAACCAATATTGGCGAGCGCACACTATGGTGATGACAAACCATCAAACAGGAAAAAGTACTGAGCTAACGACTAGCGAAATGCGTTTTAACACTGGATTACAAGACAATGACTTTCATAAGAATGTGTTGAAGCGAGTGAGGTAGTGGAGGAAAAATGAAGCGATTAAATGTTGGGTTGTTGCTTAGTGCAGCAGCCTTTTTTTACTCGATGCCTCTGACTGCCGTCGAGCTTGCAGGACAAGTCAATATTGAGCATCGTCAGTTTTTTAAAACGGGCTCTCAGGGTCAGAGCAAAGCGCAAACGTCATTGGTTTTGCAGCCAGAATTTTACTGGGAGATGCAAAATGGTGATGCAAACTTTACTTTCACACCTTTCTATCGTCTGGATGGTCTAGACGATGAGCGAAGTCATGGTGACATACGAGAGGCACTTTATCTGACTTATTGGGATGATTATGAGCTTCGAGTTGGGATTAGTAAGGTCTTTTGGGGAGTGACTGAATCAGCCCATTTAGTTGATGTAGTAAACCAAACAGATACCATTGAAGCCGTCGATGGTGAAGATAAACTCGGTCAGCCGATGTTACATTTTACCTCTTTCAAAGACTGGGGCGCCGTCCACGCAATGTTGTTACCTTACTTTAGGGAACGAACGTTTGCGGGTACAGATGGCCGCTTGCGAACCGACCCCGTTGTCTCTGATGATGCTATCTATGAATCAAGCAGAGAAGAGAAGCACGTAGATGTGGCTTTTCGATATTCGAAAATGCTTGGCGATTGGGACGTAGGCCTGAGCTATTTATATGGAACAAACCGGGATCCTTACTTTCGTTTTGAGTACGGAGAATTAAAGCCTTACTACGCTCTGATGAGTCATGTCGGTCTGGATGTGCAAGGAATTGTTGGCGATTGGTTATGGAAACTAGAAAGTGTTTATCGAGATAGCGCTGATAATCATGTCGGTCTTGTGACGGGTTTTGAGTATACCTTCGTCGGTGCATTTGACACGGTTTGGGATGTGGGAGTTATTGGTGAGTACCTCTATGACAGTCGTGGGAACAACGCACAAACTATCGGTCAAAATGATGTGTTTGCAGGTATTCGTTGGGCGCTCAATGATGAGGACGGAACGGAAGTATTGACGGGAATTACGAAGGATTTAGATAACGATGATGTTTACAATGCTAAGTTAGAAGCATCGAGCCGAATATCGAATCACGTTAAGTGGCAAATTGATGCTTGGTTGTTTAAAAATGAAACACCAAATGATTTGCTCTACTTCGCTAGAGATGACGATTTTATCGAGCTATCTATTCAATACTATTTCTAAAAAAAAAGGGCACAACTAAACGGCAGTTCAACTAAAGATGACATTTTTGACGTTTTTGTGCTCTTTTTATTCAATAACCTCTTCTTTTCGTAATTCAATTTGGCATTGGTGCCCGGTTTGGCTACTATGTACAGCTATCAAAAAACCAATCACTCCCTTATGGACACTACCTACAGGTAGATGAGGAAACGATGCAACATCTAGAAGAGATCATTGCTAGCGCGAGCACTGCAATTGAAGCTGCCGAATCGCTAGTCGCACTTGATGAAGTGCGTGTTCAGTATCTGGGTAAAAAAGGTGAGCTAACTGCTCAACTTCAAAGCCTAGGCAAACTACCACCAGAAGAACGCCGTGAAGCTGGTCAAGAGATCAATAAAGCGAAAGGCGTAGTTCAGCAAGCTATCGCAGCTCGTAAAGATGCACTACAACGTGCTGAGCTTGAAGCAAAACTAGCAGCAGAAACAATCGACGTAACACTACCAGGTCGTCGTATTGAAAACGGTGGTTTACACCCAGTAACTCGTACTGTAGAGCGTATTGAGAAGTTCTTTGGCGAACTTGGTTTTAACACCGAGGCTGGACCAGAGATCGAAGATGCATTTCACAACTTCGATGCGCTAAACATCGCAGCTGATCACCCAGCGCGTACTGACCACGATACTTTCTTCTTCAACCCAGACTTGATGCTTCGTACTCATACGTCAGGCGTACAGATCCGTACGATGGAAAATGGTAAACCACCATTCCGTTTCATCGCACCAGGCCGTGTATACCGTAACGACTACGACCAAACTCACACGCCAATGTTCCACCAAGTGGAAGGCATGCTGGTTGATGAGAACGTAAACTTTGCTCAGCTGAAAGGCATCCTGCACGATTTCCTATGTAACTTCTTCGAAGAAGAAGTAGAAGTACGTTTCCGTCCATCTTACTTCCCATTCACTGAGCCTTCAGCTGAAGTAGACGTGAAAGGCAAAAACGGTAAATGGTTAGAAGTACTAGGCTGCGGTATGGTTCACCCGAACGTGCTACGTAGCGTAGGTATCGATCCTGAAAAATACTCTGGTTTCGCATTCGGTATGGGTGTTGAGCGTCTAACAATGCTTCGTTACGGCGTGAACGACCTACGTGCGTTCTTCGAGAACGATCTTCGTTTCCTAAAACAGTTCAAGTAATCCAGAGGGTTCATCAACATGAAATTCAGCGAATCATGGCTTCGTGAGTGGGTAACCCCTGCGGTTACTACTGACGAGCTAACTCACCAAATTACAATGGCCGGTCTAGAGGTAGACGACGTTCTTCCTGTTGCAGGTTCTTTTACTGGCGTTAAAGTCGGTCACGTTGTTGAATGTGGTCAACACCCAGATGCAGACAAACTGCGCGTAACTAAAGTTGACGTGGGTGAAGAAGAGCTTCTAGACATTGTTTGTGGCGCACCTAACTGTCGCCAAGGTCTGAAAGTAGCAGTAGCAACAGTTGGTGCTGTTCTTCCAGGTGATTTCAAAATCAAAAAAGCGAAACTACGTGGCCAGCCATCTCACGGCATGCTTTGTTCATTCACTGAACTAGGTATCGACGTTGAGTCAGACGGTATCATGGAACTAGCAGAAGACGCAGTAGTCGGTACCGATTTCCGTGAATTCCTAGGTCTAGACGACGTAACAGTAGACGTAGACCTAACGGCAAACCGCGCTGACTGTTTCAGCATTCGTGGTCTAGCTCGTGAAGTTGGCGTACTAAACCGTGCTGACGTGACAGAGCCATTAGTAGAAGCAGTTGCCCCTTCAATCGACGATAAAGTGTCTATCGAAGTGAAAGCTCCTGCTGCGTGTCCTCGTTACCTAGGTCGTGTTATTAAGAACGTAAACGTTCAAGCTGAAACACCACTATGGATGCAAGAGAAACTGCGTCGTTGTGGTATTCGCTCTATCGACCCTGTAGTAGACATCACTAACTACGTTCTTCTAGAGCAAGGCCAACCAATGCACGCATTCGATCTAGCGAAGATCGAAGGTGGCATCGTAGTTCGTATGGCTGAGCAAGGTGAGAAGCTAACGCTTCTTGACGGCAACGAAGCAGAACTAAACGCAGATACACTAGTAGTTGCTGACCACAACAAAGCACTTGCAATCGCAGGTATCTTTGGTGGTGAAGAGTCTGGTGTAACAACTGAGACTAAAGACGTTCTACTAGAGTGTGCATTCTTTGCACCTGACCACATCCGTGGCCGCGCACGTAGCTACGGTCTTCACACTGATTCTTCAATGCGTTTCGAGCGTGGTGTGGATTACGCACTACAAGTGAGCGCAATGGAGCGTGCAACACAGCTTCTTGTTGAAATTTGTGGTGGTGAAGTAGCACCTGTTGTAGCTGTAGAATCTGAAGCAGACCTACCTAAGCCAAACAAAGTTGCACTACGTCGCACGAAACTAGACAACCTACTAGGTCACCACATCGCTGATGCTGATGTAGTAGAAATCCTAGAGCGCCTAGGTTTGACTGTTGAAGCTTCAGAAGAAGGTTGGGTGGCAGTAGCGCCAACATGGCGTTTCGATATCGCTATCGAGCAAGATCTGATTGAAGAAGTTGGCCGTATCTACGGTTACGACAACATTCCTAACCAAAACCCAGCAGCAGCACTTAAGATGCACAACCACGTTGAAGCGGATCTTCCACTGAAACGCGTTCGTGATCTTCTTGTTGACCGTGGTTACCACGAAGCAATCACATACAGCTTCGTTGAGCCTGAGCAGCAAAAGCTAGTTGTACCTGGTGTTGAGCCTCTAGTACTTCCAAACCCAATTTCTGCAGACATGTCAGCAATGCGTCTTGGTCTTATCCAAGGTCTGCTGAACACGGTTGTTCACAACCAGAAGCGTCAACAGCCACGCGTTCGTCTATTCGAATACGGCCTACGTTTCATCCCATGTGAATCTGCAGAAAACGGCATGCGCCAAGAGCCTATGCTAGCGGGTGTTATCGCTGGTACTCGCGGTGAAGAACATTGGGATATCGAAACTAACACGGTTGATTTCTTCGACCTTAAAGGCGATCTAGAAGCGATTCTAGAGCTATCTGCGAACGAAAAAGCGTACTCTTTCGCTGCACTGTCACCTGAAAGCAAAAAAGCTAACCCAGCACTTCACCCAGGTCAATCTGCGGCAATCATCGTAGATGGCAAAGAAGTGGGCGTGATCGGTACCGTTCACCCTGAGCTTGAGCGTAAGTTCGGTCTAAATGGTCGTACTATCGTATTCGAAATCGAATGGTCTGCAATTAACAGCAAAGTGATCCCAGAAGCGGTAGCACTTTCTAAATTCCCTTCAAACCGTCGTGATATCGCGGTAGTAGTGGATGAAGCTGTTGCATCTGGTGACATTGTTAACGCTTGTCTAGAGCAAGGTGGCGAGTTCCTTAAAGATGCAAAACTGTTCGACGTTTACGTAGGTAAAGGCGTTGAAGAAGGTAAGAAGAGCCTAGCAATCGCTCTGACTCTACAGTCACTTGAGCGTACGCTTGAAGATGCAGATATCGCTGGTGCGGTTGACGCTATCGTTGCTCACGTTTCTGAGAAGTTTGGTGCGTCTCTACGTGACTAATCTCGCGTAACGTATCTTCTTAAGAAATGAAAACCCTGCCAGTTTGGCAGGGTTTTTTTATTTTTAGGATTACCTTATCGTTGTTCAAGTTCCTTACTGCTCGCACCACCCCTCATTATTTTAAAATACTAGACCAAACTAGGGATGGCCCTTACCCGAGATTAGGAACGTATTGTTTTTCAGCTAATACACGCTAACGATAGCTTATTGGCGGTTAGGCAGCGAGTGAGAGGGTATAGCTAAGCAGAAGAGGCAGCGTAAGAATGCTGAAAAAGTTGCCAAATAGTACCATTGACGCCACCTTCATGGGTTCTATATTCAGTCTTTCCGCAAATAGGTAATTCATGACGGCTGGCGGCAGCATTGTGAAGAGCACCATCATTTGCAATTGCATCGTTGGAAGGGGAATTAACCAATAAATAAGTGCAAAAGCGACAGCACCAGTTGCCAGTGACTGCACGGTACACAACACACCAATCTTTAAACCGTCCAACCTTAAATGACACATTTGTGCCCCCAGAGATAAAAGCATCACGGGTACGGCCGCTTGCCCAAGTAGAGCCGTGGCTTCGTATAAAGGCGCCCATGCACCCACATTTGACACGTTGAGAAACAGAGCCAACGACGCTGCTAAAAAGATTGGCATCTTGACTATTTGCTTAAAAGGGTTGCCATGACTAAGCAGCATTACGCCTAAGCTGATATGCAAGTATGCTGACACGACAAATAAAAGCACTGCTGACGACAGCGCAATTTCTCCAAACGTATAGGTAAACAAAGGAATAGCTAGATTTCCGCTATTGCGAAACATATGTGGTGGCGCCCAGGTTTTAAACGAGAGTGACGTCCATCGACATACCGGGATCATGAGTAGTGCGGGAATTAAAACCGCGACAATTGCCGCCAAGAGAAGCGGCCCCTGATTTGAATCGAGCGGCATGCTAACGAGTGACGAAAATACCAGTGCTGGCGTAAAAAACCTCAATATTAATGCGGTTTATTGGGCGAAAGTCAGGCTTGATGTAACGACCGACCAAATAGCCAACTCCGACAAGAGCAAAAACAGGGAAAAGAATATTTATGATTTGATTAATCATGGTCGCCTAGAAGCAGTGTAAGAAGCTAATGAGGAAATACACGAACTTCCACATTATCAATCTTTATATATGGCGTCATCGTTAAACAGCGAGAAGCGTGGGTTTAATCAAGCTTTCTAAGCACAGTTGCAAAGTACAGGTGGTCATACCTTTTAATCTAATTGTTACGTATCGAGTTACATACAAATCACTGAATTTACGACAAGTTCTATGTCAAGTGTCTGTTAAATAACCAATATCTGATATTTTTATTAAATAGTGTTTAATGTTGATATTTAAACTACTTTTAGTTTTATAATCTGGATGTTTTTCCTGATAAAGATGAAACAAAAACAAAAATATCAAATTTCTGGCGTTTAACAATAATTTACGTAGTGCTATTCCTTTTGTTCGCCAAGAAAAAAGTTGGCGAAAATCATAAGCTTGTCATACACTTCCTGATGTAACCCCGATATGTTGTTGAATTGGTAGGGTAAAACTGCTCTGGCGCTACACTAACGTAGCATTGTTTAACATAGCTTTGAGGAAAGTTTTATGGCGCTCACAAAAGCCGAACTGGCAGAAAACCTGTTTGATAAATTAGGATTTAGTAAGCGGGACGCCAAGGAAACGGTGGAAGTGTTCTTTGAAGAGATTCGTAAGGCACTGGAAAGTGGCGAACAGGTAAAACTGTCAGGTTTTGGTAACTTTGATCTTCGTGACAAGAATGAACGACCTGGTCGTAACCCGAAAACTGGTGAAGATATTCCAATTACTGCTCGACGTGTAGTGACTTTTCGCCCGGGTCAGAAGTTAAAAGCTCGTGTAGAAAACCTGAAGAAAGTACAGTAAGCCGAATAAATGGATCACGCTAAGGCGTGGTCTTTTTTTTGCGTAAAATTCGTGTGCATACAAATGAAAACCACCGTAATGCGGTGGTTTTTCTGTTTATGAGAGACGCTTAATGATATCGGTTACGCCGCTTCTAGATGCGTTGTTAAGTATGGTTGCCATGCTTGTTGGTACAAGTTCTTAGACTGTGTACGCATGTTGCGAATAGAGGCAAGCTCTATTTCGCTTAGCTCACGTTTTTCCAACATCGCTTGACGTTCTAGTTTCTGGATTTTTTCGTATAGGTCGTGTTCGGGACCGCTTTTTACATCTGCGATTGCTTTCAAGTGCAGTTGAACTTCGGCTACTAGGTTTGTTTTTGGTAAACGAACGAGCAAGTTCAAGTCTCTATATCCTGAAGGGCCAGGTTTTTTGAATCGATTTTTTACTTTCACAATCGTTGTTTCACGCTCTAACGTTTCATAAATGGAGACTAAACTCGCGACGTCTTCAGCTACAATCGTTGCACGTGCTAGGTCAGTAATACGTTCAACTTTCCCATCTAACTCTAAAGCTATCTTTTCTTCTGCTCGTTGTTTGGATTTCACGCCTGCGAAGTATGGCTGAGCGTCATTAAGAAGTGCGGTACTTTTACAGATAGTTTCAAGTTCAAATTGCGCTTGGTGAGCTTTGCTGTAAAGAATGTCGAAGTCAGAATATGGCTGAGTTGGTGTGGTGTCGATTGACTGAATGCCATATAAACCGCTAAGGCTGTGTTTAAAAAGTTTCGAACAAACTTCGTTTTGGCTGGTTGAACGATTTTGTTCGCCATTAGGCGCAGGGGTAATTGGAAGTGCGGCAAATGCCGGTGCACGGCTAAGTACCAAAAGCATCAATGCTGTAGTACGAAGAAATAAGCTCATTCACTCTCCTTAACTTGCTTGTACTTAGAAAATAGGGAACATAAAGGTCGCTAAGTTCGGCAAATCAGGTACTAACTTATAAATGGGGCCATTACGAAAGATTCCAAGGTTTCAGTTTTATCTTGAAGTAGAATCGTGCGTTAGATCACCATTTCTCTTTTCTTTATTCTGATTATCAGATAAAGGCGCATCTCCTATGAGACCGATTACATCCTATCACCGCAGTATTAACCAAAGATGAACGGCATAGACAAATTGAAAAAAAACGTTAGTCTTACCTCTCAAAATGAAAACAGCCGACAAGTAGAAAGTAAAATGAGAGACCAAGAATTTTGGCATAACAAATGGGCCAGCAATCAAATCGGATTTCACTTGGAAGATGTAAACCCGCTATTACCAGTATATTGGAAACACACTAATCCAAAGCGTGAAGATAAAGTGTTAGTTCCTTTATGTGGAAAGTCAGAAGACTTGATTTGGCTAGCGATGAAGCATGATTCGGTTGAAGGTGTTGAGCTAAGCCATATCGCTGTGCGTGCCTTTTTTGCTGAACATTTTTACACGCCAACGGTAACGCCTCTTAATGGCATGCACGAGCTTTATCAATTTGATGAGCTCTCTATTTATACTGGGGACTTTTTCACTGCACCAGTATCTCAAGCCGATATCATTTATGATCGCGCCGCGTTGGTTGCTTTACCGCAAGATATGCGAGAGGAGTATGTAGAGCGTCTCAAGCAACTGCTGAATCCAGGCGGTCGTATTTTGCTTGTTACACTCAACTATCCTCAAGAAGAGATGGCGGGGCCTCCATTTAGCGTGCCGGTCGAAGAGATTGAGCAGTTATTTTCAGGTTACAAAGTTACTTGTTTGAACGTAGATGAAGCTGACGAGAATCATCCTAAAATTGCGAAAAAAGGCTTAAGTCGCTTCTCTGAAGAAGTGTACTTAATCGAGAGTGAATAGGCTCTCTTCGGTTTGGAACACGAAATAGCGCAGCAAGTTGAGCTGCGCTATTTTTGTATGAGTGGTTCGTATTTAATAAATGATATTCACTTTTGAAGCACTTTCAACAGCATCTTGAACGGCTTCTTCGGTGGTTTTTCGTCGCGTAAGGACAACACCTAAACGGCGGCGGCCATCGATTTCTGGCTTACCGAATAGACGAACTTGTGTTTGAGGTTGAGCTAAAGCTTTGCTTAGGTTTTCAAAGCGAATGTTTGTGGAAGTTCCTTGTCCAAGAATAACAGCAGACGCAGATGGGCCATATTGCACAATATTATTAATTGGCATTCCGGTAAACGCGAGCACGTGGAGAGCAAACTCAGACATTTCCTGTGAAATCATTGTAACCATGCCCGTATCGTGAGGGCGAGGAGAGACCTCATTGAAAATGACTTTATCGCCTTTGACAAACAGCTCTACACCAAAGATGCCGTAGCCACCGAGCGCGTTTACCACTTTCTCAGCCGTGTATTCAGCTGCTTTTACTGCGTTTTCTGACATAGTTTGCGGTTGCCATGATTCGCGGTAGTCGCCATCTTCCTGACGATGACCAATTGGAGCACAGAAATGCACACCGTCAACGGCTCTGATGGTCAATAAAGTGATTTCGTAATCGAAGTCGATAAAACCTTCCACGATAACGCGACCTGCACCCGTACGTCCGCCTTCCTGAGCGTAATCCCATGCTTTTGTAACGTCGTCTTCGGTCTTGATAACACTTTGCCCTTTACCGGAAGAGCTCATCACTGGCTTCACCACGCACGGAATACCCACATGCTCAACCGCGGCTTTGAAGTCTTCAAAGTTATCTGCAAAACGATAAGGTGAAGTCGTCAATTCCAGTTCTTCTGCTGCCAAACGTCGGATACCTTCACGATTCATTGTTAGCCTGGTTGCCTTAGCGGTTGGAACAACATTCAGTCCTTTTTCTTCAAGCTCTACCAGTTTGCCGGTTGCGATGGCTTCAATTTCTGGTACGACGTAAGTAGGTTGTTCCTTCGTAATAACTTCTTCTAAGGCGTTCCCATCTAACATGTCGATAACATAACTACGGTGAGCGACTTGCATCGCTGGAGCATTGGCATAGCGATCACAAGCAATCACTTCTAAACCAAGTCTCTGGCATTCAATGGCGACTTCTTTACCGAGTTCGCCAGAGCCTAAAAGTAATACACGGGTAGCATTTGCGCTAGTTGCAGTGCCAAACATAGTGTTCCCTTACAAAATAGAGTGATGAGACAGAAATTGCAGGAGATCATACTGAAGTTTTATGACAAAGCAAACGTTTGCTTTTGGTTTTTAGGTAATAAAAAAGCTCTACATGTTGTAGAGCTTTTTGTTGAATTTGTCGTTTATACGTTGACAAAACTAAGCGGAATATCTGGATTCAACGCTTCCAACGTTGATTGCGTATCGGCTAAGTGACTGATCTTACCTTCAGAGTTTTCTACCAATGCAGCGGCTTTGATGCTGTCAAAGTTTTCACCCGCAAGTAAAACTTGGATTAGCGCAACTTGTAGCGGTGGCAAGCTAGGATTAAACGCTGCATTTTCTGCATAAGCGCCTTGGAATACACGGCCGCTAGTCATCTCTAATGCTAAACCACTCAAGTTGTTGGTGTATGGAGAGTGGCTCATGTTCATCGCTTCAACTGCACTTTGGATGAGTGCGTCTTCATCATCACATGAGAATTGGTGTTTAACTTCTGCCATTAAGCCGGACTCGATACCGAGATCGTTTGGTCCAAAGGCTTCAGGCAGGTATTCATGAAGTGACTTTTCTTCGCGTTCTGGGAGCTGGATTTTAAGCTCGTTTGCGGTAGATAACTCATTCATGAACTGGCGGCAGTGACCACATGGGCTGAAGTTGATAGTGATATCCTTAACACCACGTTCGCCTTTCATCCAAGCATGGCTAATCGCAGACTGCTCTGCGTGAACCGTTTGACCCAACTGTACACCAAAGAATTCCATGTTGGCACCGAAGTAAAGGCGACCTGAAAGGCCACGAACGATAGCGCCGACATAAAAGTCAGAAAGGGGAGCATAGGAGTACGCTGCGGCAAAAGGAAGTAGCGCAACACGAAGCTCTTTGTCTGATAGACCGGTAGCTGAAAGCAACTGCTCAAATTGTTGAACTGAAAGCGTAGCATCAAAATCATCAGCTTGGATGATAGGAGCAAGTTGTTTGGAAAGTGCTTCTGGAGCGCCTGCTAGCGCCTGTTCAATGCGACTTTTCATGTTGAATCCTTGTTATTGCATGGACAGTTATTCTATGTGAAAGATAGAAATGTTCCGTGCGTTAGATCACGATAAATAATGCAATTGATAATTCTGTTACATAATTAGAGTGAGCTCACACATGTATTCGATTGCACAGGTGTGAAGCGTTATCTCCGTCTCACAATTAACCATATCAGTATATATTCATATGACCAAGGAGCAGGAGTATGTTACTAACGCGACTTTTACCGCTATGCTACTTTATGCCTACGTAATCTAGAGCGAGTGGTAGCACCTAGAATGCTAATGCTATGAATGTATATCTCGATCAAGTCCCTTCACGATATTACTGGGTGAGGTTGATAGATAAGATAGGGTTTTGAAAAGGGTAAGGAAGAAGCGGAAAGGCTACGGCCTGCCGGAAGGAGGGCAGACCGAGAGCGCTTAACTATTGATATAGCCAGACAGCCAAAGCAAAAAAGCTTGGAGCCAAAATAGAAGTTATGATCCCACATAAAACCAATGCGAGTGATGAGAACGCGGCATCTATGGGCTGTTTCTCTGCACAAGTAGCGGTGCCTAAGGCATGAGAGACTGTACCCATTGTCAGACCACGTGCAATCGGGTGTTTAATTCCAATCAAATTGTAAATTGGGTATGCCAAAATTGCGCCCAATAAACCGACAATCAGAACCAAGATCGCTGCAACGGCGGCTTCACCACCGAGGTGACTCGATATTTCCATCGCTATTGGTGTAGTGACGGACTTACCCACTAGACTCGCGATTAAACTGATATCCGCTTTGAAAGCGACTGCGATCAAGGTGGTTGTCATCATCGACATCACACTGCCTACTGTGCAAGCAAAAGTGATGATTCGCCAGTTTGCTTTAATTTGTGGTAGTTGTTCATATAGTGGATAAGCCAGAGCAACTACGGCTGGTTGAAGTAAAAAACTGATCCCTTCGTTATCCGCATAATACGTTTCAAACGGTACATTTAAGTAAGTAAGCAAAGGAATGAGCACTGCAATACTGATCAGCAAAGGATTTGCTAGAGGATTATTCACTTTGATTGCAATTTGGCGCGCGACAAGAAAAACCGCAATGGTAACAACTAACCACATATCAGTGCTTCTCCTTTAACAAGTAGTCCAGCAGCCAAGCGAGGCTGACTAGTACAATGAGTGAGCCTCCAACTGCGCTAGCAATGATAGGGAGGGCATTAGCGAGTAGCATATCGAAATGTTGCATTAATCCCACGCTGATAGGAACGAACAATAAGATCATATAGCGTATAAATAGCGTGGCGCCCGGTTTGACCCAGTCGACTTTTACAAGCCCAAGAGTCATGGAGAAAAACAGTACGAGCATACCGATGACACTTCCTGGAACGGAAACGCCAGTGAACTTTTGAATGGTAATTCCGATGCCAAGTGCTCCCATGATGAGGAAGATTGAAATGAGCAGTTGGATCAGTTGTAAGAATCGTTCTTTAATCATTTTGACAGTATATAAACAACAAGCACACCATAAGGTGCGCTTGTATTAGGAGGAGTTAGGAAGCTAAGCTCTCTACATAACGGTACACGGATTTTAATATCGCAATCTTCTTTTCGTCACTTTCATGTTCGTGAACTAAGTTTTCTAAATTCAGCATGTACTCTTCAATTTGGCTTTCAAACACTTCTCGACAGTGTAATGCCCAGCGTCTTTGTTCTTGCTCGTCTAATGTGCCTGGGAAGTTACGCGCACGATAGCGGAACAATAGAGGTTTAATGCGCTTGTCATCAAATTCAATGTCCAATGCGGCAAGATTATTCGGATCGGTTTCGCGAATGATATCCATAGCTGCGCGATCAGCCGGAGAAAAGAACCCGTCGTAAAGTTGTGTATCGACGTCATCACTTTTATCGAATTTACGCTCGACGGAAAAGAGGCTAATCAGCTTTTCTCTAATTTCAGGATGTTGGCGCAACAAAGCGAGATTAGCGAGACATTGTTGGCGATCAATGCCAATAGACTCCGCATTTTCAGCCGTTAACGTTTTTGCAGGGGCGAGAATAGGGCATTTGTTCAAATGAACTAGTTTAACTGGCACTGGTAGCAATTCACCAAGATCTTCGCGCTTAGTGTAGAGTCTTTCGTGCAGCTCTTCTGCGGATAGCTCAAGAATAGGTTGAGGGTCTTTCGCTAAATCGATGGTGATAACGGCGTTATTATTGGTTGGATGCCAAGCAACAGGCACAATCCAGCTAGTGTACTGGCATTCGCGCCCTAGCATGCCTGAAACGTGCATCAACGGTGTCATGTTGACGATGTCGACTAAATCATTGAGCTTGCGCTTTTGGCGCATAGAAAAAAAGTAATCAAACAATTTTGGTTGCGCTGCTTTTACTTTCTTTGCCATTTCGATAGTCGCAACCACATCTGCCATGGCATCGTGCGCGTTACTATGTTCTATGCCGTTAGCCACAGACAAGTGTTCTAATTTAAAGCTAGTGAAGCCATCTTCGTTTTCTGGCCATTCTACGCCTTCTGGGCGAAGGGCATGGCACGCGCGTAGTACATCGAGTAAATCCCAACGTGAGTTACCGTTTTGCCAACTCCATGCGTATGGATCGATGAAGTTGCGATAACAAGTATAACGGGTCACTTCGTCATCAAAGCGAATGCTGTTGTAGCCTAAACTGGTAGTATTTGGTTTTGCGAGTTCAGCGTGAATCTTAGCGATAAACTCTGGCTCAGAAAGGCCCTCTTGCACCGTTTTTTGCGGAGTAATACCAGTAATAAGCGCAGCTTCAGGAGACGGAAGATAATCAGCCGGTGGTTGACAGTACATGACTAAAGGCTCGCCGATGATATTAAAGTTTTCATCTGTACGAACACCAGCGAACTGGCTTGGGCGATCTTTCGCGGGGTTGGTTCCCCATGTCTCATAATCAAAGAAGAAAAAAGTGGGCTGATTATCTTGGTGCATTCTGCTTACCGTTTACAAAACCGATGACAGTATTAGACCATTCAACGCCTTGACTAGCAACGAAAGATGCAAGTTGAATTTTTGAAAATGAAAAAAGCCGATGGCGAACCATCGGCTTGATATTTTACGTTTTATCGCTTTGGAAGGAATTTGAGTTCTATGCTCGTGTTTCTTCCAATGTTGCTTCACTTTCTGGTGACTTCAGCACTCGGCTAGCAATTGTACCCGCAGTCATTGAACCTGAAACGTTTAGTGCGGTACGTGCCATGTCAATCAATGGTTCAATAGAGATAAGCAGCGCCGCGATGGTCACAGGTAAGCCCATTGCAGGAAGAACAATCAAGGCTGCAAACGTCGCACCGCCGCCGACACCTGCAATACCAAATGAGCTGATGGTGATAATCGCAATCAATGACAGGATAAAGTGAAGATCCAGAGGGTTGATACCCATTGTCGGAGCTACCATCACTGCAAGCATTGCAGGATAGATACCCGCACAGCCGTTTTGGCCGATAGTGGCACCAAACGATGCTGATAGGTTTGCAATCGCTGGTGGAACGTTAAGCTTGGTGATTTGCGCTTCTACGTTTAGTGGGATCGTTGCTGCTGAGCTACGAGATGTAAACGCGAAGGTCAGTACAGGCCAGATTTTCTTAAAGTATTCCGCAGGGCTAACGCCGACAAAAGAGACTAATACACCGTGAACAACAAACATCAGTGCGATAGCAACATAAGACGCCACAATGAAGCCAAATAGGTTTAAGATGTCGCCTGCGCTTGATGTCGCTACCACTTTTGCCATCAGTGCTGCGATGCCGTATGGCGTTAGCGCCATGATCATCTTCACTAATCGCATAACGATTGACTGAGCTGCTTCTACGAAAGTACGAATAGGTGATTCCAACTCTGCTTTTTCCATCATCACTTTACGAGCGGCGATACCAGTTAACACGCCGAAAATCACAACAGCGATAATTGATGTCGAGCGAGCACCTGTTAGATCAGCAAATGGGTTGGTTGGAATGAAGCTAACTAGCATTTGAGGAATAGTTAGGTCACTTACTGTACCAGCACGGCTTTCTAAAACGGCGATACGAGCGGTTTCACGCGCGCCTTCAGTTAAACCTTCTGCTGAAAGGCCAAATGTCGTTGTCACCAAGATACCGATAAGTGCAGCAATTGCAGTCGTTACTAGAAGAACAGAGATGGTCAGGCCAGAAATTTTACCTAATGATCCACCTTTCTCCAATTTAACAACTGCAGAGATCATCGATACCAATACTAGTGGCATGATGACCATTTTCAGTAGACCAACGTAGCCACTGCCTACAATGCCTACCCATTCAAGTGTTTGAGCAATAGCGCTGTTGCCTTCACCGTGAATGAGTTGCAAAGCAAGACCAAAAAGAGAACCGGTAACAAGACCGATCAAAACGAGACGTGAAAGAGTGTGTTTCTTTTGTTGTTGATTAAATAGAAAGAACAATATGCCAACAAAGACGGCTAGAGAGGCTATCACTGCAAAATTCATAATTTGACCTTATCAACCAGCCGAAGTGGCGGTTGTTTTTTATACGGGGTTTTATACGGATTTATTTATGGAGCGTAAGATAACGCTCGTGATATAACTTTAAAAATGACAAACGGGTATTAGCTAGATCTAAAATGAATATAAAAACGAGATCTAAGTCGCATGAGAGTGTGAATTAGCACGTTAATTGTACAAAATGGTTATTCGTAGTGATGCAGTAAGTCACGCATTTCTTTCCTTTGTAAGTAAACCACCGAGTCTTCTTGATAACTGAAAAGTTGATAAATCATCGCTTTGGCGACATCTTCCGCTCGAATAGGTAAGAAGTTGGACAGTTTGCCAAGCATGAGTGGGCGAATTACCTTAAACAGAGTTTGCACTAACTTCTCGTCCGTTCTTGGGTTTTGACGTTGACCAACAAGCGGGCCTGGGCGAACAAACACGATTTCCTCAAAACCCATAGCTTCGATTCTTTGTTCCATTTGTCCTTTACAGGCTAAGTAATGGGATGGTGATTTACTATTTGCACCAAGGCTAGAAACAACCGCAAGGCGTTTGACTCCGATCGTTTTCATCTGTTGGGCGACTTTACACACCAGATCAACATCTACTCTACGTAAATTATCCTTACTGCCTGCTTGCTTAAGGGTCGTGCCTAAACAGATAAAGCCGATGGTTGGTGTTGGTTGGTTCTCATCCCATTGGTGGATAGAAAGGTCTGCATCAATGAGAGGAATAAGCTTGTTGTCCACATCTAGGACGCCATCGAGTGGGCGGCGAGAAAGATAATATAATGTTCCAACACCTGATTGATTTATGAGGTTTGCAATGACTTTTGAGCCTACTAAGCCAGTTGCACCGGCGATGATTGAGCAGGTGTTGTTATCCATATCTTTTCTTCTATATGGGAATATAGTCTAAGCTATTGTAGCGGATTTCAACGAGTTACTTATAATCTCGTGCAAGAAAGGTGAGACGCTCTGCGAACTCGGCAGACTATCCTGAGATAAACTTGATTAGCGCTGCCCCAATTGGATGCAAGTGTATACAATAGTGGGCGCGCAAAAACTGTCGCTGAACAAGACCTCTTGAACAACAGAACACCTCTCACCCAGATAACATCAAAGGAACGTAAAAAATGGATGACTCTTTTGCTGCGGAGATACAAGCACGCATAGATAACAAAACCAAACCCGTCGGTTCTTTAGGCTTATTGGAAAAGGTGGCACTGCAGTTAGCTCTTATTCAAAGTCAGAATAAACCTCAGCCAGTTGATTCCATCGCTATCTGCAAACCAAGCATGCTGGTATTTGCTGGAGATCACGGCGTTGCAGAGGAGGGTGTGAGCATTGCGCCAAGCGAAGTCACTCAGCAAATGGTGGCTAACTTTCTCGCTGGCGGCGCAGCCATCAACTGTTTTTGCGACATCAATGGCATTCAACTCAAAGTAATAGATTGCGGCATGTTGGCTCCTATTGATGTGCTTGTTCCAGAATTTAAATCCCATCCCAACTTGGTTGAACAACGGTTGGGTAACGGTACGGCTAATTTTTCTAAACAATCCGCGATGTCCCCAGAACAAGTGGCGCTAGGTTTAGAATATGGTGCGAAGATTGCTGAGCAAACCATTTTGCATGGTTCAAACCTCTTGATGTTCGGTGAGATGGGCATCGGTAATACCAGTTCGGCCTCAGCACTGTTATCGGCGCTGAGCTCATTAGATATTGATTATTGTGTTGGCGTTGGCACTGGAATCAATCAACAGCAGTTGAGCCGCAAATATAAATTGGTAGCACAGGGGGTAAACCGATGTCGAGGTCTTGATACTAAAGCGATTCTTGCACAGGCTGGAGGTTTTGAAATCGTACAAATGGTGGGCGCTTTTTTAGAAGCCAAGCGGCTTAAAACTCCAGTTTTAGTGGATGGGTTTATCGTATCGGTAGCGGCTTATATTGCGACGTTGCTAGATGAAGAAACGCGTGAATACATGTTGTTTGCCCATCGCTCTGAAGAAAATGGACATAAATTTGTATTGGAACATCTTAAAGCAGAACCTCTGCTCGACCTTGGTTTACGGCTAGGGGAGGGAACAGGAGCCGCTCTTGCCTTACCCTTGTTAAAAGCTGCCGCTCAGTTTTACAACAAAATGGCGAGCTTCGAGAGTGCAGGAGTTACAGTATAGTGTCAGTCCCTGATAATTCTGAGAAAGTCACGCCGTCATCGTTAAGATACCAGTGGGAGTTATTTCTATTAGCTACCAGTTTTTTTAGCCGCTTACCCGTGCCCCAAGCGTTGCCTTACAGTGAAGAACGCATGAATCAGGCAGGCCGTTACTTTGCGTTAGTTGGTCTCGTGCTTGGAGCACTTTGCGCTTTGGTATTCTCGCTCACCTCAATTTTTTTCCCAGAGTCGGTTGCCATAGTATTAACGATGGTGTTTAGCTTATTGTTAACTGGGGCTTTTCACGAAGACGGCTTGACCGATATGGCGGATGGCATTGGCGGTGGCATGACCGTAGAGCGACGCCTCTCTATTATGAAAGACAGTCGTATTGGCACTTATGGTGCCGCCACTCTCATTATGGCGTTATTGGCTAAGTATGTTTTTTGGAGTGAACTGGCTAACTTGCCGCACTTTTGGTTGGTCATTGTCGTCGCTTACACCGCAAGCCGAGCACTAGCAGCGACGCTTATTTATGACATGCCTTATGTCAGTGACAGTGATACGTCGAAAAGTAAACCGCTAGCAAGTCGCCAGTCTTCTCTAGAAGTCTCCATTTTGTTGTTTACTGGTGGCGTAACATTGCTTGTGCTTGGTTTCGCGGATGCGATCTTGATATCGCTTGTTCTCGTGGTATTTCGTTTGATGTTCAAACGTTGGTTAACCAAGCGAATTGGCGGCTTTACGGGGGATTGCCTTGGCGCAGCGCAGCAGCTATCGGAACTGCTTGTTTATCTCACTATGATTGGGTTGTATCACTCCTCATGAAGCAATTGATACTCGGTGGCGCGCGCTCTGGGAAGTCGCATTTGGCAGAAAAAACAGCTAAGCAATTATCGGTCGCTTCTCAGCGAGCATTACACTATGTTGCAACCGCGCTGCCATTTGACCAAGAAATGCGAGAGCGAATAGCGCATCATCAAAAGCAACGCGGGGGCGAGTGGCAAGAGCATGAATGCCAGCTTCATTTATCTGAGTTACTGACAAATTTCGCTACCACCGATGTTGTATTGGTCGATTGTTTAACCTTGTGGCTCAACAATTGGATATTTGAGTTAGGTGATGAATGTTCCAATGAGAAGCTAGAAGCAGAAATTGAAAAGCTTATACAGGTGGTGCGTGGCTCAGATGCGACGTTAATATTCGTCTCTAACGAGGTTGGAATGGGCATTGTACCTTTGGGGGCGGTTAGTCGTTATTTTGTGGATAATGCAGGACGGATGAATCAAAAACTAGCCAGTGTTTGCCATCGCGTTACCTTTGTTGCTGCTGGTTTGCCGTTGGTTCTTAAAGAGTAGGATGGAACAAAATGAAAACACTCAATATCTATCTTGTGCGTCATGGAAAAGTAGACGCTCCACCAGGACTCCATGGCCAAACAGATGTAAAAGTTACGCCTGCTGATCAAGAGAGTATTGCTCGGGCTTGGGCCGAGAGTGGACGAGGTGTGGGAGGAATAATTTCTTCTCCGCTTTCACGCTGTCAAGAACTGGCAAACATCATTGCTGAACAGCAATTATTACCAGTAATGACGGATGAGTCTTTACAAGAGATGGCATTTGGTGATTTTGATGGTATGCCTTTTGATATGCTCACTGAGCAGTGGAAAAAGCTAGATGCTTTTTGGCAATCGCCAGCACAACATACGTTGCCGAATGCTGAGAGCTTAAGCACATTTTCTGAGCGCATATGTCGCGTTTGGTCTCAAATCATCAACGATATCAATGACAATCTACTTATCGTCACGCATGGTGGCGTCATTCGTATGATTCTTGCTCATGTATTGGAGTTAGATTGGCGTAACCCAAAGTGGTATTCGACGTTGTCGATAGGAAACGCTTCTGTCACGCATATAACAATTACTATAGATGAGCAAATTTACGCCTCGGTGCGTTCGATTGGCGTACCTCTTTTAACTCGTTAATTTATAAATATTAAAATGCCCAGAACGATATTGCTTACGGGCATAGTCACGGAAGATGTCAGTGGAAGCCTATCTGCTAGGTGCAGGAAGCGAAAATTGACTCAGTTACATAAAAAGGAAATATAGAAATGACAACGCCGAGTTGGGATTTGTCCATCGTTTATAACGACCTTTCTGACCCACGAATTCAAGACGATATTGCTCTTGTGGAACAATGTATTGATCTTTTGAATAAACAATCAGCAGATTGTGGCAACGTAGAGATCATGCAAAATGCGATTTTAACCAATGAAGCCGCGAGTCGTTTAGCGGGCACAGTTGCAAATTTTGCGAGTTGTTATGCTTCTGTTGATGCAACAAACGCCGAAGCGAAATCGTTACTTGGTAAAATGACCCGCATCTTTTCGGAGCTTTCCCAAGCGTTCAGTCCCTTTGATTTGACATTAACTCATGCCGACGAAGAGTTTATCTTGCGCGTGTTAGACCATGAGAATCCTGATATCAGTGGGCAAGCTTTTTCTATCTTGAATTCTAGAAAGTTGGCGGATACTCGTCTTAGCAACGCAGAAGAACAGTTACTGGCTGCGATGAGTGTGGATGGCAAATCGGCTTGGGGTAACCTATACGATAACCTGACTGGCTCATTGAAAGTGAAGCTTGAGTACACAGATGGTAATAGTGAAGAGCTTGGGTTTTCTCAAGCGGCAAGCATTCTTTATGGTTCTGAATTCGAGCGTCAAGAAGCCGCGTGGCGAGGCGTACAAGATGCAATGCAAACGCACCAAGAATCATTCGCTGCGATTTTGAATGCGTTAGCAGGATGGCGCTTAACTGAAAACAAAAAGCGTTCTACGAAGCGTGAAGTTCACTTCCTAGAGCCGAGTTTGCATGGTAGCCGAATCCAAGCTGAAACTTTAAATGCGATGATGACAGTCGCCAAAGACAGTCGAGCTATTGGTCAGAAAGCAGGTTTATTGATGGCGCAAGTACATGGTCTGGATGAGATGAAACCTTGGAATCATCTGGCGGCTATGCCTGCTTTGAGCGGTGAAGCGAAGGTTTACGACTTTGATGAAGCGATTGATGTTATTTGTGAAGCATTTGAAACAGTAAACCCTGAGATGTCGGAGTTTGTCCGTTTGATGGTACAAAATGGTTGGATTGATGCCGCGCCAAATGCTAACAAGCGTCTTGGCGCATACTGCACCAAACTGCCAGCAACGCGAACACCACTTGTGTTTATGACTTGGAGTGGCAGCCGTTCAGACCTTATGACTCTGGCACATGAACTTGGCCATGCGTTCCATAACTGGGTTATTCGTGATTTGCCACTTTGCCAAACTTACTACCCAATGACGTTAGCAGAAACCGCCTCTATCTTTGCAGAAAACATCGTTCGTGATCATTTGATTTCGAAAGCTGAGAGCGTTGATGAAAAGCTCGAGATGTTGTGGGAAGAGTTGTCATCTGCGCTAGCTTTAATGATCAACATTCCGGTTCGCTACGAGTTTGAAAAATCGTTTTATGAACGCCGCCAGGATGGAGAGTTAACCGCAGATGATTTCTGTGAGTTGATGTCAGAAACTTGGAAAGAATGGTATGGCGACGTAATGAGCGAACCGGATCCGTACTTCTGGGCAAGCAAGCTGCACTTTTCTATTGATAGCGTGAGCTTTTATAACTACCCATACCTATTTGGCTTCTTGTTTAGCAAGGGTATCTATGCACAGCGAGAAACCAAAGGCGAAGCGTTTTACACCGATTACATCAATTTGCTGCGCGATACAGGCTGCATGATGGCGGAAGATGTCGTCGAAAAGCATCTGTCGATGGATTTAACCCAGCCAACGTTTTGGCAGCAGAGTGTTGAGCTAGTGCGTGAAAAAGTCGATGAGTTTGAGCGTTTGCTCGCACAGCGCGGCTAAGTTTTTCGCAGTGTTGATGCATAATCTGCTTTATAGCTACAAAAATTTGATCAAATCATAATGATCTTAATCAGGGCTGTGGTAAAGTTCACAGCCCTAACACTTTGTAATTGTTTGAAAATTAAACGCCTCAATGCTTGATTTGAGTGCCTGGCGCGAAAAGGCATCGGATTTTCGAGGGAAATAGTGATTTCTACTCATAAGTGAGATCGCAGCAACAAAAATCCTTTGTACAATTTATTAACATATCCGCCGTGCTATTAAGGAGTAACGCATGACGAAGTCTCTCTTTCGCCAATCGTTTTTAACTGACACGTTAGATGTTCATATTGATGTTGCACCAGCGGAGCAGGTGCTTTCTAACGGTGTAAAACTTAAACTCTATCAGCGTGGTGTATTAGAAGTAATCCCTGCGAATTATACTCAGGATACGAAGAACATCATCATCTCTTGTGGGGTTCACGGAGATGAAACCGCACCGATGGAGCTGGTGGATTCCATTATTCAAGACATAGAATCTGGGTTCCAGACGGTCGATACCCGTTGTCTGTTCATTATCGCTCACCCAGAATCCACTCTGGCGCACACGCGATTCCTCGAAGAAAATCTCAACCGTCTGTTTGACGAAAAAGAACACAAACAGACAAAAGAGCTTGTTATCGCCGATACGCTTAAGCTGCTTGTTCGAGATTTTTATCAGGATACCGACCCGACAACACGCTGGCACCTTGATTTACACTGCGCGATTAGAGGCTCGAAGCACTATACGTTTGCAGTAAGTCCTAAGACTCGTCATCCTGTGCGCAGCAAGGCATTGATCGATTTCTTGGACAGTGCACACATTGAAGCAGTGCTCCTGTCAAACTCACCATCGAGCACGTTTAGCTGGTACAGTGCCGAGAATTTTGGTGCGCAGGCTCTCACAATGGAGCTTGGCCGTGTGGCTCGTATCGGTGAAAATGACCTCGATAAACTGACCGCGTTTGATTTGTCTTTACGTAATTTGATTGCGGAAACGAAGCCAGAACACTTACCAAAACCATGCATTAAGTATCGCGTAAGTCGCACAATCGTTCGTTTGAACGAAGACTTTGACTTTATGTTCGACGACAATGTTGAAAACTTCACCTCATTTGTTCACGGCGAAGTGTTTGGTCATGATGGCGACAAACCATTAATGGCGAAGAATGAAAACGAAGCGATTGTCTTCCCGAACCGCCACGTCGCAATAGGTCAACGTGCAGCTCTGATGGTTTGTGAAGTGAAAACCCGTTTTGAAGAGGGTGAGTTGGTTTACGATTAATCCAACATTGCTTTGAGAAGTTAATTGCAATTTACCGAGGCTTAACTGTAAGGTTAAGCCTCGTTTGTTTTTATCGGCCGCTATGGATTTTCAACAACTTATCCTGAACAAGGAACGACGCTGGCAACGTAACCTGATGGTTATGTCGATCGTGCTCGCTGTACTCTCTGCCATTCACTTGATGGTCGGAGAAATTTTCCTTTCTCCTTTTCAATCCTTATCTGCATTTGAACAGAAGTTATTGGTGGACTTGCGTTTACCGAGGTTAGTGTCTGCGGCAATTATTGGTGCTGCGTTAGCGGTATCTGGCGCGACGTTACAAGTGTTGCTTGGGAACGTGTTGGCTGAACCTGGCGTGCTTGGTATCTCTGGTGGCGCAAGCTTAGCAATGGTCTTAATCATGTTCGCGTCACCTGTTCTTCCTACCCCGATTGTTTTTATGTTGGCAGCGATTGCAGGCTCGATGGTATTCACGTTTGTTTTGGTGGCGATAGCAAGGGCAATGCACCTGACGACGGCTCGATTGCTTTTGGTTGGGGTCGCATTGGGTATTTTATCGAGCGCGATTGTGACCTGGGCATTTTACTTTAGTGATGATCTCAGTTTACGCCAACTGATGTATTGGTTAATGGGCAGTATTGGCGGTGCAAGTTGGTATCAACATACCGTTACTTTGGTGATGTTACCGGTGCTTACCTGGTTATGTTGTAAAGGCAAGTCGCTTGATAAATTGATGCTGGGTGAGATTCATGCGACCCAATTGGGTGTCGATGTGCATCAAATGCGTTGGAAATTGATCCTCGCCATTTCTGTTTTGGTGGGTAGTTCAGTCGCTTTGGGTGGCATCATCAGTTTTGTTGGTTTGGTGGTGCCGCACTTGTTGCGTTTGGCTTTTGGTACGGAAAACCGTTATTTATTGCCACTTTCTGCAATATCTGGTGCTGCGTTGCTTGTATTTGCTGACATCGGCGCAAGACTGTTATTGGACTCCGCAGAGTTACCTTTAGGTGTCATGACAACATCGATTGGCGCACCTATTTTCATCTGGATGCTAGTGAAGAGTCATGATGCACGTTAAACATATGTCGGTTGGTAGTCGATTATTGCCTCTTTCTTTTGAATGCAAAGCTGGCGAAATCGTACATATCGTTGGGCCTAATGGTTCCGGTAAGAGTACTTTATTGGCTGCGATTTCTGGTACGTTAAGTCACCGAGACGGTATGAGTGGTGAAGTGTACGTTGGCAACAAAAACTTGCTTACTTTACCGTTGTCAGAGCAAGCTCATGTTCGAGGTTATTTGTGTCAGCAATCGCGCCCAGCGTTTAATGTTGATGTGTTTCAGTATCTCGCTTTATCTCTGCCAAGTGGTGCTGAGATTGCGGATATCAAAGTGCGTGATGCCGTCAATATGGTGGTGGAGCTGGTACAACTGCAAGATAAGCTTCATCGCAGTATTCAAACATTATCCGGTGGTGAGTGGCAGCGTGTCCGATTAGCAGGTGTATGTTTGCAGGTGTGGCGTACCATTAATCCTTTTTCGCAGTTTTTAATTTTGGATGAGCCAGCAGCACCGTTAGATATTGCGCAAGAGGGTCTGCTCTATCAATTGATTAACGCTATGGCGGCGCAGGGAATTGGAGTATTGGTTGCTAATCACGATCTCAATCGCACATTAAAGCACGCAGATAAAGTATTGCTGCTTAACAACGGTGTGCTGCACTCATCAGGAAGTGCCGATACTGTGCTAACGGAAGAAGCGCTCGGGGAAGTGTTCAATACTCAAGTCAAAAAGGTCATCGTAGATGAGCAACCTTATTTAATCTTTGATTAGTATTTAGGGACAATAAAAAAACGACCTACTTGAGGTCGTTTTTTTAATCGAGAAAGCCAAACTCAACGCTTACTGAGTTAGCGGCTTTAGATCTGCTGGGCGGTAGTAAACAGATTTGAGTACTTTGCCTTTACGAATGGTTTTACCTTCCGATACGAAATCTTCGGCGCATTTCGCGATGATGTATTCACCTTTCTGCACCGCCATCAACTTGATGCCTTGTTCTGCGTAGAATGCTTCTGTTTCTGAGTACTCTTGCTCGTTACGGCATACTTTGCTCATGTTGCTTGAATGTACTTCATCCCAGCAAGGAATAAACTCGATACCACGGTTTACCGCAACGTTTAATAGAAGATCAATTAAGTAGCTGATCGCCAGATTGTCTTCTACTTTGCTGTGGCCAAGATGAACGAGACGGCCCATTAATACATACACGCTGTCTACGATGGCATCTGCTTGCTCAGTTTTACAATCTGCTTCTGCTAGCTCTGTTAGCTCTTCGATCGCCAAAGAGGTGTGTAGTGTGTCTGCTTGCGTATCAAGGCTTGCAGCGTCTGCGACTGGTAAGTCGAACGTACTACGGAACTCGGTGATATCACGGTATAAGTGATCAAAAATCTCTTGGGTTAGCTTTGACAGTTGCATTCTAATTTCCATTGAATCGATTGAAGCGGCAATGATACCAAACCGCACTTTGAACCCCAAGGGCATTGCATCTAACTGGTGATAAATCTGCCTTTGGGAATGGTGGTGCTTAACGAAATAGGTAAGGGAACAGCTTTTTACGTTCTTCCTCTGAAAGGGAGGAAACACGAGCGATGTTTGTATCGGGAATGGATTCAGGATCAGGATAGTGTTTTAGTACCTTTTCCATACTCTCTTCGCGAATCAAATGGAAGATTGGGTAAGGAGAACGATTGGTCAGGTTTTCGTCGTCTTCAGGCCTTGCGCCGCCAAAACAGTAATCCGGATGGAAAGTCGCTACTTGGAAAATGCCTTCCCAGTTTTGCTGCTTAATTAATCCTTCAACCCAATCGATACAAAAGTTGTAGTCCCAGAAATCTTGTAGCATGTTGGGAACCACAACCAACGTGGTCTCAAGTTGTTCGGGCTCTGTGTTACTCAGCTCAATCAGTTGCAATAAAATATCTTCAAGAAGCGCTTCTTCTTGAGTCGCTTCACTAACAAAGATTTTGATTTGTTTATTACGTTGCGGTTTGGCAGCAAACGGACAAAGGTTGAGTCCGATTACCACATCGTTGAGCCATTGATCGACCTGTTGAGTGATCGCTTCGATATCTGTGTTTTGTGTTGAACGCGTTGACATACGACTTTCTGGTTTTTATTAAAGTAGCCCAAGCATAGCAGAGTTGGTTATCTAAGTAACCAGAGAGGTATTACGCAAATGAGCGTACCTTAGCTACTCTTTAAACTCGCCGCGTCAGGTGTTTGGTCAGTGTGCTTTCTTTCGGCAATGTGTTTCAGATACGCAATTGCAGCAAACATTGCTAGGTAGACTGCGCTTCCCCCCATAAGAACACTCGACCAACCACCATGTTGCCAACAATAAAGAAGTAAGAATCCTCCCAAACTACCGCCTACATAGTAGTGTACTAAGTAGAGCGCTGTCGCGGTGGCTTTGGCGCGAGTGGCATTCTGACCGACCCAACCGTAGGCGAGGGTATGAGTAAAGAAGGCACCAAAACTTATCAGCAACAATCCAACTAGCATTGCAGTCAAGCTTTCAACCGCCGCAATCCACATCCCCGTCATGCTCACTATCGCGCCTAAGAACATACCGAGGATTGATGAATAACGTTTACTCCAGTGGCCTGCGCAACGAGAGGAGAAAGTCCCTCCCAAGTAACAAATAAATATCAGTGAGGCCAACCCGACGGGCACATTGTGAGGTTCACTCACCAGACGGAAACCCATGACGGAGTATAGGTTGACGAACAAAGCAAAGTTAAGTCCTCCTATCAGCATCGCGAACCACACGCGTTGGTTTTTAAAATGACCAATAAGCGCACGATTTTGATGGCGTAAGCTGTTTGATGACGGAGTGAAGTTGCGCTGTGTTGGCAATAAATAGTGAACGCCAATGACACCAAGAAGAGTGAACACCATCATAACTTCAATGGCGACATCAACACTGAAATTGTCCGCCAATAAGCCGCCGCTAATACGCCCTGCAATACCGCCTAATGAGTTAGCCGCAATGTACGTTCCAATTGCCATCGAGAAAGCGTGCTTGTCGAGCTCTTCTGCCATGTAAGCCACGGCGACCGCAGCAAAAGCTGCGAGCGCGACACCGATCAGTGCTCGACATACCACCAAAAACAGAAATGAGTCACCAAACAGCATCAAAGCGGAAAGGGTAGGAATCGAAAACAGACCAGCCATCATGACTGGCTTTCTTCCCACTGATTCTGACAACACAGCCATTGGAACGAGGCTAAAAGAGAGAGCGAGTGTTGAGGCCGCAAATAACCAGTTCACTTGCGTTTCTGAGATCGTGAAAATTTGAGCAAAAGTGGGCAGCATTGGCTGTAGTAGGTATAAATTTGAAAAAACCAAGAAGGAACCAAGCGCTAGCGAGAGCGTAATGCGTTTGTATTCCGGTGTGCCAAAACTGACCATGAATCCTGCCTAATGTGAGCAAATGGAGAGACTGTGATCAATCTATCAGTTCGTTATAAATTAAAAAAATATATTAAAAATATGGACACCATATATTTTTGATCTAATGGAATCGAAACAACTTAAACATTTTCTGGCGGTCGCTGAACACGGAAACATTACCCATGCGGCGAAAGCCCTGCATATTGCCCAGCCCGCATTAAGCATTTCTATCAAAAAGTTTGAGCAGTCTTTGGGCGTTACCCTATTTCGCCGTGATGATAAAAAAATCAGCTTAACGAAAGAGGGCGAAACGTTATTTGTACATGCTAAGCGGGTGATTCAACAGTTGCACGACGCGCAGCTCGCGATTGATGAGTTGAAAGGTTTAGCGAAAGGCGAAGTAAGACTAGGGACGCCATCAATGATGGGCAGTTATTTCTTTCCACGAATTGTGATGGCGTTTAAAAGCCAATTCCCTGAGTTAAAATTGACCTTGGTCGAAGCTGGAACTCAATCGATTCGTCGTATGCTGCTCAATGGTCAACTCGATATTGGTGTGATCAGTTGTGATAATGTGCCTGATGATCTAGAAACTGACCATTTGTTTACTAGCCAAATGGTCGCAGTTGTTTCACCTGAGCATGAGTTAGCCCAGCGACACGCTCTTACTTTTGATGAGTTCTTTGAACACGATTTGGTTATGTTTCAGCATGGCTATTTTCACCGCGAATTTTTGGATCAGGTGAGTGAGGAGCATGGGTTTACCATGAAGTCATCATTCGAGACCAACTTACTGCCTTTGATTTTGAGTATTGTAAAACAAGAGTTTGCGATTACCGCGTTACTGGAATTGGTGACTCAACATGAGTCGGGCGTTGTTGGCTTACCGTTTGAACCACCAGTGACGCTGGATCTGGCACTTGCTTGGCGCAAGCAGGGGTATTTATCAATAGCAGATCGAACGTTTATCGACTTTATCAAGCGCTACGTTTAAACGCAGCGCAGATTCATCGTCCGAGCACTAGTCGCCTTTGTACATCTTCTCGAAGTTCTTTGGGTTCCAGCCAATCATTACCCGATCACCAATTTTTAAAACTGGCACTGAACGAGCACCAAGCGCATCAAGTTCTTTGCGACCGCGTTGCATCTTAGCATTGCACAAACGATAGTTAATATTTTTCGAATCCAGATAACGTTGAGCATCTTTGCAGTGAGGGCATTTGTCTTTGACGTAAAGGACGACACGTTTCATTGAGTTTCTCTCCATTATCATTGGGAGGCGAAGTTTAACGGCCTTTCACCATAAATGAAAGGCGAAAGCTAAGGTGAAACTGTCCTTTATCTCAGGTATATTGAGCGCCTTTATTTTGTCATAACAGACGTTAACTCTATGCATCCGTCACTTCGATACATTCAAGGCTACCCACAAAACATCGTAGAGCAGGTGAGCTCATTGATAGCGAGTGGCAAGTTTGTTCCTTGGTTCGAAAAGCGTTATCCCGATAGGCACCAAATCAAAAGCGAAAGGGCGCTCTATGAGTACGCCATGGCAATCAAAAATCGCTACATGAAGAAAGCCGCGCCAATCAGTAAAGTTGTCTACGATAAGAAAATTCACGCGGTAAACAATGCGCTTGGTTTGCACAGTGTAATCAGTAGAAACCATGGTGGTAAGCTTAAGTCGAAAAACGAGATTCGCATTGCCAATGTATTTAAAGATGCGCCCGAGCCACTATTAAGAATGCTGGTGGTACATGAGTTGGCACATACTCGTGAGAAAAACCACGACAAGGCGTTCTATCAGTTATGTTGCAGCATGGAGCCTGAGTATCACCAACTCGAATTTGATGCTCGTTTGTTTATGATTTACCTCGATTTAAAAGCGAATTTGAATGAAGAACAATAATCACAACGCGAAGCAAGCAAAGCCAAAGGCTTCAAAGGCGGCTCAGAATACAGACGCGAATAAAGCCAAGCCGAAGCGTGTTAAAGACAAAGTTGCGCGCAAATCCTCGCAGCCTGCAGGAAAGAGCGAAGTCGAGTTCATAAAAATAGCGAAGAATGGTTTGCATGAGCGTAATGTTCATCGAGGTCGTTACGATTTTAAAAAACTCGTGGAAAGTGAACCACAGTTAAAGCCATTCGTTATCAAAAATCCGAAAGGGGAAGACTCCATAAACTTCTCTGATCCTAACGCTGTTAAAATGCTCAATAAAGCATTGCTTGCTGCGTATTATGGTATCGAGTTCTGGGACGTTCCCGACACCTACCTTTGCCCACCGATTCCGGGCCGCGCTGATTACATTCACCGAGTGGCAGAACTACTTGATAGTGAAGTAAAAGGTCAGTACGCGCACCAAAAAGTGAAAGCGTTGGACATCGGCGTGGGAGCAAACTGTATTTATCCGATTGTTGGTGTAACAAAATACGGTTGGCACTATACGGGCAGCGATGTCGATCCAAAATCCATCCAATCGGCTCAAACGATCGTAGAGCACAATCGTGTTTTGACGGGAAAAATTGCACTGATACAGCAATACAATGATGCCAATATTTATCGAGGTATCATTCAACCGAATGATCGTTATGATGTGACGACATGTAATCCGCCATTCCACCGTTCGGCGGAAGATGCCGCTATGGGCAGCCAGCGTAAAATCGATAATCTAAAAGCAAACCAGCGTAAGAAAGGGCTAAAACCTCAAACCGCACAAGTAAAGACAAGTAAACCTGCGTTGAATTTTGGCGGTCAAAACGCTGAATTGTGGTGTGAAGGCGGAGAAGCGGCGTTTATCCGAAAAATGGCGAATGAAAGCCAAGCTTTTGCCGCACAGGTCTTGTGGTTTACGACACTTATATCCAAAAAAGACAACGTTCGCCCGATGCGCAAGCAGCTTGAAAAATTGGGTGTGAAGGCCATTCGTGTGGTTGAAATGAGTCAAGGGCAGAAAGTGAGCCGCTTTGTAGCTTGGTCATACATGGATAAGCAACAGCGCAAAGCATGGATTGAACTAAAGTAACGTTGACCGTTTCACACTGAACAATAAAGTAGAAAGCCCGCTGATATCAGCGGGCTTCTATTTTGGGAGATCTAAAACTTAATGATGGGCTCACAATCTAGTGAACTGAGAGAGACAAAAGTATCTGTTTTGGCATAGTACAAGCCACAGGTTTCACCTCTGATCTGCAACGTATATTGGTCTGGAAGATCCGTATAGCTGCCATCCAACAGTTGATTGTTTTTCCCTTTTACTCGTCCTTTTTCAATCAACACATGCGGTGAGGATTCAAATACGTTATTTGCGATTCTAGGTGCTGGTGTCCCTTGGATTTCTGCGATCGCGTTTTGAATCTCTATGACTGTTTCCGGAGAGTTCTTTTTACTCAATGCTTCAACGGGTTCTTGTGACATAGCTTGGCATCCTATCAAAGAAATCGAAGTGCCTAAGAAAAGCGCAACCCGAATCAGCATTCGTAAAAAGTTAGTTGATCTCAACATGAATTGCCTCTGTTCGTAGCGGAGAGCGAAGATCGCTTAACTCCGGAGATGAAATGTTACGCGGCATGGCGTTGAAACTTGAAGGGGATACTGGCGGACAGGTTCCAGTTTCCATGTAGTTTAGTGCCGCAGAAAGCATACCTTCAGATGGATCGCCTAATGGTTTTGTTAGGTCGTCATTGACCCAGCAACCTTCCACTCTATTGTCTAAGCCTAGCTCGGTATTGATTTGGCTCTTTGGAGTAGGAATAAAACCATCAGCGAAGTCGCCAAATTTTTTCTCGTTCGCCGACTTGAACTGAATAGTGTAGTACATAGTGCCGCAGTTTTGTTCTGGTGAGAACCCGTACGGTTTACCTGTGGTTGTTGAACCTATTTGGATAACCTCCACATCAATGCCGCGCAAAGCGTTGATTAGCAGTTCACTTGAGGAAGCCGTGCCTCCTGAAGTCAGCACATATACGCGCTTTTTGTTCAGTGTCGGAAGCACTTGATCCGAATATTTCTGTGCTGCCCAGTCTATTGCTAGATTCGTAAAGCGATAGATGTTATCCCCATCTTTAATGGTACGCATCACTTTGTCATTATGAATCAACTCACTGAAGACTCGGTTCTGACCAGCACCGCTTAGCATGTAGCCTACTTGCGAGGACTGAAGGACTAAGCCACCGCCGTTGTAACGTAAATCAACGACGATCTCGTCAACATTCTCTGCTGAGAGCGTACTGAACGCCTCAATAAGCGGGGCTTGAGCGCTTGGTTCAAAGGAGTTGTATTGCAGATAGCCGATCCGCATACCATTTTGTGTAATCACTTTGGCATTTTTAACTGGAGAGGTCATGACATCAGAGGCGGTAAGCGTCACGGTTTTCTCTAGACCGCCAACACTCTCAAATGTGAAGGTGTAATCTTGATTGATGTCAGGGTTAAAGAGCGTTTTATTAATAAAATCAATGTCGGACTGACTACCGGTGTTAACCACATCAATATTATTGATTTTCAGAAGCTTATCACCACGAGCAATGCCGCTTCTATCAGCTGGCGAGGCTTCTTCAGTGTAGGAAATACGAACGTCTCGAGGTTGTACGCCACGTAGGAATGCCCAGTTAAAACCAAATCCAGCAACTAAACCGGATTGCGATGATTTCATATCATCCTCATAAGGGACGGTAAAATGGAAGCGATCTTTTGGTTTACCCGTCGCGGTAGTAGCAGAGGTGACCAGCGTATTGAAGTAATCAGTAACAGTTTTGTAGTTTGCTGGATTATTATCAGGAACCTCGTCATACCATAGATACGTTTCGTTAGTAAAAGCTCTTAAAAAGAGTTTTTCGTGTAATGCAGAGCCCAATTTATCTGGATAGGCGGCATAGTTGTCATATGGGTCCAGTCCGACGCGGGGCGTTTCACATTGGTTGATAAACGTTTTCGACGGTTGGCTAAAATCATGAACTTTCCACGTTGGACCGTTTGCACTGCTAGTGGACGGAGTAGGTGATGAGCTATCACCGCCACCACCGCCACAGCCTTGTAATAATGCGAGAGTGACTGCCGTTGCTAAAGAATACTTAAATTTCACTTTTCTATGTCCTTATAAATAATAGAATTATAATTATGTGTTTTGCTTTTGTTTTTATTAGCTAGGTGAATGTATTAATTTAATTTGTTCGTCTGCAAATTTATAGTTAAATAGTGTGAGGTAAATAACGTAAAAAAGTTGTCTTTTATACTTAAGCTAAATTAGTCATTACTTAAGTTTTCTGTCTATTTCAAAAGAGCTAACAAGACAATTAATAAGTGTGAAATTAAGACAAGTTCTTAGTTGACTAAGCGACGCTTGCTAAATAAAAAATCAGAATTAGATTCAGGAAACGCTTTGAATCAATAGTTTGGTAGGGATATATGATGTTATCTCGGGGGTGTTTGATTTATTTATCTGATGCTTTAACTTAATTTAGTGAGTTGAGCGACGTGCTTTAATAAGCTTCCGTCAATGTTAGGTAAATCATCAGCGAAAAATATCTGAGCACCGGGAGTGCAGCGCATTAATATATTTGTTAGTTCACCTTCATTGTTGGAAGTGTTAACTGCGTTAAGTTTCGCTAATTTATTACAAAGCTCGTCCTCTATTTGCACTTTCTGCTCTTCGGTGAGCCTAATGCGACCTATACATACGCCTGGGTTGATATCATGAGAAAGCGAATCTTGTTGAAATCGCTCTTTGAATAAGGTG
The DNA here is from genome assembly GCF_033340555.1 of Vibrio sp. 1069. Classification (NCBI taxonomy): domain Bacteria; kingdom Pseudomonadati; phylum Pseudomonadota; class Gammaproteobacteria; order Vibrionales; family Vibrionaceae; genus Vibrio; species Vibrio sp. 1069. The sequence continues at coordinate 381,265 of NZ_JAWOWP010000001.1, forward strand.
TCTAATGCCGTACCTTCTTCCATAATAAATCGATGACCAGAATGGTAAAACAAGCCGTCTCCGAAGTTTTCGACATATCCTAGAATTTCCGCGATACGCAAATAGAATCGTAAGCTTGTATCAGAAAGTCCGTAAGTTTGGGCTATCTCTTGCGGTTTAATATCACGAGAAGTCAGCATATAAATAAAATCAAGTAAATAAGGATGCTCAACGAAAAGGGCGCTCTCTTCATCTGTTAGCATTTGCTCGTTTTGGTGCTGAAGCTCGTTGGCTAAGGTTGCGAGTTCGATGAGATCGGTATTCAGGTAGTTCAGATAAATAAGTACTTTATCCAAACCTAAAGCTGGATTATGTAGGTGGCGTTTAATACTAGATAAAGGGATGCCACTTTTCTCTGACAAGGAATTGTAGCAAAGCCCTTCTTCTTTAATCTTTTGTCGTAGCGCTGCAAGTAAAAACTTTGGTCCAACATTCATCCTTGAATATCACCTTATTCGTTATTCCGTTTACTGGCTGATATTTTGCCTTTCAAGCAGCAGGTTTCGAATCGCTGTGCCTGCTTCTAGAATGTGCTTTTTCAGTAGGTACTTGGCGCCTTCGATATCGCGATTTTGGCACATTTCAAACAAGCTTAAGTGCTCTTCTTCTGCCTTTTTAATGCCTGTAGTAAACAATAGCTGCATGCGTATGTATCGGTCACACTTTGTGTTCAGGTTGTAAATGACGTCCATAGTTTCAGGCATGTTGGCTGGCGCATATAGGGCTTTGTGGAACTCGTAGTTGTAGTTGCTCCATTCTTCTACTTCGTCGCCACTGTTCACTACTGACTCGAAACGTTCGCGAACTTCGCGCGCGCGTTCAAGGTCAGCGTCTGTCATATTTTGAATCGCGCGCTCTAAAATGTGGCATTCCACGACAGCGCGCAGTTCAAATAGCTCATTGATTTTCTCTGGAGATAGCTCAGTGACCGTCGCACCTTTGTGAGGTTCAAAGCTAACGAGTCCTTGTGCTTCCAATTGAACTAACGCTTCACGCACAGGAATTCGGCTAACATTAAACTCTTTTGCTAACGCATCTTGACGTAAAGGTTGACCAGTTTTTAACTCGCCCTTCAAGATCTGAGTTCGAATTGCTTCCTCAACGAGCTGAGTACGCGTTTTAAAAACAGGTTTCTGTGACATTGAAGTCTCCCGTGAAATTAATATTGTATCCAATCCATTTTACTTTAGTAGTTTATTGTTTTTCTGGCACAAACCAACTAGGAAAGAAGGTTTTGAGAAGTAGAGTGAAATAAAAGGCATCAGTTGATGCCTTTTTGAGCCATCTGGTGATTTTATTGGGACACACTGCCATCTATGGCGCGTTGAATACCCAGTGGGTTCGACGCTTTTAATGAATCCGGCAATAAAGATTCTGGTAAAGCTTGATAAGCGACGGGACGCAACCAACGATGAATAGCCTCTGCCCCGACAGATGTTGAGGCAGAATTGGTTGAAGCCGGATAGGGTCCACCATGAACCATAGCGTAACCAACCTCGACGCCAGTTGGCCAACCGTTGAATACAAGGCGTCCGGCGATTTCTTCCAAACTTGGAAGCAGTTGCTTGGCTTGTTCTTCGTCTTCAGCGGTAGCGTGAAGGGTTGCGGTGAGCGAGCCAGTCAGTGAATCACTCAGTTTCAACATGTCATCGAAATCTTCACAGATTACGATCAACGATTGAGGACCGAATATTTCTTCTTCCCATTGCGGGTTTTTACGCCAGTTTTTACTGTCCGTCACGAACAGTGCTGGTGCGACATTGGTCACTTCTGCTTGTTCAGAACGAGTTACGTTAATGCCTGTTTCGGAAGCTCGCTTATCCACTTCGGATTCATACGTTTCTCGGATTCCTTGCGTTAGCAAAGTGGCCGTTGATTGTTGTCGAATTAACCCTTGAGCGATTTCGATAAAGGCTTGCGTTTCTGGGCTATTCAAGACAAATACAACGCCTGGTTTTGTACAAAATTGTCCACAGCCCAAAGTCATAGAAGCCACAAACTCTTCAGCCAATGAGGCGTTTGCTCGTATGGCTGAAGGGAGAATAAATGTTGGATTAATCGCCCCTAGTTCACCATAGAAGGGGATTGGCTCTGGTCTTTGCTGAGCTAGATTGAACAGCGCACGGCCACCACCGACGGAGCCTGTAAACCCAACCCCTTTAATTTTTGGATGGGTAACGAGTGCTTGGCCAAGTGCGCGTTTGTTGCCTTGCAATAGCGTGAAGATGGCTTGCGGTAAGCACTCTTTCTCCAGTGCAGCCTCAATACACTCTGCAACAAGTTGACTGGTGCCAGGGTGGGCGGTATGGCCTTTTACAATCACAGGACAGCCAGCTGCCAGTGCCGAAGCCGTATCACCACCTGCCGTAGAAAATGCGAGCGGAAAATTAGACGCACCAAACACGGCGACAGGGCCAATTGCGATTTGTTGACGGCGAATATCTGGTTTTGGCAGTGGTTGACGGTTTGGGTTTGGCGTATCGAAAATTGCTTGATGGTGATTACCCGATCTCACAACCTCGGCAAATAGTCTTAATTGGTTCGCGGTACGTCCTATTTCGCCGCTTAAACGTGCTTCGGGAAGGGCAGTTTCTAAATGAGCACGAGCAACGATTTCTTCACTCTTCACTTCCAATTCAGAGGCGATAGAGCAAAGTAAGCTCGATCGCTTTGCATTACTTAGTTGGCGAAACTCACGCGCAACGTTTTGGGCGGCTGAGGCGGCTTGATTAACTTCTTGCTCTCCATGTACCGGAAACGCAATAGGTAGAGGCTCACCAGTAAAGGCGTTGACTGCGTAAAAAGTGGTTGGTTCTTGTGGGTTCATCATTCTTCCTTACTATCCTTATTACTTCACTTCAAATCCGTACGCATATGGATCTTCATCGTCTACCCATATTGTGTTGTGACCGTATACTTGTGCCCATCCTTCAATACTTGGCAAAATAGCGGCTTTGCCATTCACTTCGGTAATGCCTTCTATACGTCCTTGAAATAGGCTGCCGATGATACTTTCGTGAACAAAGTCTTCTCCTTGATTGAGTTTGCCTCTTGCATGCCATTGCGCCATGCGTGCACTAGTACCCGTACCACATGGCGAGCGATCCAACGCTTTGTCGCCGTAAAACACAGCATTTCGAGCGGTGGCGTTTTCTTGAGTGGGCTCTCCGGTCCATAGCACGTGAGAAACACCGCACACTGTCGGATCTTCTGGATGTACGCACTCAACCGCTCGAGATACCGCTTCGCGAACTTTTGGAGAAAGCATCAAAATTTCATCTGGAGAGTAGTGTTCAAGTCCGGCGTAGTTTTCTTGAGGGTCGACGATTACGTAATAGTTTCCGCCATAAGCAACATCGACAGTGAGCTCACCTAAGCCCTCTATGTCCACGGTTACGTCTTGGTGGGCAAGGTAAGCCGGTACGTTAAATATCTTTACCGACGTGACCTTGTCACCTTTTGTTTGGTAGTGCACTTCGATTTGTCCTGCTGGGACATCAAGTATCAAACGACCTTCTTTTTGGGGAGTGATAAGGCGATTTTCGATAGCGGTGGTGACGGTTCCAATGGTGCCGTGGCCACACATTGGTAAGCAGCCACTGGTTTCAATAAACAGAATTGAAGCGTCTGCGTTATCGCTGCAAGGAGGCAAGACAACGGACCCCGACATCATCGAGTGTCCGCGAGGCTCAAACATGAGTGCCTGACGAATCCAATCATAATGCTCAAGAAAGTATTGGCGCTTTTCGCTCATGGTATTGCCTTCGAGTGGAGGCACACCGCCTGCTACCAGCCTAACTGGGTTGCCGCAGGTGTGGGCATCAATACAGAAAAAAGTTCCTTGTCTCATTTTTCGCTCCTTGCTGAAAAAATGGTTGAATTAAACAATAGTGATGTTAACGTAATGTAAAATATATTGTATACAATCTACGTTTTCAAGTGTGACTCGGAGCATATTTATGTTGGTCAAGGATGAAACTAAAAAGGAAAGGATCGCTGTGATAGGTGCGGGGATTATTGGCTTATCAATTGGCTTGAAATTGCAGCAGCAAGGTTATCAAGTCACGATTTTTGATCCCAATGGCGTGGGGAATGGATGCTCTAAGGGAAATGCAGGCCATATCGCGACTGAGCAAATCGTCCCTCTTGCAACGCCAGCGCTGCTTCCACAATTACCTAAAATGCTGCTAGATCCCAAAAGTCCGGTTTCGATCCGTTGGCAAGATATTCCAAACACAATCGGGTGGATGATTCGTTTTCTATTACAAACCAAGCCATCAGCCGCGGAGCGGGCAAAAAACGCGATTAAGAGTCTTAACGAGCGGTCAGTGGCAAGTTGGCGTGGCGTGCTTGATTCAATCGGAAAAGCGCATCTAATAAAAATGAATGGTTCATTGCTCACTTTTGAAAACGAGAAACTGTTTCAGAATTATCAAAGCACGCTTAACTCACTGGCTAAAAACGGTGTGGCGTATCAAGTTTGGACACAAGAGGAGATTCGAGAGCGGATACCTGATCTCAGCCATAAGGTTCGTGTCGGCGTCTTTTTTCCCGATACAGGTCATACGCTAGACCCCTATCAGCTCTGTGTTGAGCTAAGTGAAGCTTTTGAAGTTATTGGCGGTAAGGTTTTACAAAAAGATGTATCTGCGTTGGCGAAAAATGGCGAGGTGCTGGTTGAGTCTCAAACGTATTCATTTGACCGAATCATTGTTGCTGCTGGTGTACATTCTAAGCCTTTGATACGGCAGCTAACCGGAGTCAAAGTGCCTATTCAAGCCGAGCGTGGTTATCACCTAATGGTGGATGACAAGCGTGATGTACTGCCATTTCCTATTAGCTCTGCAGATAGAAAATTCATCATGACTCCGATGTCTGGCGGGCTACGCTTGGCAGGCACTGTTGAGTATGCCGATGTAGAATCACCACCCAATATGAAACGTTCAGAAATGCTTTTTCAGTTAGGTGATGAGATGTTTGAATCGGAGTTAAATCCACTCAAGCAAGGAGAAAAGTGGATGGGTAATCGGCCTTCAACAGTCGACTCGTTACCGGTTATTGATAGCATTTGGGATGGAAATGTATTACTGGCATTTGGCCACCAACACCTTGGATTAACTCAAGCGGCGATTACGGCAGATCTCCTTTTAGAGCTTATCGAAGGAAAGCCGACATCGATTGATCTATCACCTTTTTCATTACAACGATTCGCCTGAAAAAATTTAATATTAAATATTGTATAAAATATATTAAATGCTAATGTTAACTTAATTTTAACAAAAATGGTGTCCAGCAGCCGTACTCGGATGCCTCCAGAAAAACAACCAAAAGGAGTAAAACATGTCACGAATGACCAAAGCACCATTGGCGCTGTTGATTTCAGGAATGCTGTTGGGGACCTCTGCTTATGCTGAAGACAAATTGACGGTCGTATCTTGGGGTGGTGCATTCACCAAGAGCCAAGTGGAGGCATATCACAAGCCTTTCATTAAAAAAACAGGTGTCGAGATCGTATCCGAGGATTTCAGCGGCGGATTAGCCGAAATTAAAGCGCAGGTGGAAGCGAACAACGTGCGCTGGGATTTGGTTTCTCTCGACAAGCCAGACATTGTTCGTGGTTGCGCCGAAGGGTTACTAGAACCAGTGAACCCAAGTATTTTGCCTCCGGGCGCAGATGGAACACCAGCACAAGAGGATTTTATTGATGGTGCGATTCACGAGTGCGCAATCAATACCATCGTAGTGTCCACTGTATTAGCGGTGAACGAAGACGCGTTTAAAGGTAAGGCTTTGCCTAGCAAGTTGACCGATCTCTTTGACCTAAAAACTTTTCCAGGTCGACGTGCATTGCAAAAACAGCCTCAGGGTAATCTTGAGTGGGCACTATTGGCTGATGGTGTAAAGCCAGAAGAGGTCTACAGCCTGCTCGAAACCGAAGCGGGGCGTGAGCGTGCTTTTGCTAAGTTGGATACGATCAAATCAGAAGTGCTGTGGTGGACAACAGGTGCCCAGCCACCTCAAATGCTTGCAGACAAAGAAGTGGTGATCGCCTCGGCGTTTAACGGCCGAATCCACAATGCCCGTAAGGATGAAGGTCAACCATTTCGGATTATATGGGACCGTCAAATGGGTTACATGAATGGATGGGCGATACCTAAAGGGAGTGAGAACACAAAGCTTGCATTGGACTTCATTGCTTTTTCTTCAGGAACAAAACCATTAGCTGATCAAGCTAAGTACGTTGCCTATGGGCCTACGCGTAAGTCGTCTTCGGCGGAGGTGAACCCAGACATTTTAGCGAACCTTCCTACCGCACCTCAAAACTTCCAAACCGCCTTCCTGATTAACGATGAATGGTGGTCAGACTACGCAGATGAACTCAATGAAGAGTTCAACACCTGGCTGCTTAACTAGGCGTTAATTTTTGTATGGGGCCGAGTTTTCATCCATAAGCGAGGTTCCGTACTTTTCCTCAACTGTATTTATGTTTTCGGAGAAATAATGAAAGTCATCGAAGCACAGCAAGTCGCGCAATGTTTAACAATGAAGTCTCTTATTGAAACGATGCGTGAAATGTACTCGCGGCCAGCAACAATACCTCAACGCCGAGTCATGCCCTTAGAAGAGGGAGAATACGAGGCGTTTGCGCTACTTCCAGCTTGGAACCAGGAGTTGATTGCGGTGAAAGCCTTTACGTATTTCCCGCATAATCCCGAGCAAGGCAAAGATACGCTTGCATCTAAGCTGCTTGTTTTCAGACGAAACGATGGTGAGCCGCTCGCACTCGTGGACGGTAAAGTTTTAACGTTTTGGCGCACCGCCGCAGCTTCTGCGTTGGCAGCGGACTATTTGGCGCGTCCCGATGCTGATCGTCTGTTGATCTTCGGAACGGGCAATCTTGCGCCTTATTTTGCGTGGGCATACGCTGCGGTTCGCCCACTTAAGCAGGTTTATATTTGGGGGCGTAACTCAGACAAAGCCGAGGCGACGGTAGATGCCATTGTGTCATCTTCAGAGTATCAGTCGCTTCCTGATGAGCGTCGGTTCCGTGTTTCAGTCGTAGAAAATGTGGGCCACGTTATCAAACACGTTGACATCATCAGCTGTATTACCGCATCAGCAGAGCCTTTGTTTAATGGCGCAGACGTGCAGCCGGGCACCCATATTGATTTGGTCGGTAATCATGACTTGGATAAGCGTGAATGCGACTCCGAAGCAGTGCAACGAGCACAGGTGTATGTTGATAGCCGTATTAATGTATTAGCCGAAGCGGGCGATCTTCTCATTCCAATTCAAGAGGGCGTGTTCACGTCAGACGATATCAAAGGGGAATTACCGCAGCTTTGCGCCCAACAAATCTCAGGACGTCAAAACGATGAGGTCATTACTTTATACAAATCAGTTGGCAGTGCTTTGGCTGATTTGGCCGCTGTAAAGGCGGTGTTGTTAGAGAATGGCATAGATAGCCATGCCTGAGCATTTTTGCTCGTTCATTTAAATTGCATACAATATACATATAAGGAAAGTAGTTCATGAAAATTGATTGGAAAGGTGTTTATCCGGCGGTCAGTACGCAATTTCGTCAAGATCAGTCAATCGACTTAGACGCAACGCAAACTGTTATAGATAACCAAATTAAAGATGGTGTGAATGGCATTATCTGCTTGGGTACTGTCGGTGAGAACTGTGCGTTGTACCCGGAGGAGAAACGCCAGGTCTTGCAAGCGGCAAAAGAAGTCGTAAATGGCCGTGTGCCTTTGATTGCTGGTACAGCAGAGTCTATTACCACAGCAGCTGTTGATTACATGCAGGATGCGTACAAAATTGGTATCGATGGTTGTATGGTGATGCCTGCCATGGTTTACCGCACGTCTGAGAGCGAAACGTTCGAATATTACCGCACGCTAGCAAAAGCAACGCCAGAAATGCCAATCATGATTTATAACAACCCGGTTGCTTATGGTGTCGATGTAAACCTCGATATCATGGTGAAACTGGCTGAGTTTGAAAGCATTGTAGCTATTAAAGAGTCGACCACTGATACTCGTCGTATCACCGAGCTTTACAATAAATTTGATGACCGCTTTACCGTGTTCAGTGGTGTTGATGACATCGCTCTTGAATCATTGATGCTAGGTGCGACCGGCTGGATTTCTGGTTTAACCAACGCATTCCCAGAAGAGTCCGTTGCGATTTATAAACTGGCAAGCCAAGGTCGTTATGCTGAAGCGTTAGAGATCTACCGTTGGTTCTTACCCCTACTGCGTTTAGACACCATTCCTACGCTGGTTCAGTGCATAAAATTGGCCGAGCAAGTCTGCGGACGTGGCTCTGAACAAGTTCGTGCGCCACGCCAACTCTTACAAGGTGAAGAGCGTCAACAAGTCATTCAAATGGTTGAACATGCGTTAGAAACCCGCTTAGACCTATCCAAATACAATCTGTAATTGTGCTGTTTAGTAGAGCGTTAACTGACGCTCTACTCATTCGTAATATTCAAAAAATGAGAAGAGGGAAGTCATGAGCACGGAAAACAAGGACTATGTCAGCTTTCAACACGTTAAGAAAACCTACGATGGCACGAATTTGGTGGTGAAAGACTTCAACTTAGATATTGCTCCTGGAGAGTTTGTTACTATGTTGGGGCCGTCAGGATCGGGCAAGACCACTTGCTTGATGATGCTAGCAGGCTTTGAAACTGCGACCGGTGGAGACATTTATATTGATGGCGTTCCTGTCAATCATCTCGCGCCGCACAAGCGCGATATTGGTATGGTGTTTCAAAACTATGCGTTGTTTCCACATATGACCATTGCTGAGAATCTTGCGTTTCCTTTAAAGGTGCGAAAACTCGACAGTGACACGATTCAAAGCAAAGTTCAGAGTGTATTAGAAATGGTCGAGCTTGAGCATGTTGCGACTCGATACCCGAAGCAGTTATCAGGTGGTCAACAACAGCGTGTTGCGTTAGCGCGAGCATTAGTGTTTGAGCCTAAACTCGTATTGATGGATGAACCACTAGGCGCGTTAGATAAGCAGCTGCGTGAGCAAATGCAGATGGAAATTAAACATTTGCATGAAAAGCTTGGCATTACCATTTTGTATGTGACGCACGATCAAGACGAAGCTCTCACTATGTCCGACCGTATTGCGGTTTTTAATCACGGTGAAGTGCAACAACTCGCGACACCAACCGAGCTTTATGAATCTCCGAGTAATACGTTTGTTGCGCAGTTTATCGGAGAAAACAACCAACTCTCAGGTTTAGTCAAAGAGTGGAACGGAAAGTATTGCCAAGTGCTCGTTGGGAAAGAGTTATTTACTGCGAAACCTGTCAGAGTCTCTGAGCAAGGGCAGAGAACAACACTTTCCATTCGACCAGAAAAGATTGTTATTCAACCAGAGAAAGCGTCTTGCGAGAACCAAGTCTCGGGCGTCCTACGAGAATTGATTTATCACGGTGATCATTATCGTCTGGTCGTCGAAGTAGAGAGCGTTGGTCACTTCATCGTTAAAGTACCTAACGATAATCGTAAACACTTGCAGTTAACGCCTGGCTCAATTTGTCGTATTGGTTGGCAAAGTGACGATTGCCATGCTCTTGATGGGACACAAACTCAAAGTAGCGAGGTAGCAGCATGAGTCGAGAGCTAACCGCATTAGATTCTGTATTGGAAATCGAACGCCAAGTTCATGAGCAAGAAACCAATCTGAAAGCGCAGTTGCAAAAGGCCGAGCGCCGAAAAAAGCTTCGCTCCATTATGCTCACAACGCCATTGGTGTGTTTTATTCTGCTTACGTTTGCTTTTCCTATCCTCGACATGCTTTATCGAAGCGTGGATAACCGAGAAATATCCCTGTCACTACCACAAACTATTCAAGCCTTAGAAAGTTGGGATTATCAAGGTCAGCCTCATCAAGAAGTCATTGAGGCATTCTCTGTTGAGGTACTTGCGCTTTATCAAAGCAAAGAGCTACCGAAAATAGCCAACCGGATGAATATTGAAGAGTCTGGTATGCGCAGTTTACTCATGAAAACCGGCAGAAAGTTGTCTCGTTTGACGTCGCTGCCGAGCTCGGTGACACAACTAGCTAAGCTGGATAAGCGTTGGGCTAATCCTAAATATTGGGCGGCGTTTAAGAATCTTAGTGGCGCATTAACATTCAGTCATTATCTTGCAGCGCTAGACTTGCAAGTGAATGAGTTTGGAGACATTGAGCCCCAACCAGAAAAACGCCAAATATACGTCGACCTTTTCTTTAAAACTTTTTGGATGTCTATTTCAATCACCTTAACTTGTTTGGTGATGGCGTACCCCGTTGCTTACCTGCTTGCCAATTTACCTGATAAGCGCGCGAACTTACTTTTAATTATTGTGCTGCTGCCATTTTGGACATCATTGTTAGTCAGAACCACGTCTTGGATTGTTCTGCTGCAAAACCAAGGGGTCATTAATGATCTCCTTATTTGGTCGGGTTTTACTTCTGAGCGAATTCAGATGATTCACAATACCTTCGGAACGGTGGTGTCTATGGTGCACATTCTGTTGCCTTTTATGATCCTGCCTCTGTATAGCGTAATGAAAGGAATTAGCCCAACTTATTTCCGAGCCGCTCGTTCTCTAGGCGCGACGCCTTTCATTGCGTTCATCAAAGTTTATATGCCGCTTACGTTACCGGGTATAGGTGCGGGGGCCTTGCTTACTTTCATTCTTTCTATTGGCTTCTACATTACGCCCGCTTTGGTTGGTGGAAGAAGCGGACAGATGATCTCCAATATGATTGCCTATCATATGCAGACATCACTGAACTGGGGGATGGCTGGCGCATTGGGTGGACTGCTTTTGTTCGTTGTACTGGTTCTGTTTTATATGTTCAACCGTGTGGTTGGCATTAACAACCTTAAGGTAGGGGGATAACCATGGCATTACCAAACTATGCATCAAAAGTAGAGCGAGTTGCTTACGCAGGTTACTTAGCTTTTTGTGGGGTGGTGCTGTTCTTTTTAATCGCTCCAATTCTGACCATCATCCCGTTATCGTTTAATGCAACGCCTTACTTTACTTTTACCGAGGGGATGTTAAACCTTGACTCGGCAGCGTATTCTACTCGCTGGTATCAAGAAATGTTTACTAGTGATCAGTGGCTGTTGGCGCTGAAAAACAGCACGTTTATTGCTTTTATGGCGACACTCGTTGCAACAGGGCTAGGAACTCTGGCGGCGTTGGGTTTAGCAAGTAGTAACTTGCCTTTTCGCAATACGATTATGGCGCTGTTGATCTCACCCATGATCGTACCAGTCATTATCTCTGCTGCTGCGATGTACTTTTTCTACACACGCTTTGGCTTATCACAAACTTATTTAGGCATCATTTTGGCACACGCTGCGTTAGGTACGCCTTTTGTCGTCATTACCGTTACTGCGACGTTAAGCGGCTTTGACCATAGCTTGGTAAAAGCGGCGGCTAGCTTAGGCGCAAACCCTGTTTATACTTTCAGACACATTACCTTTCCACTGATTCGTCCGGGGATGATATCTGGCGGCTTGTTTGCTTTTGGCACCTCGTTCGACGAGGTTGTGGTGGCGTTATTCCTGACTGGGGCAGAACAAAAAACCGTTCCGAGGCAGATGTGGTCAGGAATTCGAGAGCAAATTAGTCCGACCATATTGGCGGTCGCTACGTTGTTGATTTTTATGTCGGTGTGTTTGCTCGTGACATTAGAAGTTTTGCGTAGACGTAATGTACGCATTCGAGGCATTCAAGAGTAACCAAACTTTTTCTTTGTTGGTCACTTTGCACTTTTGTTTAGGGGCACCTCAATTTTTGACCAAATGCGCCTCATTGTAGGCGCTTGTCTTTTTTGTGTATCTTCAGCGATGACTGACATATCACTCTGGTAGCTTAATGCCAGCTTGCTCGAAACGTGCCAAAGGCGACTTGTTTGATTGCTGATACCAACTAGCTGGCATGTTTGATTTAAGTCGCGCTTTTTCTTCCTTGCTAATCACAACATAATGCAAAAACGTATTAAGTGTGGTTCCCATCACGTCAAATGTCATTTCCCCATCTTTGCTGATGGCTTTCAATAACCCAACCACGGCTTCCTCAGGGACTAACGGTTCAACCACCGCCTTTTTTCGCTCTTTTATTGATGTTGAAGCGGGCAGTCTTGCACGTGCCGTCTCCCAACAAACTTTGTTGGTTTTACTGACAAGGTTGTGCTTGTAGCAGTAGTAACTGAATAAAAAGCGTGGCAGGTTTTGCCAGCGTTCGGCTTGGACTTCTAACCAAAGATGTTGTAGCTCAATATCAGCGTCGGTCATAGGAGTTGTTTAGCAAAAAGAAAAGAAACCATTTTATCGCTTTTGTGAGGAGCAATAAAAGATATTTGAATGGAAAGATAAACAACTAGTTGATCAATATTACTAAAGCAAATCGATTTCTGGCAAGCTCGTGCAACGGCAACTCGAGTACCAAAAACTGACACCGTCACGTTCAGTTGTTAACAAAATGTTTCATCTTGTCTTGCGAGTAGATTATATGGAGATGCTCTTGCAGTAATAAGGGCAGTGGCGATGCAAAAGACGTAATGCATTTAAGGAAAACTCAATATAGAAGAAATTAGATGGAACTGAAGACTTTGAGTGTCGCGATTGCGACAACATTAACCAGCACTGGCGTATTTGCGTTAAGCGAGCCAGTTTCTCAAGTTACAGAGCAACATGCACATTCGGCTCATACACACGGTGTTGAATCCAATCGAGTTGAATACCAACCAACCGCAACTCTCCCTATTCAGCCCTCCAAGGCAACTCGAGTACAGTCACTTGAAAGCCTTGATGAGTCGAGCACTGCTTGTGATTTGGAAGCATTGGTTACCGAAAGCAGTAACCAATTGATCAGCGAAATTTTAAGTCAGGGCGCGACGTGCGTGAACCAGTTATTCTCTGCTGAAAGTCGGATTCAGGAGTCGGTATTTAGCTCCGATCATATGTACAACATTGCGAAGCGCACTACGACATTGGCGAAGGGGTATACAGGTGGCGGGAGCGATGAACTCGAAACGTTTTTCTTATACTTGCGCGCGGGTTATTACGCCGAGTTTTACAATGACAACATCTCATTTATTGAATGGGTTACCCCAGCGGTGAAAGAATCCGTGGATGCGTTTGTTAATAACGCAAACTTCTATGAGAACAGCGACCGTCACGGCAAAGTGCTTAGTGAAGTCATCATCACTATGGATAGTGCGGGCTTGCAGCACGCGTACTTACCGCAAGTGACCCAGTGGCTTACACGTTGGAATGATCAATACGCCCAGCACTGGTATATGCGCAATGCAGTTAACGGTGTTTTCACTATTTTGTTTGGTGGGCAGTGGAACGAGCAATTTGTGCAAATAATTGGCAACCAAACGGACCTTGCCAAAGCTTTAGGCGATTTTGCTCTGAGGGCATCATCAATCGGTGCTGAAGATGAGTTCATGGCCGCGAATGCGGGGCGAGAGCTCGGGCGTTTGACCAAGTATACGGGTAACGCGAGTTCTGTTGTGAAGAGTCAGCTGAGTCGAATCTTTGAACAGTATGAAATGTATGGTCGGGGTGACGCGGTTTGGCTTGCGGCGGCGGACACTGCCTCATATTACGCAGATTGTAGTGAGTTCGGAATTTGTAATTTCGAAACTGAGCTAAAAGGCTTAGTGCTATCGCAAACTTATACTTGTAGTCCAACAATTCGAATATTGTCCCAGAATATGACGCAAGAGCAACACGCGGCCGCATGTTCTAAAATGGGTTACGAAGAGGGTTACTTTCATCAGTCATTAGAAACTGGTGAACAGCCAGTAAAAGATGACCACAATACTCAGCTCCAAGTCAATATCTTCGATTCAAGCACCGATTATGGTAAGTACGCAGGGCCAATTTTCGATATTAGTACTGACAATGGCGGTATGTACTTGGAAGGCGATCCTTCCCAGCCGGGGAATATTCCCAACTTTATTGCTTATGAAGCCTCTTATGCGAACGCGGATCACTTTGTCTGGAACTTAGAGCACGAATACGTGCATTACTTAGATGGTCGATTTGATCTCTATGGAGGGTTTAGTCATCCAACTGAAAAAATAGTGTGGTGGAGTGAAGGCATTGCAGAGTATGTCGCTCAAGAAAATGACAACCAAGCAGCACTTGAGACGATTTTAGACGGCTCGACATATACCTTAAGTGAGATTTTCGAGACTACTTATGATGGGTTTGATGTCGATCGAATTTATCGTTGGGGGTACTTAGCTGTACGTTTTATGTTTGAAAATCATAAAGATGACGTAAACCAAATGCTGGTGGAAACACGCCAAGGGAATTGGAGCAATTACAAAGCAACGATCACCCAATGGGCGAATTTATATCAAAGTGAGTTTGAGCAGTGGCAGCAAGCCCTTGTCTCAAATGGTGCACCTAATGCAGTCATAACCGCAAACAACAAGGGGAAAGTCGGTGAAAGCATTACATTTAGCAGTGAAAACAGTACAGACCCAAACGGGAAGATCGTCAGCGTCTTATGGGACTTCGGTGATGGCTCGACAAGTACACAAACCAAGCCGACGCACCAATATGGGAGTGAAGGGGAGTATTCGGTCAGTCTAAGTGTGACAGACAGTGAAGGCTTGACGGCAACCGCCACTCATAGTGTTGTTATCTCAACGTTGGGCGGTAATGACACATTGCCACAAGACTGCGCGGTGCAAAGTAAAGTAAGCGGTGGGCGCCTAACAGCAGGAGAGCCTGTTTGCTTGGCAAATCAACAAACCATTTGGCTGAGCGTGCCAGCGGTGAATGAGAGCTCAAATCTGGCGATAACGACGGGGAACGGTATGGGCAACCTAAAGCTTGAATACAGTAACTCTGGTTGGCCGGATGGTGCTAATCTTCACGGGTGGTCAGATAATATTGGTAATGGAGAGTGTATTACGTTGTCAAATCAGAGTAACTACTGGGGCTACGTTAAAGTCTCTGGTGACTTTGAGAATGCCGCCATCGTCGTTGATTTTGATGCTCAGAAGTGTCGTCAGTAGGGCATTTTAACTGCATCATTTTAATTTAATTGATCGCCTCGCTAACATTGCGGGGCGTTTTTGTTTTTCACGCCGTTATCTCTATAAAAAAACCAGCCCGAAGGCTGGCAAACAAGGAGTTTGAGATGAAAATGAAAACGTTATAAAGCTTGCTGATATCCTATTTCTCAATAAGTTGGGTTGTGCGTTGAAGCCAGTTTTTATCTTGCGTATCAAGAAAAGGGCTAAGTGCTTGATAGACTCGTGAATGGTAATGATTGAGCCAGTCTAGCTCTGCTTGATCTAGCATTGATAAATCAAGGGCGTTGGTCGCAATTGGAGCAAGAGTGATGGTCTCAAAACCGTAAAACGTGCCGAACTCATTTTGTTCTACTTCTACAACTTTAAGAATGTTCTCTATTCTTACCCCGTACTCACCTTCGCGATAAACGCCTGGCTCATTAGTAATGACCATACCCGGTTTTAGTTCAACCTCGTGGTGGCTTTGCGAGAAATTTTGTGGGCCTTCGTGAACATTCAAGCAAATGCCCACGCCGTGTCCAGTGCCGCACTTGTAATCAATACCATGTTGCCATAAGACGCCACGCGCCATGATATCAAGATTGGCACCCGTAGAGCCTTTCATGAATCGAGTCTGAGTCAGTCGGATGACCGCTTTGAGCACCAAGGTATAATCTTTGCGCTGCTTAATGGTCGGTGACCCGAAGTGGAAAGTACGGGTGATGTCTGTTGTCCCGCCAAGGTATTGGCCACCAGAATCGACGAGAAAGAAGTTGCTTTCATTGACTGCCGCATTGCTTTCTTCATCGGCGGCATAATGCATTTTTGCCCCGTGAGCTGCGAAGCCTGCGATAGTGCGGAAACTGTCACTCACATAATGTCGGGTTTGACGGCGATAGTGATTCAGTTGTGCCTCAGCAGACAATTCTGTAACGAGTCCGCTTGGAACTTGCTCTTCGAGCCAGTTCATAAACCTTACGATTGCCACACCATCATCTGTTAATGCCTGTTCTAGGCTAGTTAGCTCGGTCGCATTTTTTATGGCCTTCATTGCCGTTACAGGGCAAGCCATTGGCTTTAGATTCACATTCCCTTCAATCGAACTCACCAATAAGCTGTCTGTGTGGGTCGGGTTAAAAGCGAGCGATAATCCCTCACATTGCTGATTCAAATACTGACTTACGTAGTTGTAATGGCGAATGTGTACACTCTGATCGGTCAGCGCTCTTTCAACGTCTTGAGGCAGTTTGGCTTTATCAATAAACAGTGTCGCAAGTGATTGCTCTACGACTAGATAGGCTTCAGAAACTGGGCAGTAATTCGTATCACCACCTCGAATATTCATTGTCCACATGACATCATCTAGCGTTGACACTAATAAGCTATCTACTTGGTTCTCGGTTAACCAAGAACGGATTCTTGCTAACTTATTTTCAGTGTCAACGCCAGCAAAAGCGGTGGGGTGCTCGAATACGGGTGCACTTGGGCGAGGTGGTCTTTCAAGCCAAATCGGTGTGAGTAAATCCAGGTCGAGAATGATCTTAATGTTTTTCGCTTCAAAGGTTTGTTTGAGGCCTTGATAAAAAGCGTAACTGATGGCGCGCCCGTCAACCGCGATAATACTGTTTTCTGGTAGCGTGGTAGCCAGCCATTTGGCAACTGTCGGCGTTTCTGGTTGTTTGGCTTTAAACAGTTCAAGTCCTGTGCCGTGTAACTGTTCTTCAGCTTGAATATAGTAACGACCATCAGTCCACAGGCCACCACCTTGTTGGGTAATGACGACATCGCCTGCTGAGCCGGTAAAACCTGAAATCCAGCTTCGCGCTAACCAATGATCCGCTGAGTATTCACTGTTATGTGGGTCATTGTTGGTCACGATATATGCAGACACGTTGTGAAAGGACATTGCCTCACGCAATAACGTAAGGCGTTGGTTTACTGAGTTAGTATTGTTCATTAAATGGTTCCTAAAGTCATATTTGAGCAATAGATATGATGCTGCTCCGAGCCTGTTTTTATTGGGTTCTGTTGCCCGCATACTTCTGTTGCTTCTGGGCATCGAGTACGAAAAACGCAACCGCTCGGTGGGTTAAGTGGAGAAGGAAGATCGCCGGGCAATAGTTGTATTTCACGGTCACGTGCTAATTGCGGATTAGCTATCGGGACAGCAGATAACAGTGCTTTGGTGTAGGGGTGTTGAGCATCATCAAATACTTGATCGTAACGTCCTACTTCCATAGGTTTACCAAGATACATCACCATAACGCGGTCGCTGATATGGCGCACCACGCTTAAGTCATGCGCAATCATCACCAGTGTTAACCCCATTTCTTGTTTAAGATCATCTAGAAGATTGATGACCTGAGCTTGTATGGAGACATCTAGTGCACTAACGGGTTCATCACACACGACCAAATCTGGATTGAGAATTAATGCTCTGGCAATGCCCACACGCTGGCATTGACCTCCGGAAAATTCATGTGGATAGCGGTTTCGCTGGCTCGCCAAGAGACCCACTTTATCCATCATAGCGATGACACGCTTTTCTACCTCTGCCCGTTTAAGCTTTGGCTCGTGGGTGAGCAGTGGTTCGGCGATGCATTCTGAGATGGTTAACCTCGGATTCAAACAAGCGGATGGGTCTTGAAACACCATCTGAAATTCTCTGCGTCGAGAGGAAAGCTCTTTTTTACTAAACCCGAGCATGTCTTGACCTTTCCAAGTCAACTCGCCATGTGTAGGTTCAATTAAGCGAAGTAAGGCGCGAGCAAGTGTTGATTTTCCGCAGCCTGATTCCCCCACAATGCCAAGTGTCTCACCTCGGTAAACATCTAAGTCGATACCATTGACCGCTTTCACGATTTTACGTCGACTTGGAATAAGATGACGTGAAACAGGAAAGTGGACGTTTAAATCACGAGCAGACATGAGGACTTCTTTTTTATTCATAACGCCTCCTTAAGCTTTTATTTGAATGGGAGTGATAACACTGGGTGCTTTAACGTGACAGGCAATGGACTGGCTCGTGTTTAATGGAGAAAACCGTGGGGTTTCGTATTGGCAACGCGTCTCTCGATGCTCGCACCGCTCTTTAAACGGACACCCTTGATGGTTAATCAACGCACTTGGTGGGTTACCTGGGATGGTTGGTAAACGCGGCATATCTTCAGTGATGGAAGGAATTGCCTTTAGCAAGCCTTGAGTGTAGGGGTGCGCAGGTTGAGCGAACAATGTCTCGGTATCTGATTGCTCCATTTTTTGACCACCATACATGACCAATACGCGATCACACATCTCGGCGACGACGCCCATATCGTGAGTGATCAGTAAAATAGCCGTATTGAACTCTTGTTGTAAGTCTCGTAATAGCGTCAAAATTTGAGCTTGAACGGTTACATCTAACGCGGTGGTTGGTTCGTCTGCAATTAACAACTCGGGCTTACACAACAAGGCCATCGCTATCATGATTCGCTGACGCATTCCGCCAGATAATTCGTGAGGGTATTGATTCATCCTAGTTTCGGGAGAGGGAATACGCACCGCATCCAACATGTGAATCGATTCAATTTTTGCTTGTTTTCGGGTCATTCCTTTATGAATCATGAGAACTTCACAAAGCTGTTTGCCAATTTTCATAAATGGGTTGAGTGACGTCATCGGATCTTGAAAGATCATTCCGATTTTCTCTGCACGGATGCGGTTGAGCTGCTTTTTAGACATCGCGAGTAAATCATCACCGTGGAACATTGCGCTTCCAGACACGGCGCCGTTATCCGCGGTTAACCCCATTAATGCGAAAACAGACTGGCTTTTTCCCGAACCTGATTCCCCAACAATCCCAAGAGTTTCGCCCGCTTTAATCGAGTAGGAGAGATTACTGACCGCTTGCACTTGCCCATCTGGCGTATCGAAGCGCACGTTCATGTTTTCAATAGATAGCATGGGTTTGTCCTTATCGGTCTTTCGGGTCAAGAGCATCACGCAAGCCATCGCCGATGAAGTTAAAACAAAAGAGGGTGGCAACTAAAAACAGAGAGGGAAAAAGCAGCATCCACAATGCAACGTCAATCGTTTTTGCGCCTTCGGAAATTAGGATTCCCCAGCTCGTGTCTGGTGGTTGAACACCAAGCCCTAAGAAGCTCAAAAACGATTCGAACATAATGAATCCTGGTACCATTAAGGAGGAATAAACCATCACGATCCCAAGCACATTAGGCAGAACATGGCGTCGGACAATTGTCAATTTAGAAACCCCAATAGAGTGTGCGGCTTCGATGAACTCTCGCTTTTTTAGACCGAAGGTGACACCACGTACAACACGGGCAATGCCCAGCCAAGATACCATTCCGATCACGATAAAAATCAGGTAGATGTTGTTGCCAAAAAGGGTAACAAACAGGATAACCATAAACATAAATGGCACCGAATCGAGCACCTCAATAATGCGCATCATTACGCTATCGACAACGCCGCCAAGATAGCCGGAAATACTTCCCCAAATCGTACCAATAACAACGGCGACTAAGGCGCCAACAAAACCTACCAAAATAGAGAGCCTGCCACCTTGCATCGTGCGAGCGAAGACATCTTGCCCGAGATCATCGGTACCAAAGTAATGGCCACTGCTCAGTGAAGGTTTCCCTAGCTCGTATGGATCGATGAGCACTTCCCAGTCAATTTCATCATGGCCAAAAGCGGCAAGAGAGGGGCCGAAAGTGATGCATAAGGTAATGAAAGCCAAAACATACACTGATGTCATTGCGGCTCTGTTTTTACGAAATCGAGTCCATGCATCCTGCCAAAGACTGCGACCTTCGACGGCTTCAATATTGTCGACGACTTGATCTTGAAGAGCTTGTGTATCCAGTTTTTTGATCGTTAACATACCGGACTCCTAAACGCGTATACGAGGGTCGATAATCGTATATAGCAAGTCGACCACAAGGTTAAAGAAGATAGTGAGTGAAGCGACAATCAGAGTAATGCCCATTACTAGGCCGTAGTCGCGGTTGAGAGCCCCAGACACAAAGTGTTGTCCCATGCCACCTGTACCAAAGAAAATGTCGATAATCACCGAGCCTGTCACAACAGACACAAACGCAGGGCCGAGCATCGCAACGACGGGAATCAGGGATGGTCGCAAAGCGTGATGGAATAAAATGTAGGTTGTGGACAAACCTTTGGCTTTTGCCGTTCGAATGTATGGTTGGTTGAGCGTTTCAATCATTGCGCCACGCATGACGCGTGCAATACTCGCAATGGAGCCAATCGCTAAGCTGAGCACGGGAAGAACAAGAAAAGCCAGCTTTCCTCCTTCCCAACCACCAGCAGGGAACCAGCCAAGCTGAATAGCGAAAATCATGACTAAAACCGGAGCAAGCACGAAAGCCGGAACCACAACTCCAGTCATCGAAAGTGTCATCAGGCCGTAATCTAGGCGGCTATTTCGGTTCAATGCCGCAATGGTGCCAAGCAACATGCCAAGTGGAACGGAAATACAAAAGGAGAGTACGCCTAATACTGCTGAAACTGGCCATGATTGTGCGACGAGCTGTGTAACACTGAAGTCTTGATAAACGAAGCTCGGACCGAGATCTCCTTGTATGAAATTACCAATGTAAATCCAAAACTGAGTAAGGAAGGGCTGGTCCAAATGGAATTTTGCTTCGATATTCGCACGTACCACTTCTGGCATAGGCCGTTCCATATCAAATGGCCCCCCTGGTGCAATGTGCATCAGCCAAAATGATACGAGTGCGATGAATAGAAGCGTGGGGATAGCGATAGCTAATCGCTTAACAATGTACCAAATCATGATCCATCATCCTTTGGTCATCCGAAATCACTTCGAACGGTTATGAATAAAAAATGGTCTGAGCTCAGGTTGCCTTCTCCACCGAGAGATATGAGGAACGGCAAGTAAACATTGAACTTGCCGACTCAGACCGAAAACATGCTTTTAGTGGGCTTTTACATAGACATTCTTGCGGTAGTACGACGACTCAGGGTTTGTCAGTTCGTAGCCGCCCACGTAAGGCTTGATGAGGTATTGATCGTTACCCGGACGATAAATAGGAATAATGGCCATGTCTTCAATCAGCATGCTTTCTGCTTGTAGATACAGTTCTGATGGGTTGCTCATGGTCTTTGAGCGAGCCATTAACTCGTCGTATTGCGGGTTGTTATAACGAGAATCGTTGTACTCGCCACTAGAAACGAAGATATCCAACCATGTAGAGGCTTCATTGTAGTCAGCCGTCCAGCCGCCGCGAGTAATGTCGGTCGGCTCTTTAAGTGCGTAGAACACTTTCGGTTCTAGCTGTTTTATCGTGACTTGCGCACCCAATCGGCTTTTCCACATGCCTGCCATGGTGGTTGCCATTTTTACGTCCATCGAGAAAGTTGGTACGGTAAACGTTAACTTAAGCGGATTGCTTTTATCGTATCCAGCTTCTGACAGTAATTGCTGCGCTTTTTCGATACGTTTATGGCGGTTCCAAGTTGCGAACTCAGGAGTGTGAGATTTAAAACCATCTGTTTGAGGTGGCACAAGGGTATACATTGGAACCCCACCGTTTCTCAAAATAGCACTTGTTAACAGTTGACGGTCAATGGCATATGAGAGGGCTTTACGAACCCGCACGTCTTTTGTTGGCCCTTGTTGAGTGTTGAGGTAATAGAATGTGGAGCCAAGAGACGCACTG
This sequence comes from Vibrio sp. 1069, assembly GCF_033340555.1. Taxonomy (NCBI): domain Bacteria; kingdom Pseudomonadati; phylum Pseudomonadota; class Gammaproteobacteria; order Vibrionales; family Vibrionaceae; genus Vibrio; species Vibrio sp. 1069. The sequence continues at coordinate 403,080 of NZ_JAWOWP010000001.1, forward strand.
GTGCTTGCCACTTCTTGTAGGCGTTGTTGAATTAACTTTTTCTTCTGAGCGGCAGGAATGGAAACCGCTTGGTCTATCTCACCAGCTAGGTAGCGGTTTAGCACTACGTTTGCATCACCAATTGGTAGCCAGGTGACTTTTTCCAGCACTACATTGCTTGCGTCCCAATAATGTGGATTTTTAACCATCACCAGTTTTTCGTTAACTTTCCATTCAGAGACAGTAAACGCACCATTTGTAACGATATGCTCAGGCTGGGTCCAACGGTTGCCATGTTTTTCGACGGTCGCTTTGTGAACGGGTGCAAGTACGGGATGACTTAATAGTTTCGTAAAGAAGGGAATAGGCTCTTCGAGTGTTACCTGGAACGTTTTTTCATCCAGCGCCTTCACGCCCAAAGACTCAGGCTCGGCTTCGCCCTTCATAATCGCTTGCGAGTTTTCGATATTTGGAATGGCCGCAAACCAAGCGTACGGTGAAGCAGTGTTTGGATTCAGTAAGCGTTGCCAGCTGTAGACAAAATCTTGTGCAGTGACCGTTTCGCCATTTGACCATTTTGCATCACGTAAGTGGAAGGTATAAACCGTATTGTTGTCATTGACTGACCAAGACTCAGCAACACCAGGAATGGTTTTACCTTGCTTATCTTGAATGACCAGACCTTCAAACAGGTCTCGACCGAGATTAAAAGCGGGCTCTGCGGCTTGCTTGGCTGGGTCAATAGAAGTAACTTCAGCCCCATTGTTTAGCGTAATTTCTTGTGTCTCATCGAGGGTCACACCTGAGGGATACGGCGCGGCATAGCTTGATGTTGCCAGTATTGGACTCATCATCGACGCTAATAAAAGCAACTTAGGTAATTTCATCCTTGTCTCACTCTTTTCATCCTGAAAGATGCCAAAAATGTATATTGTATAAATTGTCTACACAATCGAGTTTTAACATTACTGTAACAGGGTGTCAGGTGTTGAGCTGTCTGGTCTCAAAAAGTGAGCTAGGGGAATTTCTTTGAAGATCTGATATCAAGTTGGCATGACGGGAAGTAATTTTGCTTCGATACAAATTAAAATCCCCTTCAAGCACAGGCTAGAAGGGGAAGATAGTCAGTCTGCTCTTCAAAAAGCACGACGTTAACTGACTAGGAAATGTTTCACGAACTCAGTGATTTTGACCATATCACTTACCGCGATAAACTCTTCTGTCGTGTGTACTTTTGCCATGCCAGTTGAAAGGTTGACCGTTGTGAGACCTTTCTTGTTAAAGTTGTTGGCATCGCTACCGCCGCCAGTGCCTTTTGTGAAGGCGTCAATTCCCAACTCTGAAAATGCTGCTTTTATAGCGTTTACGTGTGGGTGGTTTTCTTCAATAACAAAAGCGTCGTAGGCTCGGCTAGATTCAATGTCGACTTCTGCACCGTGTTTTTCACAGACAGACTCTAATGTTGAGATCATATGATTGACCTGAGCATCTAGTTTATCGCCATTCAGGGAGCGTGCTTCTGCCACGATTTTTAATTCAGGCATAACAATGTTTGTGGCCTGACCGCCGTTAACCATACCGATGTTGGCTGTCGTTTCTTCGTCGATGCGAAGCAGCTTCATTTGGTTGATGGCATCTGCCGCCACCATGATCGCACTGATGCCTTCTTCTGGCGCAAGCCCTGCGTGTGCTGGTCGGCCTTTGATTTTTGCCATGATCTTTTGCTGGCCTGGGGCTGCGGTCACAATGGTGCCAATAGGGCCACCCGTATCTAACACGATTGCTTCCGTTGAAGTGACGTGTGACATATCGAAGTATTGTGAACCGAATAAACCGCCTTCTTCATACACGGTGAAAGCAAGTTCTAACGTTTTGTGCTCAAGGTTTTCCGCTTGAATACAACGAACGGCTTCCATGATGGCAGCAATACCAGATTTATCATCGCCACCAAGAATCGTATTGCCTTTTGAACGGATAACGCCGTCTTCGATGATTGGCTCAATGCCAATGCCCGGTGTGACTGTATCCATATGACAGCTCATTAGGATAGAGCCGTCTTTTTTGCCGTCTAAACGGGCGTACACGTTAAAGCCGTTAGAAATGTGCTTAGGTACTGGAAGCTTGTGCACGGTAAAGCCTAGGTCGCCTAGCTGCTCTGCCAGTGTTTCTGCAATTTGTTTTTCGTTTGTTGATTCGCTATCGATACGTACCAGTTGGCAAAAATGTTCAACTAAGCGTTCTTGATTGATGTGTGTCATTAGATGTCTCTTTTTCTGATCGAGCGTGAAGCCTTGTGGCTCGGCTCGATAGGGAACAGAGCACCACTTATGGCACAGTTACTTTTAAATAAAACTGAGGTGAATCAATAAAGGGGTATCCATGACACGATTCTGACCGATGAGCCTTTCGAACTGTATGAAGCGTCACGAAACATTACTTTTGATGTTTTGCAGGAGCAAATGAATAAATCGGATAGAGATAGGGTGCAATAGATTTTCCATACCCTTTTACTTTTTTGAGTTACGTTGCCAAGATAAAATGCCAAAGTAACAACTTGTTTACATTTTATGTGTTGGCGTAAAGCCGAAAATATCAATCTAATATATTGAAAATAAGCAGTTTATTTGATGTTTACGAAAGTAGATTCGACGCGCCTCCTGTGTGTAACATATATTTTACAATTATGCGTAAAAATCGCCAAGGTAAAGATTTCTCCCCACGTATTCCAATTTCTCAAGACCTGCGCCAAGTTAGAAAAATAAGTCCAAACAAAAGCTACTGAGACAAGGAGAAAGTCATGGTTGATGCATATAACCCACTAGGAACAGACGGATTTGAGTTTGTTGAATATACCGCTGCTGACAACAAAGGCATTCAACAGCTTAAAGATCTGTTTATATCGTTAGGTTTTGCGGAAATTGCAAAGCATCGCTCAAAAGAAGCGTGGTTATATCGACAAGGTGACATTAGCTTTATTGTGAATGCGCAGCCGCATAGCCAAGCTGAGGGATTCGCCAAAGTTCACGGTCCGTCGGTTTGTGGCATGGCATTTCGTGTGAAAGACGCCACCGTTGCTCTGGCGCATGCGTTAGAGAATGGCGGTAAAGAATATAAAACGGAAATTGGGCCGATGGAGCTTAGCATTCCTGCTATTTATGGCATCGGTGAAAGCTTGCTTTATTTTGTCGACCGTTATGGAAAGCAGAGTATTTATGATGTCGATTTTCGTTTTTATGATGATGCTGATGAGCGTTTATCAAAAGCGAATGTTGGTCTTTACGAAATCGACCACTTAACGCACAACGTTAAGCAGGGCAACATGGATGTCTGGTCAGGTTTCTATGAGCGCATTGGTAACTTCCGCGAAATTCGTTATTTCGATATCGAAGGTAAGCTGACTGGTCTTGTCAGCCGTGCGATGACCGCACCTTGCGGCAAAATCCGAATTCCTATCAATGAGTCGTCAGATGATAAATCGCAGATTGAAGAGTTTATCCGTGAATACAATGGCGAAGGTATTCAACACATCGCATTGACCACAGACGACATCTACGAAACGGTCAAAACCTTGCGTGAGCGCGGCATGGACTTTATGCCAACGCCAGATACTTATTACGAGAAAGTCGATCAGCGTGTTGAAGGCCACGGTGAAGATGTAAGCAAGCTTCGTGATTTGCAGATTCTTATTGATGGTGCACCAACGAAAGATGGCATCTTGCTACAGATCTTTACTCAAACCGTTATCGGCCCTGTGTTCTTCGAAATCATCCAACGTAAAGGCAATGAAGGCTTTGGCGAGGGTAACTTCAAAGCGTTGTTTGAATCGATAGAAGAAGACCAAATTCGCCGAGGAGTATTGAGCGATGCATAAATGGATCACATTCCCTCAACGGGAGGGAGTGTGCTCTAAACAAGCGCATGCTGACTTCCCGGAAGAGGCAATTTATGAACGTGAGGCAGGTCGAAGTGGCTTCTTCGGCCCCGCAACACATTTTCATCATCAACATGCCCCAACGGAGTGGTCTGAGTGGGAAGGCGAGCTACGTCCACGAGCATTTGATTTTAATCTAGTCGAGAAAGCTAGCCATATTACCCCTTGGGCAGTCCCACATCTATTACACAACACGAATTGTAAAGTTCGTGTCTGGCGTATGGATGAAAAAATGGACTTCTTGGTGAGAAATGCAGATGGCGACGAACTGCTATTCATCCACCAAGGTACGGCAGATCTCTACTGTGATTATGGTCATTTGAAAGTGAGCGAAGGGGATTATGTCATGATCCCGCGCTCAACGAGCTGGCGTTTAGAGCCAAGCGAGCCGATGTTCATTCTGATGATCGAAAACACCGATGCGGCTTATACATTGCCCGAAAAAGGCATGGTTGGAAACCACGCGGTGTTTGATCCGGCGGTTCTAGAAACGCCGTCGATCAACGATCAGTTCCGTGCTCAATATTCTGAAAATCAAACACAGGTTCAGGTGAAACGCCACGATAAAGTCAGTGTTATCACTTACCCATTCAACCCGTTGGATGCGATTGGGTGGCATGGTGATTTGGCGGTAGTAAAAGTGAACTGGCGTGATATTCGTCCACTTATGTCACATCGTTACCATTTACCGCCTTCTGCACATACTACATTTGTAGGAGCAGGATTTGTGGTGTGTACCTTCGTTCCTCGTCCAATTGAAAGTGATCCTGGAGCGCTCAAAGTACCGTTCTACCACAACAATGACGATTATGACGAAGTCTTGTTCTACCATGCAGGTGATTTTTTCAGCCGTGACAACATTGAAGCAGGCATGGTGACATTCCATCCAGCAGGATTTACGCATGGCCCTCACCCGAAAGCTTTCAAGGCAGGGCGAGAGCATAAGAAGACTTTTGCCGACGAAGTTGCGGTCATGATTGATACGCGTCACGCACTTCAGTTTTCGGATGAGCTGGAAAAAGTAGAAAACAAAGAATACGTCTATAGCTGGCAAGAGAAGTAAGAGGCAAGGATGAAATTAGCAACCAAGAAAAATAGCACTCGTGACGGTTTGTTGATGGTCGTGAGCAAAGACTTAACGCGCTGCGTACCAGCGACAGAAATTTTCCACCCCATGAACTTAGCACCGACGATGCAGGTGGCACTTGATAACTGGGATACGCTAGCACCGCAACTGGAAGAGCTATACGTTGCACTGAACAATGGCACGGTTGCAGGGTATGAAGAGTTTGAAGCGCACTACTGCGAGTCGCCGCTTCCTCGCGCTTATCAGTGGGCTGATGGCAGTGCTTACGTAAACCACGTTGAGTTGGTTCGAAAAGCTCGCGGCGCTGAAATGCCAGAGAGTTTTTGGACCGATCCGTTGATGTACCAAGGAGGCTCTGATGCCTTTATTGGTCCTTGTGACAACATCGAGTTTGCGAGTGATGAATGGGGTATTGATTTCGAAGGTGAAGTGGCTGTGGTAACTGGTGACGTACCAATGGGCGCGAGTGTTGCAGAGGCTCAGGAGTCGATTCGTTTGATCATGCTGGTGAATGATGTCTCACTACGTGGGCTAATTCCCGCAGAATTAGCTAAAGGGTTTGGTTTTTTCCAATCTAAACCTTCTTCTGCGTTTTCTCCTGTGGCAGTAACACCAGACGAACTAGGCGATGCGTGGTACGAAAACAAAGTGCATTTACCATTGGTCTCGACCTACAACCACAAGCCGTTTGGTCGCCCAAATGCGGGTATCGATATGACGTTTGATTTTGCAGACTTAATTGTTCATGCGACTAAAACGCGCCCGCTATCTGCTGGGGCAATTATAGGTTCTGGCACGGTATCTAATAAGCAAGGCACCGAACATGGCACTTCGATTGAGGAGGGTGGCGTTGGCTATTCATGTATCGCGGAAGTTCGCATGATTGAAACCATTCGTGATGGCAAGCCGTCGACTAACTTCATGTCGTTTGGAGATTCAATCAGATTGGAAATGTTCGATGCGGGTGGCAACAACATATTCGGCTCGATTGACCAACAAGTTAGCCAATATCTCAAGCACTAACAATGCTGGTTGGGAGACGATATGAGCGATAGCATGATTTTATACGGATACTGGCGATCATCGGCGGCGTATCGTGTGCGTATTTGCTTGAATCTTAAAGAGTTATCGTATGATTCAAAATCGGTACACTTGGTGCGCAATGGTGGCGAACAACACAGTGACGAGTACCATGAGTTAAACGCTTCTGAACTGGTTCCTTTGCTGGTGGATGGGGAGGTTCAGTTAACCCAGTCACTGGCGATCATTCAATACTTAGAAGAACACTACCCGGATGTCACTGTGATCCCCGAGCAAACGCCGCTTCGATACCAAGCGCTAGCTTTGGCTCAGGATATTGCAATGGAGATTCATCCCCTGAATAACTTAAGAGTTCTACAGTATTTAGAGGGGGAGTTAGCTTGCGAACCAGAGCGCAAAGTCGCTTGGATTCATCACTGGATCCACAAAGGTTTTACAGCATTAGAAGAGAAACTTCAGAAGCATCGTAAACTAAATGGTGATTGCAAGTTTAGCCTGACAAGCTCGCCATCTATTGTCGATATTTGTCTGGTACCACAATTTTATAACGCACAACGCTTTGGTGTAGATACTTCTCTTTATCCAACCATTAACGCTGTTGTGCAGTCATGCAATCAACTGCCAGCTTTTATTGATGCGATGCCAGAGAATCAGCCAGACGCTAATAGTTGATTCTTAGCATACATAATGTATTAACAAAATTTAAACGAGCCAATCCAAGTGTGTGATTGGCTCGTTTTTATTGGTGAGCAAAATTTTCTGTTTCTCGCTATCGTCGTGGCGCCTCAAAATTGCGAGGTTTTGTTGCTCTGCATAACATTTCCATTTACGCTTTGAGCAACGAGTTGTTTTGGATGCACTTTATTTATGACCAACATTTTTATCATTGTTGTTCTTCTGGTTTTATTCTTCTTTGTTATTCAAAAGTACGTGATTAAGCACGATGACACGCGTGATTATCCTTATCGCTCGAAAGGCCCTCTGCTCAGAGGTCAAGAGGGTGCGTTCTATAATGCGTTAAGAGCGGCGGTAGGGGAGCATGCCGTAGTATTCGCGAAAGTAAACATGTCCAGTTTGGTTACGCCAAAAGAAATCAAAAATAAGAAGCAGTTTTTTGTCGCGAACAATCGTATATCTCGAAGCTATTTTGATTACGTTATTTGTGACCCAAGGACACTAGAGCCGCGCGTTATCGTTGAATTGGATAATGGGCAGGAGCTAAACAAGGGTAAGATAGAAAGACAAAAGTTATTGATTCATGTTTGTAAGACGGCCAACCTGCCTTTAATCGGCGCTTCGATAAAGCACAGTTATCAAGTTGGGCGATTACGTCGTTTGCTTGCGGCACACATTGATTTGATTGAGCCCGATAAAGAAGTGCGCTTTTGCAAAAAATGCGGCAGTCCGATGATCATTAAAACCGCAAGCCAAGGTGAGTTCAAAGGGAGACGTTTCTTTACTTGTAGCCGTCAGCCGAATTGTACATACACCGAAAATTATAACGTTGTGTTTGAGGCGGACGACTAAACACGATAATTAACCTGCAGAAATAAGGGGCTTTGATTAGAGATGATCAAAGCCTTTTTTGTATCTGTCCTCAAGGCAAGACCTATACTTTGAAAAAGAGTGCAGAATAGGGCAGCCATATGCGATACGGATGGATTTTGTCAGCATTGTTCATCGCATCTAATGTTAGTGCGATACCTAATTTGAAACCACTAGAGTGTGAATTGACAGAGACACCCCAAGATCATTTCTTGTTTTACCGAGAGCAAATGGTTTACCACAGTGAGCAGTTTGTCATATTTCAAAACTTCAAAGGCAGGGTGAGCACTCAAGTAGACGTCAAAACAGGAGAGTTGATCCGTACAACCTATATCGGCGAACCATTTAAACCTAAATATCAGATTTTGTTCGGCACTTGCCCTAAGGTATCGCAAATCTTACAGATTTGGATGCTCAGTGAAGTGCCTTACGACAATTAAGTGAGATAATAAAAGTTATATAGATCACACTTTTAAACCCTGCAGGCTCCGTCCTTGTCGATAAAATCATCTGAAAACGCGTGTTGAGTTTACATTTTCGCCAAACGGTTCAAAGTTGGTAAATTTGTGCTTGCACCGTCGTTCGCTTATAGCTAATATCCTCGTCGTTCCAGAGAAATGCGTCCGTAGCTCAGCTGGTTAGAGTATCGCCTTGACATGGCGGGGGTCGGTGGTTCGAGTCCACTCGGACGCACCATTCTGAATTGAATGGTTAGGAACATAAAAATTTGGGTCCGTAGCTCAGTTGGTTAGAGTACTACCTTGACATGGTAGGGGTCGGCGATTCGAGTTCGCCCGGACCCACCAAATTTTAAAAAAGCCCACCTTTTGGTGGGCTTTTTTGTGTCTATAACTTATTGATATTCAAGTGGAATTCCTTCTTTTTTCCTTTTTATCCCCTTGTTATTACTCTGCGTTAGTACTGAGTAAAGTTCGAGGGGGTGGTAAAAAGGTGGTAAAAAACAGTAGTTTGTACAGCGCTTGAAATGGGCTATATTGCGACGCTTATGGCTGGTACTTCATGCCATTCTACGTCGTGACTATCAGTGTAAATCTGAGTGGTTCTATCACTGGCATGTGCCATGCGTTGGCGAGGGTTTACACCCATTTCATCGATGAGTTTTGCCGATAGCCTTCGGATTTCATGGAAAGTAGGGCGCTTAGCTTTTTCTACGTTAGAGTACAAACCGAGTTCGTCGCGTACTTTGGAAAATGTTTCGCTGATCATGCGACTGGTCACTTGGTAACGGTGGTCACACTGCTTAGCGATATTATTGTTTCTTGCAGGTCTACGATGCACTACGTAAGGGCAATGTAGCTTATCTGTTTTAGATAGCTCTACAACTTCTTTGATAGCGCTTGTCACCGGAATAGCAACATAAGACGTTTTAGCATTCTTAACCTTTGCTCGATGTATGTACAAGGTACCAAATACAATTTCTCCGTTCTCTGGTTTTGGAGTATCAAACCAGACAATTCCACATGTATCCGGTTTTGGTATACGGTATTTTATTCTATGTAGTTCAGCTACTGCGTGAGTCGATTGAATCGATAACCCCATCGCTACTTTTAAAAATAGAGGGGCCTCTTTTTCAATTGCTTTGAATGCTTCTATATCTAAACCCAAGCGTTCTTTCTTATTATCAGAAACATTTAGCCATTTTGGTTTTTTGTTAAACATAAAGTTTTCACTAATTGCGGATTCATCTGCTAGATAGCTAAAGCTCTTCTTTAATCGAGAAAGTTTCTTGTTATAAACCTCTTTGGATTTATCGCCATAATATGTATTTAGAAAGTCGTTCATGGTTTCCTAAGTTAATTGACTTGGAAAGCTTGTCTCCTACAAACTCATTAAGTCGAGCATTATAAGTGCGTCAATAATTTTGAAATCGTGCTTGGTATACCGCTTGTTACGCCGTGATCGGCTTAACCTGTTTCTAGCTCTTTGTTGCGCTCTAGCTGGCTGATAGGAAGGGTTGGGGCGATAGGCATTATATCGAGAGTTACGTTTAAAGTCTCGGTAGATAGTGCTCTTGTGACGCCCTAGCTCTTTAGCGATGTTGACGACACTAATGCCTTGCTTTCTAAGTGCGGACATCATATACCTTTCATTCTCAGTGCGGTGTGTGTAATTCATGGTTTTTCACTTCTTGGCGGGAGTAAAACTTATGAATAGCACATCTCACAGTTTTAAATTTCAGGGGTGTCGCACTTCGTACTTGAATCCAAGCGGTATAACAAGTTACTTCAGAGTGATTCGCAACGCACTAAGTCGACATGATATTTATAAACATTATTAAGAGGAAAAGATGAAATTTGATATGTCTGTTAATGATAACTCTGCTTCATTCTTTTATGAGGGGAGTGAAATGTGTATTTTCGTTGATAGTTTTGATAATAAAAGCTTTGATGTGAGACTAGGAAATATAAGTGAATCAGAGTTAATTGGCTCAATTTCTGCGAAAAGTGACTCTGAATTGAACTCGAAGCTTGAAGAGCTTTATCGTAGCTTTATGGAGGGGTAAACATGATTTCACGATCTCAAATAGCTGCTCTCGAACGTTCAGTGAATAAGATTTTACGTTGCCATAAATGTCATTTAAGTCATCTAAGCACTTTGTTAAAGATAGAATGAATGGCATACGTAATAATCTATTGATAATTATTACTGAGCTTAACTCTATATTTAACAGGTTAACAGTATTACATGTAGAGGTGCTTAAGAAGTTGAGTTACAATGATACTTTTAATATTAGGTGTACGGTTTCGCATATAAATATGCCTTGCGCTGTTAATAAGATTCACGTTGATGGTGATGAGCATCAACGTGAATATAGTTATTACAGTAATGAGGAAAAAAGGACTGGAAGTCAACGGACCCCAAAGAATTTCTTGTTTAACTTAATAGCGCGCTAACAAAGCGTTTAAGAGGGATTTTGCACACGTGGCATTTTTACTATGCGTCGATTTAAGTTATTAAGGTGGTATGCGTCAGCTTCGGCATTGCGTTGCTCACACCTTAACAGGGTGTTAGCTGTAATGCCAGATATTGCCTAATGTAAATTGGAGGAATAACATGAATGGAATCTTACCTGACTTGATTCAAAGCTTTGAAGAGTGCTTAAAAATGGTTGGCGGCCAAAACGATCATTACGATGTTGATGCAGCATTGGCGATGACTCTTATTTTGATGCAAAGAAAAGTTTTCAACGAACAAGAGCGCAGTATCTTGTCCATGAAATTATCCAAAAAGTGTCTAAAACGGGAAAATATATTTAATGATGTGAATGAGCAAGCTGAATTTTTAGAAATGGCCAGTTTTTATCCTGAGACAGTAAAATATTTGGTTAATAACGGAGTGTTTAATCTTTCAACTCTTCGTCTTGCGCTAGATAATTTGAATCATGAAGTACGTAAGAGTAGTGGCTATAGCTCTATGGCACAATGCGCGATGCAAACTCAAAGTAAAGCTGATAGTGCAATCATCATTCAAAACTGTATCAATTTGATAGATAGCTAACAAACTGTTTAAGAGTGATTTCCAACGCTTGGCATTTTTACTATGCGTTAATTTGAGTGATTAAGGTGCTTTGCGGTGCATCGGTTTTGCGTTACTCACCCCCTTAATTGGGCGTTAGCAGACAAAAGTAAATCAAGGAAGAGGGTACGTTATGTCTGATAAAGTAATTAAGTCTTCAACAGCTACAACTCAATTCGGTGCGACTAAAGCAGATGGGAAATTAGAACTAACGAAGCCGGATTTAATTTTTATTCCGTACAACGAAAAGTTGGGTTTTGGTCCATATCAATTAAAGCGCCAAGGCATTGCTGCCGTAGCTAAGTACTTGGGCAAAGGTGGTGGTGTAACTCCAACCAACACGAATGCATTTCGCATAAAGCTAGCCAACAACACGTGTTACGAGTTTATTGTAGCGAAGCCAGAGCAATGGATAGATGCACTCGGTGAAACTTTCAGCTAACAAACTGTTCAAGATGGATTCTCGATTTCATTACAAGGCATTGTTTTATATGTAATATTGTCTTGGTGTTACCCTCTAGGGAAACATTGAGAGGAACTGCGAAAATAACTCCTAATTGTGATTTAAATCACTGTTTGTGCTTGTTTTTGTTTCGGATCTTCACCGAATAGCCTCTAAGATCAAAATGTGCTCAAGAGGAGTAATTCAAGTTTGTGGAATTAATCTCAGGATTTAAGATAGCGCCCAAGTTTTTTAAAGTGGAGTTCAAATTCGTTAATTTGCCTCATTTCCTGCTGGCAATAAGTAAGAAACCCTTACCAGTTGCTTTCCAACTCAAAGCAACTCTTTAGTTGTTGCGTCCGTATATTCGGTTTCTTGATGAAGGAGCTACCCTCTAGCCTTTTATGCTTCATCATCTTGTAAAGTTATTGAATTTATTAATGATTAAGCACTGAGCAATATGGGTTTGTATTCGGTGTGCTCTGTTCCAATGATACTGGGCGCTCAAATAAGCGAGTTGCCATACATCAGTTAATTCATGCTCTACTAAATTAGAAAAACGCAACTCTGAACTGTGCAAAGGCGTGTCAGATGTCGACCACGGCAGACTCACCTTTGCCTCAAAATAAGTTTCACCAAGTTACAATCAACGATGCAACTTTACAAGTTTGCATCAGCTTTTGTAACCTAAAAGTGGATACCCCTACCAGATCTCACTTTTAATATAGTTCTATATATCAATACATTAGAAGTAGATGACATTTTACAAACGAAACGCCTACTTAATATTATGTAATGATTTGTGTATTGAAATTACCTAAGGACTTTTAGGCATGGACTCTTTAAGCGTCACATCTTCCAGATACACCCATCGGCAACACAATCAAGATCCGTTAAAGTTTTTCATTGTTCTCATGGGTCTAGAACCATATAAAAATGATTTACATCGTGAAAATCAATCGTTAAGCCTTTTATCTGGTATTGTGTTGTACAGACATTTATCGAAGCCCGACCAAAGAAAAGTAACGAGTAGTGTGTTGAATTTAAAAAACAATCGCTTGAAGTCTAAACTCTATGGAATGATAGGCCAAATCGGCGCAAATCCATACTGGTTCTGCTGGTCACTAAGTGATTCTGAGTTAAAAAGTTATTATAATTCAAACAAGAAAATCTCTGACTTACTCAGTAGCCCTGGCTTTGATGTTCCAACGATTTCAGTCGGAGTGTTACCCGCTGGCGTATATTCTGTTTTTAATGAAGGAATGAAAACAACAGTGACCAAAGGTCTAACGAGTATCGTTAGTTCGAATAAGGTGTTAGAGACAGCGAAAAAATTGGGATTAAGAAAGCAACTTGTAGGTGAGTCAGGGCGAATGCTTGGCGCTTTTGTGATAATGATTATTGGTTTTAATGCAATGCAAACCCAAGGCATGAAAGATGCCAGAAAAGAGCTGATCCTCAGAGGTCTAATCAATCCTTCGGAGTTATAATGATTATAGCAATATTGGGTCTTTTCGGTGGGTGCACTTTACTCTTCTTTTACTTGCAAGGACTAAAGACAGAGCTAAGAGAGGGCTCATCCGGTATAGTTAAATTCAACGCTTTTCCATTCAACGTAGCGATGTTGATTGGTGTTATTGTCGGCTGCTTATTCTACATCGTGATGGCTGTAGACAGTTTGGCTGTGGTATCAGCGACGATAGCGATAACATGGTTTATCTTACGTATATTTCGCGATCGAATAATTCGTGCACTCTTAAAGGGCCTATGAACTACTATCTACCCTTTGATGTTTGCTTCGAGTTCTTAGTATCAAGTTTGAAGTGCGACACTTAGAGTAACTGCTATTTTTGAGTGTGTTAGAGTGCTTTTTGTTTCAGTGAGGTACGTACAGTGTCAGTAATTCAATTTGTCAAGTTGTGGAAAAACCATCCATACCCAAAATCTCCTTGTGATAGGGCTCATTTTCCTAATCAGTGTGCTATTCGTACGGGTTGCTCTGGAGGAAACAGGTATCGACACTTCAAGTTTTGACCAAAAATATCCTAATAGGCGCTGCTACCCTGGCTTTAAACATAGTCCTAGACACATTTTAGCAGCCCAAGAGTTAGCAAATTGGATCTCTGTTAACCCTAATATATTTGGAAATAAAGAGCTTATTAAAGAGCAAAGAGAAAATCATTAATGGGTCGGAGAGGGATTATCTTTATCAGGAATGGGTGGGGTAGTACCGATCACATTGACGTTTGGGATGGCGAGCATATGAAGGGAGGCGCCCCTGATTGGATTAATCTTGGTGATGAAGTTTGGTTTTGGGAGATAAAACAGTGAAACAAACAACTACGCTACTTTTATCGTTTGTTAATTTTTCTTCCTTAGCATTTAATCTGTCAGTTAACAATGGATCATCTTGTACTTTGTTTGAAGAGTCTACCATTTTTGAAACAAAACTAACTTCTCAATGTAATTGGGCAGTTAATGCTCAAGGTGATTTACAGACACTCAGTGTAAAAGGTAACAAAGTAGCCATTCTTCTAGGCCAACCTATATCTTCTAATCAAGCTGAAAAATGGGGGGTGAGTGTCGAACAGAACTGTTCTCTTGAATCTGTTGGTGTAATGATTGATGAGGTTTCAAAAGTAATCGCGGTCAGTAAACCGCTTGAAGGGGCATTGTTGTGCCCGGTTCTTCCTATAGATGATGTGTTTTTCAAAAGCTACAATTGGTCTCTCTAGCCGCTATACATAACAAAGCATTTAAGAGTGATTCCCAACGCGTGGCATTTTCACTGTGTGTTGGTTTCGGTGTTTAAGGTGGCATCAGTATTGCGTTGCTCACCCCTTAACAGGGCGTTAGTCGCCAGAAAAAGCTAGCAATCAAAATCATGTTTCTAAGCTTAAATGTGTGATTCATAGAGATGGTTTCACTTTTCTTAGCTGAAGATCGAGCTTGTAATTCTGCTCTTGATACCTCTCTTTCTTGATCTCGTAGTTCTGAGATACCTCTTCAGACAAAAGGGTTTGATCAGAATCTTAGTAATCCTGTCTATCCGAGGTTAGCCCATTTAACGAGCTGTGGGGCCGTTCCTAGGTGTAGTAGTGTTGCCATTCAGCTAGCAGCAGGTCCAGTTCTTCCAACCCCACATAGACATCTATGGTCGGATAGAACTCACTTTTATCTGTTTTCTGCGAGAGTTCCATTTTACCATTCAAGTGAGGTGAACCAGGGTTATTTGGGCGAAACTTGATCCCATAAATCATGAGTTGTTTCTGGACTTTCTCAGCAAAGAATTCACGCTCTCTGTCCGTCTGAATACGCTGGATAGGAAATGGTATCTCTTCCACGACACAATCGATAAAGTCAACTGTATTTGCTGCTGTGCGCCGAGAGCAGCACCTTAGAACCCGATAGCGAGAGCAGTCATCAATAGCTGTATAATGGTAAATTCCAGGCGCTATTTTACAGGTGTTCATGTGGACTCTATCACCAGGAATTGGGCGCTCATATCTTTGGAAATCTTTTTTTCGTCGGTAAGTTACGATGAGTTTGACTGGTGCTTCGTATAAAACTTTATGGAGTGTCGCTGTGCTTAGATGTATTTGGTGAAGTCGGATTACTTTCGTTTGTATACGCCGCGCCCCTAAATTGCCTTTCTCACGCATCGTAACGATCAATGCTCTTAGCTCATCATAGAGCTTGGCAACTGGAGATGAATGAGGGCGTCTGCTCTGGCTTTCCAGACCAGCGATTCCATACTGCTTCTATCGCCTAGCCCACTTATGTAATGTTGGTCTGGAAATACTACAGCGTCGACATACCAGGCCTGCATAACCACATTCCTCATACATTTTTACCCACCGTAGTCTTTGTTGGATTTCTCTGTCCATAGACACCCAGCATAGTTGAAAGAATGTCTATGAATCACACAGTTTAGGATAAAGACTCTAAAATCTGAAGGGGCTGGTTTGTGTACGGATAGCGTCTTGGTTGTAGAGGTTTAAATTAGAGACATCCTTTAAAACATGATAGGGCCAAGCTTTGAAAGTTAACTCTAGTCACTTCGTAATATCTTGTATTTGAGGTTGAAAATCCTCCCCTATGGCTGACCGATAAATTAAATTCTTAGCTAACTCACGCATCACTTTAGTACGCATTGACATAAAATGATTTATTTTGTCTCGGTCGACACTATAAGTAATTAAATGAATCAACCCCATTCTCATGTGTTAACTTCAGTTTCTTGCGGAGTTTCTTAATATACTGTTTATCGTCATCTTTTTTGCCCTTGCAATCTCCTGGCTCAAACACATAATTAATTCGTATATCTTCCAATTGTTGATATTTTAGAGGGTGCTCGTCATTTTTCGGCGACGTGAATTACACTGAAGCCAGTCCGTAACCACTACTAGTTCTTCATCGGATTGAGTAGTAATCAGAAAGCTAGTTGTAGATAGAATAATCAACATCTTTGGTATATTCTTGGGTTTTTCGTCGTCATTTGTGTTTGGGGTACATAGATAATTTGACTCCCTTCTGGATCATACCCTGCACAATTTCGAGAACCACAGTATAAAAATATCATACTAGTCTCATACTCTTTAGTCCGGAATGTGACTTTGTCATTTCCATTGCTTTTTATAACTGCTATCACATCATTTTCTCTAGTGACGCCTTGTTTTTCATGATTGGATATATGACAATAAAAATGAATTTTGCTAAAAGCAATCCTCAAGATACCTTTAAATATGATAGATATTTATCTTCTATTTTCGTTGGATTTTTAGTATTTAACCTAAAGTGCTTTTGACCTGCTACTTTTCTGGCTAAAAATTTTACGTATATTTGTACTGATTGATATTCTAAAAAATGAATATACAAACACGCATCCAAACGAAAGAAGCTAAAAATCTACAATATTATTTAAGATTTATATAAAACCTCATAAATAATTTCTTGGAAGCTTCGCTCTAATAAATCGCCATCAAGACCTAAGGTTCTAAAATATCCATGTTTAAATTCTGTGCTAGCACAGTATAAACATTCAGTAATTAAAGCAGTAGCTCCCGCGCTGTCAACTAACTTCATATAATTCCCTTTTAAGACTATAATGGAATATTACTTTGTGATAATTTTAATAATTAACTTTAACCACGAAGGTCGCTATTTAATTGAAAATGCCAAGCGTTTGAGTCATTCTTAAGGGATTTTATAAAAGCCGACGTATGTTTACCACAAAGGAAAATACTTTGCTATTGATGTACTCAAAGAAACAGCTATGAGAAATAGCAAACCAAACATAAACATAGGATACATGGTGAAGTTTGTTATAAAATTAAAGTATTTTTGCTCTAGGCCTAGTAGTATTAACTTTGTCTTCTCGTCTGATTTTGCTTTAACTCTTAACTGCCAAGTTTTATGAGGTAAATACTGGGAGCCATTAATCCTTACAAAGAAAATAACGAGTAAAGAAAGAACCCGATTTACCGACGGTGAAGATGTTCCCATATACGTTATTGCCAGAGTAAAAGTTAACACCCCGAACCTGTATTGAGGAAGTTAGCCCACAGTTTAAATTGTTCGCTAACTAGTGCAATGTACTCGTTTGTTCATTCTATTTTATCCAATCACGGTTTCCTCATTGTTACTCTTGAATAATTTAATACATTTCATAGCTGCTACTTGAAATTTAAGTTGGCTAAAACACTCTTAGCAGCTCTTCTTCAAACCGAAGCCCACGCAAGTCATAGTGGTCACATAAGTGTTTAAAAGATTCAGTGGCATACAGTCTTTGACAACCTTCAAGTCGTGATTTAAATAGATATCGCTTCTCGATATCCGATTCTTCGAAATAAAGTATTTCGTAACCATCTTCGATGCCATCAAGATATTTCTTCACGCAAACAGATTCGTCTTCTTGGCCAAAGGAGAGGCAGTTAAAGACATAAACTTGTTCCTCTCCGACAGTTACCAATAGAAACTCACCTTCATTTTCTAAGGTGGGTTTTAATATTTCGTAAGCACGATGGGACAGTACTAGGTATGTCATAGACCACAGCGACACATCAGGGATGTCAGCGTTAGTTCCTAAAACGTCATCGAATGAGGCGGATACATTTTTCCAAATATCTAGTAATGACGTGTTCTGAGAGCGCTGGCGGTGTATGGTCATTAGATGTTGTTTGCCTATGGCACCGAAGAGTTCCGTTGGACCTAATTGCAAAGCCTTGTAATCATGCGGCGCCTCTTTCAATTGGTAGACGTTCATTATTCATCATTCCAGTTCGGGTTTTTGCTAGAAATCATACCTTCGGGGTAAGTAGAAGTTTTTAATTTAATTTTGATATTACGAAGACGGTTAATGAACACATCTTTTTTAAGAGAGTTATTGCTTAAATTTGTAACTACCCATGCTTCATAGTCATAGCGATGAACTTTCTTATATGCTTCAGCATCTGGAGAACTCCAATATCCTTTGTTTTTCACATTTCTAGGTAACCAAACACCATTGGATGGGTCATTGATTCCAAGACCAAGCGTATGAAGGTTGCGTGTTACAAAGATCATTTCCATTTTTCGGAAATGCCCAGTTCCCATAATAATATGGTGGCTTCATGTCGTTTAGTTTGCTTGGTGTCACCGATACTGGGTAGGTATCTTGCCAAAACACGGGTAAGGTGATGAGGTTCATCCATTAAATCGTCTGGCGAAGTCACTGCGCTTCGCTCTTGATATTCTGTAAGTTATTTTGTAATGATACCGTGCATTTAAGCTACGTCTCAAGGTTTTGAGGTGTTTCAAATCTTCTTGAGAAGCTTTGAAAGATTTAGGGTTGTCTCATCCAAGTTTGATTATAAAGTTTAATAGTTGAAACCTCATATCGGTGTACAGCTAGTTCAAGTGCCATTGGATTTTGGGACGTAGTGGTACAGAAAGTGATTTGCCTCTAGGTTGCACAACATAATCTCCATTTCCGATTGTGCGTCTATCATATGCACAACTACAGATAGCTTCAACGCTAATTAGTTGATATTGTAATTAGCTCTCAAAAATGTCCTTGGTTGTTTATAACTCTATAGATGGCAGCTACTTGTGAGTGCATTAAGTTCTTTGAGAACACACCTACAGAAGCTAGTGTGTATTACTTATTCAACATAATTGAAAATTTTGAAAAATTGATTATATTTTGTATGATCTGACATGCATATATCTTTAATGTTTGATTTGTCAATAATATTGTGGGGCGTCTATGTCTGGAAAATTTGAACTTTATAAAGATACAGCGGGAGAATATCGCTTTCGTTTAAAAGCAGGAAATGGACAAAATATCTTAGCTAGTGAGAGCTACACAACAAAACCAAGTTGTGAGAATGGCATTGACTCAGTGAAAAAGAAGGCGCCTGACGATTCAAAATATGAAAGGAAAGAAACAGCGGCTGGCAAATACATGTTCAACCTAAAAGCTGGTAACTATCCAAGGAATCTAAAGCTAGAGGTAAACTTGGTAGAGGTGGTTTAGCTATGTTTGTCATTTTGGGAGCTGTTGCGTTTAATAAGTCTGAATTAAAAAAAGTAAATACAGAGTTAGAAAATCGAAGTGTGCGATTAGTTTCGGGGCTTCATCAATGATTTCAAATATTATTTCTTATGTGCTTGTCACTGTCTTCGCTATATGGTTGTGGAATGATGCTCCAGCTCAACATAGAGATAACCTGTTCTATGTGGCCGTAGTATGTTCTCAAATCGGTTTCTTTATTTATTCTCGAAAGTTAGAGAAACTTAAAAACAGGTTAGACGACTTGGAAAATAAGCACACTCTAGAAACAAAAAACTAACAAGGTATTTAAGAGTGATTTCCAACGCGTGGCATTTTTATGTCATCGTTGGGTTTTGTATTTAAGGCGTATAAGTTAGTGTGGTGGTGACGTTGCTCACACCTTAATGCGGCATTAGTGCGGGTTTGGCGTCGAAGGTCATAAGTTTTGGTATTTATCTGTGTTGGCGCTCGTTTTTACACCTTTCAGTTTGTGTCTTTCATGTTCTTTCCGGTGGCACTATATATGGATTGTTCGCTTCGATTTCATCGTTTACGGTTTCTAACTATTAGCCTACTTCTTTGGAGCTTCTTCGTTTTCGCTGTACTTCCTAAGTTAATCTTGTCGTTTTTCGGGTGTTGCCATAAAAGTGCGATGAATGAATCCTTTTCTAATTTGAAGCCAGTGAAAGTAGGGCAGTTCAGTGCATTTTTCTTCTAGTCAACTCTCGTCCATTAATCGAGTTGAAGTTTTGTAGCTGCCCGTCTCACTTCAGTGTTCAAATTCTTTCATATTATGCCACTTTTCAATATTTTTGAGCGTATAAATAGAAGTGGCGCATGTACGAACAAATTGCTTAAGAGTGATTCGTAACGTGTGGCATTTTTACTTTACGGTGGCTTATGGTGATTAAGGCGCTGTGCGGTAGCTTATTATTGCGTTACTCACACTTTAGCAAGGCGTTAGCATTCATGGAGAAAAAGAATGTCTCACAAAACAGAAGTTCGTTACTGTTCAGATTGCGGTACGGATACTCATCACGTAGTTGTCTTGGTCAGAAAGCCGAGTGCTTTTAAAGGTGCCAAAAATCAGAAATTTAAGGAATTTATAGCAGGCGCGATTAAAGGCTGGGCTCTTGGAGCATTTGTTGCCTCTATGGATGAGTTTGAACGCCACCTAGTTTGTGAAAAGTGCGGTAAAAAGACAGTAGAAGGTTAGCTACCTATATAACGTAGAAAATTTATAGTATAACTTGGTGCTGAATGCTAACAAACGCTTTAAGACGGATTCGCAACGCGCTGCATTTTCACTATGCGTTGGTTTTAGTGTTTAAGGTGGTATGCGGCGGCTTCGGTATTGCGTTGCTCACCCCTTAGCAAGGCATTATTGCCCAGAGGAAAAAATGAAGCATAAACAAAGAGAGCTGTTAGCATATATTGAGTTGGAAAGTGGTACTGTTTTGATTGATATCGTCAAACTGACTCGAAACGGTCGCTCTTATTATTTTCAAGGTAAAAGATGGTTACGCAATCAATATGGATTAGGTTGCGATGATTGCACATCAGAATCTGGGGATAAGCTAAATATTTCCATTTTGAATCGAAGACATGCTCCTAAGTGGATTGAGGGCACAGTGTTGCGTGTATCTGAAAGGGCAAAAGAACGGTATGAATTTTGGCTATCAAATGGGCGCTGACAGCGTAGCCGTTAGCTCAGTGCAATAACAAACTATTCAAGAGGGATTCGCAACGCGTGGCATTTTCATTATGCGTTGGTTTTAGGGATTAGAGTGGTGTGCGGCGGCTTTCGTATTGCGTTGCTCACACCTTCACAGGGCGTTAGCTTTCTTTGGGAGAATGAAATGAACCAATATTTGATCGAACCAGAAGTTCCTGGAAGCTTGGGTGAAAATACGCTGGCAAATTTCGATTTGCATCCACCGACAATAGAAAAGCTACATTTTCAGTTTGATGGTTGGTTAGGTGATGATTTATTGACTTCATTTCCATGCTTTTTAGTCTCTGAGCGTTTAGCCATGGCCTTACGCTCATCGCAGTTGTCAGGATACAATCTGGAAGTGGCTGAAATATCTATTTCTGACATATTTGAAGAACTGTATCCAGAGTGTACATTACCTCGTTTTTCGTGGTTCCAAGTCTCTGGAACCATAGATAAAGACGATTTTAGCGTGACAGATACTGGGCTACTCTTAGTTTCTGAAAGGGCACTGGTTTTGTTACAAAAATATCAACTAAAAAATGCTGACGTCGTAGAGTACGAAAGCTAACAAAGCATTTAAGAGGGATTCCCAACGCTCGGCAGTTTCAGTTCAAAGTTTTAGTGCGGTGTTTATGGCACTATATTTCGGGTTAGGCGGTGAGTTGCTCACCACTTAATGCGGCGTTATACGCAGGGTGAATTTTGCTTCTAATTCCTTGCGTCAAAGGCTCCTTCTCTGTAGCTTATCGCTTTGTTTTATATGCATTAGTTCCTCTTAGTTTTGCTAAATCATTAGGTAATGGACTCCAAGCCTTCATGCCAAAATTCTAAATTTGCGAGTGTTTTGCGTATTTCGGTGATTGCGATCGCTTGTTTCGTTTTATTCCGATCACCTGATCCTGCCGTTTTTCTCTCTTCCTATTTTTACTCTAAGTGATCGGATTGCGCCAGTTTTCTCATCGACTCACCTCCTAGTTCTGTTCGATGACTATTATGTACCAGCCGATCCATGAGAGCGTCTGCGACGGTTGCGTTGCCGATCATGTTGTACCACTCTTTTACAGGTAACTGAATAATGACGATTGTGCTGCTGTTTTGGTAATGATCTTCGAATACTTCCAGAAGATGGCCTGCATGCTCTTGAGTCAGTTTTTCCATCCCCCGGTCGTCAAGGATCAGTAAGGCTTTCTTAGCCTTCGATTGGAGTTGTTTTTGATAGCTGCCATCTAGACGTTCTGCGGTCAGAGCATCAAGCAAGCGAATTAATCGGTAGTACCTGACGGTTTGTTGTTGGTCGAAGGCACTGGTTGCCAGTGCGCAGCCAAGATAGGTTTTGCCTGCGCCTGTTGGGCCTGTGATCAAGATGTTCTGATGCTTGTAAAGATAACTACCCGTCATAAGTTCGCTTATCTGTTGACGATTGAGATTTCGTCCTTCTTTGTAGATGAGTTGGCTTGGCTTCGCATCTACTCTCAGCTTGGCTTGTCGCTTTAGACGTTGGATTTTGGTCTGAGTACGATTCAAGATTTCACTTTCCAGAAGCAGGCTTATTCTTTCCTCGAAGTCCAACTCTGCGTAGGTGCTTAGTTGTTCCTGTTACTGCTCTAACGATTTTACAGCATGGCTCAGGCGGAGAGTTTTGGTTTGGTCGTTCAGTGAGTTCATGTCTTTTCTCCTAGTGATAACAGTTCGGGCCACGGACATTGCTATGAACTAGGTTCGGCGTGCTCGCCTTGTCTTTGCTTAGTTGCCCTTCTCGATTATTTTTCAGTAGATTGCTGATGAAGGTGTAGTTCGGTTTTGTCAGCATCAGCGCATCGTTACAGGCTTGCTTTAAGCGCGATTCGCCATGCGCTTTGTTCAGATTGAGCAGCTCAAGGCAGGAGCGATACGACTGCTCTGGATGAGGCTTGGAGTTGAGCATCTTATTAACGGCTTCTCGCATAGCTGGGCCGATATTGGCTCCCTTAGTTGAGCAGGCGTCCAAGCGACCACTTCTGATGTTGATGATTACTCGGCATGTGCTCTGGTTGGGTGCTGTTTCCGCGCTCTCTTTGGCTGAGTGGATGCTGGGCGACCAAGTTACCTTGATGGTAGATCTGCACGAGACGGTTGTAGGCTTCCAGTTCGACATGGTGACCTACAAGTTGATGTGGCACGAGTAGTGGTGGCGGCGATATTCGATGTGATAATCAGGCCCGACTTTGGCTCGTTTGGTTTAGGTATACAGGTAACGCTGTATTTTTTGTGGGGGGGGGGGGGGAACGGAGGCTTATCGAGTTTGTCGAACAACGCTTTACGACTTGCACCATACTGTTTCATCTCACGTTGGTTTAAGTCGTTCATAAGCTGACGGATGGCGAGATTCAGTTCCTTGAAGGTATGGAAGGTTTGTGTCGTAGCCGCACCATGATCCAGCGCTCTACTAAGAGTTCGGCATTCTCGGCCTTCGCTTTGCCTTTTGGTTTGCAGGGACGAGCTGGCATTACGGCAGTTTGATAGTGATTCGCCAGTTTCTGATAACTCTCGTTAAGCCTTGGCTCATATTGGTTAGCTTTGGTGACCGCGCTACGCAGATTATCGGGAACCAAGTGTTGTGGTACGCCGCCGAGGTGCTCTAACGCATTGGCGCGCCTCTAACCTGTATGACTTACCTTGGCTTGAGAAGGCTTCAACATAGGTGTAATTGGACGCGCCCAAGGTCGCCACGAACACTTCTGCTTCTCGTACTTCGCCTGTGTCAGGATTGACTACCTGAAGCCGAAGCCCACAGTAATCGATAAACAGCTTGTCACCTGCCACATGGAGCTGACGCATGCTGCGCTTTTGGGTTTTGAACCAACGAGTGAAGTGCTCGCAGAACTGAGTGTAAGCGTAAGCTTGCTCTTGATATTGCTCATGATGTTCCTGCCACAACAACATCTTCGTCATACCTTTACGTCTGAGTTCGACTGCGTATTGAATGGAGTCTGGCATGACTTTATCGCGACTGGCTTTGTTGCCGTGATACAGAGCTTGAGTGAGATCAGCATCGCTACAACTTTCAGGTAGAGGCCAACCAAGTTGGCTTTGTTTAAAGCGAGTAAGGAGTTCCGATATGGTGGAAGGGCCGAGTTTAAGGCAAGAAGCGATGCTGCGATTTGAAAGACTGCAGTCGTACTTAAGGCGTAATACCTCTCTTATTTTGTTCATTGGATTCCTCTTTTTGCCATTGTCGCTTCCTTACTTACTTGTTTAAGAAGTAAAGAATAGCGAGCTATTGTTCTAAAAGAGGAAAGGTAGGAATTCGGGCTTTCCGATCGCGGTTTTCGCTATTCCGATCACCAATTTCGGAGTTAGGTTAAAAGTGATCGGATAATCCCGAAATGACTGATCGGAATGTTCCGAAATATGCAACTTGTGAGCTATTTTCGGATAAAGCGACTGTAAACACGCCCCGTTCTGGGAAATGAGTAATGAACTCTTTTTCTTCTTCAGGTGTGAAAGGCGTATCTAATACAGTGTATAAACCTTCAATAATGATGGGGTTGAGGACGTTTGTAATGCCTTCAGCATCACCTAAAGTTACCTGACGTACAATTAAATTCATGCCACTTATCTCCTATTAAAATTAGGGCTGTTTTGTACATGAGTTGGAGACTTGCGGCAACAAGTAACGTCATTAAGTCGTAAAGAATATACCTATTACACTTAAACGGCGGTTAATAGTGCTGATTGTTACTTTAGTATTTCTGATATATCACTTTTTAAGTGACGGCTTAACTTCTACAGAATATTTCCACATCACGACCCCGTTTTCTACAAGATCATAACTCGCGCTTTGACCCTCGGAGTTGAGTACAAATACCGGCATTTCCATCCTTGACGTAGCGCCATCTCGGTTGCATGACATGGTAGCTTCAAGCTGTATGCTATTTTTGCTCGGTTCTGAAAGGGTTCCTAAGTACGTGCAGCCGTCGACAAAACTGGTTTTGCTTTTTCCTTTAGAGGATATTTCAAAAGTCGGAAAAATGAATGTTGATTGAGGCTCTGTTACTACCACATTTACTTGATAGTTCGTCGCTGAAAAAGCATTGAAATGAGCTCCAAGCATAAGTAAGAACAAGATTTTTGATTTCATAAACTCTTCTTTATTTCGATATTACTAGTTTGGTTACGGCGCTATTAAGGTGACCACTTAATCTAAAACTTTACTGCGTAAGCATTAAAAAGGATACAAAGGTAGAGTAGTTGAATATGGTTAATCGGCCGTAAATAGTTTTATTAAGCGATCTTACATACCTAAAAGAGGTAAGTTCTTTCGCTTTTGATAGGTTAATGCTAATTCTAAACAGCTCTTGATTGAAGCTTCTGGCAAAGGAGCTGATAAAGATAGAATTATTGCTCGATTACCCTGAAACTCAAGTGAGTCACTATACAGTTCGCGGAATGTGTCGACGAGCTTAGTTTGGCAATTAAAGAACAGATAATAACGACTAGGCGTTTTCTGTTTCCAATCCATCCTTACCGGGCTACCTGTTTTCACACTGTAGCTTGGCTCTCCCCATTTTAGAGATTCTTCAACTTCCCCCAGTTTTAATTCAGAAGCGATAGTTAAGACGATATTTCGTAGCTCTTCTATCCGAATACGCACATGTTTTGGATACTCATCAAATCTTGCCTTCACTGCATGGTTCATTGGTATCTCCTATAAATAGCGCTGTTTTGGGGTGAAGCCCAAGCGTACTTTGGCTATGTAGCAATTACGTCATAATGTTATTAATCAATAAATCTAGCACATAGCCAAAATACTAAGCGTAAGGGTTTCCCTCGGTTACGTTTAGGATGCTCTGGGTGAAAACATGATGATTGACATGCCAAGCATAGCGACAGAAACCCCCACTATGTCCCAGAGCGTTGGTCGAACGCCGTCGATACACCACAACCATAGAATTGCGACAAAAATATAGACACCACCGTAAGCAGCATAAACTCTGCCAGTAGCGGTAGGATGTAAAGATAGAAGCCAAGCAAACATAGCAAGGCATAGCGCTGCCGGTACCAAAAGCCAAACTGACTTATCTTCCTTTAACCAGAGATAAGGTAAGTAGCAGCCTAATATTTCTGCAATGGCGGTTATAAAGAAAAGCCCAATGGTTTTGACTTCAGTCACTTAAACATTCCTATCTTTATCTACAAATATATGATGCTGGTTAAATGGGCAATTGCTCGGCTCATTACATTTCGCCCAGCTTAATCTTGGATTGAGCCTCACTCACGGTTTGTTTACCGAATAACAAATCCATCATCGAAATGATTCGTTTGTTGTCTTTACCCCATTTATCTGGATTCGCGCTGTTTGGTGCTTTAAATTCAACTTGTCCTACTTTTTCGTTATTTTTGTAGGCTTTGATCTGAGCATCAGCGATAAATGTTCTAAAATCCCAGCTCCAGCGTGATACGTAAGTAAGTGTCAGCTCAGAGCTAACAGGAGGAGTGCCGTCGCTTACGACTGTGCATTTATGGGCGGTATCCAAACACCAGTCTTGCATCGAATCTAAGAAAACATCTCGCGTGGCGTTGTCTTTTACGATGGTGATTTCCTTGCTCTGATTTTCTTTCGAGATTGTTTCTACCGTATACTTTGGTGCCGCACATGCGGCTAATAGAATAGGCAAGCTTAGAATGATGAGTTTTTTGTGCATCTTATGTCTCTTTTTTAAATTTATATATTCAAACAACTTCAAGATACTGAGTTCAACGAGAATAACTAACAAGCATGGCAACAGTTATTAACAAAACCTTTAGAGTCGAAGGGTTTGTTTCGGGAGTATGCCAATGTCTCGAAGCAAAATAATTAGTAAGAGATTGCTATAGCGTTATGTTAACTCTTGAACTTATGTCCGTATCAATGTTCAGAATTCTTCGCATTGAAGTTTTTGAAGTGCAATTCTAACGGAATTTTAAATTGCTGCATAATGCTCAATTAAGAGGAATAGGGGAGCTTATCGTTAAACATAACGTGTAGTTCTGTAAATTGCCCCCTAAGACTAAGCTAAAAGGGCCTAATGTTTTAAAATAGCTTCTTGTCTATTCTGTTGTGTGAGTTTTCAATGTTGTCTCATACTAGCCACTTAAAAGAGCGCTGTAAGAACTTGTCTGCATTATCAAGGACGATTTCACCGTGAGCCATAACCAATATATTAGGTTTCCAAGACAGCAGTTTATTTAAGTGTTTTCGAGCCTCTTGTTTGCTAAACATAAAACTTAGGCGCCAATCCAAAGGCATTTTTCCATTCGGAGCAAGAATACCGGCCCCTTTAGCCACAAACCGCTGCCAGTAGTTAAAGTCCTGGCCAGAAAAATTCTCGACGAGGTCAGTAACAATTAAGGTCTTTGAAAGTCGATGATAAAACACACACTCTTCCATTAATGGAGAGCCAGAAAATAGTTCTTGTTCAACCTCAGAGTTCCAAGCATTACCGCCTTGGTTAAGTGAAGCGTGAAAGTGTATATCACGGCACTTCTTGATGACTTCATCTGTGCCATAAACTTCTGCGCTAGGATAGGCAAATACCCATTCAGATAAGAACAAGTGGTGTAAATGATTAGGAGCGATTAAGTATTTCACTTGGCCTAGATTGTTGATTTGCTCTCTAATCGAATTTGATAACTTAATTGGACTATGAACCCAAAGGCCACCATCAGAAAGCCTAACAATAGTCATACGAGTGGTGTATGGGAGTCCTAAGAATTGGACGGGATCTCCGTCAAATATCCATATCTCTTGGGCTAACTTTTTCATGTCTCTCCAACCGTTAACACTGTATTAAGGCGGCATTTAAGTTACTCAAAAGCTGCCTTGTTGCACAATAAACGCTTCGCTAAGCGTAAACCAAAAATATTAGGTTTACCAAACCCTTATTGAGTGCAGCTGTACATCTTTGAGTATTTTTATACTGAACGAACGTAAAGTAGTTTTAAGAGGATCATTTGACTTGATAGAACAAAACCCCGCTATTTTTGAGCAGGGTTTTGCAATTAGATAAAGGGGCTAACCGATGATGAAGAAGAAAATCGCGGTTGCAACAATACCAATCAACGCATAAGGAAACTGTGTGGTTGCGTGTTGCATTGCTGTACAGCCCGAACCTTGTGCAGATAACACGGTTGAGTCACTAAAGAAACAAGAGTGGCTCCCTGCCGCTGATGCTGAAAGCAGCGCTGCAACGGTTAAGTGTAGAGGCACACCAAGCTGTTCGCCCAAAGGTAGAACAATTGGCATCGCTACTGCAAACGTTCCCCAAGACGATGCCGTTGCAAATACCAACGCGCCCGTAATCATAAAGATAATCGCCGGGAAGTAAGACGCTGACAGGTAAGGGCTGACGGTCTCAATGACATACTGCGTGACGCCCAATGAGTCGTTGACCGATTTCAACATGAAACCACCAATAACGGTCGCAAGCGGCAGTAGCATAACCTTAATGCCATCATAAACAGCTTCGAACATGTCGTTCATCGAGATCAGTTTTTGTGCGCCGTAAAAGCTAATAGTAAAGATTAACGCGACGAAAACACCAGCAAGTAGATCGATACCAAAATACCAACTTGCGGAAACAAGTACGATCATTGGTAACAAGAAGTTGACAAGGCCCATGGTTGGGTTGGTATGTGCAGATACATCGGGACCAAAGTCGACATCTGTTGCACCGTCTGGACGAACTTGACCATTCTTCGCACGCTTTTCTGCCTTTTTCATCGCACCTAGATCTGGGATCTTTTCCATTGCAACCAGCAAAACAATCACCAGCGTTACCCAGCCGTAAGCCATGTATGGAATAGCTTCAATGTATGCTTTGATACCATCTCCCGCTTCTGCTACTCCGTTTGCTTCTAGCAACGAACTGAAGAAAATTGCCCAAGTGGAAATCGGTACGAGGATACAGATAGGCGCGGCGGTTGAATCCACAAGATATGAGAGCTTTTCACGCGAGATTTGGTAGCCGTCCGTAACTTTTTTCATTGAGGAAGAAATTGCAATCGCATTCAAATAATCGTCGATAAAGATCAGAATACCTAAAGCAAAGGTCATCAGCATCGATTGCTTACGGCTTTTTACTTTCGTGACCAGCATGTCGGAGAAGCTTAAGATACTGCCGCCTTTCTCCAAAATAGCAATTAGGCCGCCCATCAAACCACAAACGAGGATGATCCAAGCAATAGTTTCATCCATCATTACACTCATGGAAATATCAACAATCTGTTCCACCGCTTCAGTTGGGTTAAGCAGAAGAACACCGGCAATAGCGCCGCTAAAGAGGGCTTCCACAGTTCGGTGTGTTGTCAGCGCAAAGACCAATACCAACGCCGTTGGTAAAAGACTCATCCATCCGTAGGCTTCGCCTTCCTCATGGTTCAAACCGATTGTGGTAAAAAAGACAAACGTCGCAACCGAGATTAAAGAAACAATAATGTGTTGAGAGTTGATTTTAAGAGGCGCATCCAGCGCCTTGGTCTGCGTAGTCATAAAGTTCATTTCCTTTGTTTATGCCGAGTGCAACATCCAGTCGATTTCCAATGGAGTAATCGCTCGCTCAAATTCTGCGAGTTCACTCTGTTTGCAAGCTAGATACAAATCGATAAAATCTCTTGAGATGTATTGAGCCAGCTCACTGTGCTCCAGTCGCTCTAGAGCTTCTGACATACGCAGAGGTAACTCAATTGCATCATCACTGAGAGTCGGTGGACATTGATCTTTGGTGTAGCTTTCACTCGCTAATACTGCGGAAAGTACTACTGCAGCGAGAATGTATGGGTTAACGTCAGCGCCTGCTATACGATGCTCTATACGGCGATTTTTGCTATCGCTGATAGGCACACGCAACGCAACACCGCGGTGGTTTTCTCCCCAATCGGCTTTGGTTGGGACGTAAGCGCCAGGAACAAAGCGACGGTAAGAGTTAACGTTAGGACAGATTAGGGCCATGGCATCGGATGTTTGTGACAGCATCGCTGCCATGGTTTGATAGAAGAAGGCGCTCGCTTGACCGTCTGGTTGGCTAAAGTGGTTGTTACCATCTGTATCAACCAAGCTGAGGTGAATGTGCATGCCATTACCCGCTTGCTCACTAAAAGGTTTCGCCATAAATGTGGCGTCAAATCCGTGCTGATGAGCGACCTGGCGAATCAAGCGTTTTGCGATGATGATTTCATCACATGCTCGAAGCACATCTTTAGAATGGTTGAAGTTGATTTCGAACTGCCCTGGTGCCGATTCAGATAGGGCTCCGGAAGTGTTTAAACCTTGTTCTAATGCAATTCGATTAAGGTCGGCCAAGAAATCAGCGTAGTCATCTAGTCCATCAAGGTCGTAAACCTCGGTATCTTTTTCTCGAGTTTTTTTCGTGGGGTTAATTGCCGTTAATGGTTCGCCATTTTCGCCGCGGGTTTTGTCTATTAAATAGAACTCCAGCTCGAGCGCGACGCAAGGATATTGGTCTTTAGCATGCAGTGTTTGCAATATAGAAGCGAGAATGTTTCGGATGAACAGTGGGTTAGGGTGCTGCCCGGTTTCATCCATCATACTAAGCAGTAGCTGACCAACTTGTTCTTTTGCCGTCGGCATTAAGGTGCCGCTGATTGGATAGCAGAGATTATCTGGTTCTCCGAGATCTTCTCCCAACCCGGCTGTTTCAACGACGTTACCTTTGGTATCTAGGGTGATGGTCGAAAGGGGGAGGGCAACACCTTTATTCAGTTTTTCTAGAGCATCTATCGGGATGCGTTTTCCTCTTGGGGTGGCATTTATATCGGTAAAGATGAGATCGATAAATTCAATATCGGGCCATTTTTGTTTAAAATTTTTTACTTCCTGTAGATACGATTCCATTTTCTTCTCCAAATAGCCTGACGAGTAGAAATTAGAAATAACCAAATTAACAAATAAATTACAGTACTCTGAGCGAGTTGTTTGTTTTTTAGGTTATTTTTAATTTAAACATGCACTTACACTGTGTTTTTGATGTTTAACGGCTGGTTTTTATGTCTTTCTGTTAACTATTTTGTAACAGTTGGTTTTGTTTTGTTCAATATAATGAGCATAAATATTCAGTTTTGAAGCCTAAAAAGTGCGTCAGATCACGTTGTGACGATAATAATGGTCATCTGTGTTGATAATTTTGTACATGGTTTGTAGGGTTTGTGTTAAATAAATCGAACACGGACATATCATGGCAGATACACACAAACCCATCATTGGTGTGGTTAGCTGCGCTAAAGAGTTGGGTGGCTATCAGATACAAGCGGTCAACGACTTTTACCTTCGCGCCATAAAGGATTTTGGAGGACTACCGATTATGTTGGCTCCCGACATGTCGGGCGATGACGTAACCACCATCCTAGACATATGTGATGGTTTTCTTTTTCCTGGCAGCCACTCTAACGTTGCGCCACATCGATACAATGCAACGCACGAAGAGAGCTACAAAGATGAAGCTCGTGATGAGCTCTCATTCACGTTAATTCGTCATGCGGTTGACCAAAACATTCCGTGCCTTGGTATTTGCCGCGGCTTTCAAGAGATGAATGTCGCACTTGGTGGCTCGTTAAACCCAGCCGTTCATGACTCCGGCTTCAATGACCATCGTGAAGCGCCTGTTGAAGATTTCGAACAAAAATACGCGCCAGCACACGCTGTACTAGTTCAAAAGCAGAGCTTATTTGAACAATGGCTGGTGCAAAATCATTGGGAAAATACCACCTTCTTTGAAGTGAACACACTACACAACCAAGGCGTCGATCAGCTTGCTCCTCTATTACAAGTAGAAGCTAAAGCCCCGGATGGCTTGGTAGAAGCATTTAGTCTTCCTAATCAAAAATTTTTCGTTGGCGTGCAGTGGCACCCAGAATGGGAAGCAAAAACCAATCATTTCTCTCAAATTTTGTTCAATGAATTTATGATGGCTACCTCTCGTTAAACGTTTGGAGCTGTATGAATGGACAATCAAGAGATTGGTAAAAATATTGTTCAGTTACGAAAAAAACATGGATTGTCACAAAGGGAACTAGCCGAGCGCGCTGGTATTACCCACAGTGCAATCTCATCCATTGAAAATGGCAAAGTGAGCCCGTCGGTCAGCTCACTACAAAAAATCGTTAATGTATTTTCTTTATCGTTATCAGAGTTTTTCACTTTTGAACAACCTTCGAACGATGAAGTGAAAGTAGTCATCAAGCCGTCAGATCTTGTGGAAATCGGGAGCGAGACGGTGTCCATGAAACTGGTAACGAATGGCGACAAAGATCAAGTTATCGGATTCTTGATCGAGGAATACGCACCTTATGGAACCACTGGTGCGGCAGAAATCAAACACGAAGGCGAAGAGATTGGCACCGTATTAGAGGGTGAAATCACTCTGGAATATAAAGGGCAATCTCATGTCATAACAGCGGGCGAGTCGTACATTATTGATACGACGAAGCCCCATCGATTTACAAATCACACAGACAAGGCTTGTCGAATGATAAGTGCGCATACGCCAACCACATTTTAGTGGGGGCTTGCCTTGTGTGATCACAAGGAGAGCGTATGAAAACCCAAGAGCAATGGATTGAACTAAAAAACAATCTAAACATCGAAAACAGGGCGTACATTAACGGTGAATACAGTGCCGCTTTAACAGGGCAAACCATCCCGGTAGTTAACCCAGCAACAGATGAGATATTCACCGAAATCGCCCGTTGCCAAAATGAAGATGTTGATCTCGCGGTTTCATACGCTCGCCAAGCATTTCAATCCGGTCAGTGGAGCGAGAGCAGCCCAGCTCATCGCAAAGCAGTGCTTAAACAGTTTGCTGACTTGATTGATCAAAACCAAGAAGAATTGGCTCTGCTAGAAACGCTTGATACTGGTAAACCTATCTCTCACAGCTTCTCAACCGATATTCCTGGCGCAGCAAACTCTTTACGCTGGTACGCAGAAGCGATCGACAAAGTGTACGGCGAAGTTGCCCCAACCGAAAAAGATGTACACGCTTTTATTTCTCATCAATCAATTGGTGTGGTTGCTGCGGTTGTACCGTGGAACTTTCCCCTTTGGCTTGCGTGCTGGAAGCTTGGTCCTGCTTTAGCCGCTGGTAACAGCGTGATTCTAAAACCGTCAGAAAAATCTTCTCTCACCGCGATATTTCTAGGTCAACTTGCTTCTCAAGCGGGATTACCAACAGGCGTTTTCCAAGTCGTTACGGGTTTTGGTCATGAAGCTGGCGACGCGTTGGCGAAACACCAAGACGTAGACTGCATCGCCTTCACAGGCTCGACGCGCATTGCAGGTCAACTGATGGTCAGATCGGGTGAGAGCAACCTAAAGCGTGTGTTTGCAGAAGCGGGCGGCAAGAACGCGAACATCGTGTTTGAAGATTGTGATGATTTAGACCGCGCAGCAGCAGACACCGCCGCAGGGTGTTTCTACAACCAAGGTGAGGTGTGCGTCGCGGCAACCCGCCTGCTTGTTCACGAAAGCATCAAAGAGCAGTTTATAGAAAAAGTTATTCAAGCGTCGAAAGCGTTCACGCCAAAAGACCCAATGGACCCAAGTTCATCAATGGGTGCGCTCATTGACCAAGATCATAAATCAAAAGTGTTGGAATACATCTCGTTAGGTGAATCAGAAGGTGCAAACGTACGTTGTGGCGGCGATGTCGATGGGCAGGGCGCATTTGTTTCCCCAACCATTTTAGACAACGTCGACAACAAGATGCGTGTCGCTCAAGAGGAAATTTTTGGTCCGGTGCTGTGTGTCATTCCATTCAAAGACGAAGCGCAAGCAATTGAGATCGCTAACGATTCGAAGTACGGCTTAGGCGCGGCACTCTGGAGTAGCAATATCAACCGCGTTCATCGCGTAGCAAAACGACTGCAAGCTGGCTCGGTTTGGGTCAACAACTATAACGAAGGTGACATGACGGTTCCATTTGGTGGATTCAAAATGAGCGGAAACGGTCGAGACAAGTCTCTCCACGCGATTGAAAAATTCACCGAAACCAAAACCACTTGGATTCGCCTCCATCCTTAAGCCTGCTGACGATTACGATAAATAAAGGAATAGTTCTATGAACAAGCATACGGATTCGTTCTACGCGCACTCTGTGCCAAACATGCCGGAATACCCACAGTTGCAAAACGACATCGAGTGCGATGTGTGTGTAGTCGGTGCGGGATTTTCTGGTCTTTCTTCTGCACTACACCTTGCAGAAAAAGGTTTTAAAGTCGTTGTGCTAGAAAGCGCAAAAGTGGGCTTTGGGGCAACTGGTCGTAACGGTGGCCAAATCGTTAATAGCTACAGCCGAGATGTTGACGTGATTGAAAGCCGTTACGACCAAAACCAAGCTAAAGCTCTGTGCGATATGATTTTTGAAGGCGGCGATATCATCCGTGGTCTGATCGACAAATATGATATCAACTGTGATTACAAGCAAGGTGGCTTGTTCACGGCACTGAACAGTAAACAACTCAAAGGGCTAGAAGAACATAAGAAGAACTGGGAGCGTTACGGCAACGACCAACTGACTCTGCTTGACGCAGGAGAGGTAGAACAAGCGGTAGGGACGAAAGTGTACACTGGCGGTTTGCTGGATATGCGCGGTGGTCATATTCATCCGCTGAAACTGGCATTAGGTGAAGCCGCTGCGTTCATTTCTCTAGGTGGTCAAATCTTTGAGCAGTCGGCGGTCGTGTCGATTGACAAAGGGATTAACCCAGTAGTCAAAACGGCGCAAGGCAGCGTGAAGAGCAAGTACGTGGTACTGGCAGGTAACGCCTACCTTGGTGGTTTGGCACCAAACATCAGCAACAAAGCGATCCCGTGCGGCACACAAGTGGTGGCGACTCAGCCTTTGAGTGATGAGCAGCTCAAACAAGTGCTGACCAGTGACTACTGTGTTGAAGACTGTAACTACTTGCTTGACTACTTCCGCTTAACTGCCGACAAGCGTTTGTTGTTCGGAGGTGGCGTAGTTTACGGTGCACGTGACCCAGAAAACATCGAATCACTGATCCGTCCGAAGATGGAAAAAGTTTTCCCACAATTGAAAGGCATCAAGATTGATTACACCTGGACGGGTAACTTCTTGCTGACTTACTCACGCATGCCGCAATTTGGCTCGTTTGCAGACAACATTTACTACCTACAAGGCTACAGCGGTCACGGTGTAACGTGTACTCACCTAGCAGGCAAGTTGCTGGCTGAAACCTTGACTGGACACGCTGAACGTTTCGACGCGTTTGCTGCACTGAAACATTACTCCTTCCCGGGTGGCCGCCACTTCCAAATTCCGTTTACGGCAATGGGCGCGGCTTACTACAACCTACGTGACAAACTGGCGATTTAAGAGATAAGGAATATCCAATGAGCAAAGTGGTGAAATTTGCAGCCCTTCAACTGACGAAAAGCTGGGATCTGGAAGATAACCTAGCCAAAGCAAAAAAGGCGATTCGTGAAGCAGCACAAAACGGTGCGAACGTGATTCTTCCGCAAGAGCTGTTCGCTGCGCCTTACTTCTGCAAAAAACAGGAAGCAAAGTATTTCGAGCTTGCAGAAGAAACGGAGAATTGTCGTCTTATTAAAGAGATGAGTGCGTTGGCTAAAGAGCTCGGCGTCGTTATTCCAGTCAGTTACTTTGAAAAAGCGGGCAACACGTTTTTTAACTCGCTAGTGATGATTGATGCCGATGGTACGGTACTAGATAACTACCGCAAGTCACACATTCCTGATGGCCCGGGCTACAGCGAAAAGTACTATTTTAGCCCTGGCGATACCGGTTTCAAAGTGTGGCAAACCAAGTTCGGTAAGTTCGGTGCTGGCATTTGTTGGGACCAATGGTTCCCAGAGCTTGCGCGCAGCTTGGCTCTGCACGGCGCGGAAGCGATTTTTTACCCAACTGCAATCGGTTCTGAGCCTCAAGATCCGACACTGGATTCACGTGACCACTGGCAACGTACAATGCAAGGTCACTCGGCAGCAAACCTCGTTCCAGTGATTGCGTCAAACCGAGTGGGCACTGAAGTCGATGATGGTATCGAGACGACGTTCTACGGCTCTTCTTTTATCACTGACCACACTGGTGCAAAAATTGCCGAAGCACCGCGTCAAGGTGAAACCATCATTTACGCAGAAATCGACCTAGCTACGACAGCGAAAGCGCGTCACGCGTGGGGCTTGTTCCGCGACCGTCGTCCAGACCTTTACACCAGCGTTGGCAAACTAGCCGTTTAAAGAGGCGTTAAAATGAAGTTATCGACAACACCAGCGCAAGATGGCTTCTATTTTCCGGCTGAGTTTCAGCCGGTTAGTGAAGTTTGGCTAGCGTGGCCAGAAAGGAAAGACAATTGGCGTGATGACGCATTACCCGCGCAAGAAACCTTCGCCAGAATCGCGAACTTAATCGCGGAAGTGACCAAAGTGTGTGTGGCGGTGTGCTCGCACAACTTTGACCGAGCGCGTCAAATGCTTCACTCAGATGTACGTTTGGTGGAAATCCCATTTAACGATGCGTGGATGCGAGACATCGGGCCGACCGTGCTTGTTAACCAAGCGGGCGAGCGCCGTGGGATTAGTTGGCAATTCAACGCGTGGGGCGGCGAATACAACGGCCTTTACGACAACTGGCAGCAGGACGATCTTGTCGCTGGTTCGGTGTGCGACATCATCGGTATTGATCATTACCGCGCTCCGTTTGTACTTGAAGGTGGGGCGATTCACACCGATGGTGAAGGCACGCTTTACACCACAGAAGAGTGCTTACTCAGCCCAGGACGTAATCCGCAGTTGAGCAAAGCGCAAATCGAAGAGCAGTTAAAGGCGTACCTCGGTATCGAAAAAGTCATTTGGTTGCCAAATGGTTTATTCAATGACGAAACAGACGGCCATATCGACAACCTGATGCACGTTATCGCACCGGGTAAAGTGGTACTAAGTTGGACCGATGACCCAAGCGATCCGCAATACGCGTTATCTCGTCAAGCGGAACAAGTACTGAAATCGCAGCAAGATGCGAAAGGACGCGAGATTGAAATTGTCCGTTTGCCATTACCGGGTCCGTTGCATTACAGCGAGCGCGAAGCCAATGGCATTGACGCCAGTTCAGGAATGAGTCGACAAGCTGGCGAACGCCTAAGTGCCTCTTATGCGAACTTTCTTATCGTCAACGAGCATGTGTTCTTGCCGATGCTGGACGAAGAGACCGACGCTATGGCGATCGATATTTTGCAAAACGCGATGCCGGAATACCAAATCATCGCGATACCGTCGAGAGAGGTTCTACTCGGCGGAGGGAACATTCACTGTATTACGCAGCAGATCCCTGCTTAAACATAAACTCGCCGCTGGCTTAGCGGCGATGATGAGTTGTCAAAAGGAATGACCATGCAACAGATACAAAACCAAAGCCTTGTTTCGTTTATGGTAGCGAATCCACAACAGGGCATTGCAGTGACTAATCCGGCGACCGGAGAACTCCTCGGGTACGCACCAGTCTCAACCGAAAACGACATTTTAAATGGCATTGAACGTGCCAGTGTGGCGCAGAAAGAGTGGGCGGCACTGCCAGCAAAAACTCGCGCTGGCATGCTCAATCGTTGGTTCCAACTTCTGTTAGAAAACAAAGCCGACCTTGGCCGCTTAATGACGTTAGAGCAAGGTAAGCCGCTGGCTGAAGCTCAAGGTGAAGTTCTTTACGGCGCGAGCTTTATCGAATGGTTTGCTGAAGAAGCGAAACGTACCTACGGTGAGACGATTCCTGCGCCAAGTGCAGACAAGCGTTTGGTGACCATCAAACAGCCAATTGGAGTTGCCTGTGCGATTACGCCTTGGAACTTCCCAATCGCGATGATCACGCGCAAAGCAGCGCCAGCTTTAGCGGCAGGCTGTAGCTTTGTCGTAAAACCATCTGAATCTACGCCGCTGTCTGCGTTTGCGGTTGCAGAGCTCGCCTACCAAGCAGGCATCCCACGCGATGTGCTGCAAGTGGTTCTGGGTGAAAATTCACGTCAGGTAGGCGCTATTTTCACTTCGCATCCGTTGATTCGTAAGTTGTCTTTCACTGGCTCTACCCAAGTTGGTAGTGTGCTGATGCAGCAAAGCGCGGCTGACATAAAACGTACCTCAATGGAGTTAGGTGGCAACGCGCCATTTATCGTATTCGATGATGCGGATATTGATGCAGCCGTAGCGGGCGCGATGGCGTCGAAATTCCGTAACGCAGGTCAAACGTGTGTGTGTGCGAACCGTTTCTACGTACACAGCAAAGTGTATGACGAGTTCATTGTTAAGTTCGACGCTGCGGTTCAACAACTCAAAGTCGGTAACGGCTTAGAAGAGGGCGTGAACATCGGTCCTGTGATCAGCGAATCGGCAAAGCAAGGCATTCAAGCGCTTATCGACGGTGCTATTGAGCAAGGCGCGAAGCCAGTTTCAGAACTTAAAAAGCTCGATGGTCTATTTATGCAGCCAGTGGTTCTCAAAGACGTTACTCACGACATGAAGATTGTCTCTGAGGAAATCTTTGGCCCTGTCGCGCCAGTGATTCGTTTTGACAGTGACGCACAGCTGACCGAAATGGCGAACGACACCATTTACGGTCTTGCGTCGTACTTCTACAGCCAAAACATCCACCGTGTTTGGAAAATC
The DNA here is from genome assembly GCF_033340555.1 of Vibrio sp. 1069. Taxonomy (NCBI): domain Bacteria; kingdom Pseudomonadati; phylum Pseudomonadota; class Gammaproteobacteria; order Vibrionales; family Vibrionaceae; genus Vibrio; species Vibrio sp. 1069. Next base: position 441,558 of record NZ_JAWOWP010000001.1, read on the forward strand.
GCAGAAGCGCTCGAATACGGCATGGTCGGCATTAACGAAGGCATGATTTCTACTGAAGTCGCTCCTTTCGGTGGCGTTAAGCAGTCCGGCATCGGACGCGAAGGAGCAAAACAAGGTATCGATGAATACATGGACGTGAAATATCTCTGCTTTGGCGGCAACTAATTAAGGACAAGACAATGACAAACCAACAACTACACGCAAGAAGAAGCCAAGTTATCGCTCAAGGCATGGGCGCACTGTACCCACTTTACGTCGAGAAAGCAGAAAACGCTTACGTATGGGATATCGAAGGCAACAAATACATCGACTTTGCAGCGGGCATCGCGGTAACTAACACCGGGCATTCTCACAAACGTATCAGTGAAGCGGTAAAAGCTCAGTTGGATAACTTCTCGCACACGTGTGCGATGGTTACCCCGTATGCGTCATTCGTTGAGCTGGCAGAAAAGCTGACAGAACTTGCACCAGGAGAGACTAAGAAGAAAGCGATCTTTCTAACCACTGGCGCCGAGGCGGTCGAAAACGCAGTGAAAGTAGCGCGCGCTCATACTGGTCGTAGCGGCGTGATAGCGTTCAAAGGCGGCTTTCACGGTCGCACAAATATGACGATGGGGTTAACCGGTAAAGTTGCGCCATATAAAGCAGGCTTTGGTCCTTTCCCGAATGAAATCTACCACGCGCCATACCCAAATGCGTTCCACGGCATCAGCGTTGAGCAAAGCTTACAAGCGATCGACGACCTATTTGCTTGCGATATCGAACCTTCACGCGTTGCGGCGATCATCTTCGAGCCAGTGCAAGGTGAGGGCGGCTTCTACAAAGCACCTGAAACGTTTGCACAAGGCTTGCGTCAGCTGTGTGATAAGCACGGTATCATGCTGATTGCCGATGAAATCCAAACGGGTTTTGCTCGTACCGGTAAAATGTTTGCCACAGAATACCTAGGCATTGAACCAGACCTAATGACAATGGCGAAAGGCATTGCTGGTGGCTTCCCAATCTCAGCGGTAGTTGGGAAAGCGGATGTGATGGACTCTGCACTGCCTGGAGGTTTAGGTGGTACTTATGCAGGCTCGCCACTTGGTTGTGTTGCTGGTCTTGAAGTGCTGAAAATCATCGAAGAAGAAGATTTGTGTGCTAAAGCGATGGGCATCGGTGAAGTGGTCAATGCTCGTATGACTAAACTGCAACAGTCTGTGCCTGCTATCGGTGAAATCCGTACTACAGGTGCGATGATGGCGATTGAGTTTACTGATCCAGAATCAGGCAAACCACTACAAGAGATGACCAAATCGGTGATTTCTAAAGCGCAAGAAAATGGTCTTATCCTGCTTTCTTGTGGAGTAAAAGCGAACGTGATTCGTCTGTTACCTCCACTGACCATCGAATCTGACGTGCTAAATGAAGGCCTAGATAAGTTGGAAAAAGTGATTCTTGAAGTGGCGTAATTCACGCACTTTTAAATAGCAATAACAAATAAAGGAAGCGGTTGGCATCAATCGTTTCCTTTTTGTTTTTTAGCGTATCTGCTGCCTATCTAAAAAGTATTGCTCAAGCTCCAAGTCGTCACTTTTATTACGGATGACTTAACAATTGGGCTCGTTCTTACTTTCCACTTATTCGCTACTCTGTTCCCCTCGAATGTGGTTTGGTGCTCACATTCTAAATCCCGACATCTGAAAGCCACTTGAGCCTATCATTTTATTGAGCGTCATTCCTCACTTTTTGGACTATAAAAATGAGATAGTATTCATATCCCACTTAGGTTGCTTGACAGATTAGCAGGACGAACTTTGATAACAAAGAATACAAGGTATGCCACTTTACTCGGCTTAGTTCCCATCGCCATATTTGTAGTGGCCTTTCATTCGATAACCAACTTTTACGTCAACTCGGTAAAAGCGTCGAAAATAGATGCTTACGTAGATTATTTAAATCAAAGGTCTGCCTATTTGGACGGAGCAATAGTGAAGCAGATTGCTCAGTTAGATTTTACTTGTAGTGATAGTGATGTAAGAACTTTACGCGACCCACGTTTTTATAACCGTTACATTCGTTTTATTGCGATGACCACAGAAGGCGGTAAAAAGTGTTCCACGGTTGGTAGTGAAGTGTCTCGCCCATCTAGTAGTGAACGATTTCAGATAGATGAAAACTTTTTCGCATCACTTATTTTGCCGCAACAGAATGACCAAATAGAGTGGATGGTCATTTATGATAATGAACACGTTGAAGTCTTCTGGGTGCTTGATAACAGTTGGGTTAACGAGGTAATAAAAACGCCTTGCAAAGACTGCCTATTTGTAGAGTTTAAGTATGATGAACCAATATTTGGTGATTTAACGATAAGCCGTGGCAAAGCGAATATTGCAGGAGAAGAAAACGCACTCTCAAAAGAGTTTTTCTTTTCAGGAGAGTCTCAAGCCAACATGCTCATAAAGATATACAGCGGTGAGAAACTTAAAAATTATGCTCAGGAAAGAGTACTTTTGTGGGGCGGTCTTGTAAGTGTGCTTGCTGGTCTTGCGACTGCCTTTGCATACATATCTGGTAAAAGCTTGAGAAAATCCATTACTGGTCTAATTGAAAATGGGATTAGTAATGCAGAATTTATTCCTTACTACCAGGCGATTGTCGATAGTCGCGATGGTAAGACAGTAGGATACGAAGCACTGATTCGATGGTCGCGGCGTGATGGAATGGTGCCACCAAATATGTTTATTGGTGCTGCAGAAGAAAGTGGCCTGATTATCCCGATGACCAATCAGCTTATTCGTAAAATCATACAAGACTTAAGTGACTTACCCGAGCATACGTGGGTCAGCATCAATATTGTTTCCTCCCATTTAGAGTCAGGCGTATTAACGAAGTTGCTGTCGGAGTTAAATTGGCCAATCTCGAATAGAATTCATTTTGAGTTGACCGAGAGAATACCAGTAAAAGACACTGAGGCCGCGAAAAAAGAGATTTTGTATTTAACGAATAAAGGCTACAAGTTCAAAATTGACGATTTTGGTACCGGATATGGTGGCTTTTCTTACCTACAAGATTTGGGCATCCGATGTTTAAAAGTGGATAAGATGTTTATTGATCCAATAGGATCTGACGACCAAAAATTGAAAGTGCTGGACTCAATTGTGTCTGCAGCGAACAAAGCGGAATGTGAGATGATTGCAGAAGGTGTAGAGAGCCAGGCTCAAGTCGAATATCTGGCTCAGCATGCGATTTACCTTATTCAAGGTTATGTTTACGCTAAACCAGAGCCCCTGACTAACCTTGCAAGCGCTTAATAGCCATAACGTCATAACATCCCGCTTTAAAGGTGCCAGTTTCCTAGGTTAGCGCTGATTTCTGCTGGTAGGCTCACACTTGAGGATTCCTAACACTCTCATTACTCCTAGAGTGTTAGGAATTAACGTTACTTAGGAGGAGAGTGCGGCTCTTTTCGTTTTGATTGACGTAATGAGCTGAGGTAGTAATGACATTACGATCATTCCCAGCATTAAGCTGTATTGCAGAGGAGTGAACGTTTCCCCCAATAGCAGTAGGCCCGAAACAATGCCTGCGACTGGGTTTGCAATACCACCAAAGGTAAAATCTACGACCGACATCCGCTGTAATAACCATACATACATGCCATACCCTAATGCGGTGTTCAGAATAATTACCCACAGTAACCCTAGAATATTCGTCATGGATACGTCCTGAACGACTGTAACATATGGCTCTGGATTGTTTATCGCCAGCACACTTGTTGCGATAGACATAATCACGCCACCCAAAATGAGCTGCCATGTTAGCACTGTCCACCAGTGCATTTTTGTACCTAGTGACTTTGTTACGCTACTTCCTATCACGATGCACATAATGGCGGAGATCATCGCAAGTAAGCCCACGGGTTCGAGAGAAATAGAGCTAGGATCAAATAAGAACCAAGCTAAAGCAATCAAAGTTGCGCCGCTTATCGCTTGAATGCCACTAGGCTGACGTTTGTAGACCGCCCAACCAAACAGCATCGCAAAAACGGGGACCGAAACCATACCAACACCAGAGATGGCAGAAGGAAGCGTCAACGCCATGACAAAAATGAGACCAAAGAAGCAAGCGATGTTGATGGTTCCTAAAACAAGCAGCACCTTCCACTCACTTCTTTTTGGAAACGAGGGCTTTATTGCCAGCAACAAAAGACCCGCAGGCAGTGCCCTTAGAGCGCCAAGTAAAACGGGAGGCCAGTCCGGTAGAGTAAACTGAGTAACAGCGTAAGTCGTCCCCCAAAAAAAGGCAGGAATCATCGCAAGTAAAATGTTCATGTTAAATATCTTTATGTAGAGATAATTAAATGTAACGATATCGGCAAGGTGGCTTTTTGTAAAGTATCTTTATGTTAAAATAAAAAACATATGATGTTTGGAGAGAAATAATGGATGCAATTGATAGAGTGGTAGAGCAGTGGGCTAGGGAGAAGCCAGACCTCGACACTGAACCGATGGCAATAATGGGTCGACTAATGCGAATTGCAAAACACATGGAATCTAGGGTCGCCGAGCTACATAAGAAGTACGATCTGAAAATGGGTGAATTTGATGTGTTAGCGACACTGCGTCGAGCTGGTTCACCATATTGTCTTACTCCCTCAGCGTTAATAGAGTCGATGATGCTCACTTCGGGTGCGATGACTAATCGCTTAGATAAACTAGAGAAGAAAGGGTTTATTACCAGAACCCATAGTAAAGAAGACCGACGTAGCGTCACCGTTGAACTAACAGAGCAAGGCTTAACCTTAATTGACAAGCTAATTTTGGAGCATGTAGACGTTCAGCAATCGTTATTGCATGGTTTAGAAGGCAATGAAAAAGCGCAGGTTAACCAGGCGTTAAAATTGCTATTGCCACAATTTGAATGAGAACGCAGAAGGAGGTAGGGGATATGAAAAGCAAAGAACTAGAACAATACTTAAGTACCTTCATGTGTGCAGAAAGCGATTTCCCATTTGGGCCTGAAGCGGTTGTTTACAAAATCAAAGGCAAGATGTTTGCCATCATTGCAGAGAGAAACGGTCGGGAGTATGTCAGCGTAAAAGTAAAACCAGAAGATGGAGAAGTCTTAACGTCGCAGTTTACGGACATTATCCCGGGTTATCACTTAAATAAGCGTCATTGGATAACGGTTTATTTTAACGGTGATGTCGAGGATGGGTTGATTCAAGACTTGTGTGAACGCTCTTATGCTCTTGTCGTTGCCAAGCTGCCGAAAGCACAACGAGCGTTGCTTGGTGAGTAATCGGCAACGCACTGGCCTCTGTTGTTTTGTCGCTCGTTGCTCGTAGCCTTTACGGAAAAATTCGCACCTTTTTCATCCTCGGGCTATATAAGAATAAGAAGGTGGAAAAGGGGAATGATATGCGAGCATTATCTGAATGGCTAAAAGAATACGGGGAGAGTCACCAAAACCCTATCAACCAAAAGATTCACACAATCGCAGTTCCAGGTATCTACATTTCTGTGGTTGGACTTATTTGGTCGATTCCCCAGATTTCATTATTAGGCTTCGAACTTAATTGGGTTTGGGTAGCAGTGATCCCCACTTGGGTTTTCTATTTTCGTTTGTCTCTGAGCGTATTCATGATGATGATCGGCTACACATTAGCGTGCATTGGCCTTATTTGGTCTCTAGAGGTATTGATGTTGCCCGTTCTGCATATTTCTATGCTCTTGTTTGGTGTATTGTGGATATTGCAATTTATCGGTCACAAGATTGAAGGTAAAAAACCGTCGTTTTTTGAGGATTTACAGTTTCTACTCATCGGCCCGATTTGGGTGTTCAGAAAACACTAGCGATAAGCAAAATCAGGCATCATCCGAATTACACAAGACATATAACGTTCAGAGATTATGTAGCTCTTACTACAGAATACATCTCCTTCTTATTGCCACGACAAGCATTCACTTTAGATACGCACTATGATTAAAGAGGTGCCAACGCACTTTACGCTATCGAGATGCTTAAACTTACGGCAAGTTTACTTTAGGGGGATGAATGTACGATCGACAATATAAGTATGCCTATTGGAGAGAAGAGCGTAAAAAAGGCAAATGGCACTATATATTAAAGTCCTTCTTTATGATTTGTTGTGCATTACTGCTTGGTAAAGTCATCGGTTTGTTCATTTTGGGAGAGCTGCATTCTTTAAGCGACATTTGGGAACAACTCCCTGCGGATGTTTTTATTATGATGCTCGTGGGCTTTCCAATTAGTGTCCTTGGTTGGTACCACGAAGAGTCAAAGTTTTTCCGGGCACTGCGACGCAAAGAAAAGCGGTTAAAAGACAATCAAAACAAACCGAAATAGAGTAACCTTTGTCTATGTTTGGATTGCCACTTATCTATCTGAACTGTTCGATTTTACCCCTTTCAGTCGTTTAGCGTTTAGTTACGTGTTGCAAAAAGCCTTCTTAATGCAACAGCCCCTAGCGTTGTGGAAATTGGTACTGTAAGAAACATTAAAAAACGAAGTTGAGCATTAGCGTATAAAGGCTCGCACTGTCATCCTTTGGGGCTGATGAAAACGCGCCAGAGCTATTATTGTAGGCGTTGAACCTTTGCCATTCTGCGTTTAGGGAAACGTTGTAATCTAGGTCGTATCTCAATCCGAGTAAGAAACTGTCTCCACTTTTTTTATCCCGACTATTAAACTGCTGACCGTAAACAATATAAGGAGTCAACTTTTTTACATTATAACTTGTTGTCGCGTACCAAGATGAGGAAAGATTGCTGGTCTGTCCTTCTGCCATAATCACAATGTTATCGAGCTCGTATCTTAACCCTAGAGAAAACAGATCGATCGTGTTGTTTTTTTCTGTTTCAACTAGACGGTCAATGATTGTGGTTCCGCCACCGGGAGTGGACTGCTCAATGTTAGAGAGCGTCGTTGTTTGATCATAATCGCCGTGGAGGTAGGAAAAATTCCAACGATAGCTCTCTCCGCTTAGCGTTAAGTTCATCCCTGCAGTGTTGTTTGACTCAATTTCCAATTCAGTACGTTCATTGATGGTTACGTCACTATTGTCTTTAAACCCGACAAACGGCATGGCGGTAAGTACGACTTGCTCATTAAGGTCATGAATCCAGCGTGCAGATAGGCCGTTATAAGCCGTGATACCTAGAATGCTGTCATATACCTCATTCGGTGGGCGGGCTTGGGTAAAAGCGTGACCGACATAGTTGTACTCAGACATCAAAAACAGTGGCAGTCTTAAGCGTCCTCCTCTTATTTCTATGTTTTTATAGGTATAAGCCAAATACGCCCACTCGAGCTGAGGCGAGCTCCAATGGTCTTGCGGGCGCTTTACGACTTGTGCGGATGCCCGAAATGCCTTGTGAAAATAATCGAGCTGCATGCCGAAAGTGGTATCGCAATCGAAACAAGATTCATCGCCAATAAAGCGGTTAACTAGTACCGTAGTTGGGTTATCGGATTTTGCCCACGAAGTAGAGCCAAAACCACTTAAAGAAAGTTGTTCTGTTAGTTCAATCGTGGCTGAGCTCGGAAAGGTCGCGATACTCAGCGATAACATGGTTAAATATTTTTTCATATCAATTCTCCGAGCTAACCACACATAAAACATGAGCATTACTAGGGACGCTCGATGTTGGGGCATAACCAATTCTATTCGGCTTCTCTTGCATCCATGCTATGAGGTCATCAATGCTGGAGCGTGCAATCACTTTTGGCGGTCTAGCTTTACCTGAAAAAGACAAGCTTGCCCAATGCGCGTTCATTTGCGCTAAATTTTTGTTGAGAAGATAACGATAGAACTCAGCTCTTTCTGTTGATGTCGCAGGCCAGTCAGAGAGTTCAATTCGCTGGCCTTGTAAAAGTTGCGTCTTCCCTCTGTACAACTTTCGCGCTTTATTGACAGTGAGCGGAGAGAATTCGTCATTAAATGAGAAAACGGCGTAGCTCTCTGCAGCGAGAGCTTGGCAATTTAATGAAAGAAGGGCAATCAGAATAAACAGATAGCGTTTTATGTAACGCAAAGGAAAAGCAACGCGAGAATGATTTCTACTCATAGAATCCACCTACATTGCTTGTTCAATTTGATACAACAGTTTTTCTTTGCGCACAGGCTTTGGTACGTAGGCATCCATTCCTGAATCAAAGCAGCGTTGAATATCATCATCAACGACGCTTGCTGTTAATGCGATAATGGGCGTCTTAGCTAATCCTTTACTCGCTTCATAAGCTCTAATTTGCCTAGAAGCTTCAAACCCATCCATTATGGGCATCATGCAATCCATCAAAATAACATCAAACTTTCCATCTTTTTGGAACATTTCGACTGCAATTTGACCGTTTTCTGCGACTTCGAATTGATAGCCTGCTTTAGATAGCAATAGAGAAGCCACTTTCTGGTTCACTCTATTATCTTCGACAAGCAAGATGCGTTCGGAGCGAATAGGCGTTACCGTTGCTTCTGGTTGCTCAGAACTTGCAGGTAGTTCATGAGTTTTATCGGGGGTGGTGTTCTCTTGGTGTGGTTCAGCAGGCGTCGTGTTGGAAACGCGTAACCCTATTGCCTTATCTAACTTCTCTTTAAGCAACCCTGCTTTAAACGGTTTGGGCACATAGTCATCCATTCCAACGTCAAAGCATTTTTGTATATCGTCATCGACCACACTTGCCGTTAGAGCAATAATCGGAATTCTGAAAGCGCGTTTTTCTTTTACTTCTATTTGACGAATTATTTGGGTGGCTTCAAATCCATCCATTACGGGCATCATGCAGTCCATTAAAATTAGGCTGTACTGATTCTGTTGAAATTTCTCAACCGCTTCTTGTCCGTTTACTGCGACATCAAAGTCGAAGCCAGCTTTTGTGACGTGTAGCCCCGCGATTTTTTGATTGACCGTATTGTCATCAACGACCAAAACTTTCGGCAGAGATTTAACATGTTGCGCTGAAGTGCTCTCTTGTTGTGCGTGCGAGAAATTTGCCGCACAACTTTCAAGTGCTTTAATTAAGCGCTGCCCTAGTAGTGGCTGAGTGACCAAGGCGCTGATATTGTTTCTAAAGTCGAATTGTGGGCTATGAAGGTGCTTGATGAGGCAGACACGAATGTTTCGTTTACAAAGGCTTTCTATCTCATCGATATGCATCGCCGCTGCATTTGGTGATCCTTCTACATGAATAACGATAACGCGCTCGTTATCAATCCACGTTGGCAACGCACTTAAGGTATCTACTGACTGCGTTATATTGATGTTGAAAAAACTTAACTCGTTACGCAGTTTTTGTTCTAGTTGAGTACTGCTGCATACAATCCATATGTCGTTGTGATTCAGAGCGTGATAAGCGTTAAACTCTTGCGTCACAACAGGAGCAGTTAGTTCAAAGAAGAAGCGACTGCCTTTACCTTTCTCGGATTCAAGTTGAATTTCTCCACCCATTAGCTCAACTAATTGCGTGCTAATGGCAAGCCCAAGTCCAGTTCCCCCAAATTGTCGGGTAGTAGAGTTATCCTCTTGGGCAAATGGAGCAAATATTTTCTTTTGCTGCTGGGCATCAATACCAATCCCAGAATCTTTAACGGAAAACTCGATGACCGCTTCACCATTTTTTATTTCGCGGGTGATGACCGATAGCTCTACACTGCCTTGTTCGGTAAATTTTACCGCGTTAGACATGAAGTTCATGACAACTTGGCGTATACGATGGTCATCCAACATTACGTGGTAAGGCGTGTTACGGCTAATGTTGACTTGCACATCGATGCCTTTTTCCTTTGCTTTCGGTGAAATGATAGAAGCAATGTCATAGATAGACTCTCGAACACAAGTTGAATGTGGGCTAATGAGCAACATCCCAGATTCAATTTTTGAGAAGTCTAGAACGTCATTAATTAAACTCAAAAGCAGTTGGGAGGAGGTTTCAATCGTGTCGACGTAATCGCGTTGTGTGGCAGTCAGGGAAGTATCGGATAACACTTCAGAGATGCCAATAACGCCATTTAGCGGCGTGCGGATCTCGTGGGACATGTTGGCCAAAAAGCTACTTTTGGCTTTACTCGCCTTAATTGCATCATCTTTTGCTTGTTCTGCATCTTCTTTAGCTTGTGTGAGCTTTAGTCTGGACAACATCCGCTCATCACTAAGCTTTTTTACCTCTCGAGCAAACTTACTCAGCTCGTCTTTACCCTTTATTAGTTGAGCAAGAGGTGAATTTTCAGTGTTACTTTGTTCATTGCTTTCGTTACTGAGAAATTTGAGGACTAGATTCAAGTTTCCAGTAACTTTTCGCACCAATCTTAGCGTTAAACTTACGACCAACAGCGTTAAAAGGCTCATCATTGCGATAAAGGTAAAGCGGTGCTGTGTCGTCGTGTTGATTGTCTTTGATATATCATCACTCAGCTGTTGTTCCATTTTGTCGTCAACACTTTGTAATAACGATAAGCGTTTGTTGAGTGCAGATAACCCCGCATCAATCTCATCCGGGGTTAATGATTTGAGTTGAGCTGGTTGCAATAAATAAGCACGAAACTCTTGGCTTTTGATAAAGACTTCACCCGTAAACGTCTCAATGAGCAGATCTACTTGTTGTTGGTTGGCATTTAGCGTCACAAAACGCTCTAGAAATAGTTGTTGGTTCTGGATTAAAGATTGGATAGAAGCCTGTGTTGTGAGGTCGTACTCGTTATTTTCCTCTGAAGATCGAATCAAATATTCGCTTAATCTATGCTCTTCAGTAGACCAAAACATCAACCATTCAAGTTGCATCAAAGAAGAAAGGTGAGTGTTTGTTTCATAACTCACATTTCTAAAATAGACTTTGTCTAAGCTCATGAGGATTTCTTTGAACGTATCAGCGCGCCACTCTGCCGCATCTAACTTTTCTTCTTGATTTTGCGAAGAGAGCATCGAGAGGGTTGCTTCCTCAAAGCTTGTCAACTGGTTTAGTATCTCAGCGTTTTCACCGAATACTGGTGCTGCAGTGTCGCGTAACAATTGAGATATCTGCTGAGTTTTTAGTTGCTTATCTATTACATCAGGGTTATTCGGTAGGTGATAAAGCGAAGATACGCGGTCGATGTAGACAGAGAATAACTGTGCTTTTTGTAGTTCCTGAGCCTGGATAGAAAGGCTTTGTACATGTTTACCCGCGAGGACAAGCAACAATAAAATTGGCAGCAAAACCAACCCAAATAGCTTTTGTTTTACCGACAGGTTGTTCCAAGAAAAGATTCCTACCACGCGCATTTCCATATCCAAGAAGTTGATATGAAAAGTGTAGTTTATTTATCTCAGATGTTAGATTTTAAGAGAAAATTCATATTAATGAGGTGGGGGAAGTGTGACCGATATTGCATTACGAGTACTAACGCGCTAAGCGGCAATAGTTAACAAAACGGCGTTCTAAGCAAAGTGATTGACGCTTTGAGCGCCACTCCCTCGTTGGTATTCAAATGCAATCAATTCCTCAGCAGGTACAGGCCTACCTAAGAAAAAGCCTTGTACGACGTCACAGTGGAGAGACTCCATTCGTGTGAGTTGAGTTTGAGTTTCTACGCCTTCGGCTACTACTTTCATTCTTAGGTTGTGAGCCATGGATACAATCGCGCGAACTAATGAATCGTCTTGATCGCTTTTTCGGATTTGAGCGATAAATGAACGATCAATCTTGAGCCCGTCAAAAGCCATATGTTGTAGGTAGGCAAGGGCTGAATACCCCGTACCAAAGTCATCTAGCCAAACTTCCACTCCGATACTTTGTAGTTTTTTAAGCACATATTGAGCTTTCTCTGTATCATCAATAAAAAGTGACTCTGTCACTTCAACATGAATGGTTTGAGGGGCGACATCATGTCGTCGTAAATACTTAGAAAATAATTGACTTAAATCTTGGCGATAGATTTGTCTTGGGGACAAGTTTAATGCGATGTGAAAATCAGTACCGAAATGTTCTGCCCACATTGCCCGCTGAGCAACTGCCGTCTCAATGATATGTTCTCCAAGCTCCAATATTAAATCACTTTGCTCTGCGATCGGGATAAACGATTCTGGACTGATATAGCCTTTCTCGGGATGATTCCACCTAACCAATGCTTCGACCCCAATTAGGTGATAGGTTTTTAGATCAAATTGTGGTTGATACCACAGCTCGAATTGAGACAAGTCACGTACTGAACGACGCAGTTCTCGTTCTATGTATAAACGTTGTTTAATCGTTTCATCAAACGTGGAATCGTATATCGTCATAATGTCTTTACCGCGTCTTTTAGATTCCTGCGCCGCAAGAGAGGAAAGCTGTAAAAGAGACTCAGCGTTTGAACCAAATTCTGGATACACAGCAATTCCGAGGCTTGCCGTAATTTGAATATCGTTCTCTTCCAAACTAAAGGGAGAGAGTAGTTGGCGATGTATATCGTTCGCTTTTTCTCTAGCTTCATGATTGTCCGAGCACGGAAAGGCCAGTACAAATTCATCCGCACCTACTCGACTTACGATGGTAGAAAGGCGGTAAAGCGGCTTAAAATAACTCGGCAAACGGCCTTGAAGCTCTGAGGCAAGATGGCCTAGCAATTTATCCCCAATGTTATGTCCATAGTTATCGTTAATGTGCTTAAAGTCATCCAAGTCAATAAACACAACCGCGAGTGAGGGGGATTTGTGGTCAGTTATTTGCGTTTGAATATCAATGAGTAACTTTTCTCGGTTTGGCAGGGAAGTCAGAATATCGTGGTACGCCATGAACTCAACTCGGCTGGTGTATCGGTTCACTTTGTTTGACATTTTGTTGTACGCCGAAATAAGTTCTCCCACTTCATCTTTGCTTTGTATGTCGGTGACTGGCAGCGCTTGGGTATTTGACTCTGAAAATTGATCTTTTAGTTGCTTGAGTGGTTTAGTTAACGACCGCCCCAAAGCATAAGCGATGATGCTACCGAATAGAACGGATATCCCACTGATCGTTAGCAGCAAGTTAAACATCTTCTGTTTATCGTTTGAGGTAATCGCTTGGACTTGTTCAATATTCTGTTCTTTCTCTTCCAGTAGATGTATCAAGTTAAGCTCAAGATACACCGCCCCAAGAGTAATGTTTGATTGCTGAATCGGCGCTGCGATCTCCAACTGATGCTTGGAAAAGGAAACGAGAGTTCTAGATTCTTCTATTGCTTTCAAAATAAAAGGAGAGCGGTAATGAGGTTGGGCAAACATCCTTAGCTGAGTAGTGCCGTCGTGAAAGATTAGCCCTTCATTGTCAACAACATGTATTTTCGAGACATCTGGCTGGCTCAATGTTGCCTTAATTTGCTCATACGCTTGACTGATATTGTCTGTATAGAGTGGATCAAAAAGCTGTTTTGATAATAGCTCTGCATAAACCAACCCTTTTTGCTTAACGTAAGATTCTGTTTTTTCTTGAGAGTTGTTCGTGATTTGTTGAGTTAAGCTATTTGAATACGCATCGTAACCGTGCATGTATAGCGCAAGATTTATCACCACAACAAACAAGACAACGAACATTGTCGAGCAAATGTATTTGGTTTCGAGTGAGAGCTTTTGAAACATCAATCCACCTTCGGTAACAAGTGAACTGACTTGCGCACTGTACTTAAGGAGGCTCGCATTTCTGGAGTAAGCGCGCTGAATTTTTTGGTGTTCTGAAACTTTTTAAGTGCGAGAGAGCCTTCGTGAGTTGTATCCATATCAAGCAGTATGGACGTGATTTTACGCTGTTGCTCTAGGCTCATGCTTGGAGAAGCGAGAATCAAATCCCTGGGTATTTCAACAGAACGAGAAAAAATCGCTAGTTTGTCTTTCATGTTCTCTGGCAAATCTTTGGGATTGTTCCAGTTGAAGTTACTGAATGCTCCAGCTGCAACTCTCTGTTTATATACCCATACAGATAGGTTGATTTCATTTGACTGAGCGAGTTGCTCATCAAGGAATAAATAACCAATGCTGTCTTTGGCCGGTTTGTCATCAGGAGAGGGAAGGTATTGCAGTTTTTCTCCGTGGTTCAGCAATGTAATCGCAGGTAGGTAATAGCTGCTGGTAGACGTGCGCTTTTCGAAAACAAGCGTTTTTCCGCGCAGGTCAGAAAGTGACTCAATGCCACTCTCTTTATTAGTAAAGAACACCGTATGATATTTTTGTAGGCCTTTTTTCCATCGTATAGCAAGAACTTGGCTATTAGACTCCTTTTCTAAGGTCATCGCATTAAAGGGGGTCGCCGTTGCAATTTGAACGGTGCCATTTTCAAGCGCAACCGCGAGCTGACGATAATTTTTAAATACCTTTACCGCCCCTTTTGCGTAACCATATTCAGCCATATTTTCAGTTACATACTGAGTAAGGGGCGTCGCTTTTTTGATTTTGCTTTGGGCTTTATTGGACACAATGCCAAATGTGAATGTTTTCTCAATATTTTCTTGTGCACTGACGACAAAAGGTGAACTCAGCAAAGTGAGTAATAACAGAGTGCAGGCAGGTTTCATCCGGCTTCAACTTCCTTCTGGTGCATGTCAGTAATATTTAGTATTTATCAATGTGCCGAAATCAATCTTAAAAACAGTATGATGTACAAATTTCGTTGTGTGCGCACTTTTTATAATGTGACTTGGTCACTTATTCCGTTCAAATAGTACCGAATTTGACGTTTATGTACAGGATGAATGTATCACCGTGAGTCTGAATTCACTGGATTCTTGGTCAAGCGCTGTATTGGCTGTGAGCTAATGCGCCTTATGTATCGCTATTTTGTACTAAGAAAATTTTTCCAATTGTTTTTGATACTTTTTCTCGAGAGCTTCATTGCCTGCTGCACGTTCAAGTTGAATCATGAGTTGCAAAGAGGGCTTCTTCACGCCATACATTTGATTGAATCTCATTAATCGAATTCTAGCTTCAGTATAATCACCGCTATCAATTTCTATTTTAGCGAGTTGCAAAATCGATTTTGGTCTATGAGGGTCATGATCGATAGCTCTAGTAAAGTAGTATCTCGCTTTGTCTTTATCTTGTGATTTTAGCGCACAAAAAGCTGCATTCTCATAGCTTGCTGGAATAAGGTAGTAATAAGGCTGCTCAATGGCTCGATTAAACATCTGATCGGCTTTTTCGAAGTCACCTCGCTTGCAAAGAAAAGTACCGTAGTTATTGAGCACATTTCCGTTTTTAGTGTGTTGGCGTAGAGAGCGTTTATACATCTGTTCGGCTTTAATATCTTCACCAACCGTTTCGTAGTAGTGAGCCATAGATAATTGCGCGCGATAGTATTGAGGTGCGTGGTTTAAGGCTTGTTGTAAGTTATCATGCGCGCGAATCATGTTACCGCCGTCTAAATAACCTAAGCCAAGTGCGATACGTGATTCTGCCATTGCCACAGGATCGGCTTTAACGACAGGGCTTCCATCTTCTTTCACCGTCACGCAACCCACGAGTGCAAACTGAGACAATAATATTAGTGCACCGAGCTTTGCTGTTTTCATTCTTTATCCCTACATCCCTGAATCTTTCTGCATGATATGAATTACTTAGCAAAAACCTATTGAGGAAAAAACACTATGCGATCAGGTTTGCAAACTGTTATGAAAAAGCCGCCATATGGCGGCTTGGTTCACATATTACATTTCGGTAATGATGAGTGCTTTGTTTGCTTATTTTGAAGCTAATCGTCTTTAGTGAAAGCATCTTCACTGAAGTGATCGAGATCGTACGGTGTTTGCTGATAAACACAGTAGTTCAGCCAGTTTAAAAAGAGGAGGTGTCCATGGCTTCTCCAGCTTGCAATTGGCGGGTTATCTGGGTTGTTGTTTGGGTAATAGTTGACAGGAATAGCGGGCTCCATACCTTCGCTTAAATCTCGGATATATTCATTATGTAAAGTGTGGGAATCATACTCAGGGTGTCCTGTGACAAAGACATTTCGTTTGTCTTTTGTGGTGGCCAAGTACACACCTGCGACATCCGATGTCGCTAAAATGTCTAAGTCAGTATGCTCTTCTAGAAAGTGAGGCGAAAAATCTGCGTAACGCGAGTGAGGAGCCAAAAACGTGTCATCAAATCCGCGTAAGATAGGGTGAAACTGATGATGGATTTGATGATGATACACGCCTGAAAGTTTTTCTTTACGCGTTTTTTTAGGTAGATCGTAGAGTAGCTTTAACCCTGCTTGCGCAGCCCAGCAAACATAAAGAGTGGATGTCACATGATCTTTTGCCCACTCCATGATGGTTTTGAGATGATCCCAATAAATGACATCTTCAAATTGCACCAAACCTAATGGAGCCCCAGTAATGATCATGCCATCGAAGTTTTTATCTCGCACCATTTCAAATTGGCGATAAAACGTGTCTAAATGTTCAGTTGGCGTATTTTTACTCGGGCGGTTATCAATGCGCAGTAATTCGACGTTAACCTGTAGTGGGCTGTTTGAGAGTAGACGCAGAAACTGAGTTTCAGTTTCTATTTTTTTTGGCATCAGATTAAGGATCAGCACTCTTAAAGGACGTATTTCCTGACTCGCTGCACGCGTTTCACTCATCACGAAGATGTTTTCTGTCCTTAATACATCGGTAGCTGGTAATTGATCTGGAATTCTAATTGGCACGACTTTCTCTCCCTAAGTATAGTCAATCTAGACGTCTATACTTCTAAAGCTAACTTAATTAAGTTTAGATGTCGATACGAAATCCGACTTTTCAATCTACTCTTTACATTATGGTAAACCGTACTCGGGGTTGTCACACAATTGTGACTAAAGCAGAGTTTCTGATGAGATAGGTTTGAAACGCAGTGTGTACTATTTGCTGGTAATTATGCGATCACGTTAATATGTGAAGGTGACTTCGTAGTAAGGAAGTCTCAAATTAATGAGCCATACTAAAAACAATCAGCTCACCATTTTGCATTAATGTGCATATTTGGAAACATCGTCAGTGGAGGACATTATGTTCGGTATTTTCAAGAGAAAGACAAAGATTCAGAGCATCGCTCAAGAAGTTCCTTGCGTGCTACTGCATTCGTTTGGTGATAAAGACATTTATACGCCGGAAGAGATTGATCAAGCTCTTCAAAAGCTGGGTTATGATAAGAGCAAGGATATCAGTCATTATCAGTATGCGTATGGAATGTTTGCCGATGAAGCCTCTTACGAGCTCCTAGAACTAACGGATGAGCTAGGTAATTATGGTCATTTCCAACGTGAAGTAGGTAAGATGCTACTCAATACACCTGAGCCGATTGATATGCATATCTACTTTGAAATTTCTCGTCAGCACCAAAACGTCAGCCTTTCACCTGGTCATCAAAAAGTAAGCGAAAGTGATGGTGTGTAAACATCGTTAGTGGTATTCCATCGTGAGATGAGTTGGGTATAATGCGCGGCCTAATTATCCGGACATGTTGTCGGTTACATTTCTGTTGAGCGTTAATGCCTTATGTTCAAAATGCTTGTCTCTATGCCACCAATGTTGGCGCTGTCGATAGCGATTGTATGTGAAGTGATTGCCACTTCTTATATTCCCAAAACAGAGCAATTTACGAAAGTAATGCCGAGCACAGTCGTTTTGATTGGTTACGGCATCGCTTTCTTCTTGCTTTCCGTCACAGTGCAAACAATGCCTGTTGGGGTTGTTTATGCCATATGGAGTGGTGCTGGGATCGTTTTGGTTGCGACGGTTGGTTACTTTGTTTACGGACAGCGTCTAGACTTACCAGCCCTAGTTGGTATTGGGTTTATCATCGCTGGTGTGTTGATCGTAAATTTATTATCCAAAACAGTAGGGCACGAATAACGCCACTCTACTTGTTAAGTGAATAAGAAGCCGCAGCGAGAAATTGCTGCGGCTTTTTAGTGCAAATTCAATCGCTAATGGCGAGTATTGATATGACGTCTTATTGTTGCATTCATCACGGTCGCATTATGTGATTGAAACACAGGCATTATTTAGCGCATTGAAAATACAAAGTTATGTTTCTTCAAACTTTAGGAAAGGGCAGTAGATAAATCACTCCGATAGATGTTAACGTGGCGACTCATCTTTACTGCTTTTTCATTCCCTACATATTTCTGCAAAGTTCTTATTGTGTAGTGTGTCGAAGAACCATAGAATCCGCGCGCTTTAATTTATGTTATTAGCGTTATCAATGATAAAAGTGCAGTCCATTATCATTGTTTTTATCACTTATAGATGGGCACATCTGACAATACTTACATGAACAAATACAAAAAGCCTGCATTCAAGGCCGAATTTCTTTTGCCTCGTTACTGGGGAACGTTAATTATCATTAGCGTGATGTACTTACTTAGCCTCCTTCCTTTTAAAGTTCAACTAGCTTTGGGACGCAACATTGGTCGTTTAGCTATGCGACTCATGAGAAAACGTCAAGTTACGATCAGACGCAATCTTGAGCTTTGCTTCCCTCATATGGAAGAATGCCAACGCGAAGCAATTCTAAAAGACAACATCGACAATACTGGCATCGCACTTTTTGAGACCGCAATGGCATGGTTTTGGTCAGATAAACGGGTAAACAAACACGTCACGATAAAAGGCATGGAGCATCTAGAGGCTTTAGAGAAGTCAGGCAAAGGTGCATTAATGTTGGCCGTACACTCAATGAATCTAGAGTTAGGTGCTCGAGCTTTTGGCATTAAAAAGTCTGGAACCGGTGTTTATCGCCCAAACAATAATCCGTGCTTTGATTATTTTCAGTATAAGGGACGCTCTCGCTCTAATCGTACACTGATTGATCGTAAAAACGTCAAAGCCATGCTTGAAGCACTTAAAACGGGTGAGCGGGTTTGGTATGCACCGGACCACGATTATGGTAACCGACGCTCGACATTTGCACCGTTATTTGCCGTTAAAAATGCTTGTACTACGACAGGTACAAGTTTGTTGGTTGATTCTACAGATTGCGCCATTGTGCCTTTTACGATGGTAAGAGGAAAAGACGGACACTATACCCTAACCATTAGTGCGCCCGTCGAAGGTTTCCCGAAAGAGGATCATCAACGTGCCGCCGCATTCGTGAATCAAATAGTTGAAACATCAATCATGGCAAGTCCGAGCCAGTATATGTGGCTTCATCGTCGGTTTAAAACTAGACCAGAGGGTGAGGACTGTTTGTACAAGCCTAGGCTCATCCCTAGCTTGGCATAACACATAGAGAGCCTACAAAAAGCCCAAGGAACATACGAACCTTGGGCTTTTACTTTCTATTCTTTTCGCTTTATAAGTAGCGATCTTTTAGGTGAGCTTGAAAGTGTTTAGCATTCAGTGTTTCACCCGTGGCTTGTTTTACCAACTCATCAGTGGTGAATAAGCTACCTTTACTCCAGATGTTTTCCGAGAGCCAATTGAATATCGGAGCTAAGTCGCCAGAACGAATAACCGCATCTACATCGACGGTTTGTTTCATTGCTGCCATAAATTGTGCAGCGTACATCGCACCGAGCGTGTAGGACGGGAAATAGCCAAAACTTCCGTCTGTCCAATGGATATCTTGCATACAGCCATTTTTGAAGTTTCCTTCGGTTGATAGCCCCAAGTACGCTTTCATCTTTTCGTTCCAGAGTTCTGGTACATCTGTATGTTTGATGACGCCGTTCATGAGATCTCGCTCAATTTCATATCGAAGAATAACGTGAGCAGGATATGTTAGTTCGTCAGCATCTACGCGAATAAAGCCTTTTTCTACGCGAGTGTAAATTTTGGCTAAATTGGCTTTTTCGAATTCACTACCAGAAAAATGGTTAGAAGCCAGTCGAGCGAGGTGATCGATAAACGCGCTGCTTCGTCCTATTTGCATTTCAAAGAAGAGTGATTGTGATTCATGAATACCCATAGAGCGAGCTTCTCCCGCGGGTGTTCCTGATAAATCTTTTGGTAGCCCTTGCTCGTATCGAGCATGGCCAGTTTCGTGGACAATCCCCATCAATGATTGGACAAACTCGTTTTCATTATAACGTGTCGTAATACGCACATCTGTCGGTACACCGCCACAAAATGGGTGGGTACTCTCATCAAGTCGACCGTGTTCAAAATCGAATTGAAGTAGCTTCATGACTTCCAAACCGAGCGCTTTTTGCTTTTCCGCAGGGTAGTGCGCAGTTGGCAATAAGATGTTGTCTGATTGTTGTTTTTCAAGCGCTTCATCGATCAAAGTAGGAAGCCAGGTTTTCACGTCAGCAAAAAGAATGTCTAACGACGCAGACGTTGTGCCAGGTTCATAAACATCGAGCATGGCATCATAAGGAGTCGTGCCATTTGCTTCGGCTCTAATTTGCGCTTCTTCCTGCGATAGCTTTACTACTTCAGCCCAGTTCTTTTCAAAACCAGCCCAGTCATTTTCTCCACGTTGTGTACGCCATGCATGTTCACATTTGGAGCCAGCAAGAGATTGAGCTTGAACTAATGATTCTGGTAGTAAGTTAGCTTGCTGCCACCCACGCTTCATTTCTCTTAGGATAGATTTTTCTTTTGTAGACAGCGTGTCTTCTTCTGCGTGAGCGAAAAGCTCTCCCAAGTGCGGTTGAGTCATTAAAGAATGGATATGTACATCAAGCTCTGCCGTGGCATTCGAGCGTGCTTCAGCGCCACCAGGTGGCATGACCGCTGCTTGATCCCAATCTATGATGGCAGATAGATGCTCAAAATTTGCCACTTTTTTGGAATGTTCAACGAGTTTTGTAAATGCGTTCATGTGACTACTCTTATTCTTTTGTTCTTTCCCTAAACACCCGATAACGGGTCCTTCATATGGTGTTGCACTAAGCAACCTGCGTTAATTTACTAATAATTAATAATTAACTCCAACCCATTGTCCATAAACTCACCCAGTTGTATAGCTCTCTTAAAAAAGAAGCTTGCGAATCTTGTGGATTGGCGGTATTGATGAAGGATTGACAATTAATTATCACGATAATATGGATATTTTGAATTTCGAGGCATTTATTATTGCCATTACGATTTTAACGTTAACGCCAGGTTTAGATACTGCACTTGTTATCCGTAACACTAGCCGCTCGGGCCTAAAAGATGGATGTACAACCAGTCTAGGGATTTGCTTTGGCTTATTCGTACATGCTTTTTTTTCTGCGGTTGGTATCTCGGCGATTCTTGCGCAATCAGCAGAGTTGTTCCAAATCGTAAAAATGATTGGCGCAGCTTATCTTATCTGGCTTGGTTTGAGCAGTTTAAAAGCGCTAATGTCGTTGAAAGATGGATTGACCGTGACCGAGCAGATTCACGAAGTGTTTAATGGTAAGCGCTCTTTTAGAGAGGGCTTTCTTTCTAACGTCTTGAACCCGAAAACGGCGGTCTTCTATTTGGCTTTCTTGCCACAGTTTGTGAATCCAGAAGGTTCACCCTTGCTTCAATCAATGATGATGGCATCTGTACACTTTGCTATTGCGATGGTTTGGCAGTGTGGTTTAGCTGGCGCGCTTAACTCGGCTAAAAATCTACTAAAGAATGCAAGCTTTATGAAGTGGATGGAAGGCGCGACGGGCGCAGTATTAGTCGCACTTGGTGTGAAGTTATTAATTGAAAAACCCGTTTAATGCGTAATATTTATCGATTGTTGATACTACTCGCTGTATTTATTGTGGGGATAGGTGCCGCTGTTGCTTGGCATACGTGGCCACAAGTACAGTTTGCGCAACGCGGCATGATCTGGTCTTGGCACTGGGGCTACTTCGAGCCTTTTGCTAATGGAATACAACAAACGCGAACTCAAGACACTAAACAGTTATTGCTCAGGCGTGTGTATTTGCATGACGCTATTGTCGTTTTTGTTTCGACAACTATGGACAATAAATTTGAGGTCGACGTTGTAAAAGAGCAAACCTGTGAACCTAAAACGACGACTTGGGCTTCGGTCTCTGTCAATCATCAACGTGTCAGGCATGTACCTATGGTGTGCGATGCGTTTGGGCAAGGCTACTTTTATCGCTACATCGGGAAACATCTGGAATCGATTGAGGTTGGTGTCGGCGACTCGTTTGTAACAGAAGCATTTTTAGACTGGCCGCTATCAGAGTTGAAAGCGGATCAATTCAAGCAAAAAAATGCGAAGTTTTTTGAAGAACGTGGAGAAAACGTTGAGCATCAATGGTTGAGAGATTAACCATTTAACCGAAGATAAATAAAGCCCGCTAAATAATAGCGGGCTTTATGTTTTTACCATTTCTAATGTGCTTTGCTCTCCGTTACTGGTAGTTTGTGACCGAACAGCTGTCGTTTCACTAAGCTTTCACTGCTTCAACTTCACCTGATTGCGATGTTGAGCTAAAGAACAGTTTGGTTTCTGCCAGTACGACGTGACGCAGTGCGATCAAACCAATCAGGTTAGGAATTGCCATCAGACCGTTTACGATATCAGCCAGTAGCCAAATCATATCGAGGTGAAGGAATGCACCAGATGCCACCAAGCCAACGAAAATCAGTTTGTATGGAAGCACAGCTTTAGTTCCGAACAGGAACACAACGCAACGCTCACCGTAGTAGTTCCAACCAAGAATGGTGGTAAAAGCGAAGAACATCAAACCGATTGAGACGAGCATAGGGCCAAATGTATCTGCATTTAAACCCACCGCAAAAGCATGAGTCGTCATCGCGGCGCCTGCTAGGTCACTTTGCCATGCACCGGTCAGGATTAGAGCAAGGCCTGTCATGGTACAAATAATGATGGTATCGAAAAAGGTACCCGTCATTGAAATTAGGCCTTGCTTAACACAAGAGTCTGTCTTCGCTGCTGCTGCTGCCATAGGCGCGCTACCCAAACCAGATTCATTTGAGAACACACCGCGAGCGATACCTGATTGGATTGCCAACATGATGCTTGCACCTAGAAAACCACCAGTCGCTGCTGTTGATGTAAAGGCTGAAACCAGCACTAATTCAACGGCATTGAACAATTGGTCTGCATTCATGATGATCACGCTTAAACACGCCAACACATAAAATACAGCCATGGTAGGAACCACTTTTCCTGCAACGTTAGCAATGGATTTGATGCCACCCAAAGTTACGAAAGCAACCAAAAGAGTTAGTACGAAGGCAGATAGCTCACGGTTAACACCAAGAGATATCTCACTTGCATCCAGAATCGCGTTTACTTGTGGAAACGTACCGATACCAAAACAAGCAACACCCAAAGCAAACACTGCAAACATGATCGCGAGAGCTTTTGAGCCAACACCGTATTGCAAGTAATACATTGGGCCACCAATCATTTGGCCTTTATCATCGACTCTTCGGTACTTAACCGCCAACAAACATTCGGCGTATTTAGTCGCCATTCCGAAAAGGGCAGCGAGCCACATCCAGAATAGAGCGCCTGGTCCACCGAGTTTGATTGCTGTGGCAACACCAACAATGTTACCAGTACCAATTGTTGCTGAGAGCGCAGTACAAAGAGCTGCAAAGCTAGAAACGTCACCTTGAGTATTAGATGACTTATCTTTACTGAATACCATCGCTAGCGCTGTTGGGAGGTGTTTAAACTGGATCAAGCCAAGGCTAAAAGTGAAGTAAACACCTGTACCCACTAGCAAAATAAGCAGCGGTGGACCCCAGACAAAATTATCGATGGTTTGTAGTAAAGATTGTAGGTTGTTCATGATTTCCCCTTAATAAAACAACTAATAAGGAGAAGAGGGAAAGGACGAGATCAACGATCTCTAAAAGAACTAAGCTATTGGTTGTAGGCGGGAAGGCCAAGCAAAATAGTTAGGTTGTAACTTTCCACTCCTCTGTCCTTTTGCCTGAGAGTTTCACCTTGCGTGAGTGCAAGACTTGCTCCTTCGGCGACCGATTTAACGGTTCTCTCCAGAGGTTCCTCCAACTACAGTCTCCGCTACCTAGGTAGCACCTGAAATAGTTAATTCTTCGGCGAGTTATGCTAATCAAATGTTAAAGTTTGATTAATAACCACTCTCCTGCAGTCTTCATCGGAACAATTACTCAATTAAATGAGTAAAGGTTAGTTAATGATGCTGGTCATCATTAACGTGTGAACTCTATCATGTTTTTGGTCCATTTCAACACCCTATGTCAATTTATTTTCAATGAAATAACCTCATCTATTTTCATGAAGGTATGTTTGCCAATCTTTTTGTGCGAGTCACGGCATAAATAAAATTTATTGGGTTAGGGAATGGAAACCAAAAACACTTCAGAACGATAAATGTGTTTCGATCGTTACGACATAAGTTATTCAATTAAGAACACAAAATTGATTAAAATCGGAGCACTTATTTTAAAATCTACGCTAAGTTGACCTTATGGTACGTATAAATGGGTTACAATGAATCTTTGTGAAACAGTCTACGGACCTAGGCAGTTTTTCATGAGTGGACAAGGAGGCGGTATGACCAGATTATTAGCCATTGCGGTGTTGATTGCAGTAGCATTTGTGCTGTTTCGTTATCGAACCAATGAAAAAGTCCAAAAAGCGACCGTTATAACATTAATTGGCGCATTTCTGATTTATACAGCATCAATTATGTTTGCGGAATTGATCCGCTAGCAAAGTAAAAGAGTCCTTGGAGTAGTATACGGTGAGTTCTCAGAACAAAATGGAAGAGCAAGACGATGTAGTTGTCATTGAAGAGCGTGACAAACGTACGCATATCTATATCGCAATCGCTGCGGTGTTAGGCTTGGCATTTGGTGGCCTTGTTGGATCGGTTGTCACTGCGAACAAGTGGGAATCGACTTACCACGTATTAGAAGAAAAGTATCAAGCACTAACGCAAGATAAAACCCAGTTGGCATCTCAAGTAAAAGTGCGTGAAGAGGCGCTTGACCAAGAGATACAAAACCAAGTTAGTGAGTTACTCGCCGCGAAAGATGAAGCGCACCAGAAAGCACTTAAGAAGTTGCAAAAGCAATTGACTGAGGTCGAGAAGGTTAACTTGTCACTAGAGTCTCAATTGAAGCAGCAGGCAGATAAGATCAACACGACGAAGTCAGAAAATGAGAAGTTGAGTCGTCAAGCGGATATGCAAGCGACTATGTTTGAGCGGTCCCGCGAAGTATTCCAGAAAGAGCTAAAAATTTCGCAAGAATTAGAGTCTCTCGAGAAAGAACGGTCGAAATTATTACCTAAGATTGAGAAACTCAAGAAAGAGTGTGACGTATTTTTAGAAGGCAAATCTTGGGACGTGAAGTCGGACGCGTGTGATAAACATGACGAAGCTAATTCACGACTAAGTCAGGTCGATCAAATGATTGAAGTCTATAAAATGGACCTCAAACAAATCAAAGCAATAACGGAAGATATCGGCCTTTAAGTCTTTTGTATCCGATTTTTGAAAAGAAAAAGGAGCTCTTTAAGAGCTCCTTTTTCGTTGTTAGCTATGACTTTTAGGCTGTCGCGTATATTAGATTCGTGAGGCGTCATAGCCTGAGGCGAGCAGGAGCTCTCGTTCGTGTTTAATCAGCTGAGCTCGATCTTCAATTAGTTCATTGAGTGCTTGAGATGGCTTACCTGCTAATGCTTTGAACGAATCAAAAGATTCCGCGGTGTCGATTTTATCAATCATCTGACTGATGACATTACGAGCCTCACACGGGTTACTCGTCGTTGTAAAGTATTCTACTTGCTTTGCTGCCGATTTCATCTCAGTTAATAGCTCAAGCGGGCTACTTTCTTTGGCTACTGCCATGTAGTTATCCAGCACGCGCTTTGCATAAAGCAGTTCTTTGAGGGGGATATCTCTTCCGCTCTCGATTAGGGATTCGCTAAGGATCATACTTGAGCTCATGGGCATTCCTTCTTATTACTACGCCGCTTTTGATGTTTCCTTGAGTCTAATTTATTGAAGTCACATTGGGAATGGGTAAAAAGCATTTTTAACGCATTTTTATTCATTTATGAAAACGCGAATGCGATGCTTATCTGGATCGATAGCCATAAAATTTAACCCATACACTGATGTCGCTGGTGGTTGAACAAACTCAACACCTAGGTCTTTCCAGCGCTTGTAAATGCGCTCTAACATATGACTATTGGGCACTGATAAAGACAACTCGGTACCACCACCTCGAATACCGCTGTAGGGTGAAAGATTATCTCTTTGCTTGAGTGTCAACGTTAAGCCTTCGGTCAGTGGAATAGCGGCGAAGGTTGGAGACAACTGCGTGACTTTGCGTTCGAACAGTTTCGAATAAAAAACTTGGCTTATGTGGATGTCCTCAACGTAGAGAACGAATGAATTGATAGTCAGCATGGTTTGTTCCTTAATCAATTAGAAATAGTAGGGGCAATCTAACGGAAAGGAACGACAGGAGTTGTCAGTAGAACATTTTCGAAGGTAAGTGAAAGAATAAGAAAAAGGAGCCGTTTAGCTCCTTTTTATCAGCGCAATCATTGGTATTAATGAGTGTGTTTGGAAGAATACCAGTTGTTTTGATACGCTTTAGATGCAAATAATGCGTTTGCTTTTGCACGCTCGATAATAGACTCGTCCACCTCTAGCGGCTTCATGGTTTGGTCTTTAAAGTCGTACGCCAGGGTCGATACCTTTTCACCAGGGGAAAGCACAACGAGATTGTCGCGCGTTAAATAACCAAAGTTTTTGTCGTATTGCATCATTGCGCGTTCATCTTCGCGAGCCAGTGGCTTCGTTAAATCACGACCAATCATCGGTGTTTTAGCATCTACCCCAATCAAAGATAACAGTGTAGGCGGCATGTCGATGTTGTTTGCTATGCGGTCATCTTTACGTGGTTGAATGCCTTTACCAAGGATCAATGCTGGAATGTGAAAGTGCTTAACCGGAACAAGGTTAGCGCCAGAAACACGCGCATCATGATCTGCAATTACAATGAAAATGGTATCATCCCAATAAGATGACTTTTTCGCCTTTTCAAAGAAAGTGCCCAAAGCGTAATCGGAATATTTTACGGCGTTGTTACGCGTCATATATTCTGAATCGTATGGCTCAATTTTGCCTTTCGGATACTCATAAGGGCTATGATTACTTGACGTAAAAACTAAGCTAAAGAAAGGTTTGTCGCTTTTTGAAAGGCGTTCAAACTCTTCGTTTGCTTTGTTATATAGATCTTCATCACTAACACCCCAAGAGCCAACAAAGCTTGGGTTGTTATAATCATCTTCTTCTACTATTTGATCAAAACCGTTACCAAAGAAGAAAGTTTTCATGTTGTCAAAGTTGGCTTCACCGCCGTAAATAAATTGCGTGTGATAGCCTTGAGCTTTCAGTAAGTCCGCGATGGTAAAGAAACCCGTTTGGCTTTTACTCAGCTTCACTACCGCGCGAGATGGAGATGGAGGAAAGCCCGTGGTTACGGCTTCAATTCCACGAACAGAACGAGTACCAGTGGCGTACATTTGTGTGAACTGCCAACCTTCCTTCATGAGTTCATCAAGGTTTGGTGTTAGAGGCAAACCACCCAAAGCACCGACAAATTGGGCGCCTAAGCTTTCTTGTAGCAAAATCACTAAGTTTTTATGTTTACCTTGGTAAGTCGCGGGGTTACTGTTCATGGTTGGGAGTAATGAAGGGGTGAAGTCGGACTTTGTTGATGAAGTGCGAACTAATTCCAACATCTTTTGAGTGTCCATTTTTCCGTAGAACTGCTCCGCGCTCTTTTCTGACTTCATGCTATTAACCGCAAACAACAATGAGTAAGATGAGTTCAGTGCTAAGTCGTTAAGCAGTGGATCGTTAGAAAAGGCGACCATAGCAGGATTTAGCGGGCGGTGACCTAAAGATGAGCGAGCACCTGCAACCCCAAAAAGAACAACGAAAAGTGCCAATAGTGGTCGCCATTTCCAGTTGACCTGCTGCGCCTTATCGGTCAGTTTCTTACTCCACTTCCAACCTAAAGTGATGGTTAAAACTGTACCTAACGCACCAATAAACAGTTCTAATTTGTAGCCAGTCCAGAGCATACTCAAGACTTCTTTTGGGTAGATTAAGTATTCCACAAACAGGCGGTTTGGACGTAGGTCGTATTCCTGAATGAATGGCGCTGTTGCTAGCTCCATGTATACAAGCACCCAAAGCCCTAAAACCATCCATATGCGTAATATTCGCTTCCAACACTCTCCCATCTTACCGGTTAATGGCATGAGGGTTGAAAACAGTGCTGGAAGAATAAATAACCAGCAAAGCGTTGCAATATCTACGCGCAAACCTTGGCCTAGGATGTAAATTAAGTCGTTTAGAGAGTCAATACGGTCAATCTGCCAAAAGGCTAGCAAAACTCTTGAAATAGACAGAAATAGAAGTGAAAACAAAGAAAAGGCAGCAATTGGCTGCAAAGGCCCCCACACAGAGCTCTTTGATAAGTTTTTCATATTTATTCGAATAGTTTAATTGTTATGTTGTGTTGTTTTTAGCAAAGCAAGCGTGAAATAAACGTGAATTATAATGTGGGTTTATGGTCGAGTAGTGTAAGTGTTGGTATGTCTATGTAAGGGGGAGGGGTGTTTGTGTAAAAAGAGCCAGTTGATAACACCAACTGGCTCTAGAGGTTGATAAAGGCATGATTACATTGCGGCTTTCTTCGCTTCTTCGACCCATGCGTCGAACTTTTTCTGGTTCGCTTTGATCCAACCATTTACATGAGACTCGATGTCCGCTGAGCTGTTCTTACCTTGGCTCATCATCATATTCTGAGCACTAACATCATTGATATTTAGTTTGATGATTTCAAATAGCTTCGCAGCAGCAGGGTTTTTTTCCGTAAACTCTTTATTGGCAACGATGCGCATAGAGTTCATCTCGAAGCCGTAGTTCTTACCGTTCTCTAGTGTCGTATCAATGTCCTTACGCTCACCAGGAAGTGAAGAGAATGGCACTTCTAACCACACAACATCTTTCCCTGGAACTAAAACGCCACTTACCCAGTACGGTGTCCAAGTGTAGTAAAGAATCGGATCGCCTTTTTTGTAACGTGAGATCGTATCAGCGATAATCGCCGCGTAGTTACCTTGGTTGTGTGTTACTGTGTCACGAAGTTTGAAAGCATCCAACTGATGCTCAACAACCATTTCACACCCCCAACCTGGGTTACAACCAGTTAAGTCCGCTTTGCCATCGCCGTTTGCATCGAATAGCTTCGCCAATTTTGGATCTTTTAACTGACCAATGTTCGTGATGTTATATTTTTCCGCGGTTTTCTTATCGATCAAATAACCTTGCGCAGCACCACTTACGTATTGGCCTTTACGGAAGAACTTATCATCACCGCCCGACATCGTGTACTTATCGGCGTGAAGAGGGAACCAACCAACCGCTAAGAAAGTAGCATCACCTTTAGCAATAGAGGTGTAGCCTACGTTGTAGTCCACTTCTTTGGTCGGTTTAACATCGTAACCAAGCTCTTCAAGTGCGCGGTTTACGATCAACGTTTGAAATGTTTCTTCTGCAACGGTTGATTGAACAGGCTGAACAGTGACACCTTCACCCGGTAGTTCACTTGCCACACCATAAGTTGAAAATGCGATAGTACTTAGAGCTCCAACAGAGAGCGCTTTCTTCCATGAATTATTCATTGATGTTTCTCCTAAGTTTTAGATCGTCTTGGTTCGTCTTTGTTTTCAGTTTTAATAGGTATGAAACAGGACCTGTGTGATACCAGCGAAGTTTAGTGTTGCCCGCATTAACCCCTAACACCTGGGTGATACGGTCTAACAAAATTGCAAGAATAACGATGCCTAAGCCACCAACGGCAGCAAGACCCATATCAAGTCGGCCAATACCACGAAGTACCATTTGGCCTAAGCCGCCAACAGCAATCATTGAAGCAATCACTACCATAGAAAGTGACAGCATTAAGGTTTGGTTTACACCTGCCATGATAGTTGGTAACGCCAACGGTAACTGGATGCGATAAAGCATCTGTTTTTTGTTTGCCCCGAAAGAGTGGCCAGCTTCGATAAGCTCTTCAGGTACTTGCTGAATACCTAAAATAGTCAGGCGCACAACGGGAGGCAGGGCGAAAATGATCGTTACTACTACGCCAGGAACGTTACCAATACCAAACAACATAACAATTGGCACAAGGTAAACGAACGCGGGAGTCGTTTGCATTGCATCTAATATTGGCCTAACAAATTTGGCAGCGGTTTGGCTCCTTGCCAACCATATCCCCATTGGTAGCCCTATAAGCAAACAGAAGAAAACGGCGGTTAACACCAGTGCTAGCGTTGTCATCGCTTGTGACCACGCACCAATTAGGCCGATGAAAACAAGGGATACAAGAGTAGAAAAACCAAGTTTTACATTGGAAAACTGCCACGCTAGCAAAAATAAAATGAGTACCATTATAGGCGCAGGTGTAGACACCAAAGCAGTTTCAAACGACGTTAGAATAAAGTCGATTGGAACTCGTATTGCTTGGAAAACAGGTCGACCATGTTCCACCAGCCAGTTCAAACCGGATTCTACCCAGCTATCGAGGGGTAAAACCGCATCTTGGAATGGGTTCATAATATCGAATGGCGCTTGCTCTACAGTTTCTGAGTTGAGCCAATCATTACTTGGCGCGGCCTCTGTACCTTGCGACCAAGGATCATCTTGCGCAGGAGCAGTATTTGACCAGGGATCATTGTTAGTTTGCTCTGAAGACATCGTGTTAATCCTTATCTAGTGTTTGTAGAAGACGTGATTTAGTCACGACACCAAAGTAAGTTCCTTTCTCATCTACGACAGGCACGGCATAAGGAACACCAGCAACCAGACCCAAAATGTCATTAATTGACTGATCAGGCTGAAGAGTAACTTCATCCGGTAATTGAGCACTGGCTAACGAACGGTTTTCTTTATGAGCCAAACGTAGTGAATCAAGAGATACGATGCCGGAATATCGGCTAGATTTATCGACGACAATGCCGTAATCACGGTCGTGATCCATCAGAATCTGCATCGCAGAGCCTGGACCGTCATTTTCCGATTTCTTAAAAACAGCCGCTGGCTTCTTGCGCGCGATATCTTTTGCTGTCAAGACACTTGCGATGTTTACGCCGCGGAAAAACGCTTCGACATAATCATTTGCTGGACTGTGTAATATTTCATCAGGTGTACCAACCTGAACAACTTCACCGTTTTGCATGATGGCGATGCGGTCGCCAATGCGCATTGCTTCATCCAAATCATGAGAAATGAAGACAATTGTGCGTTTGTCATCGTTCTGTAGACGAATAAGCTCATCTTGCATCTCAGAACGGATCAATGGGTCTAAAGCGGAAAACGCCTCGTCCATTAATAGGATGTCAGGATCACAGGCTAACGCTCTCGCTAAACCAACGCGCTGTTTCATACCACCGGATAATTCGTCAGGGAAAGATTCTGCATAAGGGTCTAAACCCACTCTTTCTAAGGCGGAAAGGGCACTTTTCTGACGCTCATTAACATCGATGCCGGCAAGTTCTAAACCAAAGGCGGCATTTTCAATCACCGTCATGTGTGGCATGAGTGCGAAACTTTGAAACACCATTGAGATATTATTACGACGAACTTCTCGAAGTTCATTCTCGGAGATGTGGGCGATATCTCTTCCTTTGAGATAAACACTACCTTTAGTCGGCTCAATGAGCCGGTTAAGAAGTCGAACAAGGGTGGATTTCCCGGAGCCAGAAAGGCCCATGATTACGAAAATTTCCCCTTCATTTATGGTGAGAGATACATCGTTTACGCCGACTGTTAAACCTGTCTGTTCAAAAATACCGTCTTTATCGACGCCTTTGTCGATAAGCGAGAAGGCTCTCTCTGGGTCTTCTCCAAACACTTTATACAGTCCCTTAACTTCCAGTATGGGATCCATGTTATCTGTCCTTTTTCGTGTGTTTATAACTGTTTAACGATTTGTACTCTAATTAATTTTAGTTCAACTTTCAACGAAAGGGGGGTGGTTAACTAGTTCTGCCGTGCATAGAGAATTCGTTGAGCAAGGTATGTTCAATTCTTATTTTTTATATTTAAAACAATTGCTTGTGATGTGTTTTTATCCGCCATAACGTTGCCCTGACGTAGGGTTGAATTTATTTTGAATTTTTTTGTACATTTCAACTCAACTCGCTTGCATAGATATAAGCTGTGATAGCTTAGAACTCTACATATAAAAAGGTTAGAGCTCTAATTTTTGGTTAAGGCTTGGTCCTGTGAAATCGGTTAGGTACTGTTATCCTTAGATTTATTTATTGCTTGATTTCACTCAGGGTGATATTTATCGCTGTAGTTTAGGCAACGTATGGAATAAAAAATGGAAGCCGAACAGTTAGAAGTGCTCAATTTCATTAGCCAGTACCCACCTTTTGATGACCTACCTGAAGAGCAGCTTAGAAAAATTGCTCTCAATGCCGAGGTTGCATACTTTCGGCAAGGAACAAAAATCCTTAACTTCGGAGATACGATCCGCGACTTGTATATGGTGAGAAGTGGGGCGGTAGAGATTTATCGACGTAAAGGTGAACTTTACAACAGGATTGATGCTGGTGGACTGTTTGGTCAGATGGGGTTGTTGATGAACAACCGCGTACGTATGCCAGCCAAAGCGATAGAAGACACTCTCGTTTACTGTATTCCGGAAAACATCTTCAATGAACTTTGTGATGAGTTTGAAAACTTTGCGGACTACATGGAACTGGAAGATAGCGCGCGTTTGCGAAGCGCAATATCTAGCCGCTCCGAAAGCAATGACTTTACCACCGCTAAGGCACGTAAAATCTTAGCAAGAGATCCAGTAACTCTGGAGGCAACGGCTTCAATTCAGGAAGCTGCGATACTAATGGCAGAGGAAAATGTCACCTCTCTGCTCATTATTCGCCCGACAGAGGAGCTCACAGAAGAAGATGATGAACAGCTGCTTGGAATATTGACTGATCGCGATCTTTGCATTCGCGTACTAGCTCAAGGTATTGATACCAATATTCCAGTGAGTGAGGTCATGAGTTATGACGTGGTTTCATTGGATTATAACGCCTATGTGTTTGAGGCCATGTTAACCATGTTGCGTTACAACGTGCATCATTTACCAATTTTAAAAGATAAAAAGCCGATAGGAATTATTGGCATGACGGACATCGTTCGTTACGAATCTCAGAACAGCCTATTGCTAGTGAGCTCTATTTTTCAGCAAACCAGTGTCGAGGATCTCAAGCAGGTTTCTGAACAAGTAAAAGACTGTTTCGTAAGGATGGTCAATGAAGATGCCAACGCGCACATGATTGGTCGAGCCATGTCGGTTATAGGCAGTAGTTTCAAACAACGCCTCGCTGAATTAGCTGAGCAAGAGTTCGGCCCAGCGCCCATTCCTTATTGTTTAGTCGCAATGGGTTCAATGGCGAGGGATGAGCAGCTAATTGTAACGGATCAAGATAACGCCCTTATTCTCGATAACAGTTATGACGTTGAGATTCACGGAGAGTACTTTGAAAAGTTTGCTAAATTTGTTTGTGATGGTTTAGCGGCATGCGGCTATGCTTATTGTACTGGAGACATTATGGCTACCAACCCAGAATGGCGAAAAACTCGTGCAGAATGGGAAGAATGCTTTGGAAACTGGATAGACAATCCAACTCCTGAGAGATTGTTAAATAGTAATATCTTTTTTGATCTCCTCGGTGTGCATGGGCGAGTGAAATGGGCGGAGCAATTAAGCAGCTTTATTGTGAGACGAGCGAAAAGAAATAACCGCTTTCTTGCTTGTATGGCGTATAACGCAATACGTAGGACGCCTCCACTGGGCTTTTTCAAAGACTTTGTGATGGAGAAAGATGGTCGTCATCGCAACTCGATTAACTTGAAGCGAAGGGGGACGGCTCCGTTGGCCGATTTAATACGGGTGCATTCTCTGGCAATCGGTTCGCGATCGCAAAACTCTTTCGACCGTTTAGATGACATTAATGATGCTGGCATTTTACCGAAAGGTCGAGGTTTGGATTTAAGGGATGCGATGGAGCTAATCTACATGGTTCGAATTCGTCACCAAGCCCTTGATATAGAAAATGGAGAAGAGCCAGACAACAATATTGAGCCGGAGAACATGTCTGAATTTGAACGTCGAAACTTAAAAGCAGCATTTCAAATTCTAAGTAACGCTCAGAACTTCATTAAGTTTCGATACCAGAGAAGTAGCAAATAATGTGGTTCTCAAAAAAAGTAGAAAAAGAACAGCCGTTGTTGGATACATCCCAGACGCCAGAGTGGTCAATGTTGTTCAAACAACTCGCTAAAGAAGCGAAAGACCAGAGGCTCAAACGCTATTATTCGACACCAATGGTTAATGGGGAAACACCAATTGAACAAGTGCCATTTGTCTCGGTAGACTTTGAGACAACAGGATTGAACTCGGAAGAGGATGTCATTCTCACGATCGGACTTGTGCCGTTTACTATTGATCGTGTTCAATGTAATGGCTCTGCTCATTGGGTCGTTAACCCAAACAGAGAGTTAAACCACGAGTCTGTCATTATTCACGGTATCACTGACTCTGAGGTTAAAAACGCGCCGCAGCTGTCTCAGATCTTGGGTGAAATATTGGATGCGTTGTCAGGCAAAGTGGTACTTGTTCACTACAAGAACATTGAAAGGCAGTTCTTTAATAACGCCTTGCTAAATAGCATCGGAGAGGGGATACAGTTTCCTGTTGTTGATACGTTAGATATTGAGTATGCGATACAACGCCGTGAATGCAGAGGTTTTATCAATAAGTTGAAAGGCAAGAAACCCGGTTCTGTACGATTAGGGCACGCTCGTGAAAGATATGGCCTCCCTGCTTATCAACCTCACCATGCCCTGACGGATGCGTTAGCAACTGCGGAGCTGTTTCAAGCACAACTGCAGTATCACTTTAATCGAAACATGCCAATATCTTCGGTTTGGCAATAGGCGTTATTTATGGTGAAAACAATAAAATGCAATGAGAGATAGGGGGCTTTAAGATTATGATGGCGGATTGAGTAACCGCTTATAAGAACAATGTTTTATGAACATGTGCTTGGTAGTGATGAAGACGTTTCATTACTCGAACTCCGACGAAAGTAATTTAAACTTGGTCACGTATTTTTAAGGAGATTATCCGTGAGCACCGATAATAACGGTGGCATTCAACGCCCCGATGGAAAAGTAAACGCAATAGATACTGACTATCAAATTGGTCAGGATAACGTTGCGCTAAAGGTAGGCCCATTTGGCCTTGATATTCACAACCGTGTTTTTGCAATTTCTGGCTTAGCAATCGTCATGTTTGTTGTGATAACACTATTATTCCGAGAACAGGTAGAGCCGTTTTTTGCAGACCTACGAGCGGGTTTGTTGCACAATTTAGACTGGTTTTTTCTCGCTTCAGGTAATATTTTTGTCATTGTCTGTGTCGGATTGATCTTCACACCATTAGGCCGTGTACGAATCGGTGGTACTGAAGCAACACCGGATTACTCCTATGCCGGATGGTTGGCAATGCTATTTGCTGCGGGTATGGGCATTGGTCTCGTATTCTTCGGTGTATCAGAACCGATGTCCCATTTTAGTTCTGCGATTGGTGGCGTGAGCGTTGAGAATGGTGTACGTACTGACTGGGCACCGCTAGGTGGTGCAGAGGGCGATGCAACTGCAGCTTCGGCATTAGGGATGGCTGCGACGATTTACCACTGGGCACTTCATCCGTGGTCAATATACGCGCTCTTGGCTCTTGGGCTGGCTATCTTTTCATTTAACAAAGGTTTGCCACTCACCATGCGCTCAATTTTTTACCCTTTGTTTGGTGAGCGTGTATGGGGTTGGACTGGTCATATTATCGATATTCTTGCAGTGGTAGCGACGGTTTTTGGTTTAGCAACATCGCTAGGCTACGGTGCGTCTCAAGCCGCAACGGGTTTGAACTTCCTGTTTGATGTCCCAATGACCAATACCACGCAGGTTATATTGATTATTGGTATTACTGCGCTCGCTTTAATCTCTGTTGTGGCTGGACTCGATAAGGGCGTGAAAATCTTATCTGAAATCAACATGGGTCTTGCAGCGCTGCTATTGCTATTTGTTATTGTTGTTGGCCCAACGATTGCGATTTTAACTGGTTTCTTCGAGAACATCGTTTCCTATGTGGCTAACATCCCTGCCTTATCTATGCCATTTGGACGAGAGGATGTGAATTACTCTCAAGGCTGGACGGCGTTTTACTGGGCGTGGTGGATTTCTTGGTCACCATTTGTGGGTATGTTCATCGCACGTGTGTCTCGCGGTCGTTCAGTTCGTGAGTTTATTATTTGCGTTATTCTTATCCCATCTTCAGTTTGTGTGTTATGGATGACGGCTTTTGGCGGTAACGCAATTAGCCAATACGTTAATGATGGCTACGAGGCGGTGTTTAACGCAGAGCTACCTTTAAAACTTTTTGCCATGTTAGATGTTATGCCATTGGCTGAGATAACATCTTTTGTCGGCATTATCTTAGTCGTGGTGTTCTTCATTACCTCTTCTGACTCAGGATCACTGGTTATTGATACTATTGCTGCGGGCGGTAAGGTCGATGCACCAACGCCACAACGCGTGTTCTGGTGTACGTTTGAAGGTTTGGTTGCGATTGCATTGATGTTGGGTGGTGGTCTAGCTGCTGCTCAAGCAATGGCGGTGACGACTGGTTTACCATTTACTATTGTTTTGCTTGTTGCAACGGTATCTTTGATAAAAGGTTTGATGGATGAACCTCGTCCAAAGGCGGTTTCTAAGAAATCAAAATAACTAGTATCAGCAGTTAAATTATTGATAAAAGCGGTATGCGAAAGCATGCCGCTTTTTTTTGGATTTCTATTTTTCTCTGAGAAATGAACAGCATGGAAAACGGTCTTATTCTGGTTGTTTTTTGTGCTTCTCATTTAGGTGACTATTTAATAAATTAGACCTCGAACTATTTTAACTTTTGGTTAATAGGTTTATTTTTGTGATATATATCACAAAAATACCGATAAAAAGGCGGATTATTTGATTTTTAGTCGCGAGGGATGCCCATAATAAAAAGGAAATTTAATTAGACCTCAAAGGATATGTATTTTCACATGATCACATCAGCACCTTGGGTCCTTTATCCAGAGATTGGAGAAGACTCAAGTAAAAAATGGATTTTTCGTGAGCCTAAAATCTCTGATGGTGACGACATTTACAGCTTGATTGCAGACTGTCCTCCATTGGACATGAACTCATCTTATTGCAATTTCCTACAGTCTACGCATTTCAGCAAAACCAGTATTTTGGTTGAGCAAAAAGGCGAAATCGCAGGTTTCATTTCCGGTTATCAGAAACCAGACGAGCAAGACGTTTTATTTATCTGGCAAGTTGCAGTCTCACCTCGCTTTAGAGGTCATGGTTTAGCATTCCGCATGTTGAAAGAACTTCTCACCCGAGAGGAATTAGGCGGTGTTAAATCGGTAGAAACTACCATCACGGAAGATAATAAAGCCTCTTGGGCACTGTTCAAAAAGTTAGATGCGATGAACGGCAATTCTGGCCAAGTAAGCACATTTTTGGATGAAGAAGCCCACTTTAAAGGCAAACACGATACAGAATATTTGTATCGCATTCCTCTCAAATAATCCTCAAACAATAGGAATTAAAAACGGTCTCATCATGGATATTTTCAAAAAGCAGGAATCCAACGTACGCTCATATTCAAACAATTTCCCGGTCGTTTTTCGTAAAGCGAAAGGCTGCTGGCTAGAAACAGAACAAGGTGAACGATACTTAGACTTCCTTGCTGGAGCGGGATCTCTAAATTACGGCCATAACAATCCAGTACTAAAACAAGCGTTGCTTGAGTACATTGAAATGGACGGTATTACTCACGGTTTGGATATGCACTCAGAAGCGAAAGCATCGTTTCTGGAAGCGTTGGATACTTACATCCTTAAACCAAGAAACTTGGATTACAAGGTTCAGTTTACGGGCCCAACAGGTACTAACGCTGTTGAGGCGGCATTGAAGCTGGCTAAAAAAGTAAAAGGCCGCGACAGCGTCGTTGCGTTTACTAACGGTTTCCATGGTTGTACTGCTGGCGCACTGGCTGCAACGGGTAACCAGCATCACAGACAAGGTAACGGTTCTAGTCTAAGTAACGTCACTCGTATTCCATTTGAAGGTTACGCTGGCGTAGATGGTCTCGCGCTGTTCGAAACAATGCTAAATGATAACTCTGCAGGTATGGATAAACCAGCCGCTGTACTTCTTGAAACTGTGCAGGGTGAAGGTGGTTTAAATGCTGCTTCAAACGAGTGGTTACAACGTTTGAGCAAAATCTGTAAAGCCAATGACATTCTTATGATTGTCGATGACATTCAAGCAGGTTGTGGACGTACCGGTACTTTCTTTAGTTTCGAGCCGTCTGGTATCCAACCGGATATCGTGACGCTATCGAAGTCGATCGGTGGTTACGGTTTGCCGATGGCTGTCGTATTACTTAAGCCTGAGCTTGACCAGTGGAAGCCAGGCGAGCATAACGGTACGTTCCGTGGCAATAATCACGCCTTTATTACTGCTGCAAAAGCACTAGAAATTTACTGGGCAAACGATGATTTTGAAACACACATCAAGCAGTGTTCAGACAAGGTAAGTGCTGTTATTGACCGTTGTGTTCGTCGCTTTCCACAAATGTTTGTGCAGAAAAAAGGCCGCGGCATGATGGTTGGTATTGAATGTATCAATGGTGACATGGCATCTGAAATCGCGAAAAACTGTTTCGAGAATGGAATGGTGATAGAGACAGCGGGTCCAGACGATGAAGTTGTGAAGTTCTTCTGTCCACTAACCATCAGCGAATCAGAGCTAGATCAAGGACTAAGCATCTTTGAAAATGCAGTAGAGACTATCGCTGCGAAACATTTCAAACAAGCATCTTAATAAGGATTTTAATTATGATCGTCAGAACTCTAGATGAATGCCGCAACAGCGAACGACGTGTTGTTTCAGATAACTGGGAAAGTGTCCGCATGTTGTTGAAAGACGACAACATGGGTTTCTCTTTCCACATCACAACGATTTATGAAGATACAGAAACTCATATTCACTATCAAAACCACCTTGAATCGGTGTTTTGTATGAGTGGTGAAGGTGAGATTGAAGTTGTAGGTGGAGAAACGTACCCAATCAAACCAGGTACATTATACATCCTTGATAAACACGATGAGCACTACTTGAGAGCTTATAAGAATAAAGAAATGGTAATGGCGTGTGTGTTCAACCCACCGATTACTGGCGCTGAAGTGCACGATGAAAACGGTGTTTATCCTCTCGTTGACTAAAAGATGATGGTGGGGTGCTTTGCCACCCCACACTTTACTATCTCTTCTTTTTTCTTTTTAAAGTTACCAATCAAAAAAGGCTTATCATGACATTTACCGTAGAAAAAATCGGCGGTACATCAATGACAGCATTTGATGCTGTTCTCGACAATATTATTCTTCGTCCCAAAACGCCATACAATCGTATTTTTGTCGTATCTGCATACGGTGGTATGACCGATGCGCTGCTCGAGTGTAAAAAAACCAGTAAACCAGGCGTTTATCAGCTTATCGCGAAACGCGACGACAAATGGGAAGAAGCGTTAGCGTACGTTGAAAGCCGTATGTTGCTGACCAATGAAAATATTTTTGCGGACCCAATGAATCGTATCCGTGCGGATAAATTCATTCGCTCCCGCATTGCTGAAGCGAAAAACTGTATCGCGAATATTTTAGAAACCTGTCAGTACGGTCAATTTTCGTTGCGCCAGTACTTGCCTCAAATTCGAGAGTTTCTCTCGTCTATCGGTGAGGCACATAGTGCTTACAACACAGCACTAAAACTAAAAAATATGGGTATTAACGCTAAGTTCGTTGACCTGTCTGGTTGGGATAATCAAGCGCCAAGAAGCCTTGATGAGTCGATCAGTGACGCGTTTGCTGATATCGATGTATCAAAAGAACTGCCAATCGTGACAGGTTATGCTTACTGTAAAGAGGGCCTAATGCACACTTATGACCGAGGTTATAGTGAGATGACATTTAGCCGAATTGCAGCAATAACAAAAGCGGATTTAGCAGTAATTCACAAAGAGTACCACTTGAGCTCAGCGGACCCACGCGTTGTTGGCCCTGAAAAAGTATTACCAATTGGTAGTACAAACTATGACGTAGCGGACCAACTTGCGAACCTTGGCATGGAAGCTATTCACCCAAATGCCGCTGCGGGTTTGCGTGAAAGTGGTATTGAGCTACAGATTAAAAATACATTCGAACCTGAACACGAAGGTACTTTAATCTCTTCAAGCTATCGTCCGGAAGAAGACAAAGTCGAGATCATCGCAGGTAAAGAAAAAGTATTTGCACTGCATTTGTTTGACCAAGCAATGGTAGGAAAAGCCGATAACGTTAGTTACGAATTGATGGAAATCATCTCCGATGCTCGTGTAAGTTTGGTTGGTAAAGAGATGAACGCGAACTCTATTACTTACTATCTAGGTGGCAGTACAGATAGCTTAAACAAAGTATTGTATAAAGCCGAGAAACGTTATCCGAATGCCTCGATTAAAGGTCGTATGGTCGCGCTTATCTCAGCCATCGGTTCACAAATTGATACCAACAAGACGTTGGCAAAAGGTGTACTTGCATTGATGAATAATGGTGTTACGCCAGTTGCACTGCACTCATCATTGAGAAATGTAAATGTTCAATTTGTTGTCGGTGATAAGGAATACCAGCACGCGATTTGCGCATTGCATGATGAGTTTTTCCAAAGTAGCAGTTTAGCTAAATCGGTTAATGTGGCTTAGTTTATCCACGGTTAAAATACAAAGGAGAGCAGGTTAGCTCTCCTTTTTTTGTTTTTCAGTTTGTACTCACAATGCCCGCTTTGTATAGGCTAAACAGGCGATTTAAGTAAGTTCCTGTGTGGCGATACATATAAGCCAGCAGAATGGTCTGCTGGCTTAATGTTACTGATTAACTAACGTTAACTTAGTTTACTTAAACTTGCTGATTTCTTGTTCAACTTTGTCTAGTTGCTGCAGCTTCTCTTGCATTTTTAGAGAGTCGTAGTTTAGTGAAGCAGGGTTCATCGCTGTGCCACGTTGCATTGGGTATTCTGGAAGTGTTTTAAAGAACTCTCCCACAACGTCTTGAACAGGTACAAATAGCCACATGTTGTCAGCCATCCAACGCAAGTACATTTGTGATTCGCTTGGGCCTTTTTCGAATGGGTCAGCGCGTAGGTGGATGATTTTAGGCCAGTTCGGAGCAAAACGAACTGCGTTACTTAGGTTCCCTTCAAGCGTTGCAAAGTGAAGTTTCCAGTCATTCCAGCGGACAGCGTTTAATTCACCATTAGACGTAAAGTAAAGCAGCGACTCACGAGGGCCTTTTTCTTCCTTACCTTCAAAGTATGGCATGAAGTTATAACCATCTAAATGTACACGCCACTCTTTGCCATTTGCTTTGTAGCCTTCTGCCAGTTTTTCTTTTACATCAGGTACGCCAGCAGCTGCCAATAATGTAGGCAACCAGTCTTGGTGTGCCATCATTTCATTGATCTTGGTTCCTGGCTTAATGACGCCTGGCCAACGAACCAGTTGAGGAACACGCATACCGCCTTCCCAAGTTGTACCTTTTTCACCATGGAATGGTGTTGCGCCACCATCTGGCCAAGTCATGGTTTCTGCGCCGTTGTCCGTTGAGTAGATAACGATAGTGTTGTCTGCAACACCTAGCTCATCCAGCTTGTCGAGTAAAACACCTACATGATCATCATGTTCCAGCATACCATCGGCATAAATGCTTACACCTGATTTACCTTGGTATTTTTCCTGCAAGCGAGTCCAAACGTGCATACGAGTGGCGTTATGCCAAATAAAGAAGGGTTTATCCGCCTTAACTGCTTTTTCCATAAATGCCAAAGAGCTCTCTAGGAACTCTTCATCTGCGTGCTCCATACGTTTTCGTGTCATCGGGCCAGTGTCTTCAATCTTACCGTCGGCATAAGACTTAATGACACCACGAGGGCCATAGTTTTTACGAAACTCTGGGTCTTTAGGGTAGTAATAAGTTTCAGGCTCTTCTTCTGCGTTTAGGTGATATAAGTTACCGAAGAATTCGTCAAAGCCGTGTTTGGTCGGTAAGTGCTTATCTTGGTCACCTAAGTGGTTTTTACCAAATTGACCCGTCATGTAACCTTGTTCTTTTAACAGATCTGCAATGGTTGGCGCCCAATCAGGTATACCGTGGTCAGAGCCTGGCATACCAATTGTTAACAAACCCGTACGAAATGGCTCTTCACCTGTAATAAAGGCCGCGCGACCAGCAGTACAAGACTGTTGTCCGTAGTGATCTGTGAACAACGCGCCTTCATTCGCTATACGGTCGATGTTTGGCGTTTTGTAACTCATCATACCTTGGTTGTATGCGCTGATATTCCAGTAGCCGATATCGTCACCAAAAATTGCCAGAATATTCGGTTTGTCGGCTGCCATAGCGGCACTGGACGCCGCTAACAGTCCTGCGCCTACAGCGATTTTGCTCAATTGATTTGCCATAAAAACTCCAGATTGTTGAGAGTAAAGATAAGCACAAGTGAGCCTTATGCTTAGTTGCTGCATAAGTTAATGATGTATATAGAAAAATCCTCTTATACTCGATATAACCATAAGTTATTGCTAGGTTGTAACCATTTGTTAATTAAAAAGAAATAGGATTGTTCTGTTAGTTTGTAGAGATTCGTAAAGTAGATTTAGATCACTTAAGAGCCTTATTTTTATTGCGTAGTAGAAGAGGGGATGGAAATGAAAAACAATAGGATGCTCGCTTGTTTTACGGTCCTAAAGCAATACTAAAGTCGTTATGTATTGCTTGTAATTATTTGTATAACCAGTGATTTAGTGTCTATATTGATTTAGGTTGTACATTATAAATATAAGGATATCTATGAGTCAGTGGGCAGGCCGGTTTCGCATTTTATTGCTGGTCAACGTTGTTGTCAGTTTTATGGCTTTTTCTCAAGAGTTATTAACAGAGAAACCAAATATTCCTTCAGGCTTAAATCCAGAATATGCTGGCACACAAGCTTGTATAGATTGCCACCAAAACGAGGTGGAGGCCTGGAAAGGGTCACATCACGATATGGCCATGAAGCATGCAAGTACAACCTCTGTGCGTGGTGATTTTGATAACCATGTTGTAACGCACAAAGGAATGCCTAATCGTTTTTTTAAAAAAGGCGACGAATTTTGGGTCAATATTCAAGGTGCTGACGGGCAATGG
Organism: Vibrio sp. 1069; assembly: GCF_033340555.1. NCBI lineage: Bacteria > Pseudomonadati > Pseudomonadota > Gammaproteobacteria > Vibrionales > Vibrionaceae > Vibrio > Vibrio sp. 1069. The sequence goes on from NZ_JAWOWP010000001.1 coordinate 484,823, forward strand.
CGTGACTATAAGATCAGCTATACATTTGGCTGGGAGCCATTACAGCAGTACATGGTCGAGTTTGAAGATGGCCGCGTGCAGCTTATTCCTTTTGCTTGGGACACAAGAGCTAAAGTTGAAGGGGGACAGCGTTGGTTTCATCTTTATCCAGAAACGACAACAACGGATGAATTCTATTGGACCAATACCGGGCAAAATTGGAACTTCATGTGTGCTGATTGCCATTCAACGAACCTAAAGAAGAATTACGACGCTGACAAAAACACTTACAACAGCTCATGGTCAGAGATTAATGTGGGATGCGAAGCATGCCATGGTCCCGCTAGTCAGCACATAGAACTGGCCAAGAAATACAAAAATGCTGGCACTTCTTTTGAGCATGACAGCCATTATGGCTTTGATCGAAATTTGTCTAAAGCAGTGTCGGATTGGGTGTTTGAGGAAGGCCATAGTACGTTACAGCCGAAATCAATTGAAGCAACCAATCAAGTGCAAACATGCGCTCAATGCCATAGTCGCCGAACCCAGTTAAATGAAACAGGTGATCATGTTAAAGGTTCTTTTTTTGATAAATATCGCTTAAGTCTTATAACACCTGAACTCTACTATCATGATGGACAGATTTACGACGAAGATTATGTTTATGGTTCGTTTCTTCAATCTGAAATGGCAGAGAAGGGGGTCACGTGCACTAATTGCCATGATCCACACACGGCAGAGTTAACGATCCCAGAAGAGGCAGTATGTTCGCAATGCCATATTGCATCGGAATATACACCTGAAAAGCATACCTTTCATAAGGCTGGATCTGAAGCATCGCAATGTACGACTTGTCACATGCCAGAAACGACTTACATGCAAGTCGATCCTCGTAGAGACCACAGTTGGCATATTCCACGACCGGATTTGAGCAAACACATTGGAACGCCCAATGTTTGCATGTCATGCCATGAAGATAAAAGCAATCAATGGGCCGATGAACAGATAGCAGAATGGTACCCGAATTCGAAGTATCGTAATCAACAACATTTTGCTGTCGCATTTTATGCGGATTCAATTGGTCATCAAGGAGCAGCAAATGCGTTGGCATACTCTGCTCAGGATTCGTCTTTAAAAGACATTATTCGCGCCTCAGCCCTGGAGAGAATGGGGGGCAACACTGACCAAAATACAACAGTATCTTTGGCTAGGGCCGTTAAGAATGAGAATGAAATGGTTCGATTAGGGGCAATTTCAGGCTCGTCTGGTTATGAATTTCATGATCGGTGGCGGATTCTAGAGCCATTGCTTGGTGACCCGGTGCTTTCAGTGAGAGCGGAAGCTGCCTCGGTGCTGGTAGCGAACTACGCACAAATGACCCCTTTACAAAAAGATATCATTAAATCACCTTTAGAAGAGTACATGGAAATTCAAGAGTTTAATGCCGATCGTGGTTTCGGAAGAACCAATTTGGCGAATGTGTACCGCAGCTTAGGTGAAATCGACAAAGCGGCCGAGCTGTATAAACAAGCGATCAGCATCGAACCCTATTTCGAAAATAGCTACGTTAACCTAGCAGATTTGTATCGTCACCTAGGTAAAGAAGAAGCTGCGCTCACGGTGCTACAACAAGGGATGAAAGCTCAACCTAAATCCAGCACGTTACCATACAGCGCAGGTCTTTCTTTGTTGCGTCAAGGCAAAGCTGATGATGCGAAAAAGCTACTTAGACGCGCCGCAGAAATTGGTGAAACTAATGCTCATTATTGGTACGTGTACGGTCTAGCCCTAGAAAAAAGCGATGTTCTAGAAGCCAGTAAAGCGTTGCAAACAGCATTTGAAGTCGGTGGCAATCCACAGCACTTGTATGCTCAATGCGAGGTTCTAGCGAGAAATCATAAAAAAGGTGCTGTCGCTTTTGCTTTCGATAGGTGCATACAAGAGCTTAGTCACTATGCACCTAAACAAGCTATTGATCAGCTTAAAGCCTCTATTGTCGGGGTCAATAGGAGCTAATTACCAAAAGTGGAGCTTTTATCGCTCCACTTTTTTCTTGCTTAGTTTAATCAGCGTCTTTCGCTAATCTCAGCCCCATGTCGGACATGATGACTGACTGGCTAGCAAAATCGCGACGATAGTTTTCGGATTCGTCAGCATCATAGGCAAAGCTACCACCTCGTACAGACTTGTGTGCAAGGCTTTCTTTTTCATCTTTTGCGTTTACCGGATTATCACTTGGTGCTGATTTGTAATAACCTTCATCAAACGCATCAATAACAAACTCACCAACATTACCCGTCATATCGTATAAGCCAAGCTCATTCGGTTTTTTCTGACCTACCTTGTGTGCCTTATTGTTTGAGTTACTGGCATACCAGGCAACGTCGTTAATATCATCAGCTCCCGCGTAAGTGAATCCTTGACTTAGATTCCCCCCTTTCGCTGCAAACTCCCATTCTGCTTCTGTGGGTAAACGATAGTGCTCTCCCGTTTTTTCATTCAATTTCTTTATAAAATAATTGGCTTGTTGCCAGCTAATGTTATTCACGGGCGTATTTGGATTTCTAAAATAACTCAGAGAAGAGCCTGTAACCGATTCGAATAACTCTTGGGTTACCTCAAATTTTGCCAAATAGAAATCTTCCACGCGAACGGTGCGAGCCGGGCGCTCGGATTTATTTGCTGACGGATTATCCGAGCCCATCGTAAATTGTCCACCTTCAATAAGAACCATATCTTGATCGATTTTTTGGGCAAGAGGGCTAGGTTGTGTTGTTGCACATCCAGTCATAATTAGCGAAATCGAAATAGCGGCACCAAGGTAAAGAGTATTACTTTTGGAATGCTTCATAGGGGAGCTCCATCAACATTTATGATCAAAGAATTTTATCAGGCAAGTCTATGAAAAACAGTTATACACACTATAACAAGCGCCACGAATAATTGAACATTATCATCACACTAGGCGATTAACTTAATGATTAGTCTTAGCGCCGTTGGGCACAGGCTAGCAACTAAGAAGGTGATGAATGCACATAACTCAAGGTCCGCAGTTCAATGGAAAAGCATCCAAGCGATTACATGTCATGGCGAAACCTATCGGTGCAGTGTGCAATATCGATTGCACCTATTGTTACTACCTAAGCAAACAAGATTTACTTGAGTACAAGCCAGGCTGCTCACCAGTCATGGATGAGGAAACGCTCGAGACCTATATCCGTCAATATATAGCGGGACAAAATAGACCTGAAATTATTTTCTCTTGGCAGGGTGGTGAGCCGACAATGCTAGGTTTGGATTATTTCAAGACAATTGTTGAGCTACAGAATAAATACCGTCCCGATGGCATTACGATCTCCAATGACCTCCAGACTAATGGCACACTGCTTAACGATGAATGGTGTGAGTTTTTAAAGGCGAACAACTTTCTCGTCGGTTTAAGCATTGATGGCCCAGAAATGATGCACAACGCTTACCGAACAAACCGAGCTGGTAGAGGCACATTCCGGCAAGTTATGAATGCGGTTGAATTATTACATAAGCACGAAGTAAAGTTTGCTACGCTCACTTGTGTTAACAACTTGACCGGCCGTAACCCACTTGAAGTGTACCGATTCTTGCGAGATGAAGTACGCTCCCCTCAAATGCAGTTTATTCCAATAGTTGAGCAGAAAACATTCAGAACAACCGCCCCTCAAACTTGGGAGCCAAACGAGCAACTAAAGCAAGGAGATAAACGGTTGATCCCAGGTCATAAAGATGCCGTTGTTGAGCCTTTTTGCGTTGCGGATGAAGCATGGGGAAATTTTCTGATCGCGATTTTCAATGAATGGGTTTTACACGATATCGGCAACGTGTTTGTGCAGTACTTTGAAGCCAGTATCGAAACCTGGATGGGCAGAAAAAACCCACTGTGTACGTTAGGTGAAATCTGCGGGAAGGGCTTAGCAATGGAGCCTAATGGTGATGTGTTTGCGTGTGATCATTACGTGTACCCAGAATATAAGGTTGGAAACTTTCATCACGAAAAGCTCGATACGCTCGCTTATAGCTCTGAACAGCAGAAATTTGGGTTTGCTAAAAGTCGTACGCTGCCCCAACAGTGCCTTCAATGTGATTATCAATTTGCATGTTTTGGAGAATGTCCCAAAAACCGTTTTATCCGTACTAGGCAAGGTGAGCCTGGTCTTAATTATCTCTGCGCGGGTTGGAAGAAGTTTTTTACCCATGTTGATCAGTCGATGGCGTACATCTTACGAGCGACAGGTAACCCAGTGGTTCACGGTAAATACAGTGACCAGATTCTACGCCAGCAAGCTACTCAAACACAGACTGTGTTTGAAACGAAGTTTTAAGATAGTCACTACGCCTGCTACAGGCCCGGAAATGAAAGAATATAGGTTATTGAATGCAAAAAATTAAGCTGCTCTCTAAATCATTACTCGTGATCTCGATCGGCATTGCTGCGAGTCAAACAGCAGTGGCACAAGAAACAACATTGCTAGACCCAGACCAGGTATCGCCGACAACGGTTGTCACTCCACAAGAAGCTCAAATGACACCGGCGCAACGAGTCGAAAAGCTGTCTTATGATGCGCAAAATAAAAAGTTGTCTTCAGAAAAACGTATTGATGCTTTACGTGAGTTAGCCAACTATCCAAGCCAAAATGCATTGGTTGCAGTTGCGCGTGGGTTGCAGGATGAAGATGCAGGTATTCGCGAAGCTGCGATCGTGGGAGCACAGCCATATATGATTGAGCACCGTTGGCGTTTGATTTCACCATTATTGAGTGATGACGCCGCCATGGTGCGAATTACAGCAGCGATTAACCTCGTTCGAGATTACGCCAATTTGAGTTCGGAGCAACAGCAGTCACTTGAGGGGCCTGTTTCAGAGCTGACAGCACACTTGTCCAGTAAGAACGATAATGTTTCCAAGTTATTACTTGCAGACGTTTACCGTTGGCATCGTGATTGGGATAAAGCGGCGCTGATATACCCAGAGTTAACTAAGCTTGAGCCAAACAACCCTCAAGTTTGGTTAAGCTATGCAGACAACTTCCGAGCGCAACAGCTAGACCAAAAAGCTATCAACGTGCTTGACGAGGGTATCAAGCTAAATTCAGAAGATGCCTCGCTGCATTATTCTAAATCTCTCGCTTTGGTTAGATTAGACAAAAAGAAAGAAGCGGCGTTTGAAATAGACAAAGCTGCGACGATGGCAAAGACGAACAGTTACTTTTGGTATTTAAATGGTGTTCTGCAAGAAGAGTTAGACTTGAAGAAGTCTGTCAACGCTTTTGAGCAAGCGTATTTGATATCCGGTGCTCCAGAACAATTGTATGCCGTGTGTGACATCTATGTCAGATACGGCAACCCTAAAACGGATGACTGTTTAACAGAGCTAACGAAGGTCGCTCCCGACTATGTTATTGAAGAGCTCAATCAGAAAAAGGGACGTAAAAGTGCCTCTACATCAGTTGAAGCCAATGAATTTAAACTCTAATCGGTAAATTCCATGTTCCTATTTCAATAAAATAGTGAACCAATTTAGTGACGGCGTCACTCTTTGGTGGCCGTTGGATATGTCAGTTCAATATGCGCCTGTTTCAATTGAACTATACTTTTGATTGGATTCGCACCTAGCACCTCAATATAAGGAATTAAGATGGCTATAAAGTTAAAGACGATTGTCTTAGCAACAGGTTTTGCTCTGTCTAGTTATGCTGTTGCTGCTGATATGCAAGATCCACTTCCGTCATGGAACAACACTGACGCTAAGCAAGCTATTGTGGCGTTTGTTACGAAAACAACGACCCAAGGTTCGGATTCCTATGTGCCTGAAAGCCAACGAATCGCGACGTTTGATAATGATGGAACACTTTGGGCAGAAAAGCCTGTTTATCTACAGTTGTTTTTTGCGATCGATAGAGTAAAAGAAATGGCCTCTGAGCATCCTGATTGGAAGACAACCGAACCCTTTGCTTCCGCATTAAAAGGTGACATGGAGGGGATTGGTAAACAAGGACTCGAAGGTGTAATGAAGCTTGTTATGGCAACCCATTCTGGAATGTCTACTGAACAGTTTCATCAAGAAGTTAAGGAATGGTTGAAAACGGCTGTCCATCCAACAACGGGTAGACCATACACTGAAATGGTCTATCAACCTATGCTCGAACTGCTCGACTATTTAAGAGCGAACGACTATCAGACCTACATCGTTTCTGGAGGCGGAATTGAATTTATGCGCGTTTGGGCGCCGGAAGTATACGGCATTCCAACGCAAAACATCGTGGGAACGACGTTAAAGGCGGAATATCAAAGTGTTGATGGAAAACCTACCATCCAACGCATGCCGGAAATAGACTTTGTCAATGACAAAGCAGTAAAGCCTGTGACGATTCAAAACTTCATTGGCAAACGTCCGGTAATGGCGTTTGGTAATTCTGATGGTGATTTACAGATGTTAGAGTGGACGAAAGCAGGTTCAGGTCCAAGATTTTCTGCGATTATCCATCACACGGATGACAAGCGTGAATGGGCGTATGATAAAGATTCTCATGTTGGTAAGTTAGATAAATCGTTTAAAGTAGGTGAAGAGCAAGGTTGGCTATTTGTCGATATGAAACAAGATTGGAATCAAGTGTTTAAAGAGAGCACTAAATGATAATCTTTGTTTGACCATAACTTGCTGCAACCAAACAATTGCAACGAAATAAAAGGCCTCACAATTGAGGCCTTAGTTAATTCCACAATAGCTTCGATACCTAGGGTCTAGTTTCTAGGTTGCTGTGTCATTGTTTCTACCACTTTTTCAATACTTAACGAGCTACCTTTCGTTGCAGGGAACTCCTTAAATGTCTCTAGGAACTTACGCACGATAGCTTGAGCAGGAACGAACATCCACATTTGATCAGCGTAAAAATGTCTGACGTAAAGTGCTGCATCTGGACCGACCTCAAATGGATCCATACGAAGGTTTACAATCAAAGGCCAACTAGGTGTTTTGCGGTATGCCTCATTAATGGCACCCTCCATAATACTGAAGTGGATCTTCCAGTCTTTATAACGAACGGCGTTTAAATTACCACCAGCATCGAAGTAAAAGATTTCTTTGCGTGCGCCTTCATCAGCTTTACCAGTCAGCAGATCAAGTTGGTTGTAGCCATCTAAATGTGCTTTAAAGGTTTTGCCCGCTGCTTTATGACCCTTCAATAGTTTTTCTTTCACATCAGGTTCGCCCACAGCTGCGAGTAGAGTTGGCATCCAGTCTTCTTGTGAAAAGATATCGTTGATAACCGTTCCTGGTTTAATGTTTCCAGGCCAGCGTACCATCATCGGAACGCGGAATCCGCCTTCCCAAGTCGTACCTTTTTCGCCCTTGAACGGTGTAGTACCACCATCTGGCCAGGTAAATTTCTCAGCGCCATTATCAGTACTAAAAACAACAATGGTGTTATCTGCTACGCCTAGCTCTTCAAGTTTATCAAGCATGACACCTACTTGATCATCTAGGTCCATCATGCCATCGGCGTATAAGCCGTAACCTGACTTCCCTTGATATTCTTCACTCAAATGTGTCCAGACGTGCATACGGGTTGAGTTATGCCAAATAAAGAATGGTTTGTCTTCTTTTACTGCTTTTTCCATAAATGCCAAGCTAGCATCCATGAACTCTCGGTCTACGTTTTCCATACGCTTACGAGTAAGGGGACCTGTGTCCTCGATTTTGCCATCCGCAGTCGCCTTCAACACGCCTCGAGGTCCGAATTTTTTACGAAACTCTGGATCTTTTGGATAAAACTCAGACTCAGGCTCTTCTTCCGCGTTTAAATGGTATAGGTTACCAAAGAACTCATCAAACCCATGGTTAGTTGGTAGGTGCTCATCTTGATCACCAAGGTGGTTTTTACCAAACTGACCAGACACATAGCCGTGATTTTTAAGTAACTCTGCGATAGTAGGATCTTTCGATTGAATACCCTCTTTTGCGCCGGGCATACCAATAGTCAATAGACCGGTACGAAACGGATGTTGGCCCAGAATAAATGAGGCTCGTCCGGCAGTACAACTCTGTTGTGCGTAAGCGTCTGTGAAAATGGCACCTTCATTGGCGATTTTATCAATGTTAGGAGTCTTCCCTCCCATCATACCATTGTGATACGCACTAATGTTGTATACACCTACATCGTCACCCCAGAACACAAGGATGTTGGGCTTATCGGCAGCAAAGGCTGTGGACGCAGCTAATGTACCGACCAATGCCATTACCTTTTTAATCGAGTTTCGCATGAAAATCCTCCGCGATAAATGAATCCATTATCGTTATATAACGTTACTAATTGTGTTCATCATGGCGAAGTCGAGTGAGATGACACCAAATGAGACAATGTAGTCAGTTGAATATAGTAGAGGTTTTTTGTTGCTTCCAAGTAATCCCTGTTTTTCAAAAATGTTAACTAACATGGACTAGACTTTAGTGTGTTTTAAGTGTGATAAGACGCACTTACAGGATTGAATTTCAATGAAAGGCGACACTATGAAAAATAAAATAGCAACTATCCTGTTTCTATGTATCCCGTTAGAAGTGGTTGCGGAAGAGACACCAAATGTCGTGGTAATGTTGGTTGATAACCTTGGGTGGGGGGAACTAAGTTCCTATGGGAGTACCAGAGGTGTTGAAACTAAAAACTTAGATCAACTTGCTAGAGAAGGTGTACGCCTTACTAATTTTAATGTGGAACCGCAATGCACGCCAACTCGCTCCTCATTCATGACGGGGAGGCGAGCGCTTAGATCTGGGACAGATAAGGTTGTTTGGGGAGTGCCTTACGGTATGGTGAACTGGGAAATAACCATTGCAGAGAAGTTTAAGGAACAAGGATATAACACGAGCCTTTACGGGAAATGGCATTTGGGAGACCAAAAAGGGCGCTTTCCAACGGATCAAGGCTTTGATGAATGGTATGGCATTGCAAATACGACGGATGAGTCAGAATATAGCTCTCAACCCGGTTATAAAGCTATATTACCTAAACCTCAAATCCTTTCAGCTAGAGCAGGGCAGGACCCTAAAGGGGTCAAAGAATATAATTTGGACTCACGTAGAACGATTGACAGTGAGCTAGTTGAACATGCCACAGATTTTATAAATCGAAATGTGAAAGAGAATAAGCCATTTTTCTCTGTAATTACTTTTACTCAACCACATTTACCGACGCTACCTCATCCTGATTTTATTGGTAAAACAGGCAAAGGAAATTACTCAGATGTGTTAGCTGAGATAGATTTTCGAGCTGGGCAAGTTATTGGTGCAATAGAAAAAGCAGGAATTAAAGACAATACACTAGTGATTTGGTTTTCTGACAACGGTCCAGAGTGGCATATGCCATACCAAGGCTCTAGCGGGCCATGGCGTGGTGCGTACTTTACGGCTCTTGAAGGGTCTCTCCGAACACCATTTATTGCCTCTTGGCCTAACCACATCAAACCGGGTAGAGTGAGTGATGAAATTATCCATGTTGTGGATCTATTTGCCTCACTTTCTCATGTCGGTGGATACAAATTACCAAGCGATAGAACAATAGATAGTATTGATCAGTGGGCCTTTTTAAAGGGAGATAGTGAAAAGTCTAATCGAGATGGTTTTATCGTTAACAATGGCTCTGAAACCTACGCTTATAAGTGGGAAAATTACAAGATGCACTTTATTGATCAAGATATCATGCCGGAGAAAGGGCGCCCATTACAGATCCCTGAAATATACAATTTGATTGATGACCCTAAAGAGGAGTTTGATTTAAGAAATAATGCCACATGGTTATTTCCTATCATGATAGGAAAGAGAGTAAAGTTTGAATCTTCCGTTGCAACAAGCTGCGATACGATTCCTTTCCCTGCTCCATTTGGATATAAGCCCGATTGTAGCAAGGGGAATTTCAATCAATTTCCAGTGGATGGGTTACGCCAGAAGTAGTTTACCCCAATGGCTCTTTCTCGCATACATGAGGTATGTTTTTGGTTCAATATCTCATTAGAGCCATTTAGGGCCATGTTTTTTCTAGTTTCATTTGAACAGTCACATTCGTCGACCATACTTAAAGTTCGTTGTTTCATATGGGGCGAATTATGCAGCCAATACTCTACATTCAAGTCGGTAATGTTCTTTGGGCGGTTTTAAGTGACGGTTCTTGGATCCAAATGTTGCCTAACGAACAATTAGTTCCAGAAGTAGAGGTGGTTGTTCTTAATACTGACATTCTCGATATTGCATTTAATGAAGATACAACAAGTGAGGATGAATCGAGTTCGAATGATCTTTTAATTGCTTCTCAAAACGGTATTGAATCCACTTTTAATCAGAGCGTTCGAGATTTTAGTGAGTCTTCTGGTGGGTTAAGTTTTGTTGCCTATATTCGCGCAGTTTTACCTGAGCAACTCGTTTCTAATGGCTATGTTACCAGGCCAGCAGTGCAAGAAAGAGAAAACCCAACTTCTGAGACTCAGGCTCCTGAGCGGTTGAATCCCGATGCTATATTAACGGTGGATATTCTTGATGGCGGCGATGGATACGAAAACCAGTTTGAAGTTCCTAGTGTCACGATTCAAGGTGACGCACTCAAGATAAGCGATGAGTGGCTTGTTACTATCACCATTACCGACAGCCTCAATAATTCCATTACTGTTACAACGACCGTAGAGAATGAGGCGTATACCCTATCAGGCGTTGATCTGTCTTCTCTTGCTGAAGGGCCGCTTACGGTGACTTCTGTGGTTTCTGACATTTATGGCAATAACCTGAACGCCGTCGATACGACCATTAAAGATACGCTTGCAACGGTGAACGTCAATTTTGATGGTGGAGGGGATGAGTATTTAAATCAGTACGAAATCGCGACTACTCGCCTCGAAGGGACGATTGAAAACATTGAAGATGGCCAGCGTATCCAAGTTACGGTAACCGACTCGTTAGGAGCGGTCATAAACTCAGAAACGGTGGTGACTGGTGGAAGTTGGTCTCTGGACGACGTTGACCTTTCTGGATTGTCTGAAGGTACGCTGACCGTTGTTGCTGAGAGTATAGATATAGCGGGCAACCCTGCAACCAGTGAAAACACCATCATCAAAGATACGCTCGCAAGTGTGACGGTGGACGTTGACGATGGCGGAGACGGCTATTTAAACATTGAAGAGCGCCAATCTGTCACTTTGTCAGGGCAAGTCAGTGATGTTGAAAATGGTCAGACGGTTTCTGTCACGGTTCAAGACAGCTTGGGGGTGATGCTCTCGTTCAATACCGTTGTCGTTGATGGTATGTGGCAAGTCGAAGGGGCGAACTTATCCACGTTAGCCGATGGGGCGTTAACCGTATCTGCCTCCGTGAATGATGTGGCGGGCAACCAAGCGAAAGCGATGGATGAGGCTACGACCATAGATGCCACTGCTCCCACCATTGATATCGATACGGATTTTTATATTAGCGGTGGTCTTGCCATTGATGATTTCCGTGAGGGTATAGTCACGGAAATGAGAGGGACAACCAGTGGTGTAGAGCAAGGTCTGGCAGTGATGATTCGGGTAAGTGACGGAGACAGCACGCTGAATTTTACTGGCCTTGTTGATGCATCAGGTTCGTGGACAGTAACCGGAATTGACGTAAACACTCTCAATCTAAACAGCACGTGGACCATTGAAGCTGAAGTGTTGGATGCCGCCGGCAACCATGCGGTCGATACCATGCCGACAATAGTGCTACCCGGTTCAACGGTATTTTCTGAAAACATCGTTGGATTTTTTGGTGAGCAAAGCAGCTCGGCAGCCATCAACATAGAAAATGGTGTGCCAGCACTGCATGCAGAGCAGCCAAGTTTGAGCGCGCTTACATCGGTCGGTCAATCTATTAATGTTGTTGTTGCAGAAGATGGGTTGAGCTTACAAGGAACATCGACTGACGACCGATTAGTTTTCTCTGCAGAGGTCAATGATGATGGTACGGTTCAAATTACTTTTTATGAAGCGATTGATCATGGTGTAGGTCAAGATGAGCTGGTGACTAACGTATTGGTTGAAAGCACTCAAAGTGATGCTGATGGTACACAAGAAACGGTTGTGGCCCCCCTAGAAATCGCCATCCTTGATGCCGATCCAGTGATCGCAAATGAGTCATATAGTGTAACCGAAGGCCAAGTCATTTCTGGCAATGTACTGGAGAATGACATTGATATTGATGGTGACTTGTACATTCGATATGTCAGAGCCGGAGGAGAGATCCAGTCTGTCCCTGATGGTGGCTCAGTAAGTTTTAGTCTAGAGAAGGGGGAATTAACCGTATTTTCAGATGGCTCTTGGCAGTTGAATGCCAGTCGCAACTTAGATCACACGGTTGAGCAAAGTCTCGTTTTTGATTATCTCGCAGCCGATGATTCAAAAGATTACGGTGTAGCAACCGCAACTATCGACATTATAGATGGCCAAGCGGGTTATGTAGGCAGCGCTACTATAAACACAGCAGAAGTACCTCTGGGAGAGGCATTATTAACCACCGAAGGCAGTGTTAATGTGATTGCTGGCTCTGATAACCCTGATCCGACTAGTTTGTATTTTGGTGGGGCATCCATTACTAAGTTAGAGGCATTAGGGCTTACAAGCTCAGTCTCTGATAATGAGCTTAGCTACACGTTAAGTTCCAGTGGAAAGCAAATCACAGCATTTGGCAATGGTGTGACTGTATTTACGTTAACATTGAGTAGCATTGAGTCGGGTAACGATGTACTAGCTTCAATCTCGCTTACTCTTGATCATCCTATCGATCAATTCAATAGTAGTGATACGGTCACTTTCCCGCTGACCATTGGAGGGACAGATCTAGACTCCACACCGCTTGTAGAGAATGAAATTGATTTCGTGTTGAAAGATGGTGTTGATCCTACGTTGAGCAACTTGACTGTTGTTGCAATCGAGGAGATTAATCTAGAAAGTGGGGCAATCTTTAAGACTGGGAGCCTTCAACTCGATATCGGGAGTGATTATGTTGACTCTCTTCGATTTAGCGAATTAAACCAGCCCACATTAGTGAGTAGTGAAAGTGAGTTGCTTTACCGTCTGTCTGATGACGGTACGACAATTACTGGCTATATCTTAGAAGGTGGGGTGGAAGTAAATATTTTTCAATCGAAACTATTATCCACATTACCTTTAGAGTCGAGTAGTGAAATAGAGTATTCCTTTGAATTATATCGCTCTTTCGATCTGTCAAAAGATCAAATCCTGGATATACCATTGTTAGTTAATGCAACAGATTCAGACGGTGACACCACCTCCGTAACATTGGATATTACCTTAGAGGCAATTGAAGGTTTGAACGATGATGCCTCTTTAACGGTGGATATTCTTGATGGCGGCGATGGATACGAAAACCAGTTTGAAGTTCCTAGTGTCACGATTCAAGGTGACGCACTCAAGATAAGCGATGAGTGGCTTGTTACTATCACCATTACCGACAGCCTCAATAATTCCATTACTGTTACAACGACCGTAGAGAATGAGGCGTATACCCTATCAGGCGTTGATCTGTCTTCTCTTGCTGAAGGGCCGCTTACGGTGACTTCTGTGGTTTCTGACATTTATGGCAATAACCTGAACGCCGTCGATACGACCATTAAAGATACGCTTGCAACGGTGAACGTCAATTTTGATGGTGGAGGGGATGAGTATTTAAATCAGTACGAAATCGCGACTACTCGCCTCGAAGGGACGATTGAAAACATTGAAGATGGCCAGCGTATCCAAGTTACGGTAACCGACTCGTTAGGAGCGGTCATAAACTCAGAAACGGTGGTGACTGGTGGAAGTTGGTCTCTGGACGACGTTGACCTTTCTGGATTGTCTGAAGGTACGCTGACCGTTGTTGCTGAGAGTATAGATATAGCGGGCAACCCTGCAACCAGTGAAAACACCATCATCAAAGATACGCTCGCAAGTGTGACGGTGGACGTTGACGATGGCGGAGACGGCTATTTAAACATTGAAGAGCGCCAATCTGTCACTTTGTCAGGGCAAGTCAGTGATGTTGAAAATGGTCAGACGGTTTCTGTCACGGTTCAAGACAGCTTGGGGGTGATGCTCTCGTTCAATACCGTTGTCGTTGATGGTATGTGGCAAGTCGAAGGGGCGAACTTATCCACGTTAGCCGATGGGGCGTTAACCGTATCTGCCTCCGTGAATGATGTGGCGGGCAACCAAGCGAAAGCGATGGATGAGGCTACGACCATAGATGCCACTGCTCCCACCATTGATATCGATACGGATTTTTATATTAGCGGTGGTCTTGCCATTGATGATTTCCGTGAGGGTATAGTCACGGAAATGAGAGGGACAACCAGTGGTGTAGAGCAAGGTCTGGCAGTGATGATTCGGGTAAGTGACGGAGACAGCACGCTGAATTTTACTGGCCTTGTTGATGCATCAGGTTCGTGGACAGTAACCGGAATTGACGTAAACACTCTCAATCTAAACAGCACGTGGACCATTGAAGCTGAAGTGTTGGATGCCGCCGGCAACCATGCGGTCGATACCATGCCGACAATAGTGCTACCCGGTTCAACGGTATTTTCTGAAAACATCGTTGGATTTTTTGGTGAGCAAAGCAGCTCGGCAGCCATCAACATAGAAAATGGTGTGCCAGCACTGCATGCAGAGCAGCCAAGTTTGAGCGCGCTTACATCGGTCGGTCAATCTATTAATGTTGTTGTTGCAGAAGATGGGTTGAGCTTACAAGGAACATCGACTGACGACCGATTAGTTTTCTCTGCAGAGGTCAATGATGATGGTACGGTTCAAATTACTTTTTATGAAGCGATTGATCATGGTGTAGGTCAAGATGAGCTGGTGACTAACGTATTGGTTGAAAGCATTCAAAGTGATGCTGACGGTACACAAGAGACGGTTGTGGCACCGTTAACGATTACTATTTATGACTCTGATCCGGTGATTAGAGATGACACATACTCAGTCGTAGAAGATCAAACAATTACGGGCAATCTACTTGAAAATGATATTGATCTTGATGGAACACTTTATGTGAAATTTGTAGAGGCTGGCGGGGAGCAGAAGTCAATTCTAGAGGGGGGATCCGTAAGTTTTAGTTTAGAAAAAGGCGAATTAACCGTATTTTCTGATGGCTCTTGGCAGTTTGATGCAGGTCGAAACCTAGATCATTCGGTCGAGCAAAGTGTTTCTTTCAGCTATTTAGCTGCAGATGACTCCCAAGACTATGGCTTGGCTAACGCGACGATTGATATTAGTGATGGACAAGCAGGTTACGTAGGCAATGCGACTATAGACGTAACAGAAGTCCCTTTGGATGGCCCGATATTGAACTTTGAAGGAACTGTTAATATTGTCGCGGGATCTGACAATCCGGATCCGAGTAGTTTGTATTTCGGTGGGTCATCTATTACTAAGTTAGAAGCATTAGGGCTTACAAGCTCAGTCTCTGATAATGAGCTTAGCTACACGTTAAGCTCCAGTGGAAAGCAAATTACAGCATTTGCCAATGGTGTCACTGTATTTACGTTAACATTGAGTGGCGTTGAATCGGGTAACGATGTATTAGCTTCAATTTCGCTTACTCTTGAGCACCCTATCGATCAATTCAATAGCAGTGATACGGTCACTTTCCCGTTGACCATTGGTGGCGTAGATTTAGATGCCACACCGCTTGTAGAGAATGAAATTGACTATGTTCTAAAGGATGGCGCAGACCCAACTTTAAATAATTTGAATGGGGTAGAAGTAAAAGAATCTGATCTCGCAAATGGAGGTGTGTTGAGCTCAGGGAATTTTCAAGTTGAGGTTGGCAGTGATTACCTCGAATCTTTGTCGTTCATCGTCTCTGAACAACCCTTGTTGACGAGTGGTGAACAAGTTGTGCTTTATCAAGTCTCTGCGGATGGCAAAACACTTGATGGTTATATTCTTGACGAAGATGGGCAAACTCAGATTCCCATCTTTCAAGCTATCCTCAATGCTCCATTACCTATTGATACAAATGGCGACATTACCTACTCCTTTGAGCTTTTTCAGGCTCTCGACCAACAAGAAAATACTGATCCAAACGTACCTCTCGTTGTTACTGCAATGGACTCAGACCAAGATAACACGTCGGTCGTTTTAGACATTAATGTGATAGATAACGACAATGGACAAGCGTTAATCAATAGTGGCAATGTCGAGTTAACCGAAACACCTGTCGATACAAACATTGCTCCTGATGGGGTTTCAGCCATAGCGAATACGGATGTGATAGTTACGTCATCATTCGATCCGATTGTGTATCTGGGTGTTGACATAAATGATGGAGATACTGTCAAAACTACACTTGGTGATGCTGTTACTTATAACGGAGAGGCTGTCACTTGGTACGATAACAATGATGGAAGCTTTGACGTAATTTCAGACACTGGAGACGTTGTATTTAGGGTCACGTTACCTAGTGACTTCTCTTTGCCATCAAATGATACGTCTACCGTTAATGTAACTGTAGAGCTTTATCACTCGCTTGACCATGTTTTAGGTGATGGGACGCAATTGTCGATCTCTATGCCCATCGTGGCGAGAGATTCTGATGGAAGCGAGATCTCTACGGAGTCCAACATACTGGTCTATGATGGCTTGTTTCCGGAACTAGTAATTACAGAGGGAATCACAGTCAATGAAAGCGGGTTGAATGATGATTCGCTTGATTCTGGCATCGAGGGCTCGTCACCATCCATTACGCTATTACAAGGTTCAGACTCTATCGCCAGTGTGAGCGTGAATATCGATATGTTCAATGCGCTCGGCTATAAAACAAGTAGTGGCAGCCTGGTTGCGCTTGATTCACCGGACTCGAATGGTTGGTTATATGCAAGAGATGAAAGCGAGCAAGACGTCTTTAGAATTAGATTTAATACCGATGGGACTGTCGAGTTTGATCTATACCGTGCACTTGAACACGATGAACCTGACGGTGTTCCAGCGGACGAGAACACATTAGAACTCAGTTTTTCAATTTATGCCGTTGATAAGGATGGCGACCAGTCTGAAGCTGAGATATATACCGTTAGTGTAGTGGATGATATCCCCGAAGACACAAGCTCACCAATAGAAATTGAACTTACCGAGGGGGATGAGTTTTCGGGAAACTGGTTTAGCAATAATGCCGACTTAATCAGTTCAGATGGCACGTTGATTTCAAGTTTGACCTATGCAGGTGAAACATACGATACGGCGAGTTCGGTATTTAGCAATGATGCTTGGACCATCGATTTAATCAATAGTAGTGATGGTAACTTAAAATATGGAACGCTGACTATTGCTCAAGATGGGACATTTACGCTAACTACCGAGCTTATTGTTAATACGCCTGTAGGTGGTTTGCTTGATGATCTAACGATAACTGTGACGGATGCAGACGGTGACCAAGCAAGCAGTGAAGCTCAATTAATTCTTGATGATGCTAGGGGCTTTATTCGAACCGTTAATGTAGATACGTTAGAAGATAATGGCGCGAATAATAGTGGAGACCCTACGCCAGTCGCGTTACCGATTAGAGTTTCTCCTGGGGATACGGAGAATAATGAGCGTGTTGAAGCGATAAGGATCTCTGTTGAATCTCTACAAGGAGGGGCTCTGTTTTTAGACGGAGCGCGCCTTGAAGATGATGATAATGACGGATTTATTAGTCTTTCTGGTACAGAGCTAATGGGGGTGGGTATATTCACTGTTCCAAATGGTGATCTCACTTATCAACCAGCACTAAACCTGTCGGGCAACACTATCAAAGTTTCTTTAGCAGTGTCTGCATTAATCGTATCTGATGTCGAACCAGATGGTTTTGTATTACAAGGCAATAATACGTTAAATGTTAACGTTTTACCGGTTGCAGATTTGCCAGAGTGGTCTAATGATTCGGACTTTTCTTATCAAAGTGTTGAAGATTCCGCTGAATCACTTTCACTCAATATTGTCGCTGAAAAGTTTGACCAAGACGGTTCTGAAACGCTCCACTACCAAATTTCGAATATTCCAGATGGACTTATATTAACACTTAACGGAAGTGCTATTGAGGAAGGGAAAGCGTATAGCCAATCCGAGTTAGATCAAATTGAAATCACATCTAACGAAAACTTAGCCGGAAGATTTACTTTTGATGTAACGGCAGTAACGACTGAGTCGGGTAGTGTGTTTGCCGATGAGCAAGATAAAACAGCGGAGATCACTGAGCAAGTTGTTATCGATATATCTCCAGATGCCGATGTGCCTACGCTGACCGTTAAAAACATTCAGGGGCTTGAAGACCAAGCGATTGACTTAAAAGAGTACATCTTAGGGCGGCTCACTGACACAGATGGCTCGGAGTCTCTGTCTTATCGCATAGAAGTTCAAGATGGTTGGACATTGCCTGTCGGAGCTGGGATTACGCTTATCGGTATTAATACCTACCTAGTGACCTCCAATGCTCTAGCCAATTCAGAGGCGTTACTTCAACCAAAATCGGATATCAGCTCATTTACTGAATCTCTATCCCTTCAAGTAACCGCCATTTCAACAGAGTCGACTATTGATGGCTTAGCACCTCTTAATGAAACCGCCGAGAGCCAATTTGCAACCATTGACATTAAGCTAAAAGGCGTGGTCGATGAACCAATTGTCCTAGATGGTGGACAGGGGAATTGGCAATATGATCAAGCGACTAAAGTAATTAGTAATCTCTCTACGTTAGACGAAGATAACCTGATACAACTGGATTTTATCATCCAGACATCAGACGACGACCTATCAGAAGAAATTAATATCTTGCTTCAGAACATCCCTTTGGGAACACAACTGACAGATGTAAATGGTGACCCTATTGTTCTTCCAATTGCTTACGTGGACCCAATAACGGGGCCAGTTTATCAGGTCTCAAACGCTGTTCTTGAAAACACTTACCTCAAAACAGAGCAAGATTTTAGTGGAACACTGAGCATGGATGTTATCGTCGTTTCAACAGAGCCGGATGGTGATTCTGCTGAAACCCCTCTTAAAGTGGAAATGGAAATCTCACCTATTGTTGATCAAACTGACGGTCAAGAATTACAAAGCAATGGTATTGAGGACAATTTCATCACACTAAATCTTGAGCCTGTCGTTAATCAAGATATAGATTCTAGTGAGTCCTTGACAGGATACACCATTGTATCCATTCCAGATGGCTTAACACTTTACTTTGATGGTAATGCAGTAGAGGAAAGTAATTTACCGTTAGAACTCAATGAACTACTCGATGGTAGCTCGGCAACATTATCTGAGTTGTTAAACAGTGGACGAATCACTGTAAAAGCTAATGAAGACCTAAGTGGGACGTTTAGCCTGGAAGTTCAGTACGAAGTGACAGACACGTCTCCGACGATGGAGACTGATGTAAAGGCAATCCATGGCTCTTTGAGCGTCGTGGTTTCTGGCAAAGTGGATATTGGTAATGAAGATATTGACAAAACACGTTTAGAAGGCGCGACTGAAGTATTCACAAGTACGGATGGGTCTGCTGTCGACGTGAGTGGAGGCATTACATTTACAGAAGCGGATATTGATGGTTCAGAGTATCTCGATTACATCGTTTTACAGATACCGCAGGGTCAAGACCTCATTGTTACTCATCCGAACGGTGCTTCTCAAGATGCCGATGGGAACTGGCTGATTCCAATGGAAGGAATCACAAGTGATAGCGTGTTGGAAACCGCTCAAGATTTGCTTGCTAGCGCATCGATTTATAGCCCATCTAACACAGAGATACTTGATGTGAATGTGTTAGCGTATGTTCGAGATGGAACGGATGCTCAATACATCACTGGTCAGTTCCAAATTCAAATTACTGGCCATGAAGGAGATGGAGACCAGTGTGCTGATCCTGGTGAACCAGGAAGCGTTCAAAGTGGGGATATTGTAGGTAAAGAAGGTGAAGATGTCTCAATTGGGGCGTTTTTAAACCCTGATGTAGCGAGTAGTGACGGTAACTTAGTTTCCTTCTTTGTCGCCGCAGATTCTTTACCTGAAGGAGTCGAGCTTACTGGCGAAGGTGTGATACCTGCTTATGATAATGCGGGCAATCTGTTGGGTTATTCAATTTCTAGCGCTGGATTGTCTTCTTTGACGCTTACTGGCGTGGATGAGGACTTTGCTGGATGCATTACTTTCAATTTAGAAGTGACAGAAACGGCCCCATGCGATGGTGACTCGAAAACAACCGCTCAGACCATTACGGTACAAATCTCTCCTGTTGTCGATGATATCGCGATAGCACCAAGCCAAGTTACGGTTCAAGAAGATACTATAACCAACCTGAATCTTGCTCTTGTATTGGGCGATAGTGAAGGGCCAATGCAGTCCATTACTGGAGAAGGTGACGCAGCGACTGGCCTTGAAAGTGTCAATTGGGTTTCTTTATCTGTGTCTGACGAGAATGCGCGGTTTACTGCCGTGGACCCGAGCCTACTCATTGACAACGGTGATGGAACATGGGTAGTGACAGATGTTACGCGTCTAAACGAAATTCAGTTAATCCCACCTGAAAACTACAGTGGAGAGCTTGTTATTTCCGTTGACGCAAACATTACTGATGAAGTCACGGGAAGTTGTTTAAGTACTGACAATGCGAAAGATACTCAAACTAAATCAACAGAAGTTACCGTTACCATTGCCCCAGTGGTTGATAAAGCGGTTCTGGAAACAGAAGACGTAGTTGGTAATGAAGATAATTATATTTATTTAGGAAACTTATCTGCATCATTAATCGATCAAGATGGTTCTGAGTCGATGTCTTTGGTCATGACAGGAGTGCCAGACGGAGCCGTGTTGGTTTGGGACAATAATGGGACGTTCGAATTGCTCCCTGATAACGGTTCAACGGATGGTGAGAGCAAGGAGTGGCAGCTAACTCAAGCACAACTTGATAAGGTTTACTTTCTACCGCCACTAGATTTTAGTGGGGATATTTCATTAACACTGCAAGCTATTACCCAAGAGTCTGGATCAAACGACTATAACTATACCACTTCTCAGTTCAACGTCGGCGTAAAACCGATTGGCGATGATGTATCGTTGAATACAACCTCTAACACGTTCACTGGAGATGAAGGTGATTCCATTTCGATTGACTTTTTAGCGAGCGGTTTTGAAACAAATAGCAACGAATATATAGAAGTGTCGATGTTGATCAAAGCAAGCTCTGAACCCTCTGCATTGGAAGGCTTAGGTAGGATTCGTATTGGAACTCAATTCTCATCCTTTACCTTCGATGAGGCGGGCAATGCCGTGGCGACGGTATTAGTGCGAGCAAATGAAGTGTCAGGTTTGGAGTTCATTCCGAAGGATGCATTTGGAACGATGGATGTTGCTCTCAATGTTAGAACGTTTGATCAAGCGATAGTGTCAGAGACACTCGAAACCGATTTTGGAGATGTGCAAACTACCGATCTAACCATTGTTGTTACCCCTGAAGCTGATGAGCCAACACTAACGGCCGATTATCAGTCTATTGTGTCTGAAGCGTCTGGGAGTATTCCTTTGGGGTTGAGCATGAATTTAGTCAATCCTGCACCCGAAGAGTTTGGAAGTGTGGAGATTCGCGGATTACCAACAGATCTAGAGTTGAGTCATGGTGAAAGATTGAACGGCATTTATACTGTTGATCAAGAGGATGTCGCTGATCTTTCCATCGTTGGCGGGTTTAGCGGTGCAAGTGATTTTACGTTGTCGATAAAACCGATTGCAGCACTGGGTGCTACAGTCGCAGAAGGTGCTGCTCAGACAGTCAATGTTACCTTAGTGGAAGAAGGGGGCCAAACATTACTTGCGACAGATGCTAATGATTTGCTTATTGGAGGAAGTGGCAGCGATGTATTCCAGTTTGACAGTTCAGGGCTCGGTAACGAGTTAAAGCCCTCGTACGATGTGATCAACGATTTCCAAATATCCGTTATTGGTGATGATAATGACACAATTGACATCGCCTCGATAATCACCGCTACCTCGATAACAGAAGTCGATAATAAGCTCGATTTAACAGAGAATGATGATGGCGTAACGCTTCACATAAAACCAGAAGAGACGGGGACAAAACAACAGATTCTTATGCAGGGCGTCACTCTTGATCAGCTTTACAAAGGTGACTCGACTGGCGTAGCCGAAGAAAATGTCTTACAGAAGATGATTGATGACAACAACTTGCTAGTAGGTGGTATGTCATGAAGCATCACTCATCCTCATCAAGTGAGCTGACTAACGATCCTTGGGGGCAATCGTTAACTTGGTTGATGCGTTATTTTGAGGTTAGACACCATACAAAAAAGGTGCTTTCTGGATTACCTCTTGTTGAGGGTAGATTGGATAGTGACTTATTCATCAGAGCCGCTGAGCGAGCCGATCTTGAACTCACATTAATCGATTTAAAATCCACCGCAATGTTGAGCTTTCCATTGGTGGTAATCAATAGGAAGACGTTACAACCCGCTATTATATCTGAGCGACATAACAGCGATTATCAAGTCACGTTATTTAGTGAAGATCAAGGTGAAACGCAATACGTCACGAGCGAGGAGCTGCATAATCAATTCCAGCCTCAAGCATGGCAAGTTTCTATGCGTCCAGAGCTGGACAAACGGATAAGTTCTATTCAAGCGGATTATAATGAACATTGGCTTTTCGCCGTAGTGAAAGAAATGTCTCCGTGGTATCGAGATCTTTTGATTGCCTCTTTCCTTATCAATACGCTAGCGCTAGTTATTCCGCTTTTCACTATGAACGTTTACGATCGTGTAGTGCCTAATCAAGCTTTCAGTACATTATGGGTTTTGGTCGCTGGTGTCTCCGTCATCATTATTTTTGATTGGCTATTGCGTAAAGCAAGGGGAGTTGTCACTGATACCGCGGGTAAGTACATCGATAACAAGCTTTCTTCGATACTTTTTTCTAAAGTTATGGGGATGAAACTTGAACACCGTCCTGCATCAGTCGGTGCATTCGCTCGACAACTACAAGATTTTGATAGTGTTCGCGATTTTTTTACTTCTGCATCTCTTGTGACCTTAGTTGATCTCCCATTTACGTTGTTATTTTTAGTCTTAATAGGTTGGCTAGGTGGGGCAATGATGTTCATACCTATTGCCGTCATGTTTATCCTGCTGATCCTTGGCTTTGCGGTAAAAGCAAAAATAGAACAATCACATACGGAAAGTGCTGCACTATCCATGAAGCGACAAGCTCACTTGTTTGATTCATTGTCCTCTTTAAAAGAGATTAAGCAAAATAACGCTACGGGAGAAGCACAAAAGCGTTGGGAGCAAACGGTATCCATGCTTTCTGATTGGCAAAATCAATCGCGAAACTATTCGAATATCGTTGCTTACTCCATTCAATCTAGCCAGCAGATAATTACCGTAATGTTACTTGTAACAGGCGTGTACAGAATTTCTGAGGGATTGCTCAGCATGGGGGGGCTCATTGCTATTGTCATGCTTAGCGGTCGTGCTGCAGGGGCGATTAACCAGTTAGCTATGCTGTTACTTCGCTATCAACAGACAAAAACAGCGGTTGAAGGCTTAAATTCTATCATGTCTTTACCTCAGGAGGCGCAACGCAGTCAGGTCATTACGTCTGCCGAATTTACAGGGAATATACGTTTAGAAAACGTGAGCTTCCAATACCCAGATGTTGATATGCCATGTTTGAGAGATATTAATCTTACTATCAAGCAAGGCGAACGCGTTGGCGTTATTGGTAGTGCAGGAGCAGGAAAGTCTACACTCCTTTCTATTATTACCAATCAACTCAGTGCCTTACAGGGTAGCGTTTATTTTGATGACATTGACAGTCAGCTTTGGCCCGCCGAATTGATAAGAGAGAAAACGGGTTGGGTTGGCCAAGATTCGCATCTTATATACGGCAGCATTATGGAAAACATAGTATTAGGACATCATGTTATTGATCAAGAACGATTACGCCGTGCGATAGAATTATCGGGTTTGAACCAGTACATGAGTCGCCTTCCTCATGGTCTAGAAACGCAAGTCGGAGAAGGAGGGCGTTATTTGTCGGGGGGGCAAAGGCAAGCTGTAGCGATTTCAAGAGCTTTTTATCGAAACCCAGCAGCATTAATTTTAGACGAGCCAACCAGTTCCTTAGACCAGCCTGCTGAGAATGCATTGTTTAATGCTCTCAAATCGTTGCCGCACTCGACGACGATGATTATTAGCTCTCATAAACATTCCTTATTATCGCTTTGTGATCGAATTGTTGTGCTTGATAAAGGCACAATTTTGAGGGAAGGATCGCCCCAAGAAATTTTTGCTAAACAACAGTCTAACGCGAAAACGAACAGAGTACGCGCAGTATCAATTGTACGCGAAGGAGGTCAATGATGAGCACAGTTCGTTGGAGTAATGCTCATTTAGCAAACCGTTCGAGAACGTTGATTTGGTTGTCTGCCGCGTTAGTGCTAAGTGTGATTATTTGGGCCTCGTGGGCGAGGTTAGACGAAGTGGTTGTCGGCGAAGGAAAGGTTGTTCCTACTTTGTCTGTTCAGACGATTCAGAGCTTAGAGGGAGGCATTCTAAAGGAGTTACTTGTCATGCCTGGTGAAAGCGTCACTAA
The DNA here is from genome assembly GCF_033340555.1 of Vibrio sp. 1069. Classification (NCBI taxonomy): domain Bacteria; kingdom Pseudomonadati; phylum Pseudomonadota; class Gammaproteobacteria; order Vibrionales; family Vibrionaceae; genus Vibrio; species Vibrio sp. 1069. Next base: position 509,471 of record NZ_JAWOWP010000001.1, read on the forward strand.
GGGGCAAACCATCGCTATTCTGGATGATACAAGGTTTAAGTCGACCTATTCGGAGACCTCTGAACAAGTTGAATCTTTGCTCGCCAGAAAGCAGAGGCTTCAAATTGAATTAGAAACGGTAAAAGTGAATAGCCTCCAACTGGATTGGAAACAACAAGTGAGTATCGAGCCTCAGACATTTGATATTTCGATGACCGGCCACTCTGCCTATCTGAATGCCAAAGCAAACTATCTTGAGCGGTTGAGCCAACTGGAGTCTGAGCTGGAGGAGGCTAAATTGCGAATTGAGCAACAATCGCAAGCTTATCTAGATACCTTGAATACCATTCAAACACTAAAAAGCAGTCTGGTTATTGTCTCGAAAGAGCGAGATATGTTGAGAGAGGTGGTTTCTAGTGGCGCGGTGGCTGAAGTGGAATTATTAAAACTGAATAGAGACGTTATAAAGCTCAAAGGAGACATCGCGAGTTCACGAGCTGCTGCCCAAAAGCAAAGGGCTGTGTATTCTGAATCCATCGCAGATTATCGTGGTACTGCGCTTGCTTTTAGGGCAGAGGCACAAGGGCAGCTCAATGAAGTTGTGACGCAACTAGCGCAGCTCAATGAAAGTCGTCAGGCGATTGCGGATCAGTTGAATCGAACGCAGTTACTTTCTCCGGTCGATGGAACCATCAAAGATGTTTTTGTCAGAACCATCGGAGGTGTGGTTAAGCCGGGTGAGCCTATTTTAGAAATAGTCCCTCGTAATAGCACGTTAATCGTTGAAGCGAGAATTTCTCCTCAGAATATCGCCTTCATAAGGCCTGGCCTGCCGGCAACGGTAAAGTTGTCTGCCTATGACTTTGTCATTTACGGAGGCCTAGAAGGAGAAGTGACCTACGTAAGCGCCGATGCACTTCAAAATGAAGAGGGCAATGCCTACTACCGTGCCAACGTTACTTTCAAGGTTGATGATAAGTTTACGATCATCCCGGGAATGCAGGTTGTGGTAGACATTCTTACAGGAGAAAAAACAGTACTGAATTATTGGTTAAAACCTATATTACGTGCGAAAGAGAATTCGCTCAGAGAAAGATAGACATAAGGATATAAGATGCGGCTTAAATCAACGTTATTGGTCTTGTTTGCAGTATCATCGTCGCCAAACGCTTTGACTTTAGAAGAGTCAGTTACGTTATCTCTCGATAGCTCCCCCAGTTTGCTTGCTCGCTATTCTCGCTATGAGTCGATGGTACGAGACCGAAATGCCATAAATGGTTCATTTCTTCCTCAGGTTAATTTGTATGCAGCAGCAGGGTACGAAGGTACTCGATATAACAACGGAAACTACATCGACAGTGAAGATAGAACATTAGAAAGAACGGAGATGGGCGTAAGAATCTCCCAACTGTTATTTGATGGATTTAAAACAAGTGCTGATGTTGATCGCCTATCTTACGAGGCTGAAGCTGAACGCTTGGACTTATTGGCATCTGCGGAAAATGTTGCATTAGATACTGTCAGAGCGTATGTGGATGTTTTACATGCCCGAGAGTTGATGAAACTGACAGAAAGAAACCTAAGTGAACACCAAGAGATCTACCGTTTCATTCTAGATAAAAAAGAAAAAGGTTTAACCAGCAACTCCGATTTAGCACAGGTTTCTTCGCGTGTCGCGACAACACAGTCCTCATTGATTGCCGCCCAAAACAATCTTTCCGATGCTAGAACAAGATTTGTACGTTTGGTTGGTCGAGCGCCGCAAAACTTAGTTGAGCCTGTTTACCCGCAGGAATTGCTTCCGAATAAGCTTGACGAAGCACTCAAACAAGCGGTTAGGCTGCACCCATCCATACAGTCGGCGATGAAAGATTTAGAGGCGGCTCGACATGAAGTAAAAAGAGAAAAGGGGGATTACTACCCAGAGCTCAAGCTTGAGCTGTCAGCCAACAAAACAGACAACGTGGATAATATTGAAGGCATTAACGAAGATGCAAAGGTTATGCTGACGGTCAACTACGATCTTTTTAACGGCTTTTCTACAGACTCCCGAGTGGAGTCATCCGCCTGGAGAGTTGAGGAGGCGAGGGCTATTCGAGCAAATGCAGAACTAGATGCGAATGAAGGTGTAAGGCTGGCATGGGACGCACATACATTGCTTCAACAGCAAATGGAGTTTTTAAAAGTCAACGTTGATGCGGCGAAAGTAACTGAATTAGGGTACATCCAGCAGTTCAATGTAGGGCGACGCAGTTTGTTAGATGTATTAGATGCCAAAGTTGAAACGTTTGTTGCGAGACGGAACTACACCCGAACAAAGTACGATCATTTGGTTGCCACTTACCGTTTATTCAACTCGATGGGGATTCTGACTTATGCGTTGCGAGTTGAGTATCCAGAGAACTGGAAGGAGAACAATAATGGATAAATTCGCAGTGACGAGTCTTCTAGTTTTCATGTTAGCGGGCTGTGCTGAATCACCGGATACGACGTTGACCACTTACCAGTACAACGACCTTAAAGACAATGATAGTGATGGTGTGATAAACCAACGAGATAACTGCGCAGATACGCCAAAAGGTGTCGTTGTTGACAGTGAGGGCTGTGCGAATTGGGTCAACGACTCGCAGACACACCTGATCAGTTTTTTCTTTGCGATGGATGAGCATCAGGTAACGCCATCTCATGATATGCCGCTAAGCGAGTTGAAAGCATTGCTTCAGAGTAACCCAAATGCGCAAGTCATACTGATAGGAGACACAAGCCCTGAAGCGTCACTCGAATACAACAAAGCGTTGGCAAAGAAAAGAACGGCAGCTATACGAGAATTGCTAGTGAGAAACGGAATTCAAGACAATCGAATTGAAGAGCAAGAGTTTTATCAGAATACGGCATTGACGGTACAACTAAAAAAACGGGAAAGGCGCACAATTGCTGTTGTAAACACGAAAGCTGAAAGTACTGAACAAGCGTGGACTATATTTAGTTCGGACAGCGAGTTGACACCTAATTCGAAGTTGGAGTTGAATTATGAAAATTAAAGTCTTGCCTTTCTTTGCTCTAGCTTCATGTTTGATTTCACCGCTGGCATTTGCTGACTCTGAGGCTCGAACATCGATTTTTGTCGAACCAGAGATACTAGAAACGATAGAAACATTGATAGATGAGCCAAGTGTAAATGTAGCGCTTGCATCTCAGTCTGGTGGTTTTAACGACATGCTAAATGACGGAGCCTCTATTGCGATCACATCTAAGAAATGGTCAGATGAAAACATCTCCCGATTTCAACGAGAAAGAGGCCACAGGCCTACACGTTTGTTTTTAATGGCAAACGCTATTGTCGTAATCAATAGTCAAAAGAGTACGGTAGATAGTGTTTCCGTTAGTGAATTGAAACGCTGTGATGCAAATACGTATGCTTTCGGGGAGATGCGTTTAAGTAACCCAGATGTGAGCTCTAATGGTTGTCAATCATCGATTCAAATGCTTGATGAAGACCGATTGAAACGGGCTTTAAGTGACGACTTTTCAGCCAAAGCTTATATGCGATACTCCGATTTTAAATACTCAGAACAGTGGTCGAGCTACAAGGCTCTCTCTGTTCATCATAACGATGACTCATGCTCTTTGAGCACAGATTGCATCTATTCTCTTCGCTATCCACTTTCCGTGGTCTATTACGTTTATATAAATAAACAATTCGACACTAATCAGAAGATCAAAAAATCAAAGCTATTTGAACTCCTTACAACCGACAACAATACACAACAGGTACGAAATGCTGGGTTTATTCCACTACCAAAAGCGCTTATTAAAATAAATAGAGTGAAGTTAGGGCTAGATGAGCCAGTTGTTTTAAATGGGTATAAATAAACTTCATACGCCTAACTATGTGGGCTTGAGTGAACGTACCGTCCTAGGAAGTTTTGCCTTGCTGCTCATTTATCTTTGGTTAACTTTTGGTCAATTGAGTTGGTTATAAGTGGTTTTGTTGGTAATTTTTCTATCATTGTGGCAAGTTTACTTAAAATCACTTAAGTGAATTTAAGTTATGACACAAGAAGAAAGACTCGTAGCGCTCAGAGCGAAGCTGGATCAGCAAAATAAAGTAACGTTGTCTGAAGTTTGTGAGTACTTTGGTATCTCGCGAGATTCAGCTCGTCGAGACTTAGTTAAGTTGAGTCAGCAACCTGGGTTACAAAGAATACGAGGTGGTGTCATGCTTGCGCCGATCTCTTCCCATACCGAGGCATACGCGAGTCGACCCGTGAGTGACGTTAAACATCGACTAGCTCAAGCTTCCGCAGCGTTGTTGGATGAGCGCGACCATCTTGTTATTGATACCAGCACCATTTTGTCTCTGCTCCCACTCTATGCAGGAAAAGCGCGTTGTGGAGAAAACAAGCTCAACGTCGTTACTAACAGCATTGATGTGCTGACCGCTGCTGAGACAAACGACACAATGGACGTTCATTTCTTAGGCGGACACTTTGACCCTTATGCCAGAGCAGTTTTAGGGGCGCAAGCAGAGCAGCAAATGCAGCAGTATCACGTGAACAAAGCGTTCATTGGCGTGTGTGCATTGACATCCCGAGGGCTGACAACAAATAGTTTGTTAGAAGCTACAATGAAACAAGCGATGATTGCTCAAGCTCAGCAGGTCATCGTCGTTTGTGAATCCCGAAAAATTGGTAGCGACAATTTCCACCACGTATGTGATTTGTCAAAGATCGACGTCATTATTACCGATCATCCCCCTCAATCAGATTTTCAACAACTCCTCGATCACAATGATATTGAATGTATTGTTGTGTCACCGAAATAAGGAATCTTAGAATGGCTTACGATCCCGTAAAAACCGCTGTGATTGGTTACGGATATTCAGCAAAAACGTTTCATTTACCCTTCATTAAAGCGCTACCAAATTTAACGCTGAGCGCGATAAGCTCTCGTCAACAGGAGGCGGTTCAAAATGATTGGCCAGATGCTAAGTGGTTTTCTGATGCGAATACTTTACTCGATGATAGTGATGCAGAGCTCGTAATCATTACTGCGCCAAATGACGTACATTACGAACTTGCAAAGCGTGCGTTGAACAATGGGAAACACGTCATCGTCGAGAAACCGTTTGTTACTCGTATAGAAGACGGTAATGAACTTATCGCCTTGGCGGAAGAGAAAGGTCTAGTGCTGAGCGTTTTTCACAATAGACGTTGGGATGGAGATTTTCTCACGGTTAAATCTCTTATCGAACAAGGTAAGTTAGGTGATATAAAGCTGTTTGAGTCACACTTTGACCGTTACCGCCCTGAAGTTCGTCAACGATGGCGAGAGCAGGCTCAAGATGGCGGTGGTATTCTATTCGACCTTGCTCCTCATCTTCTCGATCAAGCATTGGTGTTGTTTGGCTTGCCAGATGCGATAGACGCACAATGTCGAATGATGCGTCCGGGCGCGACGACGATTGATTATTACAACTTGATACTTCATTACCCTGAGCATATTGTGCACTTGCATTCAAACTTGTATAGCCCAGAGCCGAATCTCCGCTACAAAGTATTGGGTACGGAAGCTAAATATGAAAAGTTCGGATTAGATCCTCAAGAGGGCTACTTAAAAGAAGGCCGTTTGCCGGAAAACGATGCTTGGTCGGAAGAAGATGAGGCGTTATACGGCGTCCGTTACGACGAAGACGGTGCGCAAACTATCAAAACGGAGAGAGGCGCGTACCAAGCTTACTTTGTTGGTGTGGCAGACGCCATTCGTTTGGGCACTGATAACCCGGTTCCTGCCGCTCAAGCAGTACAGAATATCGCTCTGATTGAGATGGCATTGGAAAGCAGTAAAACGGGTAAAACGATTCAGGTGAAACCATGAGTTTGACGCTTGAACTCGTGGCCCTGCAAGAGCATGAACTTCAGTTGGCGGAATTTAATCACCATATTGCGTGGTCTATCGGCCTCGCTCTAAAAGAAGAGGCTGAAGCTCGCGGCGCGGCTGTTGCTATTGAGGTTTACGGCTTTGGACAAACGCTATTTCAATACGCGATGGCAGGAACCTGCGCTGATCATGTAGATTGGGTCCGTAGGAAGCGAAACTCAGTGTTAAGGTATGGCCACAGCTCTTACTATCTTTCTCTGTACAACAAGCAAAAGCAACGTGATTTCGAAAACCAGCCTCATCTCGATGCTCGTGAGTACTGTGCTCATGGTGGCGCGTTCCCAATTCGGCTTTCTGGGTCTGGTTTGGTTGGGGTTGTGACGGTATCGGGTTTACCGCAGTTAGATGATCATCAGCTAGTTGTGGATATATTAAAAACGATGATAGAGACAAAACCCTCTTAAACGCCAAATATGAAAGTAGCACGGTTCTTTATCGTGCTACTGAATTCTCTTTTTAGCTCATAAAGTGTTCTTTAATGTGAGCAAATATTAACATTGATCCCAACTTACTACCTGAAAATCAAATCAATTTCATATAACCTATACGCTCATTCATATAGAAAGCCTTCAAAGTTGGCCATTGGCAATGTCTTTTAGAAGAAAAGAAAAACTCAATCTTAGAAATCTTATTGTCACCCTATGTGTGTTCAGTGTGCTTGTCACTTTGATCAACGCATTCTACTCGATTTATCGTGTTCAAAGGGATCTCATCATCAATAACACGTTAGAATCAAACCGTGTTTACGCCCAAAAAATGTCTGAAATGACAGACTCTTTCATAGAAAGCTCAATGTCGCAGCTAAAATACAGTGCGAACGTGCTAAAAGACAAGATGCATGACGCTCAGCTTCTTGATAAAGAGGCTGAGAGATTAAGAACGCAAACCAAATCATTTAACTCTGTGGTTGTCGTTAATGCAAAAGGGGTTATTATTTCCGTATCACCTGAAACACTTCAGGTGAAAGGTGTAAGGTTAGTGGGTGAAAGAAAACGCCAATCTTTAAACGCTCAAGCACCAGTTGTTACTGAACCATTTATATCGCCCGCTGGAAATTACTTGTTAACCATCTCATACCCTATATTTTCTCAATCTAATGAATATTTAGGTTATATCGGCGGCACTATTTATCTAGAAAAAGAAAATATTCTCGCAGAGTTACTCAGCCAGCACGCATACAAAGATGGTTCTTTCCTTTACGTTGTCGATGAGAGTAACACTCTGATTTATCACCCAGATCAATCGAGGGTTGGTGAAGTAATCGACGATAATGAAGCAATCAAAGCGGTGACGATGGGGCAGAGCGGCAACAAAGAAATTGTTAACTCTCGCGGCGTCGAAATGCTTGCTGGTTATGCGCCAGTAAAGTCATCAGGATGGGGAATTGTTGCTCAGCGCCCGAAATCGATGACGTTATCTGTGCTAGATGAACAGATGTGGAATGTTTTCCTTAAGTCGATTCCAATTGGTTTATTAACTTTGTTGCTAATTTGGTTCTTGTCCCTTCTTATTTCTAGACCACTTTGGCAGTTAGCGGGTGCTGTGCGAGGTGTCGAAGAACATTCATCATCTATCGATGATCTCAAACTGGTTAAGTCTTGGTATTTTGAGGTCTCACATTTGAAGCTTAGTTTTCTTAAAGCATTTGGTATCGTGTCAAAAACCATTGATAAGCTGCAACTGGATACATTAACAGATTCGATGACTGGATTATTGAATCGACGTGGATTAGATAAAGTTCTTGGTTTGTTTAAGCAGGAAAATACCGCGTTCTCTGTTTTGGCGCTAGATATTGACCACTTTAAGAGCGTAAACGATAACTATGGCCATGACGTGGGTGACAATTTACTTAGAGAGTTTGCGCAGTTAATGAAAGACCAAGCTCGTTCTAATGATCACCTGTGTCGTTCTGGCGGTGAAGAGTTTATGATGTTTTTGGAAAAAACAGACGTAAACCACGCTATGGATGTTGCAGAGCGTATTAGACACAACGTGGAAAAACATGACTTCCAAGTCGTTGGTAAGGTCACGGTTTCGTTGGGCGTTTCTCACTGGAAAGGCAATGACACACCAATTGAAGCGGTAATGAAAGACGCCGATAATGCACTGTATAAAGCGAAACATAATGGAAGAAATAGAACGGAGTTGGGTGACGACGCACAATAGATATTGCGCTTTATGCTGAACATAAAACGAGCCAGTGACTAATTTTTGCTGTTAATCGCTGGCGTAACCGCTACCAATTGCGCGAAACGGCAAGTTCAGCTCTAATTCTGGAATTTGTTTACCCACCCAAGCCGGAAATGTATTGCTATTTGGCCCTGGAAACAGCGTATATTCTTCAGCCCAAGGGTATTGGTTAATCACACTTTGTATTTTAGGGATAAGCTGGCGGGCCTTTTCACCTTGTATGGAGAGGATCTTTTCTGGTTTTGCACCATACCAATATCGATCTGGCGTCCCAGTTTGGTACTGATATAGAGCGGGTTGTCCGCGATTCACTCTCCAGCCGACTACTTCATACACTGTATATTCGTTCGCATTTTCAGGCTTTATTGCAAACCATGTATGAACGGCAAACCAGCCTCGCCAACCAAACGCGTCTGCGGCGTAAAACTCAATCACAGCATGCTTAACATTGGAAGGATCGGGTGCGATACCCGCAGGTTCTCTGCTAGCGGTACGCCAATCTCCTTGAGTGCATCCACCCAGCATAACCGCGATTGACATGAGCCAAATTTTTACAAGGTGAGTAAAGTTGAGAAGGTCTTTCATTTATTGCTCCTAGACCAACCGATGCTGGTAACGCTCTATTGATTTTAGCTATAAAAACGTGGCAAGTCTGATAGTTGAAATCCTCTCCTTATTAAAAGAGAGAGGGAAGTTAGTGCCATAATTCCAGTTCATACGTAATAATAAGGTAAGCCGATTTGTAACATGTGGCATAGACGATGCCGTATTTCTCGAACGATTCGTCTAGTTGCGTATGAAAAAGTAAGAGGTTGTATGTATTCCTTACACGGCCACATGAATTAAAAACATTGAAAAAACAGAGGTTTACAGTGGATTTTGACTGATTGAGTGAGTTTGGGACCCTCACATTGTCTCGCATTTGCTTGTTTTGGGCGGAATTTTCATCGCTCATCTTTTTGCGCGTTTAGAGTCAGCGCTCAGCTATGGCACAATAGGCGCTCACAGAACAAGTGCTGTTTGGTCATGCAAATAGCAGAAAAATAACTAGAAATAGAATAATTAATGTTTAAATCAAAAAGTATACTCGCATTAAGCATGTTCGCATTTGGCTGTTTTGCCAATCAAGATAGCGAACCAACGTCCGTTGTGCTGAACTATGGTGACTCCTCCATCAGTACTGATATTCAAGCCAATCGAAAATTTCATGTTGTCCGAGACAATGAAAGTGAGCACGTAGAATTTTCCGGCGGAATCATAAAGGAGTATTCCGATTATATTGTGAATGTTCATATCATAAGAAAAAGCAAAATACGCAGATCAAGCCGAGAGCTGAATACAACCGTACTGATGAACAGTGATCAGATTGGGAAGCCTTTAGTGATTGGCATTGAAAATGATGAGTTCACTAGTATCACTTTGCGTTAATGCTTAGTATTTATTGAATAGGAATGAGGAAATTGATGCTCTCAATACGCTGCTATCGCACCGAGGATGCCCCAACACTGTGGGCACTCTTTTACCATACTGTGCGAATCATTAATCGTCGCGATTATACGGAATCACAAGTTTCCGCTTGGGCACCATCAGATTTTGACCTCGATGTGTGGCAACGAAAAATGGACGATATTCAACCATACGTCGCGGAGATAGAAGGGCAGGTCGTTGGCTATTGTGATTTGCAAGGTGACGGCTTGATTGATCATTTCTTTTGCCATCATGAATACCAAGGACAAGGTGTTGGTCGTGATTTGATGTCTTTTCTTTTTTCACAGGCGAAAGTACAGGGGATAAAACGACTGTATTCTGAAGTGAGTATTACCGCCCGACCTTTTTACGAGAAAATGGGTTTCACAGTTAAGTCTCGACAACATGTTGAGGTTAGGGGAGAAACCTTAACTAACTTTATGATGGAAAAGTATATTTAACTTAAATAGTGAGCATTTAGTGAGCTTGAACACAGATATAAAATGTTTTCCAATGTGAAAACGAGTTCATTGATCTCGCACCAACGTTTTGTTTGAAAACAGTGTACATAATCTTCTCTGGAACGCCATTACCGCATTTCGTCTCTGAAGGCTTAAAAACAGTCTGAAAGTTTTGGTTTTGCGGCGGGTAATAGCGTTCCAAACGCCAAATGTGTCTGGCTAACCATCTCAGGAAGAGAAGTAGTACTATGCGCCCTTATCTCAAATACGTTGTTCCAACATTGATACCATTGCTTGTTTGGTTAATGCCTCTCTCTGCGTTCCCATTTGATGGCATTACTATCGTCCAGCAAAGAGTGATTGCAATCTTCTTGCTTGCCGCACTTTGCTGGGTATTCGAGCCAATTCCAATCTACGCCACTTCGGTTGTGATCATTGTCCTAGAGCTATTGCTTGTATCAAATAAAGGTATTGTGCTCTTTCGTTTGCAAGAAGGGCAGCCACATTTTGGTGAGCTATTACAATACAACGAGATAATGGCGACCTTCGCTAGTCCGATTATCATGCTCTTCCTCGGCGGTTTCTTTTTGGCTATGGCGGCGACAAAGTACAGGTTAGATGTCAACTTAGCCCGAGTGTTACTCAAACCATTTGGACAAAAACCAAAGTTCGTTATGCTGGGGTTGATGCTGATCACCGCTGTTTTTTCCATGTTTATGTCAAACACCGCAACAACAGCGATGATGTTGTCCATTTTAACCCCTGTGATAGCAGTTTTCGGGCCTAAAGACCCAGGTCGAATTGCATTCGCTTTGTGTATTCCTGTTGCGGCCAACATTGGTGGCATTGGTACTCCAATCGGCACGCCACCGAATGCCATCGCCCTAAAATATTTGGTTGGTGACAACTTAATTACGTTTGGTGAATGGATGGTATTTGGTGTGCCATTCGTTATTGTGATGATGGCGTTAGCCTGGTTTCTGATTGGCTTTTTGTATAAAGCCGAACAAACCACCATCGATCTGAACATTAAAAGCAAGTTTTTGAAAACACCCAAAGCAATAATGGTTTACGTCACCTTTGCCGGCACGATTATTCTTTGGTTGATGGGTTCTGCACATGGAATGAATTCTTACACAGTAGCATTAATTCCGGTCGCAGTGTTCTCATTGACGGGCATCATCAACAAAGAAGACTTGAAGAAAATCTCTTGGGATGTGCTTTGGTTGGTGTCAGGCGGTATTGCTCTGGGCCTTGCTCTAGATAAAACCGGGCTTGCGAAGCTGGTGGTACACAGCATTCCGTTTGATCAGTTCTCGCCATATGTTGTCTTGTTTGGTGCGGCTTTCTTGTGCCTGTTAATGGCAAACTTTATGTCGCATACAGCCACCGCAAACTTGCTGATGCCGATAATGGCTGCGCTGGGTACTTCTATGGCTTCGCTAACGCCTCTCGGCGGTGAAGTTACTCTGATCTTGGTCGTGACATTTGCCGCTTCACTCGGTATGTCGTTACCAATCAGTACGCCACCAAACGCGTTAGCTCATGCAACAGGGCATGTCGAGAGCGGCCAAATGGCTCGTATCGGTGCCGTGCTAGGCGTGATTGGCGTATTACTCAGTTTTGTGATGGTGTGGATTTTACATACTGTTGGGCATATTGGATAACCCATGTACGAAACGAAGTTAGACGCGTTAGTACAACGCTACTTTAATCACCTTGAACGCCGATTAACAGTTTTATCCGGGTCGGTGCTTATTGAGCAAGCTGGCTACAACGATCGCTTGTACTATGTGCTGTCGGGAGAACTGGCGGGCTATTACGCGGAAGATGACAAGAAACCGATTCAGGTATTTTCTGCGTCTCAAGGTGCGTTTATTGGCGTACATAGTTTCTTTTCTGGTACGTGGACTGCCTCTTCGACAGTGATTGCTCAAACCGATGTTGAATTGGCTTGGATACAGCGCGATACGCCCGCCGTGGAAGAGGCGATATACGGACCATTGACGACACAATTTATGCCTGTGATGGTTAACGAATTATCTCGTCGTCAACGGCGCGCAATGCAAGAGGCATTGGCTAAAGAAAAAGCACTACAAAAGCTTCATACCGCAGAGCAAATGACAACGTTGGGGCAGCTTGCAGCGGGTATTGCTCATGAGTTGAACAATGCGATAGGCGTTGTAAGCAGTAAATCAGAACGGCTAGAGACAGTTATCATGGAACTGCTTGAAGAAGTTCATCCGGAAGCGAGTCAATTTTTTGATTTTGGTTTAATGCAAGGGCAGAAAGTCTCTTCTAGCGAAGCGAGAAAGCGGGGGCGCCACTTCGAAAAATACTACGGTTTAACCAAGGAGGTTGCTCGTGATCTTGCACGTGCCGTTCCAAATAATTTCCTTTCGGAACATTGGCTAAAAAGACCAGAAGAAGCGATACGTTTCTGGCAAATGGGGCGAGATCTCCATGACTTACGCATCGCCTCTAAACATACCGTTGGCATTGTGCGATCCGTAAAACAATTGGGGCGCACGGATATCGACTTGGATGAAGCGATTAACATCAATGATTCAATCAATCGCGCCTTGGCTCTATTGCAAAGTGACTTAAGACGAGTGAGTGTTCGTTTTAGCCCTGCGGATTTACCTGCTTTTATTGGTTCTCAAACCGAACTCGTCCAAGTTTGGGTAAATATATTAAAGAATGCGTGCGATGCACTTGGTGAAACGGAGAAACCCGGTATCGAAATACATACTCGGGAGAGTAAGGGTAAAATTTTGGTCACGATTGCTAACAATGGACCAGAAATTGATGAAGCGACACGTAGAAAAATTTTCCGGCCAAACTTCACCACTAAAAAGGGGGGATTGTCGTTTGGTTTAGGGTTAGGTCTGTCGATTGTGAAGCGCATTATCGCCGGATATAACGGCTCTATTGTGGTAAAGAGCGACAGTGAAAAAACGATTTTTAGAATCAAGTTACCAGTAGAGGGTGAACATGGAGAAGCTTAATGTAATTTGCGTTGATGACCAACGAGAGGTACTAAGCGCGGTTCTACAAGATTTAGAGCCGTTAAATCAATGGTTGAATATCGAAGACTGCGAATCAGCAGGTGAGGCTCTAGAACTGATGGATGAATTTGATGCAGAAGGCGAGATGATCGCATTGATTATTTCCGATCATGTGATGCCAGGTAAAACGGGAGTAGAACTGCTCACCGATGTATCAAAAGACGGTCGTTTTGGCTTTACGAGGAAAGTGCTTCTTACCGGGCAAGCGACGCACACCGATACGATTAATGCGATCAACTCCGCAGGCATTGACCGCTACTTTGAAAAACCATGGCAAGCAAGCCAATTAATAGAGTGCGTTAGAAACTTGGTGACCCAATATATCTTTGATGTGGGCTTAGATTACACTCAGTATCACGAGCATTTAGATCAGAGTGTGGTGTTTGAACGTCTACATTAATCGGGGGACATTAAGCTTGTTTTCGTCACGGCCAGTTAGTGTCTGAAATCTATAGTGAATAGTTCAGCATGTTTAACGTGGCCGTGCGGAATATTGCTCTAGTATGCTTAACTCAACGAATAGCGGCTTGCACTGGCAACAGAAAGTGGCTTAGAGAACCAATAACCTTGCAGATAATCGACGCCCATTTCGGTAAAAAATTCACACATTTTGGCGTCTTCAATTCCTTCAATCACTACTTCAATATTATTTTCCTGGCACATAGTGATAAGAAACTTCAGATATTCTTGTGAAGAGCGATTGGTTAGTGTCTTCCACGCCATCGACCTATCAATTTTGATTTGTGTCATCGGGAGGTCGAAGAAGCTATTTAATGAACTGTAACCCGATCCAAAGTCATCCAGAGAGAGTGCAAATCCTAGTTCCCTGAGGGTATTCAGAGGGGCAATGGCTGTCTGATTATTATCCAAAATAAACGTTTCTGTTAGTTCCAACACAATAGACTCAGGATCGACACCAACCTCATCCGCCATGGCTTTAATTCGCGCAGGGAATTCACTGTTCATTAACTGAAGTACAGAAACATTCACGTTGACGCGAACTTGGTTTTGGTAACGATCACGGTAGTTTTTGATAAATTCACACGCTTTGGCAAAGACTTGATATCCGAGCTCGACAATCAAACCTTTGTTCTCTGCGACGGGGATGAATTCGTCTGGGTAAATTTCGCCAAACTCTTTGCTACGCCAGCGAACCAGAGATTCGAAGCTCACCACTTTTGAGCTTTTGGCGTCAATAATTGGCTGAAACTTAACGCTTAATGTCTGTTTTTCTAGTGCACTTTTTAGACCTTGTTCAATAAAGAAATAACGGTCTACGGCATGCTGAGTTTTCTCACTGTAAACCGCAACACGGTCTTTATTCTGCTCGCTTGCGTACTGACAAGTTCGTGCTGCTTTACGTAATATTTCCTCTGCTGAGTGACTTGGATCTATGCAAGGATACAAACCAATACTAATGTTACTTCCTAAGTATTGGCCCTCTTCAATCACTGCCTCGTGGTAGGTTTCCTTTAAACTTTCGGCATAACTTTGCAGCGTTTCTACCGAGCATTCATCGTGAATCAAAATCGCAAAGTCATCATCATGTACGCGATATACAGAACTATTTGGAGAAGGTAGGTGACTGAGAGTTTGTAGCAATTTTTCCACTAACCCATCGACCAACTCGCTGCCATATTGATTTAAGTAAGATTTAATCTCTTCTATCTGAATGTAACAGATAGATGCACAAGAATCGGTGGCTCGCACACTATCTTCAATATCCAGCAAGAGATGGGCGCGATTAGCCATACCTGACGCATTGTCATGAAATGCGACTTGATGAATGTAGCTTTCCATCAGCTTGCGTTCAGAAATATCACGGTGGCTACCAACCATATAATGACCATGTTCTGTTTCTTTGGTCATGGCTACGCCTTCAATCCAGACGTACTGTCCATTGGGTTTACGCACGCGGTAGGTCGTTGTGACCCTCGTGTTGTTGGTAATGATGTGAGCATCGACCCGAGTGGAGAGTCTTTCTCGATCGAGAGGGTGAACAAGGTCTAACCATTGCTCTAAGCTGATTCGACCAGCGTTGATACCAAGCTGCTCATAAAAGCCCTTGTTATAAAATACCATGGTGCCAAACTCATCCATGTAAAAGAGGCCTTCGTTAAATACATCGAAGATATGAATGAATCGTTCTTCGACGATTTTTAGGAACTCTCGGTCACTATCTGAGACTTGTTGGTCAAATATGGTGGTCAAGATATTTCCTCCTCGAGCCTTTTAGCATCAGAGATGAGTGTTGGGGTTGATAACATAGAGTTGATCTGCTGGCGTACATTACAATCACAAAAGTGTCAGTTCAAATTGTTTGGCTATCATTTTATGCGCTACTAGGTTAATAACATACTAAGATTAGGCGGCTAATCATCGACATTTATAAAAAATAGTCAACAGTAAAAATCATTTATAAAATACAGTTATTGATGCCGTCCGCAATCTATAAATATTTATGAATAATTATCCTAAAGTTATTTTCAGTTGTGTCGGTATCAATGTGCTGTTTTCTAACGTCATTTGTATATATGTTATCTTGGATAAAACCATAATAACAAAAAGGACTTAATGAGCGCGACCGATTATTAATTGACAGGATGCTCATTAATTGTAATCAATTCAAATTTATTATCACGCCAAGTAATCAAATCTCTTATAATGCGGACGTTAATATCGAGTAAGCCTTCTTTATATGCAGTACGATCCGAAAAATTCAATCAAAATTGCGCTCGCTGATATCGGCGTTGGTATGTTTGTTACCGCGATAGAGCACAACAAGCGCGTCAATTTAGCCAATGCAGGGCGGATATCTAGCCCTGAAGGCATTAAGAAGCTTGCTACAAGTGGCGTAAAGTATGTTTGGGTAGATCAAACATTATCTTCGCAGCAGTGTGTCTTCAAGCCTGTAGATGAATCAACTGGTGCCACTAAAGAGACGCGAGAGCAGAAACACTCCGATTTTAAGAGGGGTCAACGAGCTTATCGTTCGAGAGACATTCAACACAAGCGAGCCAAAAAGCTGATCGCCGAAGCAAAAGATTTGGCGCAAAAACTATTGAATCAAACTTTTGAAGGAAAAATCATAGAAGTTGATGAAGTAGAAGCTTGGGCTGACGATGTCATTGAAAGTGTTTTTATTGACTCAGATGCGTTGCAGTGTGTCTCTGCACTCCGAAAAAAAGACTCTTATTTATTGGAACACTCCGTCAATGTCGCTTGTCTTTTAGTGTCATTCGGTAAGTACTTGGGCTTGGATAAGCCAACGCTAAAACAGCTTGCTGTAGGTGGCATTATTCATGATGTAGGTAAAATTAAAGTCGATGATAAGATCTTGCACAAGCCAGCGAAGCTAACGCCTGAAGAATTTGAACATATGAAGCTACATCAAGTGTTCGCAGGTGAGATTATCCTTCACGTAAAAGGGCTTAGTGACGTAAGCCGTGATGTTTGTTTGATGCACCACGAGAAGTTAGATGGCAATGGTTATCCTAGAGGCTTGAAGGGGGAGGAGATTCCAATTCACGGCCGTATGAGCTGTATTGTAGATATCTACGATGCGCTAACGGCTGATCGCTGTTACAAAAAAGGCATGAGTTCTGCCGAAGCGTTTAAAATCTTGTTGAGTCTAACGCCATTTCATTTAGACGCCGACTTAGTTTACAAATTCATTAATTGCATTGGGATGTACCCCGTCGGCTCCATTGTCGAGTTGAACGATGGGCGTGTTGGTATTGTTTGGTCTTCAAATGAATCTCAAGCATTAAAGCCAGAAGTGAAATGTTTCTACTCCCGCAAGTATAAACGATACATTGATGTCACGATGGTGGATTTAAAAACGAGTGCGTACAAAATTGAAAGAGCGATCGCGCCTTCATCGTTAGAGATCGATCCTAAGCCTTTTTATGATTAAGAGAAATAGATAAGCTTATACAACAGGCTTTACATCCTTGCATGTAGATCGTATTTTATTTGCATAACTATCTATTAATTTTTTCTAAGTTATTTAGATGCAAGATGGTTATTAAGACCTCGGCTTCATGGATAGAAACCGGGCGATAAAATAGTTCTATACACAATGGGCTATAAACCTCATTTTTCTGGAAAGGATGCCAATGCAAATAGATACATGGATTTTTTACACTCTTGCCATTCTCGTGCTCACTGCTTCACCAGGACCAAGCTCACTGTTGTGTTTGAGTAAAGGAGTGAGTAGTGGGTTTCGTATTGCTTTCATGACTGCACTTGGCAGTTTGTCTGCGATTACGATCATCCTTACGCTCTCATTTACCGGGTTGGGAGTTGTCATTGCTTCATCTGAGTTAGTTTTTAATATTATCAAATGGTGTGGTGCCGCTTACTTAATCTGGTTAGGTATTCAAGCGTTGCGCTCATCTCAGACAGATTTTAATAAAACGGCAACGACTCAAAGTTCCGCGACAGCGTTTAGCGCGTTCACTAGTGGTTTCATTGTTGGCGCTAGTAATCCCAAAGCGATAGTCTTTTTCACCGCTTTGTTTCCTCAATTCATAGAACCTTCCGCACCGCTACTGTCTCAATTCGCGATTTTCGCGTCTACATTTGTGGTTTTTGAGCTTAGCTGGCTAACATTTTATGCATTGTTAGGGGTAAAAGCCTCCGATTGGTTGTTTGTCGCTGGAAGGGCGAAGTTGTTCAATCGTTTGACTGGTGGAGTATTTATTGGTGCAGGCGTGATGTTGTCGACGGCAAACCGATAAATAAGACAGATTTCGGTACGCAGTTAGGTTTTCCCATATAGTAAGTTGGAATGCGCTAATTTAGCTTTGTCTTATTTCCAGAATGGAAATAGACGTTTTGTTTATTTTCATTAGTGGCAACAGCCAAGCAGGAGTAAAATCACGTTACTCTTTAGGGGTAGAGCTCGTATTTTGTCTTGTGGGCTTGTGGTTACTTTGTAGGAATATCTTAGATGACAAGCCTTTCTAAACTACAACAACGTTTTCTAGATATCGCGACCGACGTCCGTCTTTCTCCAAAACAGAAGTCGAGTTTTTTAGCTTTAGAGGCGGAAGCGTGCATTCCTTACATGACCGTATCTCCATCACTGAGACAAGCAATGGATGAAGGCATCATCTGCGATATGTTTGAAGGTCATGCACCGTTTAAACCTCGCTATGTGTTGCCTGATTACGCTAAATTTCTATCGCAAGGCTCAGACTATTTAGAGTTGTCTCCGGCTGATGATTTCGATGCTGCGTTGAATATGCTTACCATCATTTACCATCATGTTCCTTCGGTAACGAACATTCCGGTTTACTTAGGTCAGTTAGATGATGTCTTGTTGCCTTACATAGGCGACCTAACAGAGAGCCAGATTTACAAAAAGTTAAAACATTTTTGGATCATGCTGGATCGCACATTGCCAGATGCGTTTATGCATGTGAATGTCGGACCGACAGACAACATTATTTGTCGCACTGTTTTAAAAGTAGATGCGGAGCTCAAGCAGATCGCACCGAATCTCACCTTTATGTACGACGAGACAGTTACACCTGATGATTTACTTCGTCAAGCGACACAGAACATTTGTGAATGCAGTAAACCGCATATCGCCAATTACCCAATGCACGCGAAAGCCTACAACGGCTCACGCTTTGGTATTGTAAGTTGCTACAACTCGCTTCCATTAGCAGGTGGCTCGAACACATTGGTGCGAATGAATTTAAAAGAAGTTGCAAAACGAGCATCAGACTGTAACGACTTCTTAAACAGTGCGTTGCCTTCTTACCATCGATTAATGGTCGAGCTCATAAACGCAAGAAGCACGCACTTGCATGAAAAATCGAACTTCTTTCAAGGCTTTTTGACGCAAGAAGGGTTGATAAAAGAGTCCTATTTCGCGCCAATGTATGGCGTTTACGGCATGGCCGAAGCGGTAAACCTTCTATTTGAAAAAGAAGGGCAAATAGGGCGATACGGAAAAAATGATCGAGCAAATACTTTTGCTCATGATGTTTCAGCAACACTGGCTAAACTGGTGGACTCAACCCCGGTGAAATATGGTTTAGATGGCAAAGCGCTCTTACATGCACAAGGCGGCATTAGCTTAGATCATGATGTTACGCCAGGTGTACGTCTGCCTTATGGTGCAGAGCCAGACCCTGTCACTTATGTACAAGCAACGGCGAAGCATCATCAGTATTATCGTGCGGGTATCAGCGATATTTTGACGATTGATGAAACGGTGAAATCTAACCCAGAAGCGATGTTCAATTTATGTAAAGGGGCACTAAATGCTGGTTATCGTGAGTTTACCGCGAATGTCACTTCAAATGACTTAATTCGCGTGACAGGCTACATGATCAAACTTTCAGACGTCGCGAAATATGATGAAGAAGGTTCGAGAACCAACACGACGTTTCTAGGTGCAGAAGCAGCAAAAAATACCAAAATTTTAGAACGCTCACCACGTGTGGTGAGTCATGAAGTAACACCGACTTACACGCAGGCATAAGTTCGGTTTAGGAAAGAACAAGATGTCTAGACGAAGTGGAAGCCTTTTGGCAAAAGTCACTCGTATCCTTCCTTTCTCTTGTGTTGATGGGCCAGGAAATCGTCTAGTCATCTTTCTACAGGGTTGTAACTATCAGTGTTTGAACTGCCACAATCCTCACACGATAAACCATTGTAATCATTGTGGTGAGTGTGTGAGTGAATGTTCAGCAGGCGCATTGAAGTTCGACGAAAACAACAACGTTGTTTGGCTTAAAGAGGAGTGCACCCACTGCGATCATTGTATAGAGATATGTCAGAACCAATCTAATCCAAAAATTACTGACTACTCTGTAGTAACAATGCTCGATTTGATACGCAAGCATCGCTTTTTCATCAGTGGTGTTACAGTATCCGGTGGGGAATCTACCTTACAACTTCCTTTCATTATTGAGCTGTTTAAAGGGATAAAACAAGATCCTGAATTACGGCACCTCTCTTGTTTCATCGACAGTAACGGTTCTTTAGCGGTTGCTGGTTGGCAGCGTATTCTACCTTTTCTGGATGGCGCAATGATCGATTTGAAAGCGTGGCAGACGGAGACGCATCAGTGGCTAACTGGGCGTGATAATCATCGTGTATTTAAAACCCTTCAATACCTAGTTGAACACGAAAAATTGTACGAGGTCCGCTTACTGCATATTCCCCAAAAAAGTGATTTAGATATAGAAATCGTAGCAATTGGACGTTACTTGAGTACTCTTCCTGAATCGGTGCTTATCCGTTTAAATGCCTTTCAGCATCACGGAGTAATGGGGGAGGCATTAACTTGGGATATGTGCTCTCATCATGATATCGAACGCTTAAAATCAGAGCTTCGATGCTACGTGAGTAACCCTATCACCGTGCCGACAGTACTCACGTAGTACTGTTGTTTATCTATGCTTACGCATCACAGGCATCTAACATGGCGCAAGCGTCGAGTAATTGTTGCTGTAACCATTTTAAAGCGGGATCGTTTAAGCTCGCTTTGTTCCAAACGAGGCTGTAGGCTACTTGCCCGTAATCGAATGGAAGAGCTTGTTCAACCAAACCTTTTGCTTGCATTGCCGCTCTTGCCCAAAGCTTGGAGCATGTGAACAAGTAATCCGAGTGCTGACACATCACCGCAGCTGAACCAAAGTCGGCTACACGCATGGCCAAGTTTCGCTTTGAATGCCTTTGGGTGAGATTTTGCTCAAAATAAGGTTGTGACAGATCTTTATCATGAATACCGATGTGTCTTGCACAAAGGTAACTTTCAACAGATAAGGGTTGCTCAGCGAGTGGGTTCGATGCTCTCATTAAGCAAACCATTTCGTCTTTCAAAATGGTTTTCCAGACCAAGTCTTTATTTTGTGTGGGTGGTTGGCTGAGATCGTGAGGAAGCAACAAAAAATCCACTTGACCTCTTGCTAATGCATCGAAGCTCATTTCCTCTTTCGCATGGACATTCAAGTGCGCGTGGTTACTCAGTTGTTGGGACAAGTGCTGTAGAACTGGCGCAAAGAGCTCAAACGAACTTTCACGCATTGCTAATGAAAAACTACCTTGATAGTAAGCCGGGTTAAAAGAGCCTTGATGTAATAACCCATTCATACTGGAGAGTATGCCATGGATTGATGGGCCTATATGCAGCGCAAATGCTGTCGGCACTAAGCGAGTGCCATCACGGTAAAAAAGGTCATCCTTTAGCGTTTCGCGCAACTGTCCGAGCGTTTTACTGACGCTCGATGGTGTTACACACAAGCGTTCTGCCGCAAGTGTGACGCTGTGAGTGGTTAACAACATATGTAAAACAGTTAGATGTTTAAGGCTTATACGCGAAAGAGCAATGTAGTCCATAAATAGCATGGTTTCTTATGATTTTTGGCAGTATATCAGCATGAAACAAATTTTTACTATTGTTTATCTCGGAAATACGCCTGTTTCTCTTTGAGCTCAATGCATTTAATGGGTTGCATAAGGATTGATGGTGCTTATAAGTCTAGAAATTTATCTTAGTTTTGTTGGACTTTAATGCTTTCATTTATTCAATTCTAAAGCTTCTATGTAATTTTAATCAGTTTGGAGGAGTTGATTGATTTGTACACGAATTAAACTTGTTCCTTGTTAATTAAAATAGATATTGTTTTGTTGATTGTTTGGTGATTTACTCATGATCCCTCAGTAACAAAGGTATAAATAATTAATGGACGACCCCTTTAGTCGACAAAACCCTTCACCATATGTCTTCTTATTATTGGAGACATGCTCATGCTAGAACTTTTTATGCAACCAGAAGCTTGGGCTATTTTCGCCACTTTGTTTGCGCTTGAAGTTGTCTTAGGCGTTGATAACGTCGTTTTTATCTCTGTCTTATGTGAAAGACTGCCGCTGCACCAACGTAAGCTGGCAAGAAACCTTGGTATTGGTCTTGCTGTTATTGCTCGTATTGGTTTAGTGTTTTCAATCTCTTGGATCATGCAATTGACTCAACCGCTATTTTCTTTGGCGAACCAAGCGTTTACCGGAAGAGACGTCATCATGATTGCGGGTGGTGCATTCCTCTTGGCTAAAAGCCTGAAAGAGTTGTGGAGTTGGTTAAATCACAACGAGTCTGCTCACTCAACTCACGCCCGTACTGGTTTAGCGGTAGTTCTGTTGCAGATTGTTGCCGTGGATGCTGTATTCTCGATGGACTCGGTGATAACCGCCGTTGGTTTGACAAGTGATGTCCCACTTATGGTCGCAGCGATTGTTTCTTCTGCTATCGTGATGGTCATGACAGCAGAAAAAATCAATAACCTGGTGTCGTGTTACCCTGGTTTTAAGACACTTGCTTTGTTATTCCTCGTTTTGTTAGGTGGTTTATTGATGGCAGAAGGCTTCGAAATTCATATCAACAAAGGTTATGTGTACTTTGCGATGGCATTCGGCTTAATTCTGGAACTTTGTCATATCCAGTTAAAAAACAAACAACGCCCGACTATTAAACGTCTTAGTCCGTTGCGAGTTCATCCAACGAGATTAGAAGCTCGTCAATAATAAAAGATATTGCCGCTCATATGAGCGGCATTTTTATATTCGTCATCACCTATTTTTGCTCTCTTTTTATTTTGTTGTCGTTTCGACAAAAAATCGCATTTGTTGTGAGGTTGAAGATTTTTTATATAGACCGCCCAACTAATATGAGTGAACGACAATAATGGATAAAATGATCGATGCGTTAGCAACCCATGGCTACTATATCTGGGATGATTTTCTTTCTGAACAAGAAGTGGCTCAATTACGAGACTGCATTCCAAGTAACTGGAAAAAAGCGCGTATTGGTCGTAATGACGATGTGACTCGTATTGAGTCAATTCGAAGTGACAAAATTCAATGGTTATCGCCCAATATGGGGCACGCGGTTACTTCTTACTTAGATAAGATGGAAGAAATACGCCAAGAAGTGAACCGTCACTTGTTTCTAGGACTTTTTGAGTATGAAGCTCACTTTGCCAAGTACGAGGAAGGGGATTTCTACCAAAAGCATCTAGATTGTTTTAAGGGCAATGAAAACCGTCGATTGACAACCGTTTTTTACATGAACGAATCTTGGACGGAAAAGGATGCAGGTGAATTGGTGGTTTACGATCTAAATGATAATAAGATAGCAACCATCCCTCCTCAATCGGGACGCTTACTTTTATTCTTATCTGAGCAATTCCCGCATGAGGTTTTACCGACCAATGCTGAGCGTTTCAGTATTGCAGGTTGGTTCAGAATCAATGGTGTGCGAGACAATGTACTTGATATTGCAAAATGATTGGTTTGCAACCTGCACAAAATCAGCAAAGGGCGTAGATACGCCCTTTATCGATTAAACATTAGTTGATAGCTCGTAACACTCGGTCATGTTTCGCTCTAGCACTGCATAGACGTCAGAACAAAGTTCTTGTTTAGCGACTTGCTCGCCCATAATCGCGGCGATTTGTGCTTGAGCCATTCGTCCTCGGTAGGGACGGTCCTGAGACAGAGCTTGAAAAACATCGGCAACCGCGACAATACGTGATGGTACATCGAGTTCGTCTCCTGTTTTATGATAAGGATAGCCAGAACCGTCCAAACGCTCGTGATGATTAGAGGCCCACTCCGCTATTTTAGCGTTGGGAAACACTTTGTGTAATGCGAGCTGAGTATCAATTGTATGGCGTTTAATACGCGTATACTCTTGTTTATTAAGAGAGCCTTCTTTATGAAGAATCTCATCTGGTGTTTTTAACTTTCCGATATCATGCACCAACCCAGCAATAAATAACATCTCTTGGTCGTGCTCACAGAACCCAAGCTTGATGGCTAGATACCGAGATAACTCCGCCACTTTTTGCGAATGTTGATAAGTAAATGGGCTTTTTGCGTCAACAATTCGAGCGATAAACATGCCCAAACTATTCATATCTTGGATGGTGAGCTGTTTTTGAAGCCAATCAATGCTTTTAAAGTTTAATCCGATGGTTTCTATATTTTCAGACTCCATCGCGAACCAAAATGCGTCGGTCATAACGAGCTTAACCATTGCCTTAGCCATGTCTGGATTAAACAAAGTTCCAGCGTTTGCCATGATGCATTCTGCAATTAGTTCTTCATGAAGTGTGACAATGTCACAGTGGCAGTTCATGACGTATTTGGAACGCATAAAATCGAGACGATCGGCTAAATAGAGTAGGGCAGCGACCTCTTTTTCAAAAGGCGGTAAATCAAGATATTTTAGTTCACTCCAATGTGTATGGTGGTAAAGAACAGGTGTCGCAAACTGACGCAACAAACGACACTGCTTGAGGCTTCGGTATCCTCTTAAGCAATGTGTTTTTACATCTTGTG
Organism: Vibrio sp. 1069; assembly: GCF_033340555.1. Taxonomy (NCBI): domain Bacteria; kingdom Pseudomonadati; phylum Pseudomonadota; class Gammaproteobacteria; order Vibrionales; family Vibrionaceae; genus Vibrio; species Vibrio sp. 1069. Next base: position 533,937 of record NZ_JAWOWP010000001.1, read on the forward strand.
GCACCAACTCCTCAAGTAACATTTTATGTTCTTGTGTTTCGGAGACCCCACAATCGTGGATCATCCCTGCGAAGTAGCAAAACTCCGCTTTTTCTGGTTCCCAGTTCATGACCCGAGCACATTGGTAAGCGATGTAAGCGACACGGTGGCTATGGTGCGTATCATCAACACCTACATAGTCGAGTGCTCGAGCAACCCAGATAAGTGCTTGTTTCAGATCGACTTCAAAGCCCATGTCCGTATGGGAATGGCAAGAATGATTCATGGTTTATACCGACATTGCTAATTAGCCCACGCTAAACCCAAATCAGAAGGTGATAGGAAAAATTGGGTACGACAGCGAATAGACCCCAAAAAGGTGGGCGTTTAGACATAGTTTTGATTATGGGCGGGATAATAATCCTAGTTGCATAATAATATCACCTGAAGCTCATGGTTAAGAGTCAGATATTTGAACTAAGTATAAGTTTTGAAAGATTATTGTTGCTCTTGTTGACTTATTTGAAAACGACAATAAATCATGATGTAACGCATTCTTATTTTTATTTTTGTAAATCGTGTTCGGGCTCAACCAGAGACACACGGTATTGATGTGTGATTAACAGAATTTATATTGTTGTTCTTGAAGGCAAAAAATAAGAAGACCTCTTCGAGGCTTGCTCTGTAACTAACAGAGTATTAGGTAAAGCAGCTTGTTAACAACATGACAATAGAGCGTCGTTGAAAATATTTTCTCTGTAGCTCATGTTGTTGAGGAAAGATAATAAAATGGTACGGCTTCCCAGCGATGTTAGCCTTTTGGGTGAGATAAGTTTATTGAAAATGTGTGATTGCAAAGTAAGCATAGGTGGTAAAAGTAGCTAGAATGATAGCTCTAAATGAAAAGGATTTCGTATGTTGAAGCATCGTTTATATCGGACTTACACCGCAGGGTTAAAAATAGCAGCCCTTATCCTTCCTATGCCGAGACCAACCTTGTTTTCCGGCCCTGGTTCGATGAATGAGCTATTAGAATCGATGACCGAGCTGGGATTTAAACGCGTTTTGTTAGTTACCGACGAAGGGTTAGTCCAAGTCGGTATTGTAGATAAGGTGCTTGAGGCTGCAGCAAAACTCGATTTACAGTTAGATGTTTTCTCGCAAGTTAAGCCCGATCCTACCTATGATCAGGTAGAGAGCGGTCTAGAGGCTTATCATCGTTTTCATTGTGAGGGCATATTAGCTTTGGGTGGCGGCTCTGCAATGGATTGTGCAAAAGTCATCGCTGCGAAAGTTACCAATAAACGGCCAATAAAAAAATTAGCTGGACTATTGAAGGTATGGCGAATGCCAGCGCCGCTTTTTGCTATTCCAACAACGGCTGGAACCGGAAGTGAAGTTACTATCGCTGCGGTCGTGTCAGATCCCTCCTCACACATTAAAACCCCTTTAATGGATCCAAAGTTGGTGCCACTAATGGCAGCTTTAGATGCGAATTTAATGATTGGTTTACCTCCTAAGATCACGGCTGATACTGGCGTTGATGCATTAACCCATGCTATTGAGGCCTATGTATCGAAAAACGCTACTCAAGAAACGATGGCTTATTCGGTTGCCGCTATTAAACTCATTTTTAAATATCTTCCTAGGGCTGTGATGCAAGGGGATGATGTCGAAGCTCGTCATAAAATGGCTATGGCATCCTATTACGCGGGTTTAGCATTTACCAAAGCGAGTTTGGGTTATGTTCATGCCTTTGCTCACACATTCGGTGCGAGATATGGAATACCTCATGGTATGGCAAACGGATTAGCCTTGTTGCCTGTGCTGCGCTTTTCATTATCAGAGATTGAGCCTCAACTAAGAAAGCTCGATGAGTTGACGGCCGAGGGGCAGTTAGGTAACGCAAGTGCTCAGCATTTTTTGGCGAATCTGGAGTCCTTGTTTTCAACTATTGATATTGAGCAAACCAGTGCGCTCATTCAACGTGAAGATGCTGATGCGCTTGTTGATTTAATTCTGAAAGAGGCGCACTGGAATTACCCTGTTCCCAAGTTCATGAACAGGGAAGAATGCACACAGTTATTGTTAAATATCAGTAAGGTGTAAATTATAGTTTACATGTGTGGTTTTTTATCCTTACACTTTGCTTGATCTTCTGCTAAAGATCCTACAATATCGACGGCAATACAAATATGGTGTTGGTTTCGGTCCGCCGTTGCCCGATCTAATACTGATAATTTCTAATAAAGTGTAAAGATTAATATACAATGAGTCGTTCTAAAGTATTCGGTAGTACGCTAATTATTGCGGGCACTACAATAGGCGCTGGTATGCTAGCGCTTCCACTTGCCTCTGCCGGCATTGGTTTTTCAACTTCTATTATCATCATGCTAGGCTTATGGGCTCTGATGGCTTTCACTGCCTTGCTTATGCTTGAGCTTCATCAACATGCGGAGAGTAGTGCTACACTTCATACTTTGGCGAAACAGATCCTAGGTCAAAAAGGCAAGTGGGTGGCAAGTTTTGCGATGTTGTTTCTTTTCTACTCATTATGTGCAGCGTATATCGCTGGCGGTGGTGCTCAGTTCGGAGACCGCCTTGCACAATGGTTTGACCTCGATATTTCAGGGCCTACATCAACGATAATCTTTACCTTGATTGTGACTTTAGTTGTGACAGTGGGTACCGGTACGGTCGATAAAGTAAACCGAGTTCTGTTCGCGATGAAGCTCATTGCGATGGTTGCGGTGCTTTCTTTTCTTGCTCCAAACGTTACGGAATCTTACTTGTTAAGTATGCCAATCGAACAAGGCCTTGTTGTAGCGGCGATTCCGGTGATCTTTACTTCGTTTGGTTTCCACGGAAGTATACCTGCAATTGTGAATTACTTAGACGGTGACACTTCTTCTTTACGCAAAGCCGTTATTATTGGTTCGACGATTCCACTCGTTATTTATATCTTTTGGCAAATCGTGACGTTGGGTGTGGTTAGCCAAAGTACGCTTGTTGAGAACGGAGGGTTGAGCGCACTGATTGGTCAACTATCTCAGACAGTACACCAATCAAATTTGGGTAGCATTGTTGGTGTGTTTGCTGACTTGGCATTGTTGACATCGTTCCTTGGCGTGAGTTTGGGTCTATTCGAATTTTTGGGTGATACCATCAAAGGAAGTAACGATAAGCCTAATCGTTTGATTGCGGCACTAGTGACGTTTACTCCACCGCTAGGCTTCGCACTTTTCTATCCTCAAGGCTTTATTATGGCTTTGGGCTATGCAGCGATTGCCTTAGCGATTTTAGCCATCTTTTTGCCTTTGGTTATGGTGATCAAGGTTCGTAAATCGGATGATTTTACTGGGGAGTACCGCGTCGCAGGTGGTCAAGGTGCGTTAGTGATAACGGGCATCGCTGGCACTGGCATCGTATTCGCTCAGGTGTTAATTACGCTGGGTGTTCTTCCTGCTCTAGGCTAGTTGTTTAGAACGTTCTTTGAATAACTTCTAGTTACTGAATCCATCGTAATCAATCAGTATTGTTAGGCCAACGAGTTTCGCTCGTTGGCTTTTTTAATCTGGATCAAATTACCGTAAGATATCCGGTGAAAAAATTGGTAGAAATGTGCTTTTATTTCGTACACTTAAGTTGTGGTATATCGATAATTTAAGTGGAGAAAACCGCTCAAAATACCATTGAATTTGCAACACAATGAGCTTTTCTTGTTTCTCTGCTTTGGTGTGGAGGTGAAGCATGGCGCACCGGAGTTTTTACCCGTTTGCAAAACCGCTTAACGAGCAACTGCAAACGCTAAAAGGCAGGATGCAGGCGCACTTGCCATGTATTGATAGGGTGTCATTTGCAAAATATCACCCAGACCAAGATGTGCTCAAATCATTTGCAGAAAGTGAGTTCGACACTTGGTGTCTAGCCCATCACGAATCAGCATTCCGTAAACTCCACCACCTCAATATTGCCTCTAAAAACGCGGTTCCTCGTATCGTCGAAGACCTTCATGATATTAATCACTGTCCTCGGGTTCAAATTTTACTCAAACACGGATATCAGTCGTCGGCTGCTATTCCTTGTTATGACAATAAAGCTTTTACTGGTTTTGTATTTTTGAACTCCACTCAACGTGATGCGTTTAGTTTAGAAGCGCTGAATGGTCTTAAACCTTATTTCGAAATGATTCGATTTGCGGTTGAATCAGAAACTCAAGTAGTCAATGCGATAGAAACGCTAGCGAACCGAATGCAATGTATGATGCCAGGCTATTCACCTGAGTATTACGCGCATACCAAACGCATGAAGTACTACAGTCAAATTATCGCAACGCAGTTAGCGGATCGTTATCACCTGAATGACGAAATGGTCGAAGATATTGGTATTTTTGCTCAGTTCCATGCGCTCGGTGATAGTCAGCTGCCAGTTGAAATTGCTAGCCGCCGAACAAATTACTCTCAAGAACAAGAGGCGATATTGATTCAACATATTGAGCGTTGTATCGATTCAGCGGATGACATAGTTGCCCGTATCGGAAATCCGGTTCACCCGAGTGTGACTTTGTTTTTGCAGATGATTATTTATCAGTACGAAAATTTAAATGGCACTGGTTATCCTTATGGTTTAACCAATGATGATATACCAATAGTCGCCCAAATTACGGCTGCCGCGAATGCCTTTGATTTTATGACAACGCACCATCCGTATAGACAAGCGTGGTCCATCCCATACGCATTGTTAGAACTTGAAAAATGGGTATATCAGGGGTGGTTATCTCGAGAATGTGTTGATGCTCTGCGAGAGCATCAAGGTTATATAAAGCAAATCATCCACAAATATCCCGAGCACTATACAGGCTTGGGGTTAATGTGAAGAGCAGTAACAAAGTTGAAATGTTGACGAGGAGGAATATTTAAACAATACTGTTTTTATATACAGTAATAAGTTTGGAGGTGAAGTATGTTGTGGGAAACCCTTGAAAGAGTAAACCGCTTACGCCAACAAGCACTTGCAAATCCTGAGTTTGTTGAGTCAGCAAAAGAGCACGAACAAGCACTTCAGGAGCAAGAATACCATTATCAAACTAAGAAAAAGCGTTCAGCCAAAGACAAACAAGGTAAAAAGTCGCTGGCCGATATCTATAAAGAAGTAGAGTTTGGCGCTGACGCTCGTCATTAATGTATTCACTGCGGCATTTTTCATTTCTTCATACGCTGCAGTATTCGTTCAAATTTATGCGAGAGCAGTGGGAGACCGCTGCTCTCGTTGACCTGCCTATAATTTACTAATGAAGTTCAGCAGAGCAAATTATCACTAACACTTAGCAATTCTCTCAATGATCTTGTTGATGTAATGATAATGACAACGGTTTGCATTTGTATCTTTGTTGTTATATAAAACCTCCCTTATTAATCGTTCTGTTGAATAAGAACGGCAAACGTGATCAACGAATGAGAGCTCTGAATAACTGTTATTCGTAAATGGCTATTAGGTGAAGTAGGGATGTTGGAAGCTAAAGCACTCCAGTTTGAGATTGAAGGCAAGTCATTGCTAAAAGCGTTTGATGTGACATTTGAACCCGGAAAAACATACGCTCTTGTTGGACACAATGGTTCAGGAAAATCCACATTGTTAAAGTTGCTGGCACAGCAACAGCCATACACCGCTGGTGACGTGGTTCTGCATGGAACGAGCATTAACGATCTCTCAGCGAAAAAATTCGCCCAACACATTGCCTACTTGCCTCAGCATCTTCCAGTGACCGACAGTATTTTAGGTCGAGATTTAGTCGGTTTTGGTCGTTATCCATGGCATGGTTTACTTGGACGTTTGAGTAAGAAAGATCACGACATTGTTGAAGAAGCAATGGCGATGACAGGCACACTAAAATACGCAGATCGCTTAGTGGACACGTTATCTGGAGGAGAGCGTCAACGTGTGTGGCTAGCTATGCTGTTAGCCCAAAAAACCGAGTATTTGCTTCTTGATGAGCCTTTGTCTGCGCTAGATATCAGCCATCAAGTCGATATGTTGAAGCTTATCTCTAAACTCAGTCAAGAACTGGGTTTGGGCGTTATTATCGTATTACACGACATCAACTTGGCTGCACGATTTTGCGACTACATCGTTGCATTACATCAAGGTGATTTGATTGCACAAGGCAATGTTGAACAGGTGTTTACTGAACCTAAGTTGAGGGACATATATGGGATAGAGATGATGATCTCTAACCACCCTGCGGGTTATCCGGTGGCGATGCCAAGCTAAAGGTTGGAATAATGAGCAGTACAAACACTCGACTTAAACATTTCTCTTTCGCTCTCTCACTTAGTGCGCTTTTGGTCAGTTCTTTTCAAGCACTAGCTGACGCACCACCTCGGGTGATGTCGGTTGATTGGACACAAACTGAAACGATGTTGGCGTTAGGGGTTGTGCCCGTAGGCGTCGCTCAAGGGCAAGATTACGATGCTTGGGTAAAATCGCCACCGTTACCACCTCAAACGAAGGATGTAGGGTTAAGAACTCAACCCAATATAGAGCGTATTTACGAGCTCAGACCTGACCGTATTTTTATTGCCCCGTACTTCTCCTCAATGAAGCATCGTTTAGTCGATATTGCCCCCGTTACCACGATTGACTTATATGAAAGCGGGATCACAGATTGGTCGGTACTTACTCGTTTCACTCGGAGGTTTGGTGAAGAGCTGGGAAGAGAAGCGGAAGCAGAGGCGCTTATCCAACAATATGAAAAACGTTTCTCTTTATTAAAACAGCGCATAAACAAAGACCAGCCGCCGCTTTTAATGATTCAGTTTATGGATACGAAGCACGTTCGTGTTTTTGGTCAAAATAGTCTTTACTCTCAGGCTATCGAAAAGATTGGGCTGAGTAATGCATGGAATGAAAAGACGAATAGCTGGGGCTTCAGCCTAGTTGGCATCGACAAGTTAGCTGGCATAAAAGCTCAAATTGTTATCGTAGAGCCATTACCTTACGGTGGAGCGGAGCAGCTCTCTCAAGACCCATTTTGGCAATATGTTGTTCAACAATCTGGTGAAAAGGTCATGCAAGTCGCACCCGTTTGGAGTTTTGGTTCTATGCCTTCAGCTCTCCGTTTCGCAGAGTTAGTTACGGCGAGTAAGGTCGAGGAGTTAACACAATGAAAACGATGCCTATAAGCTTTGTGGTGTTACTTTCGGCATTTACCTTTTCTATTGGTGCTTTCCAATTGTACCAAGTAAGCTCATTTTCGTTGGCTCTAATCAGTTTATGGGAGCCTAACTTTCAATCTATCGATTCTGTTTTACTTCACTTTAGCTGGTGGCCTCGAGTCTTCACCACGATTATATCTGGTGCTGGATTAGCGGTTGCTGGGGTATTGATGCAGCAAGTGCTGCGTAACCCTCTCGCTTCACCCACGACACTTGGTGTGGCGAGCGGTTCAAGTTTTGCTTTGATGTTAGCAACGCTATTCGCACCTTGGATGTTGGATATCGCGCCTAATTTGGTTGCTCTCATCGGCGGTGTGATATCGATGGGGTTGGTGATGCTGTTGTCATGGCGACGAGCGTTATCTCCAACGGTTGTCGTCGTTTCTGGGTTAGTGATAAACCTGTACTTTGCATCATTAAGTACGGTTATTCTGATGATGAATACCGAAAAGCTGAATGGGTTAATGATATGGGGAGCCGGTTCGCTTGTTCAGAGTGGATGGGGAGATTTCTCGTATCTTGCCCCTCGAATCGCACTTGCTACGGTCGTTGCATTTGTGATTACAAAGCCGTTAAGTCTGTTGGAACTCTCCGAGCAAGGTGCCAAGAGTTTAGGTGTCTCGCTAGCTAAGTTGCGTTTTGTCTGTCTTGGGCTTGCGGTGTTAATCACTTCTTGGGTGGTTTCTGCCGTAGGAATCATCGGTTTCATCGGGTTAGCGGCGCCAGCGATTACTCGATTGATAGGTATCAATAAAGTCCAGCATAAGCTTTGGGTATCAATGCTAATTGGTGCCATGTTATTGACTTTAACCGATTTGGTTATTCAGCAACTGCCAGGGCTAATGGCGAGTTTTATACCAACGGGAGCAGCAACGGCTGCATTGGGCGCTCCGTTACTGTTATGGCTGTTACCTCGTTTATCACAAAAGACGCAGAGCCATACTCAAACAGTGTTAACTCGACACCGTCAACATGTTTACAAGCTAAACCCTAAAGCGATCTCATTGGCGTTGATCGGCACGTTAATTTCTGTTGTTCTTTTTGCCACGGTTGCTGTGCAAAATGAAGGGTGGACAAACTTATTTGCTAGCCAAAATTGGATTTTTTTGGTATGGCGCGCACCTAGATTATTTGCAGCAGCAATTGCGGGGGCAATGTTAGCGATTGCTGGAACCATGATTCAACGCCTAAGTGGAAACCCAATGGCAAGTCCTGAAGTGATCGGTATCAGTTCAGGGACAGCGATGGGATTCATCATCGCGATGTTTACTGGGTTTGGTTCGTCAATTTTCACTCTTTCTCTAGGCGGGCTCGTAGGCGCATTAGCGACGGTATTAGTCATTGTGCTGCTAAACCGTAAGTCAGGCTTTCAGCCGGAGCGTATTTTGTTGACTGGTATTGCAATAACCGCACTGATGAATGCAATACAGAGCTTTATTCTAGCCACTGGTGACCCAAGAAGTTATCAAGCATTGGCTTGGTTGTCTGGGTCTACCTACTATGTCTCGGTTGAAACGTTACTCCCATTGTCTTTATCTGCGCTTGTCTTTATAGGGTTGAGTTTTCTCTGCGTAAGATGGCTAGATATTCTTCCTGTCGGTGCCGCTTCCTCTAAAGCACTTGGAATTCGAGTTGATCGTTCACGCGCAATACTGCTTCTTTTAGTTGCTTGTCTCACGGTCAGTGCGACATTGGTTGTTGGCCCGATTAGCTTTGTTGGGTTGTTGGCTCCGCATTTAGCTCGCTTATTTGGTTTTAACAAAGCGTCACAACACATGTTATGCGCCGCGATACTGGGGGCAGGGGTGATGTTGTTGGCTGATTGGTTGGGACGACAGATCCTTTACCCGCAAGAAATACCAACAGGGCTTATGGCGTCTCTCATTGGCGGTTTGTATTTAATGTGGGGTTTACGCCGCTTATAGAAATGAGCTAAGCCTCAACCAAGAAAGTACTTATACAAATAAGCACTCGTAGTGGCATTCGTAACCTATGCGAGTGCTTTATGCAAAACCTCTGGTTTGTCTTTTACGGAAACAACTGGCGATGCCGTAACTCGCTTTTCTTTCAGCGGTCGCTGAAGTCATGAAGGGTTGGTTTGGCTGCCGACAAAAAGGAGAGAATATGACTCGGCAGTTTATGCTGACACCAACGTCGATGGCGGTTGTATTAGCTGTATCAACGCCAAATGTCTTGGCTCAGGAAGATGAAAATATAGTTGTGATTGGACAGCAGCAAGACAGTGCAGTTGGTCCAGATTTTAGTTATCTCGGAGCGAAGAGTCGGGCAGCGACGAAAACTGATATTGCTATCAATGAGACTCCAAGAGCGGTGTCTGTTGTTACGCGAGAGCAAATGGATGATCGTGCCTCTATTAGCATTTCTGACGCACTACAGTACACACCAAGCATTCAAACTAATTATTTCGGCGAAGATAACAAGCAAGATTGGTTTATTATTCGTGGTTTTAAACAGGCGAACAGTGGGTTGTATCAAGATGGTACCCGTTTATATTCTTCTGGCTTCTATAGTTGGCAAATAGATCCGTTTGCGTTAGAGAGGGTTGAAGTTTTACGTGGTGCAGCGTCTGTTCTTTATGGGCAAAACCCTCCTGGTGGGGTCATCAATGTTGTCAGTAAGCGACCTCAATTTGATGGGGGGTCAGGACTTGTATCTTTGGAGTACGGTTCTGAAGACCGTAAACAACTTTCTCTTGACGTAAACTCTGAGGTGAGTGAGCAGCTAGCTTTCCGCTTTCAAGGGTTAGCGAGAAAAAATGGGACGAGAATTAGTGGGGTAGAAGCAGAGCGCATTCTTCTCTCTCCATCGATGACGTACAAATTTAATGAGACGTCTGAAATTACCTTTCTAACGAGCTATCAAAAAGACGACTCAGATCCTTATCTGCAATTTTTGCCAGTTGAAGGAACGTTAACGCCAAACAAAAATGGAAAGTTCAGTGATAGTTTAGCGATAGGCAATCCTAACTGGGAGACGTTTGAGCGTGAGCAGGTGTCTTTAGGCTATGAGTTTTCTCATGCATTTAATGATACCACTTCATTTGTTCAAGCAGCTCGTTACAGCGAAATGGATGTTAAGCTAAGACAAATGTATTCGTACGTTTACTCGGCTGACGTGCCTGCGTTGGGGCCGGCTTTGGACCCATCAAATGAACGCAAAACCATACTTCGGGGTGCTTCAACAGAAGATGGGTCATCTGATGCTTTTAATATCGATAATCGTTTGATGCACCAAGTAAATTGGCGAAGTGTTGAGCATAACTTGATGTTGGGGATAGATTTTCAAATGATCAGTATCGATGGTAAAGATTTTGCCAATGACCCTATAGTTGCTAATGGTAATGCATTATTAAACACACCAATGGGAGCTTTGCCCGATCCTAGGTTTAATGTATTTAATCCTACTTATTCGGATAACATAATGTTACTCGATCCGAATACGCTACAACCATTGAGCGAAACCGATAAGCAAAGAACGAAAATCGATAATCAGCAGCTCGGCGTCTACTTTCAAGATCATATGCTGATCAACGATAAATGGGCGATGTTATTGGGCGCACGTTACGACGATACAAGTAATGAAGTACATAATGTTACCACGGGTGCTCGCACGAAAGTCGATAATGGAGAGTGGACGTTTAGCGTGGGAACGGCTTATATTTCTGATTCTGGCTTCACGCCATACTTTAGTTACTCTCAGTACTTTGATCCAATTATTCAAGAAGACAGCAATGGTAAGCCAGCGAAGCCTGAAAGCGGTGATCAATTTGAAATCGGTATGAAATACCAACCGGATTCATTTGATGGTTATTTCAATATTGCAACGTATCGGGCAACAAAAGAAAACTTGGCTCGTATCTACTTGAGTGAATTAACGCAAATAGGAAAAATAGAAAATAACGGCGTTGAGTTTGAAGCTGTAGCTAATGTGACACCATCCTTAACATTGATCGGGAACATTGCGTACGTTGATGCAGAGATAAAAGAAGACATCAATAAGGCATGGGTTGGCAAAACACCTTCCCAAGTGGCGAATACCGTATCATCAGCTTGGGCACAATATCGTTTCTTTGATGGACCTCTTGATGGCTTTGCTGTTGGCTTGGGCGCGCGCTATACAGGTGAGTCATACGGAGACAACGAAGAGAGACTAAAAGTACCAAGTTATTTCTTAATGGATGCGACGGTCAGTTATCGAATCGGCGATTACAAGCTACAAGTCGCAGCTAAAAACATCGCGGATAAAAAGTACATAGCGACATGTGATGGCTTTTGTTGGTATGGCGACCGACAAAATGTTATTGCAAGTTTAACTTACGACTGGTGAGTTAACGTATAAATAAACACCCCTCACTTTAGGGGTGTTTATTTAGAAATCGGCTTTACGGACAAAGTGCGGGTTTTTGTACTTTTTCTGCGGGCCAAACGATGATACGACAAGTTTGTTCCATAATGTTTTGTCAAACTCACCCTTTGGAATCGAAGGGTAGAGGGTTTCCTCTTCTTCTCTTGCAAAGTTCATATATTGTTTCTTTTTAATTTGATTGTACTTTTTGGCGATCTGGTTATGTTTTCTTACCCACTCCAGCTTGTAATTGTGGAGCACTTTTTCACCTTCTTCGAGAGCCATTCGAGATAGGAACAGTCGCTTGTATGAGACCTTTCTGTCCAGCATTGTGCGCATAACGGTTTGGATATATTTACCGTGATGCGTAATGGTAATGTCGTTTTCATCAATAGGAGTGACACACCAGCCTTTAGGTAAAAAGTCTGGCTTCTTAAATTGCTTATTACGTTCCATTAGCGCCTGATGTAAAACTAAATCAGAGGTGCCGCGGAACGTCTTTTGCCATTTACCGATACGAATTTGAATCGAACCAGGCAAGCGATAGATGTTAGTAAACTTATCTTTGTCCATGGACTTGTGTCATGAGATTAATGTGCATAATTAGAAAGCGGAATTCAGTCCAATGCCACAGGCAGTAGACTTAAGTACCGTACGATTTTACAACGACCTTGCGCGATATAGCGAGGGGTTATGTCAATAATAGGTAAGAAATAGAAAATTAGTTCACATTATGAAGAAATTGGAAGCTAACAGGTTAAATTTTGAAGTTACACCAATTATGCCCATGCCGACTAAATAAAAAGAAGGCACGGGCATAAAATCACACCGCTTCTTCGAGTTGCTTGGTGTCTTCTTCAATCTGTTGTAGATGTCGGTTTGCTTGCTGTAACTGATACATTTGGGCATAGCGACCATTTTGCGTTAAGAGTGCTTTGTGTGTGCCTTTCTCGACTAACTCCCCATGATGAAGAACAATGATTTGGTCTGCATCTAGGATAGTTGAAAGCCGATGAGCAATAACAACGAGCGTCATGTCTTGTCTGAGTACCGCCAAGCTCTTTTGGATTAAAGCCTCTGTTCCTGAGTCAATATTTGCGGTTGCTTCATCCAATATCAATATCTTAGGTTTTACCACAAGCACACGTGCTAACGCCAAAAGCTGTTTCTGACCCGCAGATAAATTAGTTTCGCCTTGACCTAACTGCGTGTCTAGCCCGTTAGGGTAACGATGAATTTGTTCTGCCAAACCAACCTTGTCTAACGCATCCCATATTTGATTGTCATCAACTGCCCGACTGAGAGAGATGTTTTCTCTGACTGAAGCAGGGAGAATATGTGGATCTTGTTGAACCATTGCCACATCTTTGCGAAGTACGTCTTTCCCTAATGTTTTAAGTGGACGACCACCTATGAGCAGTTCACCACATTGCGTTGGATAAAAGCCCATTAACAGTGACGCTAATGTGCTTTTACCGCTTCCTGTATGCCCGACAAGCGCGATAAAGTCTTGGTGGTTGGCCTTCAACGAAATGTCTTTTAGGACGTCCTGTTTACCATCGTAGCTAAATGTGAGGTCTTTAAGTTCGATAGCACCTGACCTTAATGGTTGATGATCGCCCCCGTAAGTTTGTTCTTTCGCATCAATCAATTCAAAAACACGTTCGCTTGATACTAACGCCTGCTGAAGTAGAGCAAGTTGCTGAGTCATCTCAATTAGTGGTTCAGTAACTCGCGCAAGATAACTGATAAATGCATACAGTATCCCCACACCAATCAACTCAATACCATTAAAACCAAAGATCGCAACCAAGCAAAGCAACGCAAGACCAGCGAGTAAGTCCATTAATGGTCTTAGCAGATAGCCGTTTAGCCGAATCACTCGTTTAGATGCCACCAGATGCTCTGCGGTTAGCTCGTTGAACTGTTTATTAAAACGCTCTTCTTGTTGCATTAATTGAATGACACTCATCCCTTGAATGGGTTCACTCAGATTCGCATTTATATCGGTCAATAGGTCACGCATCTTTCGGTAGCTTTCTGTACTTAGCTGCTTAAACAAGTACATAAAGCCGATGACGATCGGCAGCAATACAAGCACAACGAGTGTGAGCTTCCAGCTCATGAAAAACATAACGCCAAGCATTACGACAATCATGACCACGTTTTTCACCACGGTCGCGATCAAAAGCTCATAAAATTGCTGTAAAGATTCCGTATCGTTGGTGATTCGCGACACCAATTTTCCAGCAGGAGTGTAATCAAACGCAGATAACGGCTGCTTAATCACGCCAGAAAATACTTGCTTACGAATCGCTTTGATCGTGTTAGCCGCGACAATGCTAAATTGCAATGACTGAAAATACTGGAATGTTGCCGATACGATCTGAAGAGCGATATAACCTACTGCTAGCGAAATCAGAACACTTTGTGAATAGTCACCTTTAGCGATGTGCTCATCAATGAAATATTGAATCAACCAAGGGCCGCCGGCGCTAGCTAACGCTGCAATAAACAGCAAGGCGAGTCCTTTAATCATTGGCTTTGGTTGAGATAATGGGTAAGACATTAACCGTTTAAACGTGCTGGTCTGGTTCATTCATTATTCCTCCATCGCCTGCTCTAGTTTCTGATACTCGAACATCTCGGCGTACCAGCCTTTATGCGCTAATAACGCGCTATGTTGCCCACGTTCAGTAATGTGTCCGTGATTCAATACAATGATCTCGTCTGCTGCTTCCAAAGCGGTGAGGCGGTGCGCAATAACGATTAGGGCCTGATTACGGTAGTATGTTTCCAAATTCTTAAGGATTTGATGTTCGGTCCGTCCATCAACAGCGGAAAGTGCATCGTCCAAAACCAACACTTGGGCATTCATCAGCATAGCGCGTGCTATCGCAATACGTTGTTTTTGCCCGCCGGAGAGTGTAATGCCTTTTTCACCAACTTCTGTTTGATAGCCTTCAGGAAACTTTTCAATATCGTCATGTATACAGGCTAACTTTGCTGCTCTATAGACTTCTTCTTTCTCTGCATTAGGGTTGCCTAAGGCAATATTTTCGAAGATAGATTTGGAGAATAGAAACGGACTTTGGTTAACGACAGCAAAACGGTTGCGCCACTGCGGTAGTAGGGCATCCTTGATCTCGACATCCCCGAATTTAATTGAGCCGTTTTCTAAATCATGTTGACGCAAAAGTAGTGTTAACAGGGTCGATTTTCCGCTTCCTACCGGCCCTGCAACTCCCAACATTTTTCCGGGTTCCAGTTCGATGTTTACTTCCGTCAAAGCGGGCGGTAAATCACTAGACCAATGGAAATCGTCGATATCAATTTTTAACGGAAGTGGTTTATTTTCTATTGGCTTATTGCCACTGATAATTTCTGGCTTTTCATCAAAGATCTCTTGTAATCGGTTCCATGCAGCAGAGCCTCTTTCTAAAATGTTAAATAGGAATGCGAATGCCAGCATCGGCCATATCATCAACCCTAAATACATCGTAAATGCGGTCAGATCACCAAGCGTGATCTCACCTTTATCAACAAGG
Organism: Vibrio sp. 1069; assembly: GCF_033340555.1. Classification (NCBI taxonomy): domain Bacteria; kingdom Pseudomonadati; phylum Pseudomonadota; class Gammaproteobacteria; order Vibrionales; family Vibrionaceae; genus Vibrio; species Vibrio sp. 1069. The sequence goes on from NZ_JAWOWP010000001.1 coordinate 549,043, forward strand.
TAAGCACCAGCAGCGACACTAAGAAGGAAAGAAAGACCGATGGTTAACTGAATTGCCGGGTCAAATCTAGCATCGACTCTTGCGACAGCGATGTTCTTTTCGCCAGTATCATCCACAACCTCTTCAAAACGTTGCTGCTCTTGGTTTTCTAATCCGAAAGCACGCAGCATTCGCACGCCATTAAGTGACTCTTGTGTCATGTCTGACATGGTAGAAAAGGCTTCCTGAGCGACACGAAAGCGTTGATGTAGGATACGCACAATAAAGAAGATGATGATGGCAAGAAATGGCATTGGAAGAAGCGCCATTACGGTGAGCTTCCAGCTTACTTGCGTTACCATAATGATTAAAACCGCAATACCAGTGATCAAAGAGTCTGCGGCGGTTAAAACCCCTTCGCCGGCTGTCATAACGATATTACGCACATCATTAGTGCCACGAGCCATCAGATCCCCCGTCTTGTAACGTTCAAAAAAACGAGGTGGCTGTGTCGATAAATGCCTATATAGACGGTTACGTAGAATGGTCCCGAGCTCCCAGCTTGCGCCGAAAAGCCAAATTCGCCATAAGATGCGACACCCATAAATGGTAAAGATCAGTACAGTTAACCCTGAGAGCCATAGAATCAGCGTATTTGTATCTAAAGTGTTGTCTACGACGCCATCAACGATGATGCCAACTGCTTTGGGCGGAACAAGCTGTAGTGCTGATATCACAGCGAAAAGCAGAATGGAGCCGACATAGTGCCTCCACTTTTGTTGGAAATACCAACGTAGCTGCCAGAATATTCTCATTACGCCTCCCGCTTTAAATTATTGAATTTGTTATAGAACTATTATTGAGCGAAATGATGAGTTTACAAGCACAAGTTATAGGCGGGTTTAAAAACGATAGATTGTTTCAATTATAGCCATGTGTCGGCGCAAATTACTGGTTTTATCTCTATGAGCTAACTGTGCGACGACATTATGTGAAATAGTTGTTAATGGTGGTTTTGGAGCCATGACCTTGCAATAACGATGAAGACACCAAAAGTAAAAGTGTTACTGCCACTCTATATGGGAATTAGCAATCGTCAGTTTGTATTTTGTATTTCACTTGGCCACCAGGAGTTTCTGGGTAGTAAACTTCGACATAACACATATGTTCTGGACCAACAGGCTTGTTTGCAAAGCCAATAAGGAAGTAGGGCTCGTCTGGGCTATCTACCCCATACCAAGTGTTAATAGTGAGTTGCGGATCAAAGCCTGCTAGCTCTTTTGCTGGAATAACATTTTTGATAAATCCAAAGTAACCAATTAGGTCGTTATGGCCGTCATTATCTAGATCAATGTTATATTGTATGCCGCCATCTACTGTCTCTTGAGATTGAATCACTGCTTTGGTGTAGACAAAGTTGTTGGCGGTCATGAGTGCTTCTCTGGCTCCATATAGAACCGCCACTCTGGCATCTTTTTGTAAGCCAAGAAATTTAGGAAATGCAACGACGCTTACAATACCAAGAATGATGATGCACACAATGAGTTCAATAAGAGTAAATCCTTGAGAGCGACGCACAGCCTTTCTCCATGTTTTAGAAACGAATAGGCGGCTATTCTGATATAGAAACTTTCAGGTCAAGTATTAAAAAAGAATGATAGTAAGAGATCGGGATTGCAAATCTCAAATATAAAACAAGTTGCTTATTTTCGAGATGAGGAGTGATTTTGATAAAAACCAAGGAGTGAACTCGAGAGGATAAAATCCTCCCGAGTAAAGCGACTAAGATTCGTGTGTCAGAGCACTGCGGTTACGTTTAAAAATGAATCGCCAAATAAATAAGACAATTGCGATGTAACCTAATCCTACACCAAGCGCTTGCCAGTGCATGCCGTTATACATCGCGATTGGCATCAAAGAGATGATGAAGATGTCAGTGATTGAGCCAGGGACATAAGCTATGGCGTAATCATCAAGTACTTTGCTACGCATTTTGGGATCAACAATACGAAGTAACGCAATACCCATGGCAACCGTACCGGTTAACCAACCCCAAGAGAAAATGCCTTTCTCGAACCAATCTTCGCCCATGATACGTGGGGCAACCCAGAAGATTAGCCATAGTGTGAAGGCGATACCGCCGATTGCAAGCACTACCATCGGCATTAAATACTGGGCTAAGACGGTAATCTTGATGGCTGAGATACCAAAGATAATCAAATAATCGGTACTGATGCCCGCAGCGTGTTTGAATGCACCGTCACAAAGATAGCGTGAAGCTTTGGTTTGTTGCGCGATGATTCGCACAAGCATGCCGCCAAGGAAGCCAGTTACAAACGTCGGGATCTGCACCTTATCGTGGAAAGAAGACAAGTAGTTGGCGGCGACATAAGAGAAAGCGGTTACGACAACCACTAACGCAGCGTGAATCGCGAAAGAATCAACCGACAGGGAAGACATGGTGTCTTTCATTACCGGTTCTTGATCATCAGGCTTAACAAGGCCTTTGCGTTCGTGTTCGTCCATGCTGTCGAAGGTCGTAAAGCTACGAATCCAACCCATCTTCAATGCGAATTGCAGCATGAGCATGCCGACAGAAATCGAGATGAAAATACCCACGGTTGCGAACGTTAAGCCAAGTGTGAAGCCATCTTCCCAGCCAAGCCCCGTGAAGATTTCACCAACAACAGATGCAGAGCCATGTCCGCCCATAAAACCCGCAGACATTGTCACACCAAAGCCGGGATTAATCTCTGGCCAGAAGAAGGTTGTGAGAACTAGACCAAACATTGCTGCAAACAACCACTGAGAAACAGAAGCGATTTGGTTAAACGCCCACAATGAGCCAGCACGCTGTGCGACGGTTTTAGGTGATGGAACATCCGTTGCCAGACCTAACGCAGAAAAAAGTGCAGCAGTTAATAGGCTTGCGTTAGTGGTAAACGTATCGGTCCAAGGCAGTACGTCTAACAGGGCTGGTCCAAAAATTAGACCGAATAATCCCGCGAGAACCGCCGATGGAATGTACATACGTTGCAGTAGTGGCGTGTGAACGCGAATGACTTTTGCCAAAATCAATAGTAAGCCAGCAATGGCTAAGTCAGTCAGCATTAGACCTTTAGGCATTTTATCCTCCAGTAAATGCAGTCAAGGGGTAGCGTCCTTGTGACCTACCTTGAATAAAAATCTCTCTCAAGCCAAAAAGCCACATACGTGACTAAAAGCGTTGAGAAATCAATGTCGTTTTCATAAGCAAAGGAATGTGCTTATGCAATTTGAAATGAGTGTAAATGTTGTGATTGCACACGAACAGGAAGAGAAATTAGATTAAATTTCTCGATATTTTTTGATAGTTCACTCAGGAAAGGCGGCAATCCTAGTCACTTTGTCAGAGCAATGCAATTGGTGTGAATCAATAAATTATGCCTAGTTAATGGGTGTCTCTGACTAACAACATGAAAAATAAAGACAATTAACAAGCAATAATATTTGTCATATCGACAACAAAAGTTAATTAAATGGTTAAATTGTCGCCGCTTTATGGGGTGACGTTATGGATTCACATGAGAAAGAATAAAATCGACCAAGGTACGGTTTTTAAGGGAAAGCTGTTTTGAACGGTAAAGCAGGTGGATAGGTTTTGGCTTGGGAGCATGTTGCTGGAGAATTTCTACCAAGGCACCAGATTGAATTTCCTGTTCAACTAAGATCTTTGGTTGAAGAAGAACACCAGAGCCTTTTAACGCGGCAAACTTAAGCACATCACCATTATTAGACGTTAATCGGGTGTTGCTGTTTCCAAAGGTATTAGATGGCATGTTCACCACCTGTTGGCTTTCCCCTTGGTGGTACTGAAATCCCAAACAATGATGATGTTCAAGGTCATCAAGCGATTGGATAGGGGCATGCAGCTTAAGATAAGAGGGTGAGGCGCAGTAAGTCATGTCGTATTGCCCGAGTTTTCTTGCAACTAACGATGAATCGACCAACTCACCAATACGAATAATCACGTCTGCTTCGCTTCGATATGGGTCAATCAAACTGTTATCCAACATTAACTCAACGTTCAGTTCGGGAAATTCTGCTAAGAAGTCAGCCACGATGGGCGCAATCACCTTTTTACCATAGGTAACTGGGCAGTTAACTTTTACTGTTCCAGTTGGGCGGTTGATCAGCGTCTGGATTAGGTTCTCTGCGTTGGTGATGTCTTCAATAATGCGGTGGCACTCTTGATAGTAGAGTCTGCCAGCTTCGGTCAAGGACTGTTTGCGCGTGGTGCGATGAATCAGCTGCGTACCTAAGCTTTGCTCAAGAAAGCTCATGTGCTTGCCAACCATGGTCGGTGAAATATCAAAGTGGTGTGCTGCATTACGAAAGCTGCCGTGTTCGACCACGTAAGCGAAAACTTTCATGCTTGTTAATTTATCCATTGCACACCCAGAGTTGATAAAGAAATAACTAAAGCAGAGTTTATCAATCAAATGAGGTTAATTACAGTGGGCGTATGATTAAGAATGGAGAAAGAGAGCCATCATGAGCGAGACGATTTTTGTTACCGCCGAACTGAAAATGAATGCCGATAAGCCAAGACAACAAGTGGTTGAAGCCATTGAACAATTTTGCCTTGATATGCAAAGCGAAGCGGGGTGCTTGCAAGCGAATGCGACCTACGATTCTAAAGCTCCACAACGTGTGATTCTTTGGGAGCGATATGAAAACCGCGCCGCGATTGAAGCGCATTTTGCTATGCCGCATACACAAGCGTTTATTGCGGCTGAAATGGCAGAGTTAGTTCAAGCATTCGAAACCCAAGCTCAATAGGAGACGTGAACATGAAATGGGGCATTTTAGGCACAAGCTTTATCTCAGGAGTCATGGCTGAGGCAATCCAAGGCGATGACAAGAGTGAACTGTACGCGGTTGCTGGGCGTTCGGAGCAGAACTTAAAGACATTCGCTGAGCAATATGGCATCGAGAATACGTTCACCGATTACGATGCGTTGATTGCTGATGAGCAAGTCGACATTATTTACATCGCACTGCCAAATCACCTTCATCATGACTTTATCGTCAAAGCGGCAGAGCAGGGGAAAGCGATCCTGTGTGAAAAGTCACTGTCGGTAGATATGGAAAAAACCGAGTTGGCACTAAAAGCAGTCGAAACGCACAAGGTATTCTTTGCTGAAGGTTTGATGTACTTGCATCACCCGTTGATCAGCGAGTTGGTTTCTGTGCTTAAATCAGGAGAGATTGGTGAACTTCGCTCCATCCATACTTCTTATATTGCGTCGATTGCGCAGTTTGTTAATCCAGACAGCAAAGGTGCTTTGTATAATTTAGGTTGCTACCCAATATCATTAGTGCACTTGGTGGTGAAAACCATGTTGGGTGAACAAGCCTTTGGAAACCGCTCTATGACGGCGATTGGTCGACGAGGTAACGATGGGAATATCTGTGAATCGAGCTTGATGATGCAATTCGGTGAGCAACAAACGGCGAGCGTGCATACCGCCGAAGATCACGGATTGAAACACCAATTCACCATTCTGGGTAGCAAAGGCTGTATTACGTTAGACTCGAACCCATGGCTACCAACGCAAGAAAACCAGTTTAGTGTGGAAATTTACGAGACGTCGAAGCGCGAGGTGTCTGTATCGGCAGCTGGAGACGCTTTCTTCTATCAAGTGCGCAATATTCGCCAAGCGGTTGAAGCAGGGCGTACATCGTTAGAGAACCCTTGTGCAACATGGGAAGACTCTCACCGTATTATGCAGCTACTGACTGAGTGGGAATCACTGGCTTCAAAGTAAGTCTGTACTTGAACCAATGAACATAAAAACGGCGCACTAAATCCAATATTTGGTGCGCCGTTTTGTTTTGGGTTCAGTCTCTGTTAAATGCGATTATCGCCGGTGCTGAACGCAATGATTTGGCTGATTTCAGACAGGCTTCTGCCACTATCTTGCTGCCATTGAACAAACGCTTTGTTGGTTGCATCGAGCGATTTTTTCGTATCTTTGCCACCTTCAATGATCTTGCAATTACGCAGGTAAGCTTCAACGTCGCTAGACAAGATGAAGGTATCAACGCCCATTTGGCGAAGTGTGTAAGGACCGGTATTGCCCCCTAGGCGATTACCGCGTTTCTTCAAATACGCCCACAGGTCGGTGATTTTCTCTTGCGGCCAATCGGCAACCATTTTGCCAAACGAGCCATATTCGATTTTTGCTTCGTGGATCATACGTGCGTTGGCAGGGATCGACATGACTTTAGTGAGGTGGCGAATAATGCGTTTGTCGGTTGCTTTGGTTTCCCATTGCTCATCTGACAGCATCAACAGCGGCTCAATCTTAAATCCGAAGAACACTTCTTCGAAGTTCGGCCACTTGTTGCGAACCACGCTCCACGAAATCCCACTTTGGAATACTTTCATCGAAAAAGCGGCCAGCCAACGGTCATCGGGAATCGCAGCCAGTTCCTCTTTGCTTAGTGGATGAGACAAAAGCGCTTCAAGTTGATCTTCACCACCTTTACGCTCTGCAGCACGCTGATAAATCGCGTCAAATTTTTCGATACTCATAAAAGAAGTTAGTCCTAGTTTATGTCGATATTTGCGAAACATACTACGCTTAAGTGGCTGAATCGTAAATTGATGGAGTGTCACAAATGAAGAAGGTCACATTAACGTTTGTCGGAGAAGGTTCGGATCGTATTGCGGAAAAATTCTATGCGTGGATGACGGACGGTGGGTTGGAAGACAGCATGATTGAGAATTTATCTGACCGTGAAATCTCAGTGGTCGGCATCAGTGATATGGATAATGAAACGCGTGATGTGGTAATCAATACGGAAATGAACTAACGAGTCGTTTTTCGTGAGCTATTAGAATCAGATAAAACAAAGCCCTTCACGAGAAGGGCTTTGTTGCGTTTATGAGCATGGGAGCTTAGTTGTTTACCAGCGTCAAACCGCTTGGCAGTGCATCACCGAAGATACGTTTCGATTCACTCTCAGATAGCTCTTTGACTTCTTCAACCAATGATACCCATGATTCAGGCACTTTACTTTGCTTCAACTTAGCCAGTACCTGCTCACGGTAGTCGTCTGAGATATCAAATAGTCGGTCGCCTGTTTTACGACAAATCATTACGGCTGCAAACGCGATCATTGGCTCTTTCTGCCAGTTCTGCTCTAACAGTTTAGGCAACCACTGTTCCGCTTGTTCACGAGGAACGACGTTATGCTGACTGCCATATAAAGGCGTACGTGATGCCAAGCGACCCATTGCCCACCAGTGTGCTTGTTCAAACTGGTTTTGGTTGATCGCTTTACTCAAGAACCACGTTGCCAATAGAACTTTATCTTCCACTTCTAGATGCTCTAGAGAGGCTGAAAGACGCACCATGGATTCGTAACCCATGTCTTGTGCCGCTTTGGCGGATTGTGGGTTTTTCATCGCGCCGGGATGCAGATATTTTGCGATGTCTGCCAAAATGGTTTCTTGTTGTTCTTGGCTTAGACCGCCCGCGATACGTCGCCAGAATACCCACCAGTCTGTCCAACCTTGATGGTTTTTGAACTGAATATTTTGTTGATACAGTCCCCAAACTTGCTCAATACGCCAAGAGTCTGTTGGATCGCCAAAGCCCGGACGCAGTGCAAAGCCCGCCAAACGAAGCCAGTTTTTCTCGTGCTGTTCAGAACGACGGCGACGCTTACGACCTTGTGCAAAAGTATCGAAAAGTTGACGGAGTGTGGTGAAGTCCCATTCGTCACGTTTGCCGAGCTTCTTCTCAAGGTCTTTGGCTAAGGTTTTGATCTCTTTGCTTTCTGCACTTTTCTTGTTACCGCTGTAAAGGCGAGCGATCAGCTCCTTACATTCATTCAGTTTAGGGTGAAGCTTAACTTGCTCGCTGTCATCGGTTTGCTTGTTACGAACTTCGAACTCCAGCTCCCAACGTTTGCTATCGTCTTCTGCGCTGACACATTCCATCTTAAGCGTACCGACTTCGGTCAACTGACACGCCAGTTGCACTTCTACGCGCTCTTTCTGGTTGGCTTGCAGTTCGGCACCTTCACCTTCAAGGGTGGTGATATAAGGCGGCAGAGGAGCAAATAAGTCAGGATCAACGTCCACCATCACACCGTTTTGAATGGAGGTGTTATTGGTTAAGGTGTCGTGGGTAGAAGTCAGCAGGTTAAAGCGAACGGGTTCACCTAGGGTAAGCGAGAAGCGACGACCACTTAAGCGGATCTCATGACCTTCTTCTGTACCTTTTGCGAGCAAACAGAGCGCTTTGCCCATCTTGTTCTTTTCTTGAAGATGCAAGAAGTAAGAACGCGCTGCGCCACCACCAATTTTTAGCTGTGCACCACGACGTGCTTTACCAAACGCAACAGCACCTAGTGCAACAGACCAATCTGGATGTGGGTTATCTAATACCGTAACCGGAGCGCCGCGCCAATCGGACAGTAGGGTAGTGACACGCTCAGTCACAAGTTCACTATTGAACACACCACCGTTAAGTAGCAAACCTACCGGAATGGCATTTTGTTTGTCGTCTTCAATGCCAAGAGCGGCACGAGCAACTTGTTGGTGCTGAGTTAAGAACTCGGCAACGTGCTTGCTCACTGCTGGGTCAGCAACGTATGGAAGACCAAACTCGACAACGGCGCTGCGGCGTTTGTCTGGTACTTCACTGAAATCAGAAAGCGGGAAGAAGCCATCCAAAGCGATTTGGTGCACTTCTTGTTTGCTCAGCCCAATACTCTTTGTTCCGCCAAGAAGTTTCGAGCCGCTGCCCAGCATGGTGATCTTCACTTCTTCAGGTGCACTCGCTGAAAGCAAGTTTTCTTTCGCTTTGCGAGTTTGCTGAATCAGCTTAGTCAGGCTTGCAGCAGTGAGCTTCTTACTTTGTTCCCCTTTATTTTGAGAAAGGCGGCTCTCCGCAAGGTGCGCTAATGCTAAGTCGAGGTTGTCACCGCCCAGCATTAAGTGTTCGCCAACACCAATACGATCAAGGGCTAGTTCATCTTGAGAAGAGAAACTGGCTTCAATCAAGCTCAAGTCGGTAGTACCACCGCCCACATCACACACCAGAATCAGCGGTAACTCTTTGAGTTCATCAGCTGCGGTTTGCTGGTGGCGTGCGTACCAGTCGTAACATACGGCTTGTGGTTCTTCGAGCAGGACGATTTTCTTTAAGCCTGCCAACTCCGCGGCTTCAAGCGTGAGCTTACGAGCGGTTTCATCGAACGATGCTGGAACGGTCACAACCACATCTTGGTCTTCTAACTTATTGCTAGGGTGACGGTAGTTCCATGCTTGACGAATGTGGTTGAGGTAGCTTGCGCTGGCAATGACGGGAGATACTTTATCTACATCTTGTGCACCAGCCCAAGGAAGAATGTCTGAGCTACGATCCACTGCTTGGTGCGATAGCCAGCTTTTAGCACTGGATACCTGACGTCCTTCCACCTTAGCGCCTAATTCACGAGCCCATTCACCCACGATCACATTACTAATGTCGCCAGATACAGGTTCGTTTTCCCAAGGGAGTGTTAGGTCAGAAGGGGAGATTTGACCAACCGCTGGGTGATAGCGAAAAGAGGGCAGCAATGGTTTACGAACCACTTCACCCGGACCAATCAATTGGTCGATGTCGAATAGGGATACTTCGGATTGTTCAAGGTTGTCGGTGATTTCACAATACGCCACCACAGTGTTTGTGGTGCCAAGGTCAATACCAACAAGAAAACGAGGAGATGCCATACAAACCTTCGTGTATTTAAAAACGGCACCCGATTGGATGCCGTTTGATTTCTATTTATTCTTCTTCGTTTGAGTTGCTTTTCGCGTCTTCGCGCACATCGAACTCAACATGCCATTTTTGACCGTTATCAGCGGCAATGGCTTCTAAGTAAAGCGTACCAAGCTCTGTGACGCGAGAGGCTAGGGTTACTGGAACCACTTCACCTTCACGACGACCTTCAGATACAGGCAGCGTTACTTGGATTTCTGGAAGCTCTTCAAGCTCTTCTGGTGCCCAGTAGTCTAGGTGAGTACCTGCTAGGTCATCACGACGAACGGTTGAGCCGAAGAATTGGAAGTTAACCGGTTGACCAATGATCAAACCAAACTCTTGGCTTGGTACGTCAACGCTTGAACCTTCTTCCATACCAAATGGTGCAACACAAAGTGCTTCCATTGGAGGCGCCATGCCCGGAATCGCTGGCATCGCACTTTCGATACCCACATAGTACGCCGAAGCAATACCACCACGGATACGAACGCCTTGTCCACGACGTACAGAGCCGTAGTAAGCCGCACCGCTAGCAACCGCAAGGTCTAGATCTACACCTGTTAGGCGTTTTGCCATTTCAGCATCTGCTTCAATTAGCCATTCGTTGATCGTGTCTTCTAGACGAGTTGCTAGAAGTTTCGATTTCAGAACACCACCGTTGAATAGGATTGCGGTTGGCTTGATGAAGTCAGCTGATTGCGCTGCATCCGCACCTGGCATACCAGGCATGTTAGCGAATGGATTGAAATCTTGAGCTGCTGCTTCTGCGCCATTTCCTGAAGCAGAAAGGGCATTAGCTTGCTTAGACAAGAATGCAGCAATGTGACGAGTGATGCCTGCATCTTGTGCGTAAGGCAGACCCATTTGCGTTAGTGCACCACGGTTACGTTGAACAGGGTGGTCAGTAATCGCAACTTGAGGGAAGAAGCCGTCAACCAGTGTTTGTTGTACTTCTTCTTGAGTCAGTTCTGTTTTCAGCGTTGCGCCAAGCAATTTAGAACCACGGCTTGGTACTACGATTGGCACTGACTGAAGTTCGCTGTCGTTCAATAGCGCTTCTTTCGCGTCACGACATGCGTGCGTCATCGCCTGAACTTGCCATGGCTGTAGCTCTTTGCCTTCTTGCGCTAGCTTCATCTTCAAGCGGTACGCAAGTGCAAGATCCATGTTGTCACCGCCAAGTAGGATGTGTTCACCTACCGCGATGCGGTTCAGAGTTAGGTTGCCATCGTCTTCAGTTACTTCAACCAAAGAAAGGTCGGTTGTACCACCACCGATATCGACCACAAGCACGATGTCGCCAACTTCAACTTCGTCGCGCCATTTGTCGTCGCTGTTATCGATCCAGTTGTAAAGCGCAGCTTGTGGCTCTTCTAGAAGCGTTAGGTGCACAAAACCAACGTTGCGTGCTGCTTCTGCTGTTAGATCGCGAGCAGCAGGGTCAAAAGAAGCAGGAACTGTAATAGTTACGTCTTGATCGGCAAGGTTGTGATTTGGATTGGTGTGATTCCAAGCGTCTTTTAGGTGCTCTAGGTAAAGCTCTGTCGCACGAAGAGGGGATACTTTTTCCACTTCTTCTGGGCTACCTGCTGGTAGGAAAGCATCACGACGGTTCACACCAGCATGGCAAAGCCAAGATTTTGCACTTGCAACAAGGCGAATTGGCGTTTTCGAACCTAGGTTACGTGCAATTGCACCAACCAGAGCTTTTGGCTCGCTCGACCACGGAAGAACGCGTGATTGCGGGTTCATTTCGTGCTCGTGCGGCTGGTATAGGAAAGATCCTAATTGGCTGCGAGTCTCTACCGTGCCCGGCGCAGTCAACTGCGGGATAGGCATCACTTCAACGCGAGCGTCCTCGTTGTGTGTATCAACAAAAGACATGACACAGTGTGTTGTACCTAAGTCGATACCAACACTGAATTTAGGCGTCTGTTGAGTTTCAACAGACGCTTCTTGAGAATGGTTTTCTTGGTTCATGTGTTCCATTACAGCTCAACCTCAGCTGGAGCGATCACAGAAGCATCGTAGTTCTCAGCAAGTTTGGGCAACGTCATTGATGTTGCTTTCCAGCCTTTGTGAACTAGCGTGCCGTTGAATGGCGCGCTGCCTGTTACGTTGCCAGTTAGGCGGATTTCTTGTGGGTTGAAGCCTTCTTCAACCGTAATGCGAGTTTCTTCGTCTTCGTTACGAACATGCGCTAGCGTCACGTAGTCGTTCAGTACTTTCTGACCGCCAGTGTGGATTACGCGAGCGGCTGCGCCTACTTCTTCATCAGAGAATGACGTTAGGTCTTCTTTTAGGAAGTCAATCAGGCGAGCTTCTTGTTGCATGATAGAAAGCAGCTGCATTGCAGAGTCCGTTGACGCGGTTGCAAGTTTTGATTCAACTTCCACCACTTTTTCAACGACTTTCTCTACTTCCACTACTTTTTCTACTTCAACGATCTTCTCAACTGGTTTCTCAACCTCGACGATTTTCTCGACTGGTTTTTCTACCACTTTCTCGACCACTTTTGATTTGCGCGACACTGCAACTAGAAGAAGCAAAACGCTCGATGCGGTTAGGCCAGCGTGAAGCATATCGAACGTTTGAGGAATTAGGTTCAAATCAATGTTCATGACGTTTTTTCTCTTTCTATTGATTTATTGGTGCTCAGTATTGGCTCATATTTGTTCACTAAAACGATCGTCTTTGCGATCTTGCACCAAGTTTAGACATTAAAATGATGACGGATGGTAGCATATTCAAGGCTTAAGGCTGTAATAATTCGTGACTATACCGTACGAACAGCGTGAAAAATCGACGATCAGACTCCCCAATATAGGTTGTTGCTTGATGTTTGTGCATTGCTAACGCAGTATTTCAATAGATCCCGAAGTTTAACTTACGGAAGTATCAAAAATTACGATATGACACAAAGCACCGCTCATAAGAGCTTTATAAAACGACATTCAGACTCTATTTTAGCTTTTTTGGCGACTTTATGTGTCACTGCTGGTGTAGTTGGTGCTGCTTATACAATGCAGCAACGGTATACACAGACTACGTTTGATACTTTAGCCGACCGACAAGCAGAATCACTTAAAGCAAACGTCGAGAATGATCTAAAGTTCATTGGTGCGGGCGCAAACTTTTTCCATTCGATTGAGCGAAGCTATTGGCCATCGTTTCCGATGTATGCGGAACAAGTGATTAACAGCTCGCGAAGTCTCATTGGACTTCAATGGATGCAAAAGGTCGAATTCGAAGATCTTGATGAACATATTTTAAAGACCCGTCAAAAATTTCCAAACTTCCAACCGTTTACCGTTCCTAAAGATGGTCCCAAAACCTACGGGTACATTTTTGAACACAATGAGCCAATTTTCATCGCGTCGGATATCTACCCAAGAACACCGGAAAACCTTTCTCTATTGGGTTTCTATTTTTCGCGCAAACGCTTCGATTTAATCTTGGATGATATTTCCGAAAATGGGCGAGCGAATGTCTCGGATAAAGTTCGCTTACTGCAAGATGGTTATGACAAGTCCATACCTAAGACTGGGTTGCTGGTGTTCCATCCAGTGTTCGACTTCGAGAACAAATATTTATTAGGAGTAGTGACCGGCGTTATCCGAAGTACGGTTTACTTTGAGGATTTGATTACGAAAACCGCGACGGAGCTCGATATGTCGGTGCGCGTAGAAGACTTGGGATTCGACGCAGCAGATGACCCTGTTCTCTTTCAAAGTGCTAGCTGGGATAACATTCGAGGAACCGTTATAAGCCGAACCATTCAACTGCCTAACCGTGAATGGCGTATTGACTTTAAGCTTTCTGACGCAGTCTCAGCTTGGGAGCGTTCTATTTTAGCGGGCACGACGCTAGCCGGATTGGTAATCGCCTTTTTGATCAGTTGGATTGTGAATTTACAGTCTCGAGAAAAAGAGCGCTTAGCGGTCATGTTGGAGCTCAAAACCGTTGAATTAAAAAGAATGGCAGAGCGAGACCCTCTAACTCAACTACTGAATCGCCGAGCATTCAACGATCATTTGCTTAATCAGATAAACAAAGGTGTTAACTTCGCCTTGGTTGGTTTTGATATCGACCACTTCAAAGTGATTAATGACAAACACGGCCATTTAGGTGGAGATGAAGCGTTACAACATGTCACTAAGCTGGTCAGTGCTAATTTAAAACCGGGAGATAAGTTTTACCGAGCTGGTGGTGACGAGTTTTGTATTATTTCTAAAGTCATTGATAGAGCAGTGCTAGAAGCTTACCTAGAAAAATTACGGAGTGTTGTGGCAAGTACGGCTTTTGATTATGGTGATGCGTCAATCATCTGTACGTTGAGTATCGGTGCGGTTATCCATAAAGAAGAAGATCCTGAGAGCTTGTATCACAAAATGGATAGTCAACTCTATTTGAGTAAAAAAAACGGCCGTAATAATGTGTCGATCGGCGATTAAATGGGCGCACAAATTCGAGTTTTACGCCGTGTTACGATAGAATCGCACGCTTTAAATTTTTATGTTAGGAACCAAGGCAAACTATGAACCATAACCGTATTGTATGCTTCGATTTAGAAATGTGTTGCTGGAACGAAAATGGCATCGGCAGCACGGGTGAAATTATCGAAGTGGGGTTAGCTGAAATAGATTTGTCTAAAGGTGAGATAGTCAAGCGTGCTCAATACTACGTGAAACCAGAACACGATGAAGTGTCTCTGTTCTGCGCTGAGTTAACGGGCATCACACCACGTAAGATTGAAAAACAAGGACGCCCACTAGAAGAAGTGCTTAAATCCATGGTTAAGAACTTCGGTGGTCGCAACAAAATCTTTGCATCTTGGGGGCGAGATGACCTCATTCTTCTAGAAGAGTGTAAGCAAAAAGGTATTGAAGCACCGTTCACAGAGTTCATCAACTTAGCGACACTCTACCGTATTCAAAATCGTCTTAAAGATAAACGTATAGGCCATCGAGCCGCTCAAGAAGCAAAAGGAATAGACTGGGAAGGGCGTCAACACTCTGGCTATGTAGATGCATACAACTTAGCTAAGCTTGCTTTGACCATGTTTTAGTTATTCGAACCTAGCTAGCTTGTAATTAAATTATCATCCAACCATTGTTGTTTTGTCATGCAGTCTGTTTAGTGTGGAAAGAGCTAAACACATACCTTGACCAGTATTTTAATAACAATGTCGTTGGCTTATTGAAAAACGCGCAGAGTGCGCGTTTTTTTATGGCTACAGAAGCGATATCTGTTGTCATCCTAGGGGTAGCTTAGAGTTAGCCAGCGACTTATATACTCATCTCCTCACTTTACTGAGACTGTAACTTCGCTCGAATGAACTCGCTGTGATCAACATAGAGTAGCTCTGCTGTTTTACGGATCACCGCGTCTTCTAGCGGGTCAATTTCGCCGTCTGCGTAAGCGACTTCCCACATGCTTTTGATTAAGTTGTAACGAGTTTCTTGAGTCAGTTCTCTTAGTTGAGAGGTAAAGTCGTACAGCGAAGCGGAATCTTTTATTTTCTGTTGCGCTTGCTCTAACAAAGTATTTGATTCTTCTTCATTTAACGAAAGCAGTTTCATCAATAAAGAGCGCTTTGTTTCTTGTTCTCTATCATCGACACTATGGTCTGCACCAGAAACTTCACAAAGCAAACACGCGATAGCCATGTTAGGGGAAAGTGTGTTGGTTTGGCTTAAATCAGAGCCATCAATGAGTTGTTTAAATAATGATGTGAGAGAATTAAACATAATGAACACCGAGCTATTGTTTATTTGGTTAACATGGTAATAAATACGGAAGATCTCAAGGTGCGATACCAAATTTAGCACGCCGTTGACATTTAAGCACGGCCACTTTCTCCCCAAAAAACCTAAACTCCTGAGTTAGTTTAAGGTGACTTGCCTCTTACAAAGGGCAAGTCATTTTGGGATTGATACTCAGCTTTCAGCACGTGTCGGTGGAAAATGAACTTCGTCACCATCACTCGTCAGAATACTAATTTGACTTGGTTTGCCTTCATCATCAAGGCGTAGCTCACCAATGGCACTATGGTTAACCAAGCGATAAAAGTTGTGCGTACTTGGTGCGCGTTTGTAAATCTTGAGTCGTTTACGTTTTGTGAACCAGTTTAAAGGTGAGCGAGGGCTGTATAGCAGTCTATCTAGGCCATCACACATATTGAGCAGTTGTGTAGGGAACTGATTTTTAATTCCACTACAGGTGATTTGATAGATATTCGGACTGTTTTTTCGATAGCGGAGCTTAATATCGTATGCAAAAGAGTAGTGCACGTCGCCAGAGAGAATAACAAAGTTAGTTGGTGTCTTTGTGTGTGTGAAAATACTAATAAGAGTATTCGCACTTCCGGGGTGAGCCATCCAGTTTTCAGCATCAACCATCAATGGTTTACCAAGCATGGTCACCACACGTTGTAGTGCTTCGATAAATTTCACACCAAACATTGGCGCGGCAGAAACAATAACAACCTTGTCTTGATGCACGAGCTCCTGATGGAACTCAATCATCGCTTCCCAGTCCATTAAGCCAGAAGGTTTGTTCATTTTAGACTCAGAACGCCAGCGTCTGGTTCGTGTATCTAGCACGACAACTTTTGGTGTCGTAGGAATGGTGTAGTGCCAATTCTCAAAGCGATACAAATATTGAATAAATGCATCTTGGGTTTGCGAGGTTCGCTCATCGATAAAGCGTTGAGCGAGGCTCATAAATTCATCATTGAATTTTTCTGGCGCATTTCCCCAACCTTGGCAAAGCCAGTAAGCAATCAAGCTATTACCGATAATGCGTTTTGCAAACGTGTTGCTGTATGCGGCTTGTTCCCAGCCTATGGTGAGATTCCAATCGTCGGTGACATCGTGATCATCAAAGATCATATAGGTTGGAATGTGAGCGAGTAAGCGTTGAACCTTGTCCAGACCTGCGACGAATTTATCAATTTGTTTTTTTTCTTCGCGCCATTGCTGCTGCCATTTCGGTTCAAGAACTTCTCCGCCGACAGTAAATTCGTTTTCTAATAAACGATCCGTTCGAACAAACTTCCACAAGGTCGGAGACCAAACCAATAAGTACATTGCAAAGCACTCAGCAAAGCTTATTAGGTGATTCTCACACTCTTTGGCGCTGAATATTGGTGTCCCTCGGTGTGGAAAAAACTTACTTAGTAAACTGTCATCACTCACATAATGGGGCAACAATTTATCTCGACCATAATAGCAAGCAGGGTGTTGGTAGAGGTCATTGGTATTTTTTATCGGAGCTTGATCGAATTCTTCGCCTGGCAAACCCAATAAAGCTATCACTTGCTCAATGGCATCGAGAGTGGGGCCTGCAACATGGTCTGCATAGATTTGATCACCACTCATGATGAGCATATCCGGTCTTTCTTCAATGGATTGAGACGCGATTTTATGATCCGCAGCGACCAATGTATCATCACTGAAGTGATGGGGATTACGGCAAGAGCCATGTAGGAGATAATCCGCTTTTTCACTAACGAGGAACTCAATACCCAAGTTTGGCGTATTATCTCGCTCATAAGTCAGGTGAGGGAGCAGTTCCGTCACTAATCCATATTGCGTTTTTATTTGATAGCGTAACGCTTGATGGGTTGGAAACTCGCCTTCTAATTTAAGTAAGCAACACCACGCATTGAGGCCGATTTGAAGCTGTTCTTTTTGTTCACTTAAAGGGGCTTGATAAAGGATGGAGGCATTTTCATCCGTAATTTGCACCATACCCTCCAAGCGTTGGGTGGTGACTAGCCAAATATTGATTTCAGTTGCGGTCACTTTACGTAGGATCGGACCTGCAACGACAAGAGGAAGTGAAGAAATTTCAGTCGTGTTCATCAATGCTGGCAAAACGGCTCCTTATGTGTCAGCTTCTTCTTCTAATATTTCGATAACTTGCGAGCTACTAAGTTCATGTCCCATAAGGAACAAACCAAGCATCGCATCGGCTTTTGACGCGTTATCACTGTCTTCATCCAAAATTTGCTGAAGCCGAGTTCTAATTAGGTCGATTTCGTGTTCGACGAAGCCACGCCCTTCTTCGTCACCTTGACCATCTTCTGGTGCATTATCAAAGTGCAAAAACAACATGTCACCATCGAGTTGAGTCCCTATCAACCTCTCTGGCAGCCATGCTTCTCCCATCACAATGTCTGGGTCTGTGTCTGCGGGTAAATGATTCAAGGTAGAGATGAGTTCTGATGCTTTCACTTTTTACTTCATTATGTTTGATTTAGAACTAAGCTAGAGTTTAAGCGCTTGTTGTAATGGTAAAATATTCGCAAACAAGCTCACCTAGTCGTGCAATATTAATATGATCTTGGGACTCAAACTGTCACGAGGATGACAACATTTGCCATTGTAACGGCTATCATCAGCAGAACATAAGCTTTTAATGGCAAATCATTGATGTTTGCCTGCTTCTCAACCAACATTTTTCGAACTCATGAAGAGATTAATTCTAACAACACTCGCTTTACCTTTAGCTGCGGCAGTTTCTTCTGCGCATGGTTCAGAAGAACAAACGTGGGGGATTGCTGCGATGTATCGCACAGCATCGATTCCGTTTTATACCGCCGATAATGACTCTACGGTGAGTACATTTGTACCAATGATGTTCTTTGAAAACCAACATGTGTATATCAATGGCATTGAAGGTGGCGCTTTTTTGTATAACGAGAGTGATTCCGACTGGCGCGCGAGCGCACTCATGCGATTGAGATTTGTCGATATTCCCATGTCGCTACAAAATGCTAATGAAGGGGACAGAGTCGATTTCGGTGGGCAAGTGCGTTATAGCATTAACGACAATTGGCGCGCAGAAGTAGAGTTGATGACGGACGACGAACTCCAGTTTCACTCTAATTACCGCCTTGCTGCCAATTATGTATTTGGTGATTGGGAATTAGAGCCATCGATTACGATTCGATACAAAGACGCTGATTTCAATAGTGAATACTATTCCTTTAAGGATATTACTGGCGAGAGAATTGGAGCTGGACTTGACACCAATCTTGGTATTAAAGCTCGTTACCATGTAACTTCAAATTTGTATTTATTGGGTGAGACGAGTGTTACTCGCTTAGATGATAACGCCTACAACAGTCAGCTTGTAGAAGATCGATATCAGGGAGAAGTGTTTGTCGGTTTTGGCTTTTTCAACGATAAAAGCAAAGCTCCGAAACCGACACTGAGCAATAAAGCATATCTACGTATTGCGCATGGTTGGGCGACGCCTTCGAACATCGGTGAAATATTTAGCTTTGAGAGAGAAAAAGACCCATACGACAATCAACTTACTTCATTGTTTTATGGGCATCCATTAACGGATGAGCTGTTTGGTTTTCCTCTTGATATTTATTTAACGCCAGGGTTGGTTCATCACTGGTCGTCCAGTGTTCAGTCTGCGAGCACAGAATACGTCATGGCGATTAAGGCTTATTATACGGTTAATTGGCCTACGACTTGGCGATTTGGTGTAGCGGAAGGTGTGTCATACATTGATAGCATTACCTATATTGAAGGCACAGAAATGGAAGACAAGGGTTATACACCAAGCAAGTTGCTCAACTACTTAGATTTCTCGTTTGATGTCAATGTAGGCGATCTCTTCAACCAAAAGAGCTGGAACAATATGTGGGTGGGCTATTCATTGCATCACCGCTCGGCGATTTTTGAAAGCGCTTCCCAGTTTGGGCGAATTAAAGGTGGGAGTAACTACAATACTATTTATTTCCAGTTCGAGTTTTAGCGCATCGCGAGATGCATATAAGTCGGATTTGCAACTGACTTATTTATCGCCCATTATGAGTAATGATGAATAATACTATGCTGCTTTCAACGAGAAATTTCGTATATCGTGCCAGAGTTAAGGCTGTTTGTGATGCATCTGATGAATCGGATGGGATGAGCACCATGAGTATCGACTCCTCATTCAATCTTCAAATTGAAGCGATAAATTGTACCAACGCTGAATTTGCCAAACGCTTTTTTGCCATTCACGGAGAAGGGCACTTGGAGGGCGATGAATGGTTGGTGTTGTACGTCAACTCTCTTGACGTTAAGGCGGGAGACAATATAGAAATCCGTAGCGATGTCGCGTTTAATGCGATGATCGAGAATATGATAAGCGAAGCTGAGCGGTCTTTAGAAAAAGTCTACCTCGATGCAATACGCAACTTGGAGAAAGTGAATCGTTTTTGACGATGTAAGAGACCCTATAAATACGATCAAGGCATCAGGATCCAAAAAGGGATTGGCGCGAACCAATCCCTTTTGTATTCTGGTTTATTCTAACTTACGCCATTGTTGCAAGTTGGCTTTGCGCTTCTGAAATGCCTTTTGCAGCCGCATCTTCACCCATGTTTAGCGCTTCTGCGTAAACAAATTCCACATCAGTGATTCCTACAAAACCCAGCACAGTGCGTAGGTATGGCGTAACGTTGTCAGTTGGTGAATCTTTATGAATACCACCACGAGTCGTTATTACAATCGCCTTTTTACCTTCAATCAAACCTTGAACGCCGTTTTCTGTGTATTTGAATGTCACGCCTGCACGAGCAATCAAATCAATCCAGTTTTTAAGCTGAGTCGGGATGGTAAAGTTGTACATTGGAGCGGCAATAACCAAAGTGTCTGCGGCCTTTACTTCTTCAATAAGGGTGTCAGACAAGTCGACTACCGCTTGCTGTTCTTGTGAAAGATCTTCCGTAGCGCGCAGTGCAGTCGCAACGGCGAAGTCCAAAACAGGTAGCGGGTTTGCAGCCAAATCACGAACAGTAAGCTTGTCTTGGTCTACATTTTTGATGAAGTCTTCAACCAATTTGTTTGATTGAGAGTAATCGCCAAGGATGCTTGATTTTAGAGCTAGTACACGAGACATAATGGTTATTCCTTAAATAAGTGCTTTCGACTATGGGAGCCATTATAAGCAACGTAAGTTAGTTCAAAAGCCTAGCGATTCGCTGAACATGTTCGAAAAAATTGAATGAGCTTTCGGTTATCTTGTTACAGATCTTGTGTGATACAATCCGCGCAGTTTTTGTAATGAAAAGAATAGGAAACGCTTTGACTTCGTCACAGCCCCCAAAAAAGAATCTAGCTGAAGAGCAAGCGACACCGTCAAATGGTGCGCAAAAAGCGACAGCGAAACAAGCTCAAACACCTCAGGCTCAAGTGAATAGTGCTGCATCTCTGCGTAAAGCGCTGAATCAGTGCATGATGCGCGACCGTTTCCGCTTGAGTAAACGTATTTCTGGTGCAAGCAAAATTAAGAAGGACGCAGCGCGTAATGCTGTGTTCGACGAAATCGCATTAGACATCGCAAAATCCATGATGGTTGCAGAGCAGCGCAGCAACTACAAACCAACGATTGAATACCCAGAAATCCTGCCTGTAAGCCAAAAACGCGACGATATTGCGAAAGCGATCGAAGAAAACCAAGTGGTTATCGTCGCGGGTGAAACCGGTTCTGGTAAAACCACTCAGCTACCAAAAATCTGTGCTGAGCTTGGTCGCGGTAAATTTGGTCTGATTGGTCATACTCAGCCTCGTCGTCTTGCAGCGCGTTCGGTTGCTAACCGTATTGCCGAAGAGATGGAAACCAAGCTTGGTGAGTTTGTTGGTTACAAGGTTCGATTCAACGATCAGATCTCTGAAAATACCCAAATCAAATTGATGACGGACGGTATCTTGCTGGCTGAAATTCAGCATGACCGTTTCTTGAATCAATACGACACCATCATTATCGATGAAGCGCACGAGCGCAGCCTTAACATCGATTTCATCTTGGGTTACTTGAAAGAGTTGCTGCCACGTCGTCCTGATTTGAAAGTGATCATCACGTCGGCAACCATCGACCCAGAACGCTTCTCAAAACACTTCAACAATGCACCAATCATTGAAGTATCGGGTCGTACTTACCCAGTAGAAACACGTTACCGCCCACTAAGCGGTGATGACGACAATGATCGTGACCAGCTTGAAGGCATCTTCGAAGCGGTAGATGAACTGTGCGATGAAGGTTTAGGTGACATCCTGATTTTCATGAACGGTGAACGTGAAATCCGTGATACCGCAGATGCATTGTCCAAACGTAATCTGAAGAGCACGGAAATTGTGCCGCTTTACGCGCGTTTGTCGGCAGGTGAGCAGAATAAGATTTTCCAACCTCATACTGGTCGCCGAATTGTACTGGCAACCAACGTGGCAGAAACCTCGCTAACTGTTCCGGGCATTAAGTACGTTATCGACCCGGGTACGGCGCGTATCAGTCGATACAGTTACCGTACTAAGGTTCAGCGTCTTCCAATTGAGCCAGTTTCTCAGGCGAGTGCGAACCAGCGAAAAGGTCGTTGTGGTCGTGTGGAAGAGGGTATTTGTATTCGTCTGTACTCAGAGGAAGATTTTGAGTCACGCCCAGAGTTTACTGATCCTGAAATCCTACGTACCAATCTAGCGTCGGTTATCTTGCAAATGACGGCACTTGGTTTGGGTGATATTCAAGCGTTTCCGTTTGTGGAAGCACCGGATAAACGTAACATCCAAGACGGCGTGCGTTTGCTGGAAGAGCTTGGTGCGATTAACTCTGAGGTAAAAGACCCGAAAAAACGCCTGACTTCCATTGGTCGCCAATTAGCGCGTTTGCCAATCGATCCGCGCTTGGCGCGTATGGTATTGGAAGCGCCAAAATATGGTGCGCTTAAAGAAGTGATGATCATCGCAGCTGCCTTGTCGATTCAAGATCCACGCGAACGTCCTTCAGACAAACAACAATCGTCAGACGATAAACATCGTCGCTTCTTCCATGAAGAGTCGGACTTCCTGACATTTGTGAATTTGTGGGAATACATCCAAAAGCAACAAAAAGCCTTGTCTAGCAATCAGTTCCGCAAACAGTGTAAGCAAGACTATTTGAACTACTTGCGCGTTCGCGAGTGGCAAGATGTGTACTTCCAAATTCATCAGTCGATGCGTGAGATGGAATTCAAGCTTAACGATGAGCCCGCTTCTTACCATGGCGTACACAGTGCCATTTTGGTTGGTTTGCTGTCGCACATCGGCATGAAAGACCAAGAAAAGAATGAATATCAAGGCGCGCGTAATGCTCGTTTCCATATCTTCCCTGCATCAGGTCTATTCAAGAAACAGCCTAAGTGGATCATGTCTGCTGAGTTGGTGGAAACCTCAAAACTTTGGGGTCGTATCATCGCAAAGATTCAGCCAGAGTGGATTGAGCCGTTAGCTAAACACCTTATTAAACGCAGTTACAGTGAACCACATTGGTCGAAGAAACGCGCTGCGGTGATGGCGCACGAAAAAGTGATGCTTTACGGCGTACCAATCGTACCGAAACGCTTGGTCAACTACGGCAGTATCGATTCGACCGTAAGTCGCGAAATCTTCATTCGTAGTGCATTGGTTGAGGGTGAATGGGAAACCAAACACGCGTTCTTTAAGCAAAACCGTAAGCTTCTGCAAGAAGTGGAAGAGCTTGAGCATAAATCTCGTCGTCGAGACATCTTAGTGGATGATGATGAGCTGTTTGATTTCTATGACCAACGCGTTGGCACCGAAGTGGTGTCTGGTAAGCATTTCGATACGTGGTGGAAAAAGGCATCTAAAGAAAATCCGGAACTGCTGAACTTTGAAAAAGAGATGCTGTTCAAGGGTGATGCTAGCCATGTGACCGATTTGGATTACCCGAACTTCTGGCATCAAAATGGTTTGAAGCTCAAATTGAGTTACCAATTTGAACCAGGCGATGATAGTGACG
Source organism: Vibrio sp. 1069 (assembly GCF_033340555.1). NCBI lineage: Bacteria > Pseudomonadati > Pseudomonadota > Gammaproteobacteria > Vibrionales > Vibrionaceae > Vibrio > Vibrio sp. 1069. The sequence continues at coordinate 572,628 of NZ_JAWOWP010000001.1, forward strand.
GTGTCACAGTGCATTTGCCGTTGCCGATTTTAAACCAAGTTGAACCAGCGGGCTTTGATTGGCAGATCCCAGGTTTACGCCATGAGCTTGTGGTTAGCTTGATTAAATCGTTGCCAAAGACAATTCGTAAGAACTTTGTACCTGCGCCGAACTATGCCGATGCATTCTTAGCACGCGTCACGCCAATGGAAGCGCCGCTGTTAGATTCATTGGAGAAAGAGTTGCGACGCATGACGGGCGTAGAAGTGCTGCGTGAAGACTGGAACTTGGAACAAGTACCTGAGCACTTGAAAGTCACGTTTCGTGCGGTTGATCACCGAAATCGTAAACTGAAGGAAAACAAAGACCTTCATGAACTGAAAGAAAGTTTGAAAGACAAAGTTCAAGAAACGCTTTCCAAAGTTGCGGATGACGATATCGAACAGCAAGGTCTGCATACGTGGAGTTTTGGAGAATTGCCGAAAGTGTATCAACAAAAACGTGGCGGCTACGATGTAAAAGCGTATCCGGCGCTTGTTGATACCAAAGACAGCGTTGAAATCAAACTCTACGAAACGGAGTACGAGCAGATAACGGCAATGCGTGCTGGTCAGCGTCGCCTAATTTTATTGAACGTACCGTCGCCAATTAAATATTTGCACGCCAACTTACCGAACAAATCGAAGCTGGGTCTGTACTTTAATCCATACGGCAAAGTGCTTGATCTGATAGATGACTGCATTGCCTGTGGTGTCGATAAGCTTATTGAAGAGCAGGGTGGTTTAGTTTGGGAGCCAGAGAAGTTCGAAGCGTTGAAAGAACACGTTCGTGCTGAATTGGGTGACACCGTTGTAGAGATTGCTCAACAGGTTGAGACTATTCTGACCACGGCGTTTAGCATCAATAAGAAGCTAAAAGGCAAGATCGACTTCACAATGGCGTTTGCTCTGTCCGATATCAAAGCACAAATTGAAGGCTTGATCTTCAAAGGCTTTGCAACGGAATGTGGCTGGAAACGCTTGCCGGATATTCTTCGCTACATGCGCGCGATAGAGCGTCGTATGGAGAAGTTGCCAATCGATCCAAACAAAGATCGTTTACATATGCTGAAGATTGAATCTGTGACTCAAGACTATAAAGAGTTGCTGAACAAGATCCCGAAAGGTGTGGCCATTCCTGAAAATGTAAAAGAAGTGCGTTGGATGATTGAAGAGCTTCGCGTGAGTTATTTTGCTCAACAATTAGGCACTCCTTATCCTGTTTCTGATAAACGAGTCAAAAACGCGATTGATGCTTGCTAATCAACCAGTAAAATAGTGTCAGGTTTGTAATTATCGCTTAAGAAGTTGCTGGTACACTAATTGCTAGTAACTCAATAAGCATTATTTTTTAGTTCTGGGAGGCAATAGTTCGCCTCCCTTTATTTGTAGTACCAACGACTGAGTTATGCAGACGTGGGAATAATAAAGAGTAAAGGTAGATGATGAAAAAAACTCTATTAGCAGTGGCGCTACTTGGCGCATCTTCTGCGGCAATGGCGGATTCTTGGATTTACGGTGGTGCAACAGTAGGTCAGTCTGACTACAAAGGTGAGACAGACACATCATACTCTGTTCACGTTGGTACAGGCATTCTACCTATCATTGGTGTTGAAGCTGGTGTAACACAACACGGTGAATTTAACGTAAATGGTCAAGACACTAAGCTAACTTCTTACTACGCAGCACTTAAGCCAAGCATCGACTTCGGTCCGCTACACGTGTACGCAAAAGGTGGTTTCCATCAGTGGGACAAAAAAGTGAAAGGCGGCAAAGACGATGACGATTTGGACCTAATGTACGGTGTGGGTGCTGAGTACTTCATTTTTGGCCCAATGTCTGTTGGTGCTAGCTACATGAACTACACTGCTGGTAAAGACGATATCAGCACGTTCTCTGTTAACGCAACACTACATTTCCTATAAGCGTCAAGCTTTCTAACACCATATGAAACACACCGGCTTTATGTCGGTGTTTTTTTGTCTGGAAGTCACAAAACAAAAGTTGAACATAAATTATTCACTTTTAGAGTCTTAAAATGCCTATGCTTTCCAATATATAGTGGCGATTAAATGCGCATATTTGCGTAATGTTTCGCTTAGGAATCGATCAGGAAGGGATAGTATGAAAAAAACACTCTCGTTATTCGCTCTAACGTTGTGCTCAACGTCAGCAATGGCTGACTCTTGGATTTACGCTGGTGGCCAAATTGGTCAGTCCGATATCGACAGCGAAAATGATACAACTTATGGTATTCATGTCGGTACTGGTATTTTGCCATTCATTGGCATTGAGGCAGGCTACTTTAACCACGGCAAAGTGGATTTATCTTTGAGTGGCAGCAGGGGTAGCGCTGATTTTGATTCATTCTATTTAGCGGCGAAACCTAGTATCGACTTCGGCCCGTTACACGTTTACGCAAAAGGCGGCATCAATGCATTCAACGTTGATTATGACGGTGGACTGAGAAACTTAGACAAAGATGATGGCGTCTCTTATATGTATGGTGTTGGTGCCGAATACTTCTTGCTTGACAATGTGTCTGTGGGCGCGAGTTATCAAGCGTTTGGCGTGGATATTGAAGGCGATAGCGATACCGTTAGCAGCGTAACAGGGAACATCACCTTCCATTTCTTATAACGCTCGCTGGATGAAAGGTTTGCTGATTTGGTTTCGTCGTTAATTGTGAAACCAAATCAGCGCAGGTCTTCTCTATTTGCGCAGTGACTGGCTATGAACTTAAGTATTTCTTGTGTCTTTTCTAGTCTACAACCTACGACAAAATCAATCGTTAGACCTCATAATTTTTGTGTTGATATTATTTCCCCTTCATCTGTCTCGAATTGAGCTTAAAATGCAATAAATCACGACTTTTTGCAAAAATATGTGATTGCTGCTAAAATTCGTTCCGCTTTAAAACTTTAGAGTTCAAATTAATGGAGGGCGGTATTGGAGTTCTTCTCACCTGAGGGGCGTTTCAAATTCACGTTAAATTTGTATTTATGGATAATGCATTTAAAAAATATAGTATTGATACAACCGATTATCAGGTTGGACAGGATAACGTTCAAAAGTGGGGATTCGATATACATAACCCGGTTTTTGGCATTAGTGCGGGGCTCGTTGTTTTCTGTCTGATTTCACTTCTTCTTGTTGAGCCAACCACTGCTCGTGACGTATTAAACGGTCTAAAAAACGGAATTATCGAACAGTTTGATGCGTTTTTTATGTGGTCGACAAACTTCTTCTTATTGTTCGCCGTTGCTCTTCTTTTTTCTCCGCTAGGTAAAATCCGCTTAGGTGGCAAAGAAGCAACGCCGGATCACTCAACCGTTTCTTGGTTGTCGATGCTTTTCGCCGCGGGTATGGGTATTGGTCTTCTGTTCTGGAGTGTGGCTGAGCCGACCGCGTATTTCACTGATTGGTGGGGAATGCCACTTAACGCAGTACCATACACCGAAGAAGCAAAATCCCTCGCGATGGGTGCCACTATGTTCCACTGGGGTGTGCATGGTTGGAGTATTTACGCACTCGTTGCACTAGCATTAGCGTTTTTTGCATTTAACAAAGGTTTACCACTTTCATTGCGCGCGGCGTTCTATCCAATTTTTGGTGACCGTGCATGGGGCTGGTTAGGTCACGTTATTGATATCCTTGCCGTTTTGTCGACGCTATTTGGTCTTGCAACGTCGCTAGGTCTGGGTGCTCAGCAGGCGACCAGTGGTATTAACCATGTCTTTGGTCTAGAAGGCGGCATTGGTACACAAATGATTGTGATCACCTTCGTTACCTTTATCGCGGTGCTATCAGTGATTCGTGGTATTGATGGTGGTGTTAAGCTACTGAGTAACGTCAATATGGTGGTTGCGTTTGCGCTGCTTATTTTCATTACCTTCATCACGTTTGATACGGCGTGGAGCTCGCTACGCGACACAACAATGGCTTACATTGAAAATATTATTCCATTGAGTAACCCTCACGGTCGTGAAGATGAAACTTGGATGCACGGCTGGACGGTATTCTACTGGGCTTGGTGGGTATCTTGGTCACCGTTTGTTGGTATGTTTATCGCGCGTGTGTCTAAAGGTCGTACGGTTCGAGAATTCTTATTCGCAGTCATCGTTATTCCTACAGTTGTTACTTTGACTTGGATGTCTGTGTTTGGTGGTATCGCGCTTGACCAAGTGGTGAATAAAGTTGGTGAGCTAGGTGCAAATGGCCTAACTGATATTTCATTGACTCTGTTCCATGTTTACGATGCGCTTCCGTATAGCTCAGTGATTTCAATGCTTTCTATCGTGCTGATTCTGGTATTCTTTATTACATCGTCAGACTCTGGCTCGCTGGTTATCGATAGTATTACCGCCGGTGGTAAGATTGATGCACCAGTACCGCAACGCATTTTCTGGGCGTGTATTGAAGGTGCAATTGCAGCCGTAATGCTTTGGGTTGGTGGTAAAGAAGCCCTGCAAGCATTGCAATCAGGCGTTGTTGCAACAGGATTACCGTTTACTTTTGTTCTGCTGTTGATGTGCGTCAGTCTGGTGAAAGGGTTAAGAACTGAACTGCCAGCTTACAAATAAATACAACACGATCCATGATTGAGTTTAAATGCCGAGCCTAATGTGCTCGGCATTTTTTATTTCTACTTTTCTTTTCCAATAATTTCGTTACAGTTTAGGCTTATTCCCACCTCATTAAACTGCATTATGTCACTGGCTAAACTCATTCTTATTCGTGGACTTCCGGGTTCAGGTAAAACAACCTTAGCAAAACAACTAGCGATAGAGCTTGGTGCTAAGCATTTTGAAGCTGACATGTATTTTGAAAATGATGAAGGTGATTATCACTTTGAACCGGTTCAATTACCTCAAGCGCATGAGTGGTGTTTTCAGAAAGCTAGAAAGTGGCTGAACAAAGGGAGAGTCGTGATTGTGAGCAATACGTTTGTTCGACATTGGGAGATGAAGCGTTACATGGACTACTGCATGAAGAAGCGCATCGAGGTGGAAATTAAAGTGTGTCACGGAGCGTATCAAAGCATTCATGACGTGCCACCAGCGACGATAGAAAAGATGCGCCGCCAGTGGCAAGAGTGACCGTTACCAGAACCGGAAGTTATTGACCTCGTCCGTCAATCATCACAACGAATGTTTTGCTCATGATTGAAAGGTCCATTGAAATCCAAGAGTAAAACGAACCTAAGCTTAGTGCGTAACTGTGGTCAAACCCAACTTTGCGTCTTACATCTTCAATGCATGCATCATAGCCTTGGTTAACCTGAGCTAAGCCTGTGATACCTGGTAACACGCCATATGTGCGCTCTACAAAATAGGGGATTTCATCTTCCAATTTCTGGTAGAAAGCTGGGCGTTCTGGGCGCGGCCCAATCATCGACATTTCACCTCTCAACACATTAAACAGTTGAGGTAGTTCATCTAAACGCGTTTTGCGTAAAAAGCGTCCTACTGGCGTGATGCGGGGATCATTTTCAGTTGCCCATACTGCGCCAGAGCGTTGCTCTGCATCAATATACATGGTGCGAAACTTCATGATTTGAAAAAGATCCATTTTTTCTGGTGTACAGCGCCCAACACGCAGTTGACGATAGATCACTGGGCCTTTCGATGTGATTTTTATAGCTAGCGCGATAAATGGGAATAGCGGTGCAGTGACGACCAAAATAAGCATTGCAACCAGTACATCAAACGTTCTTTTCGCGTGGCATACATTTGAATCGTAGCGTGAGTTTTTCATGATGCTTTCCTTATTGGTTGACGCGTTTCCAACGTCCATTTTCCATTCCGAGTAAATACTTCATACCGCCGATAAAGTTGGCGAGATGACCAATGACGATGTAGCTAATCAGCTTAAAAGGTTTAATTGTGTTAAGTGCTGGCATCAAGTAAGTGATAAGCGCGATGCTATAAATACCAACTTGTGCGGACAGCATTACTTGAAACAGCGGATTGTGTGCCAGTAGTAGTGAGCAAATAAAGCAAACAATCATCAAATAGGGTGTTGCTAAGCGCAGAACCTTTCCCGATAGAAATGCAAAGGCAGTGCCACGATAACGAGGTAGCAGTAATTTCTTTAATTGCATGAGCTGCTGCATGTTACCCGCTGAAATTCTTAGGCGCCGCTTGAAATCTGCGTTGTCTGAGCTCTGTTCTAGTTCAAGAGCCAGCATGTTTGGCTCGTAAATAGCGCTATAGCCTCGCAAAACGATTCTCATAGGGAGAATAAAGTCGTCATTAATGGTGCTAACTTCCAGTGGTTCAAATAAGTGAGTTCTGAAAGTGTAAAACGCACCGTGGGAACCAATCGTTGAACCTAACAAAGATTCTTGGTGCTTTACTCGAGACTGGTATTGCCAATACGCCGCTTCACCTTGGTTATCAGTGCTCATTATTTGATATGTTGCGTTAACCACTCCAACGTTCTCATTTTGATAATGCTGACTAGCTAGCAATAGAGAATCGCAAGAAATCAATGCCGACGTGTCACTCAGTGCGGTAATGTCCGAGCTAACATGACGCATTTCTTCGTTGAGTAGGGCAACTTTACCACGATTGACTTGGTGATCATTAATAATGAACAGAGTATCAGAGCAGATTGCTTCTTGAATTGTCGCTTGAGCAATCTCGGCTGTGTTATCTGTGCAGCCATCACATGCGATCACTACTCTTAATTTATCCCTCGGGTAGTCTAGGCTCGCAAGGTTACGGATCTTCTCTGCTATCCATTGTTCTTCATTGTAGGCGGGCACGATGACAGTAATAGAGGGTAGCTGGCTGTCTGTTTTGGAGGCTTTGTAAGCTCGCTCTACAAATGGTGCTTTGGCTTCGTCTTGCTGTTTTAAAGGAAGCCACTTAAGGAGCAGTGGGTACCCAACGTGATGATAGACAATCAAAAACGCGGATAAACCAAACCCTATAATCCAAAGTAAATCATTCATAACTAGCCTCCTTGGCCAAACGTGAGTAGCGACTCACCATGTCTCTGATATCAAAGTGTTTGAGAATAAAAGTTCGAGGAGAATGGTGTGATGATTCCAGTTGCTGTGATAACGCTTCGGCCAACGAAAACACGCGATTTGCTTCAACCAGTGTGCTGTTGTTCGGACAGAGCGTCTCTTTCACGCCGCCAACATCCGTCGCGACGCAAGGAATGTCACATGCTTGAGCCTCGAGGGTTGAGAGAGGAAATCCCTCTTGAAGTGATGGTAAGCAAAACAAGTCTAGGCTTTGGTAAAAGCTGGGCATATCGTCGACCAAGCCTAAAAAGGTTACTCGATCTTCAAGTTTTAACGTTCTAACTTGTGCTTCCAATTGAACTCGCTGAGAACCATCTCCAGCAATGGCTAGGTGTGTGTTTGGCGTAAGATGAGAGAATGCTTCGATAAGCACTTTATGGCCTTTAACTGCTTCTAGACGCCCGGCAACGCCAATCACGATTTTGTCGGTTGGAAGTTCAAACAAGTGTCTTGTTGCCGTTTGGTCACCGCTTTTAAACTTCTGACAGTCAATCCCGTTATGGATAGTACAAATTTTGCGATACTTTAACTTAGTCTGTATTTGATGGGCGACAAAGTTAGCATCCGCAACTACTTGCGGGCGAATCATCGTTAGCAAAAGGGACTGTAGTCGAGCTGATTTTTTGTTATTAAGGTGCCATGCGTCGTGCTCGGTATGAATCACTACAGGTACGTGCGCTAAACGTGCAGCAATACCACCATACAGAAGTGGGCCGATATGATGGGTGTGGACCACGTCAGGCTTAAGTCCTTTGAGCATGGAAGTCAGCGTACTGATGGTTTTTCCGCTGAATCCAGGTTTCTTATTAAGAAAGTGCAGTTGGCCTTGGTAGGGCAATAGTTTTTGCCAGCCTTGTAGTGCATGTTCTTTGCTTCCTTCTAAGCTCACGACAAAAACGGAATGGTTTGGCTGCGCAAAACGAAGCATTTCTAGTACGAGCGTTTCTAAACCACCAGGAGCTAAGTGTTGCACGACGTGTAATATCACTTTTTTGCTGTGCTTAGTGTTATTGTGTTTTTGTCTGAATTCCATTTTCAAACCCTCGTTGAGTTCTTTGTTTATTTAGGAGTTGCAGACTGCGTGCCAAAAAATTAATCATTTAAAAACAATAGGTTAATATTGATGTTTATGAGACTTTATGTTTATTCTCAATTTGAGATTCATATTAGTGGACATGCTATGAGGCTGTATAAGGCAGTAGTAAAAGAAAAGCACTCGCCGACCGAGTGCTTGTAAATGAGTTCTTATGGCGGTTAGTTTCCGTACACTACGTTAGGTAAAGTGGTGATGACAGGAACACCAAGGTGTTTTTCTAATGCTCTTTTAGAGCGGATAGAGTTATCGGCTAACTCTAGTATCGTCGCTAATCCAATGCCTAAACCAGCGCCACCAATAAATCCTAAAATGACAAATACAAAACTAGGTAAGTTAGTTGGGATCGTTGGCGTGAACGGTTCATCAATGATTTTTACGCGCTTATTCTCTTCAAATTCTCCCAAAGAACCCGTTAGTTGGGCCATCTCATAGCGTTCGACGAGTTCATCATACATTTCTCTCTTCACTGCGACGTCACGAGCTAAGCGGTTGATTTCTGTCGCTGTGCTCCCAAATTGGTGCGCATTTCGCTCTAATTCTTGGATCATGTCTCGCAAGCTGTTGGTTTCTTCCGTAAGTGCTTCAAAACGTCCGCGCATCATTTGTAATTGATGTAGTTGGGAGACAAGTAGAGGCTGTGCTTCGCCAAGACTGTTTACTGTGGTATTGCTCGCGATATCCCATAGTTGAGCACTGTTTAGTTCTGGTTGTTTAGAGTTCAAGAGTACCGAGCGTTCCTGCTCCAACCGGTTTAATTCTCGCAACTTACCTTGCACTAAACTATGCGCCTCTGTGTATTTAGCGCGAAGCAGGGTAAGTTCACTACGAATGTCGATGATTTGCTCTTCCAGTTTACCGATAACCGGGTTCGTTTTGGATAGTTGTTGATCCAAACTGCCTAGACTTCGTGAAACACCAGCAAGCTCCGCCTCCTTTTCGGCTAACGTTTGTTTGAGGCTAGCAAGGCGAGTAAGGCTTTGAGCTTGCATTTCGGGCGTCGCGTCTGAGTAAGTATTTTTATATTCTGCAAAGGCTTGTTCAGCCTTGTCTAGTTCTTCCCTGCGTTTGTTGATATGGATAGTCAAAAAATGGCTCGAATCTTTAATCGAAGAACGCTCAGGAGCCAAAAGCTGTTCGACAAAATGCTCTCTGACAGACAGCAGCATCGACTCCATTCCTTCTGATTTACCACTTTGCAATTGAATTTGAATGAAGTCTTTACCGAGTGGCTGAACAGACAGGCGCGACGCGAGATCTTTTATGATGAACTCTTGCTCTTTTGCACTCATCTCGTCATTGATCAACGATTGTTCTTTTGCGACTGAATACAAAACGTGTCGGCTTTTTAGCAGAGTACTGAGTGCGCTCAATCGGTCTTTCAGCATTGTTGAGACGGCAAGGTCTTGAAGGAACGGGTTCATTTTCGCTGTCTCTTGAATAAGCATGCTGGTATGAGCAACATAAGTCGTCGGAACCAGTTTACTTACGATGAAACCCAGCACCGGCAAGACAAGCATAGGAATAACGATCATGTAGCGACGTCTCCAAGCTCCATGTAACAGTACGCTGAGGTTTTCTCTTAAATCGTTCATAGCGCCCTCACTAATTTATCAACTTGGTTGGCTCTTGCTTCCCAGCTTTGCTGTTGAACATATTGCTTTGAGTTTGCCGGGGGTGGGATCAGGTGATCGAGACTGGCGCATACATCTTCGACATTTTGAACTATGTGGAGCATATGCTTGTACGGCATTAATGCAGGAAACGACGTGCTAATAACGGGGGTTCCTGTTGCCAAGTACTCAAGAAGTTTAAGCGGATTACACGCTTTGATTTGAGCGTTATCAACAAAGGGCAACCAACTGGCATCCCAGTGTTGAGAGTAACGTGGCAGAGTGTGATGCGCTCTCGGGCCCAGGTAGTATATGTTGCTTCTTTGTGGAAGTGGATTGTCACTGAACTCGTTGGGGCCGATGAACACGAGATCCCAGTCAGGCGCTTGGTCTGCGACTTGGGCAATTAAGTCGTAGTCTAACCATTCAGACAAACTACCATAAAAGCCCAGCACTTTGCGGCCGTTGTCAGGCAAGTCTTTGGCCTTCGGTGCTGGCTCAGAAAACAGACTAACGTTGACACCATGAGGCAAAGTGACGGTTTTATGTGATGGAAACTTGGTGGAGAGTGTTTCGCTTGCCGTAAAGATAACGTTGGCCGCATTAACAAGAGTACGTTCGTGCTTTGTTACCGTGTCGTGGTCAACACCAGCTAAAGCGCTAAAGTCATCGCCACAATAGTAAATCAGTCCACGTGGGTTCATTTCTGCACAAACATCGGCAGCAGTCGGGAGCGACGTCCAAAATACAGGCTTATCAAAACCAAGAGCTTGTAATTGTTTGTTGAGTTGGTGTTTCATCATCTTAGCGGCCACTTTTCTTGCTAATGCAGAATTAGGGGCAGGAATGGTGAGCAAGTTGATGATGTGAATGTTTGGGTTTGTTTCAGAGTCCAATGTTGGCTTGTGTGAGCCTACGTTATGAAATACACGAGTGAGTTTGTTTAACGCACGCTGTATGTCTTTAGAATCCAGCTTAGGTTGACGAAGGCCAATGGAGTTCACCCAAAGGATGCGATGGTTCGCTGCTAGTCGCTTGACAATATGCTGAGTGGAAGAGGGTAACCCACCAAAATCTTCTCCAAATACTACGATGTCCGTCATGTGGCTCTCCTTGAGTCTTGGTTATTTGATTACTAATTAAGTGAGTAATCACAATGCGTGCCAAGGAATTAGCCATTTTAAAACAGTGAGTTATGGGTTTTGTTTATGTTTGAAACTAGGATTTCTCATTTTGACAGTCACTTTGAACAATTCGGCTAACGACAACTGTTAATGCCGCTAGAATGTAAATTGGCCAGGTGAAACCTTGAGTCAGAAAAGTGCCTGATACGATGGTACCGATAAGCCCACTTAACACGGCGTTTGCTCCTACAGAGAGGGTGTAATCTGATTTTGGTGTCAACAATGAGATGGAATGCAAAGAGGTGCGGATCAATGACACAATTAAAGTAATGAACACCGCGAGCCCGACAAAACCCGTTTCTGCTAACACGCCAAACCAAGTGCTATGGACGGCGTGGTTGATACCATCCCAGTGTGGGCTGTAGAAATAGTAATTAAAGTAGAAGTTATCTAGACCTACGCCAGTCAACGGGTGATGCAGCGCCATTTTAAATGCCGCTTCCCACGCATAAAGTCGCCCCATCGCAGAGGCATCTATACCATCCTCAGCGGCTCCCCCCGATTCTCGTCCTGAAATACCAGCGAATGCGTAGAGTACGATCGCTGCGATAGCGCCTAATACCAAGACTAATGTTTTGCTTTTGATGTGTTTAAAAGCAAAGTAGGCAAATACAGACAGTGAACCTAGTAACCCCCCGCGGCTCTGCGTCTCAATGATCGCAAAGAACAAAACCAAACAGGTGATAAGGGCAAAGAGCCTGAGATGCTTGGGGGAATGCTTCTCCATCAATTGACTAACGGTAAAGGCAAGGGGAAACATCAGCACTAGTGCCAAATCGTTAGGATCGCCAAGTACTGAACCTATGGATCGTCCTATCGACACGCGCGTCCCTTCAACCAAATCAATGCCATTCGCAGCGTTTTGTAATGCCACTAAGCCAATCAATAATCCGGCGAAAATAATTGCTTTTGACATCTGTGCGAGCTGTGAAGGTTTAGTAATAAGCCAGGTGATGGCCAACGTCATAATGATGATTTTCCAATAGGTGTTTTTGAACACCGTTATTGCGATATCACGACTGGAAGCGAATATGATTCCGATGATCACCAGACCCCAAAATATACACAGCCACTTTAATGAAGGGTGCCAAAAAGCTGTAATCTGGCGGCTTATAAGAAGGTGAAAAGCGAGTGCGGCGAGTGCCCCCAATGATAACAGTAATGGGATCTTGAAGTTATAGATAACAGGAAAGGCTTCGTGAATACGAAAGAATGAAAAAATAACGAACAGTGTGACAAGCCAAAACGTTTGATTGAGAACAAACAGTAACGCGAGTGGTGCGAAACACAACGCAACAATCAAAATGGGATGAGGCATAACAATCCAAAGCAGGCCGATACAGACTGTAATCGTCAGTGCTGCGATGGACTGTTTTGTTCTCACCGTGGTTTCATTCATAACGAGTATCTCTTCACCTGTCCACGCCGTTTCACTATGTATCGAGTGAGAGCATTGAGCGTCTCTTTACTCATGTAGCGAGTGGCTATCCCTGCCAGCAAACTGCATGTCAAAATGCAAATTGCGATGGCGATTCCTATTGATTGTGAAGAGTGAAGCAGGAACAGTGCCACACCGGATATAATCTGTAATAAAACCATCAGACTGAGGTGAAAAGGCAACGTCATACATTGTTGGCCTACTACATAAGTCAGGCCCAACTTACACAGTTGTGCGTAATAAAGCGCAATGAACACCCCATAAATACCCAGAGAAGATAAGCCAAACAGCAAAGCAATCGCAACGCACGCAGAGACGACATTTATACCCAGTAGCCAGCGAGTACGACGCTTGTACAAAATGGAGATGTTAATCAACTCACTCCATTCTTTTAACATGGCGATAGGTAGCAAGAATAAGCTGAATAGTACCGCCTCATGATAGGTTTCTGGCAGTAAGTAGGTGATCATCACCATTGCTAATGTGCCGACCACTACACTCAAACCTGTAATGTAAATCATACCTAAGTGTGTGATGCGCACTGCTTCAGTGCACTTGCGCCCTTCTAAGTAGTTAAATCGACGTGGCATCCACCACATGCCAAACGGCTGCACTAAAATACACATGCCCACTGCAAATTTTACCGCTATCGCGTAAATCCCTAACGTCGCAAGAGAAGTGTTGGCACCAATGAACCAGCGTTCAGCGCCATTGAGACAAAATGCTACTAAACCGGCCATCATCATTGGTAGGCAGTAGTTTAGGTATTGTTTTGCCAATGTCAGCTTAGGAAGGGTGACATTGTAACGGTTAACGATGTGCAGCCAAACAAATTGAGTAATAGCAGCCAACAAGCCCCCCCACAAAACAGAAATAACATGGGGATGAACAGACAGCGCCGCGACGATAAAAATGACCTGAAAAATGGTGGTAGTGACCATGACGTTAAGCAGTGTTCTTGCTTTGTCGTCTTGTGTTCTTAACCAGGCAGTGCCGATTGCAATACTGCCTTCTAGAACGATGGCAAACATAACAATAGCAAATTCGACTCGCGTAAAAGGCGCGGGAATGGGGGCGATTAAAATGATAGTGAGCAAGCTAAGAGCGACGACGCCAGCGATGAGTAAAGCAAGTGAGTACAGCTGGTTTAGTAGGCTTGTGCGCGTATTTTGATCCTTTTCAACGCCGACGAATCGATAAAGCGCTTCATGCAAAGCGAAACTGACAAACAAGGTCGTAACAACACCAAAGGTTGTTAGAAGCTCAAGCTTGCCCATTTGTTCTGGTGAGAGAAAGTGGGGCAATACAGGCAGCATGATCAGGCTGATGCTTTTATTGATCACTAAGGCGATAGCAAATAGCGTCATGTTGGTCATTGCTTTAGACATGATCATATCCTTTGATGTCTCGCGGTGTCTTGAGTGTGCAATCATTGTTGGTAGCAATTTCGGCAGCAAGGTGCTGGGCGATTGGCAAATAACAACGTTCGGCTGTGTATAGTTGAGAAACATTAAGTGCTTCGATACCCATCGTTACTTTCATCCACGGCGATTCATTCAAAAGGCGAATTGCGTTGTGTAACGAAGCCACATTGTTAGGCGTGTATTTAATACAATTTCGGCCGTGAGTTAACACGCGGTCCCAATAACTATCATCATGTGGAATGACGACACACATACCTGCAGCGAGAGCTTCCAAAATAGATAACCCAAAAGGTTCGTTGAGACTGGTGGAAACAAACACACCACACTGTGAACGCAATTCATCTAAGTTGTTTGGGCACTCATGCCATTCAACACCTTGTCTGTTGAAGTCCGGTGTTGAATATTCCACACCTGCCACATTAGGTTTGATGTAACACACGGTGGATTTGATCTTTTTCGACTCATCAAGTGTTAAAGCATCAAGCAAAAGATCGATGTTCTTCCATTTTAGTAAGCTAGCTGCCCAGAAAACGCGGCTTGAAATCGGATTCGCTTGTTTTGGCCAGCGATCTTTCGATAATCCATTAACAAACGTAGATGTATTCAAACCACACCAATAGCTTTCGGTGGCTGGCTTCTCTGTTTTGAGGTAGGCCTGTAATGCTTCTACCATTGATTCGCGGGTGTTTGCCAAGTAGTAAATTGCCGATGCTTTTACTAAGCAGTAGCCAGCAGATCTCGATCGTCCAATAGGACCATGAACCATCTGTACCACAGGCTTTTTGCTAATTAATCGTAGTAAGTACAAAGGCATATCATTACTTGGGCAAGATAGGCCCAAAAAGCTATCTATTTTTGGCAGCTTCATGCACGCGTAGAGAAGTTGGAGAAAGTAGTAAGCGTTCATCAACCAGTAGGTCAGTCCATGAGTCGAGTTAAATGGTGATGGTTTTATTTTTATAACTTGCACACGCGGTGTATCACTAAGCAGTGACGCCCAATGCTCTGGATTTGTAGTGAGTAGATAACCAATCACGTTCAGCTTATCGCACTGCTTAAGGAGCTCTGCATTCGCGATTTTGGATCCACCTTGCATTGGGATGGCGTCGAACATCAATACACGTTTCATGACCGGGCTCCTCAATTGATGCTCAACCAGCGTGAAAGAGGCTTCATGCAGTGAGTCATTGGCATTGGTGTAATGGCGTTGTTATTAAGTTCACCTTCGTAAATACGTTCAATAGCGTTGATAGATGCAGTCGTCGTTAAGTTCTGGCTAGCATGTAGGTAAGCGTTTTCCGCCAGCTTGTTTCTTAATGCCGCGTCTTGCATGACTTGTTGAATCGCGTTTAACAGGCTCGCCATTCCACTGTTCTGGTACAGCAATGCAGAGTGATTATGCTCGAACAACTCAGGAATGCCTCCCGTTTTAGGAGCCACGATAGGCAGTTGAGCTAAAGCCGCTTCCCCGAGCACGAGACCAAAGGCCTCTTCATAGGCGCCGCTAATAAAAGCGTCTGCATTACCACACATCCACTCTCCGGCATTGTGTTGCTCCCCGACAAAGTGCACTCGCTCTTGGATACCAAGATCCGCGGCAAGCTGTTGCAATGCTTCTCTTTCTTCGCCGTCACCAACAATAACAAGGTGAGGGTTGTGGTGGTGGTAGTTGTGCATGCGCATTGCGCGAATAAGGCGGTCGAACCCTTTGCGCTTAATCAGCGAACCCACCGACAGAAAGGTAAAGGCCTGTGATGGGATTCCGAGTCGATCTTTAATGTCGATGGGTGTATCCACGCCTTGAAGTGACACGCCGTTGTGTACGACATGAAGTTGGTTTTGCGGGTAGCCGTCCTGAAGAATTTCGCGTCCAACATCTTTGCTAACGCAAATCAATTTTGGAGAGAGGTGAAGTCCGAGAGAGAAGCGATCGCGCAATGTATAATGGCAATGAAGTTGCGTGACAAGTGGTATATGATTCATGCGAGCAGCCAAACACATCCATTGACAAGGGCCGCCGCTATTGACGTTTACCAAGTCGATGCTGTGCTTTTCGATCAAAGCTGAGCCTTGTTTGATAAGGCTATTCCACCCGCTAATATCCCAGCGTGGAGCGCTCCAACCACCAACCAAATTGAAGGATGAATGTTCCGCTTCAATTCCGAGCGAATGGCACTTATCGATTAATGGTTGGCAGTTTGACCATACGAATGGCTCAAACTTATTGCGGTCGATTCCTGAAATGAGATCCAGAAGCACCACTTCACTGCCGCGAATCCAATTATCACCATAATGAACATATAGAATGCGTTTTGGCGTAGTCATAAGTCACCTCTGTCTCATCATTAATCTGCGTTAACTGCTGAGCTGCAATAGAGATGCCAAAATATGCTATTAGTTTATGTGATTGAATCTTATATGATATTTATGTTTGGAACTCATCATTCTCATATTGAGAACCAATATGGATTAGTGATCCGTTTCAATTTGATATTTTTGTAGCAATACGGGAATCACACTTTGCGCTGAGAAATCATCAATGATGGTTTGTCGAGCATTCTGGCGAATGAGTGATTGTTGCGCTTCACCAATCGACATCCAGTCATGAAGACATTTAGCAAGAGAGGGAATGTCTTCGACGATAAAACCATTTTTACCCGTTTGGATAATATCTGGAAGACGACCTACACGTAAGCTCATCACGGCAATGCCTCTCGACATGGCTTCAAGCGCCGCCATTGGAAGACCCTCATAACGAGAAGAAATGATAAGTACACTGATATTTTCCCAAACACCTTCCATATCGGTTTGATGGCCGAAGAAAGTCACATTTGAAGGGGCAGTTTGATTAAGCGACTCTTTTTCCGGGCCATCACCGTACACACTAAACTGTAATGTTGGACAGAGCCTCGCTACCTCAATAAATTGATCGGCGCCTTTTTCCTGACTCAATCGGCCGACAAAAGCGATCTCCTGATAGTTGAGTTGACTGTTGGGAATCGAAACAAAGTTATTCAGCAGTTCTGAAGAACAAAAAACTTTGCGCTGAATACTTGGACTGACAGCAAAGCAATGGTCAGATAGGCTGCCGGAGCTTCTATCAAGCCAATCGTATAGCCATAGTTTCCCTGAGGACGATTCACCAGCATGATAAGTTGAAATCAAACGAGGAAACGTACGGGTGAGCAGTTTGGCGCAGCGCGACAAAATCGACGCTTTATAACCATGGGAGTGAACCACTGAGGGTTGGTGATTGGCGACGGCGCTTGTTAGGTGTTTAATTTTTAAAGCTTTATTGGGCTCGCCAGACAAATAGTTTAAGTAACTCACAGGGATCGCGGCTTCTTTTGCCTTCTGTACAATCTGAGCGGCTGGCGAATACTCAGTGGTTAGCACAACTCGAGCTTTGTGTCCAAAGGCGATTAATCCCCGAGCTAGCTCGATAACGTGACTTTCAATGCCACCGAATAGACGGCTATCAAGCAAGATCCAAATTTCACCAATGGCAGGTTTATCAAGATTGTTCGAGATTAATTTCATCCGCTTCCCACGCTTGTTTTTTTCGGTAAACCGTAGATGGGCTTAACTCCAGCATGACAGCGGCGTTGAGGACGTTGCCATCACAGTACGCGATTGCGTTTTGAATTGCTTCACGCTCTACTTGCCACATAGGACGAATGGTTCCATCAGCGTTAAAGTACGGTG
Organism: Vibrio sp. 1069; assembly: GCF_033340555.1. Lineage (NCBI taxonomy): Bacteria > Pseudomonadati > Pseudomonadota > Gammaproteobacteria > Vibrionales > Vibrionaceae > Vibrio > Vibrio sp. 1069. Next base: position 590,138 of record NZ_JAWOWP010000001.1, read on the forward strand.
AGGTAGCAGCAGAGGACGGTGTACCAGGCAGCTCCGCTGCGGTAATCGACGGTTCGACCGCAGAAGGTGAAGGTTCCTCAGTATAAACAGGTGGTGGTGTGATTGGTGCAATGTTTGCTGACTCTTGAGCAACATGCGCAGGCGTCGTTGTTTTCGTCACTTTAGACTTTTTAGTAAGTTGAGCGGGTAGGTGGCTCACCGTGACTTTTTCGTCGTTATTAAGCACCACAATGTTACGTATGATGTTTTGTAGTTGCCTTACATTACCCGGCCATTCGTAATGCTTGATGATATGTTGAGCTTCGCTGTCGATTGTTGAGAATTTCTTTTTGTCCTGTTTGGCGTAAGTGGTCAAGAAGTGCTTGGCAAGCGTGACGATGTCACTTCCTCGTTCACGTAATGGGGGCATATCGATAGGTATAACGTGCACACGGTAGTATAAGTCTTCACGAAAACGACCTTCTTCTACTTCTGTTAATGGATCTCGGTTAGTGGCACAAATGATTCTCACATCTACTTTCATTTCTCGAGTGCCACCAAGAGGGGTGTAAGTGCCCGTTTGTAGAAAACGGAGCAACTTCTTTTGCATCTCAAGTTCCATTTCACACAGCTCATCAAGAAAAAGCGTACCACCATGTGCCAGCGTCGCCGCACCTTTTCGATCTGTTGTTGCTCCAGTAAAGGCCCCTTTAACGTGACCAAAAATCTCACTTTCCATCAAATCTCGTGGAATAGCCCCACAGTTAATTGCAATAAAAGGCTTGTCTTTACGGTCGCTCTGGCGGTGGACGGCTTCAGCACAAACTTCTTTACCTGTGCCGCTTTCTCCCACAATAAACACACTGGCAGAAGTTGGCGCAACAGCATCAATGGTCTTGTATACCGCCTGCATCGGGAGGCTTGAACCGATGAATCCGTGATAGTTGTGGCGATCAAACTTGGACTGAATATTTTCCACCAAATCTTCCAATTTGGCGCGTTTAAGGTGCAATGCAACTGACGTTTTTAGGCGATCAGCGTTTATGGGCTTTTCTAAGAAATCTTCCGCACCTTTTTGAATTAGATTAACGGCTAAGTCGACGCTGCCGTGTGCCGTAGCAATAATAACGGACGTAGGAATGTCATTCTGGTTGATCCAATCCAGCACGTCTTCGCCAGACATGTCGGGCAGTTTCAAATCGAGAATGATGAGCTGAGGTTTGCTTCTTTCAATAAATTGAATCGCTTCGCGACCTGTCTCGACATGAAAAATGTCATAAGGTTCGTCTTTCACATACTGCTTATAAAGTATGGCTAGTGAAGTAGAGTCCTCTACCAGTAACACCCTTGGTCTCATAGTCCCATCCCAACGTAGTTTGTTTCATTTTTTATGATTTTTGTCAGCACTACTATTTGGCGTTATGAGTGGTTTATTGCTCTCTAGTGCTGAAAATTCTCAATTTGAGAAAAGCGTTATTTAAGTATTAGCACAAGGTAGGAAATTTGCGAAAAATCCATACTTTTTAATTGATTAAGTTATGCCCAAATAACTTCAAGGTGTGTGGCTTGGCGAGGGTGACTGAATTTGGAGCCTAAATTTCTGAGATGATGTAGGCATCGCGCTTTATCAAACGCGATGCTTCGCTAGGGAGTAAGACACTGATACTACTCAAACCCTTGAGCTTTTCGCTTTTCTAACGCATCAAACGATTCATTGGCGAGTTGAGGAAGTGTTTCACAAAGCTCCAATGCTTTTGGTATTTTTCCTTCGACACAGTACTTCTCAATCATTCTTGCTTGTCTTGAAAGCGTTCGATTGCCTAGAGCGAGAGCAGAACTGCCCAGTGTGTGAACCTCGAACTCTAATGTTTGAAGGTCTTTTGTGCTTAATGCTTGCTCTATTTTCTCCATGCGATCGCGTGACTCTTCGACATAGTGATCAATCAAGGTAGGGATGATTTCGGCGCACGTATCTTTGATCATTTGCTGAAGAATATGCTCATCCACTAATTCTTGCTCGATAGTCAATGTGTTATTTATCGTCATAATAGCGCTCCCTATAACATAAACAGTTCGCTTTTTTTAATTTGCTGAGACAGTTTTTCTTTCCACTTTTTTGGTAAGAAACGCAGCTTGGAAACTTGGCGGATTAACTCATCTTTCAGGCTTGGTGTATGCTTCATGTTCAAGACAGAACCAATCAAGTTCGCATCGCTAGCATCGAGTAGCTTTTTGGCTTGCTCGAGCTGGGTTGCAGTCGTAGAACCATAATGCGCTACTAACAAAGTAGCATCACATACGCCAGCAATCACTTGAGGCGCAATATTGCTTCGGTTGACACTGAGAAGTGGTGATGTATCTATCACGACGCGCTCGTACTGCGTTAACCATTGTGCAATGTTTCGTTTCAGCATTGTTGGGTCTCGGTACGCTAACTGAGTGCTGGCGAGAGATGGAGCAGGGAGGCCGACTAAAGTTTGATGTGTATTCTCTCGTGTGATCAAATGGCCAACCTTCTCGTCATCATCAAAGTCGTGAACAGTGTGATAAGCGGGTTTGAATAAGTTAAGGTCTACATACAAAGTATTGTGGCCTGCTAAAACCAAGCGCTCTGCAAGAGATGACGCCACGGAAGTGACACCATCTTCAGATTTACAACCCACAACACAAATCGTTTTGTGGCCTTTCTGTTCACTCTGAAGATAAATTTGCTCAATCTCAGCGTGAGTTGCAGGAATAGTCATTACAACGCTCCTATTAACACGATGGTTGTGGTGATTTGTAAAATATCTCTTAATCCGGCCCTCGCTTTTTCAACAAAGCTTTCGTCTTTATGGGGAATGTAAATCGTGTCGCCTGCGCGAATGACTGGCAGCTCATAAATGTTGGCTGTTTTACTAAAGTTCACCAAATCAAATGTTCGGGCTTGGCCCTGGCAGCAAGACATATTGACCACACTGATCTTTTCAAGGTAGGCATTGTCAGTTGGTCCTCCTGCTTCCGCTAACAGATCAAGCACAGTCATGTTGTCATTGAATACGTATCGCCCTGGGTCTCTTACTTCACCTAATACGCGTACCGTGGACTCTTTTGAACGATCTAACCAGTTTTTGTTTTTTTCTGGAATGTAAATGGTATCACCAGGACGAACGTGGGGCAGAATTGATTCATCACCTGTTTCAAAGTACATCGATAAATTCAATTTACTCACTTTGGCATAACCTAGGCCTCGGTGTGTGACACGAATGTTGTGAATATCTGCATCCATTGTCGGTCCATCGGCGGCAGACAAAATATCCAGAAAATGCATATCTTCAGTGAAACGATAGCGCCCAGGTGCATTGATTTGCCCGAAAACGTATATCGATGCGTCAGAGCTTTGGCTTACCCATTGCGATTTATTATCGGATGGGTCGTCAGGCAATGCATGTACCCTTACGACTGTACCAGCGGAAACTCGAGGTAGGCTTGATGTTGGTGAGCCATCCAGAATGTATTGGTCTAAGTCAAATTGTGTCATTTGACCGTTATTGGCGACTTCAATTTTGGTGGTATCAGCTCGTCGAGTTGGGCCACCAACGTGTGCAAGCAGATCAATCAAATCCATTTCGTCTGACCACTCGATGCGTCCAGGGCGAACAACTTCTCCCATCACTGCGACCGCTCTACTAGGTGCTACTTTTAACCAAGACTTCTCATTGAAATCGGTTTTCTCCGGCACGAAAATCGCATCTCCTGGTCCAACATTTGGTGGTCTGGCTGAAGATAGTCCTTCTGTATGCGCGGTAAGATCGAATTTGATGACTTTGCCATCGGCTTTTATAACGCGAATTTGGCGAGATTCTGCGTAGCGAGTGGGCCCGCCAGCGTTGGCGAGGATATCCATGAAGCTAGCGCCTTGCTTGCCTTCGTATGCCCCAGGATGGGCGACTTCACCCATCACGTAAACCACATTTGCACCTGCTTTGATTTCTTCTTCCTGTTTTGGGACAAAGATGGTTGCACCTGGCAGGATCTCCGGCAGTAGGCTTTGGTCTCCAGTATCAAGGTACTTTTTCAGGTTAAACATGGTTGGGTTATTGTTTGTTATCACGCGAATTTGCTCAACACTGGCATATCGTGTCACGCCGCCAGCTCGCATTACGACATCAACTAGCGTGGTGTTTGGCTTGTATGAGAACGAGCCAGGTGCGTTGACTTCACCAAAGACTTTGATTGCACGAGCGGAATCTGCGCTGTCACCTGAATTCGCGAGTTTTGCTGCATCAAACTCTTGCTCAATATTCCCTACGAGTGGGGAAGCGGGGACAAATAAGACATCCAGTGATTCTAGTTTTGGCAGCTGGCTATTGTCCCCCGTATCAAGGAAGCGTTTGTAGTCAAATTCAATGTTTTTATTTCCACGTTTCACGATCATTTTATCAAGCTGAGCCCCTGCGCGCAGGCCTCCAGCTTCGTACACAAACATTTGAATGTTGGACCCAGAAGGTAAGGTATATTCACCGGGTTTGACCACGTAGCCTTGAACGGACACTAACAACTGTTGCTGTTTAATAAAAACTCGAGCGTTGTTAACGTCACGATACACGGTCTTTAGCCTGTCGATAATCACGTCTTGGAGTTGTTGTTCATTGTAGCCGGCCACTAATACAGGGCCGACTTCTGGTAAATTAATTCGTCCACGACGATCAACCTGAAACCCTTGGTTTAACGACGCCTCTCCAGGTAAGTTAATCTGTATTAAATCACCGACCTTAACAGTATTGCTCTCATCCGCTATGGAAGAAGGTACCCACGCGACCAGGCACAACAACATTAAGAGGATAAATGGTTTCATCGTGTTCATAGCGCGCCTCCTGCCGTTGGGTTGCGGTTTATTGAGGTATCGCTATCTGAATTAGGGCTAATAACCTCGATGCTTACTCGACGATTAGTTAAACGCACGGCGGATGTTTCACCTTCATAGAGTGGCAGGTTATCTCCGACAGATTTGGTAGTGACTCTCTCTGAAGTGATACCAAATACGGTTAGGTAACGCTTTACTTGTTCCGCACGCGCTTGAGCAAGTTTCTGGTTGTAATCGGGTGTTCCAGTTGCATCCGCATGCCCCGTTACTACAAGAGATAGGTTGGGGTGGTCACGTAAAATGTAGGCTGCTTCTGCCAAATGTCCCATGTACTTCGGGTTGATTTCTGCTGAATCGACAGCAAACTGGTTGTCGATATTAAGTAGTGCATAGATATCCGAGACTATGTTTAGGTCGCTACGTAGTGCTTCAATATCATCGGGCGGTGTGCAAGTTGTTTGGCTCAGTACGTAGTCGAGTTGTTGTTCGAGCTGGTTTAAGCGTCGACGCTGAATCACAAGGTCGTTGGCAGCGTCGAGTAAAAGCCCACCTTCTAACTCGCGCGCAATTCTATTTTGTTTTTCAAGGGCCTGAACAACTGCCGCAGGAAAACACCAGCGCGCGCCCTCTTGGATTAGTGCGTCTAGATGTAACTTGGTCAATTGCCAATCAAACCTTAACCCATGTTCTGGACCTAAAGGCTCGTCAGGCATTACTGGGGAAAACTGATAATTCTCGATCGAGATATCTTGATAGCTTTCCGCCAAGCCACCTTTCCCGTGTTCTGGGTAGTCAAACGACGAACAACCAAACATGCCGACAACAAGACCGCTTACTGCATATCGTCGTAAAAGATTTACCATGCCAACCTCCGTTTAAACCGGTATTTTTAGTGTCCTTTTGAGTTAACGGGAATGGCATGGTTGATACGAAGCAAGCTCATGATTTCTAAAGGTTGGCCTGATACGTTTTCAATACTCATGCTTCTTTCACGTTCAACTAGACGCTTATATAAGTAAACAATGGCACCAATCCCTGAAGAATCAAGAAATTGGACGTGCTGTAGGTTAATTTCGACTTCTTTGTGATGATTGTTGTGAATTACTTCATCAATGTGATGTTGTGCTTGTCGACAGCCACTTGCGTCTAAGTCACCAAAAAACTCAATGGCTAACTTGTCTTGATTGATTTCTAGTTTGCGTAATTCCATGACTCTGTCTCCGTTTGTTTTTCTAATTGGATATAGAGCAGGTAACGTGCCAATTTGAAATTAATGAAAAATCAAACAGTTAAATATTGTTAATTATATTGTTCAATTTGAGAAAGGACTGATTCTCAAATTGAGAATCAAAAACGCACAGAGAAATGGTTTGCTTATAAGAGGTTTTGAGCCGAAAGAAGTCGTTAGACCGGGGGAGGCACGTCATGATTAGATTCCAACTCGATTGACGAACCATCCGCCATACGAGAATAATGTGTAACGACTAAATGCAAAACCTGTCTAAAGTTTATGATTATCTTTGCAAATTATTACTAATGTTGATTGTTATGAGTCGAAGAATAACTAGTAATAAATAGGTCATCGAGAGGACTTACGTTTCAATAAAGGCGATTTTTTGTACAAGGTCTTCTTATGCCATTAAAAATGACATTAATTGCGCTGGCTGTTATGGCAGCGTCTTCACAGCCTCAAGCGGATACGTCTTTCGCACCACCAGTTTCTCTTGCACAAAGCTATCAGGATGGCATTGATGTGTCTGAATATTGGTATAGCGAAAAACTTGATGGTGTTCGCGCTTATTGGACTGGGCAACATCTCGTGACGAGAAATGGTAATCGAATCTACGCCCCAGATTGGTTTACAGGACCTTTGCCTGATTATCCGTTGGACGGTGAACTTTGGGCTGGGAGAGGTAACTTCCATCTTGTTCAGCAAACGGTATTAGATAAAACTCCTGTAGAGTCTGCTTGGCGACACATCGACTTTATGATCTTTGATATGCCATATTCCGCTGGTGATTATCGGAAGCGTTATTACAACATCAAAGATTTAGTGCTTGAAGTCGACCAGCCTCATATCAAATATGTCGAGCACCGAGCCATTCAAAATGAAGCTCATCTGTTTACACAGTTGGATAAAATTTCAATATCCGACGGTGAAGGGGTGATGTTGCGGAAGGTATCAAGCCGCTATCAGGCTGGACGCGGTAGTGATTTGCTTAAACTTAAACGATACGCAGATGATGAAGCGTTAGTTGTGGGTTATAAGCCAGGAACAGGGCGCTTATTAGGTATGATGGGAGCAATGTTAGTTCGCTTACCAAATGGCATTGAGTTTTACATCGGTAGCGGATTTACCGATGAAGTGCGTCGCCAGCCTCCGAAAATTGGTTCAACCATTACATTTAGATATAACGGTTTTACACATACTGGTAAACCACGTTTTGCTCGATTCTTGCGTGAAAGGTTGAAGGAATAGAACGCTCTGCACTTACTAGTTGCCAACGGTTACGCCACATCGTTTGAAGAGACCCTGCCAAAACTGAACGTGGTTTAGGGTTTCTTGCCTAAATGTCCTATGTGCCTCAATGATGCCGTACTGGTGACCATGGAGTTGCATACGGTTCTCCACCAAAGTGGCACCATCATTAAGTTGTTGATAGGTACTGTCTAAATAAGCCAAATAAGGTTGCACTTCTTCAACGTAAATGGATTGAAAGACATTTCTTAAGTAGCGGAACTGGGTGGTGTCTCTGTTCGGCCCGCACAATACGTTGCTCTGGTTCTGCTCAAGTAGCTGAGTTGTTGCTTTTAACCAAAGGGATGTGTTTACCATCGAGTAGTAAAGTCGTCCGAGTAAACGAGATTTCTCTAACTCTTCTTGATATTGAGTAACTTCCACATCGGGTAGACGTGAGACCGCGCGGTGGGGTAAATCATACATTTCGCTGAAAATACGATAGACATCGTTAATGCGTGCAATATCATTCGTCGTATTTTGAGATAGCCAATCAGAGGCTGTTAGTTGCTTTTGCATGGCATCACTTACGAGTAGTAAGTTGTCGAGATGAATGTCTAGATGTTGCCACTTGGTTGAGTAAAGCTCTGTCAATGTCGCGCGTTCTTCATCGCTAAGTGGAAATTCGGATAAACATCGATTTATGATTCTTAAAAGGGCAGTTTGATAATCAAAATCATGAAAGGCATCCTGCACCTTTCCAAGTTGTGAGTTTTTCTCGGCAAGTAAATTAAAGAGTCCGCATTGTCGTAATTGATAGCTCTCTAGCAGGCCAATAGATAGCCTTGGCAATGGCTCGAACAAAACGCGTTTCGCAGGAATCGTTACCGTAGACTGTAATTCTATTGGAATAGCAGGAACGTCCAATACATTGGCTACACGTTGATGATACTTATCAAACATGGCGTTCTCTGGATTGAACCAGTTATCACAACCATTAAGAATCAAGATTAAGAACAATAAAATAGACCGCACAAATATCCTTTTTTATAACTTCGTATCCGTTGTCTAGAGAGCAAAATCAACCACTTCGCAATCTTGTTATAAGTATACTCAACCGTGTGATTATTCGATCAAAAAAGCCAGCGGATGCTGGCTTTTTTTACTTTTTATTGAACTGAAAAGTTCAATTGCACTTCTGGCTCTTGGCGATGCATCCAACGCATTCTGACGCCTAACATAAAGGCCGCAGAAGATAGGCCGATGATAAAACCAAGCCAGAAGCCTTGTGCTCCCATTGGCTCGACAATCCAGTCTGTACGGCCAAGGACGTAACCAATTGGCAGCCCAAGAATCCAATAAGCAATAAAAGTACGGTTGAAGATGGCTCGCATGTCTTTATAGCCGCGTAATGCACCAGCTGCGATCACTTGAACCGCATCCGTACATTGATAAACAGCGGCAAACACGAGCAGGTGCATCGCTAGAGTGATTACCTCTGGGTTGCTAGTATAAAGCTCGGCGATCCACTCACGAGACAAGACGGTTAAAATCGCTGTGAGAACGGACAATGCTAGACCAACCATAATGCCGACTCGTGACGCTACGCGCGCGCCATCTACGTTTTCTTCACCAAGTCGATGGCCGACACGAATGCTTACTGCTGCACCAATACTCATTGGTAGCATAAATACCAACGAGGAGAAGTTAATCGCGACTTGATGCGCTGCCACAATGATAGGACCCAGTGGTGAAACGAGCAGTGCAACAACAGCAAACAATGTCACTTCAAAAAACAGCGCTGCTGCAACAGGAAAGCCGAGCTTGAATAGACGAACTTGCGCTTTCCATTGTGGGCGATGCCATTCTCCAAATAGGTTGATGCTTTTCAATCGCTCTGATGTCATCACATACAGCAATAGCATGGCAAACATGACCCAGTAAACAATCGTGGTTGCTACACCACAGCCAACACCGCCTAATTCAGGTGCACCAAACTTGCCGTACACGAAAATCCAGTTTAGAGGAATGTTGAGCAGCAAACCGATAAAGCCAATAACCATTGCCGGTTTCGTCAATGACATACCATCCGTAAAGCTTCTAAGCGTTTGGAAAAGTAAAAAAGCGGGTACTGCTAATATAACGGCATGAATGTATCCCACCGTTTTTTCAGCCATCAGTGCTTCAACATCCATCAGCCCGAGAATAAACTGGGTTTGAAGCAGGACTGCAATTATCGGCACACTGATCAGCAATGCCAAAACGACGCCTTGCTGAATTTCAAACGGTATTTTCACTCGACGACCAGAGCCATTTAACTGTGCGACAACAGGGACCAATGCCATTAATAAACCCACCCCAAACAAAATGGATGGTAGCCAAATACTTGAAGCGACAGAAACCGCAGCCATGTCGGTGGCGCTAACGCCGCCAGCCATTACGGTATCAACAAACCCCATACCAGTTTGAGCGACAGATGCGATCAATACCGGGGTCGCCAATTTGATAAGACTTGATGCTTCTTCTTTATAGCGATGCACGAAAAATACTCCAGAGCGGAACAATAAGTTGAAAGAATGAGAGTACTCGAGGGCAAAAGATGTGGTGAACGGATCTGATGGTTGATTTTAGTCACGATAAGGTGAAAAAATGCCTCGGAGAAACTCCGCGCAAATGATAAACAATTGTATGTTTATATTCCATAGCTAGGTAGCTAATAGTCGATAACACTGACTGGACGCTCTCCACGCTAAGGATACGCTTTTACTGAGAACAGCAGCGAATCATGGTAATGTTGAAGCATGCATGAGAACAAACCAGTGTTCATTAAGCCATGGCTTTATCGTCTGCGGTCTTTATTTCCGACCTGTAGCGCAGTGTTTAGGGCTTAGTCTTCGACTACAGTTGGTATTAAATCAATAGGTAAAAAGAAATGTTTACAGGAATAGTTCAGGGTACGGCGAAGGTCGTTAAAATTGATAAAAAAGAACGCTTTCAAACGCACGTTGTCGAGTTAAGCGATGAACTTTGTAAAGGGTTAGAAATTGGTGCATCCGTTGCACACAACGGATGTTGTCTAACTGTGACTAAGATCGAAGGCAACCTTATCAGTTTTGATTTAATGCAAGCGACATTGGCTCTTACTAATTTAGGTCGGCTGGTGGAAGGGGATAGCGTAAACATTGAGCGCGCGGCTAAGTTTGGTGACGAAATAGGCGGGCATAGTATGTCTGGTCATATTAGTTTAACGGCAGATATTGTCGATATCATCGATACGCCCAATAACCGCACGATTTGGTTCCAACTGCCGCAAGAATCAATGAAATATGTATTAGCGAAAGGTTACATTGGTTTAGATGGCTGCTCGCTAACTATTGGTGAAGTTGAAGCGTGTCGTTTTTCGGTACACCTAATTCCAGAAACCTTGCAGCGAACGCTTTTCGGAGTGAGACAAGTAGGGGAGCGTGTTAATATTGAGTTTGATCCTCAGACTCAAGCAATTGTTGATACTGTTGAGCGCGTTCTTGCAGCAAAACAGCTTTAGAATGAGAAAAAGGAGCCTAATGCTCCTTTTTCATTTAAGCGTTTTTATATTTCTGATGTTCACATGCTCGAGCTGTTATTCGTAATTGTCATCGATAATTAGTTCGACCTTATCTTGTAACTCATCCACTCGCATATTTAGGTGGATAGCGTGGCAACAAGCTGGGCAATCATCATAAAACTCTTGGTCACCATTACTTGCATCCAATGTAATGCCGATAGAGTGTCCGCAATGCGGGCACTTTACATACCTTTCGGTATAATTTTTCATACAACAACTCCTAATCTCGCAGGGCTTTTAAACACACTATTCATCAAGGAAGTACAGCCCTTTACTTACTTTGCCTACAAGGAAAATAGGCACAATCCAAAGTTAAGTCTCCTTTGATATTAGGTCGAGTTGTTGCTAATTGAGTCGAAATAAGTACAAAACTTGACCCCAAACTCAACCTTGAGCTTAGGGTGATCTTCTGTAGTGATGTGCCTCGAGATTTTACATCTTGAAATATGCAGTGGCTTCCAAATTAATAAGAAATGATTTTATTAATAACCAGTTGAGCCTGTTCCAAGTAATGGCCGCCAAACAAATTACAATGGTTGAGAACATGGTAAAGGTTATAGATATCTTTACGCTCTTCATAGCTTGAAGAAAGTGGCATAACCGATTCGTAGCCTTGATAAAATTCTGGTTGAAATCCACCAAAAAGCTCCGTCATCGCAATATCACACTCCCTGTCCCCCCAATAGCACGCAGGATCGTAACAGATAGGACCGAATGCAGTGAGTGCCGCATTTCCATTCCATAAATCGCCATGCAACAAAGAAGGTTCCGGAGCATGGTTTGCTAGCCGCTGTTTTACGACATCGATAAAGTCATCGATATCAACCAAGGTGACGCCTTTTTCTTTAAGGAGCTGTAATTGCCATCCTATGCGTTGCTCAGCAAAGAATACACACCATTTCTTGTGCCATTTGTTGGGCTGTAGAGTCGAACCGAGATAGTTGTCGGTATCAAAACCAAACTCTTTTTGCTCGCCCCACTGGTGTAGGTGAGCTAATTGCTGCCCAAATTTAAAGCTGTTGGGACCATCTTCTAATGGTTTCGTTGGAAGGTAGTTAAGAATTAAGAATGAGGCATTTTTGGTTTTACCAACCAATACCACCTCAGGTACAAATAGGGTGGATGTTTCACGCAAAAGATGCAGGCTTTCAGCTTCTACCTCAAATTTCGACAAAAACTCGCGATCGTTAATTTTCACAAAATAACGTTGCTCGCCATCATTGATCATGTAGCTTTCACTGATATCCCCACCAGACAGCCTTACTTTTTCCGTGATCTGGTAATCGAACAATAAAGTATCAGAAAGCTGTTGCGATATTGCTTGCCACATACAAAACCTCGCGAATCTATTTGACCACCAATAGTTTAGGATAAATAGCAGGGAGTTGGCGCTATGTTGAGCATACTTAGTAAAGAAACCTTCCTCTTAGTGTAGTCAATTTGTATAAATGTGAATCAAATCGCTTATAAGCCTCTGATTTGTTGGCTTAGCATATGGAGATGAACGTTTACAACAGGTATTATGATTTTTTTGACGTTAGTTCCATTGGTGGCATGAAAATACTGATATGTGATGACTCAGCTGTTGCAAGAAAGCTTATTGCGCGTTCTATCGTACAAGATACATCATTGCATCTTATTGAAGCGCAAGATGGTTATGAGGCGCTTAATATTCTTGCTGAGCAAAATATCGATATTTTGTTTCTCGATTTAACGATGCCCATAATGGATGGTTTTGAGGTCCTCGAATCATTACCTGTTAGTCAGTACCCGACCAACATCGTCATTATTTCTGGAGATGTTCAACAAGAGGCAAAACAGCGCTGTCTCGATCTTGGTGCTCAAGCTTTTATCGCTAAGCCTCTGACAGAAGAGCAGGTGCTCCCACTATACGAACAATTAGGACTGCATTATGCGTTCAAACCTAGTCATTCGGTTGATTCTAAAAACCAGGGTTGCGAAGAGCTTTCCTTACTAGCCAAATTCCGTGAAATTGCGAACATTGCCCTTGGTAAAGGGGCTGCGATTATGGCCGACCATTTACATGAGTTCATACAACTTCCTGTTCCTCATGTTGGACCGTTGTCCTACGGCGAGCTTCATATGACACTGGTTGATGTGGTTGGGCGTGACAGTTCCGTTGCGGTAGCGCAGAGGTTTGTCGGTGGTGGTATTCACGGAGAGGCACTGGTGTGCTTACGTGGTAGGGATATCAATCAGATTGGGGAAAAATTAGGTTACCTCCTTGAGTTTACGCCTCATAATGAAATCATCTTGAATATCTCTAACCTACTGGTTTCGTCATTTCTCACATCATTGGGCGATCAACTCGACAAGCAGTTCTCACTTCGTCAGCCAGGCATTGTGGATACCTTAACACCTTATTGTGAAGAGCAAGGCGAGTTGGGTGAGCTCTTTACTATCGAATACACCTACATGGCAGAAGCGCTCGATTTCGAGTGCGAGGTACTGTTTTTAATTGATAAGCCATCCGTAGAAATAATCTATGAAATCATGGAGCTAATCTAATGTCCGATATCACGCTGGACATAGCAGACTTTCATTGGGTCACACAAATTCTCGATACGATGGATTCAGGGCTTATTGTTTTGGATCAAGAGTATAAAGTGTGTGTGTGGAACAGTTTTATGCAGTCATACAGTGGCATTCTATCACAAGAAATTCTTGGTGAATGTTTATTTGAGCATTTTGAAGAGCTGCCAAGAACTTGGCTAGAAACCAAGATAAAAGCTGCCGCCGATCTGGAAACTCGTTCTTTTTCTAGCTGGGAAAACCGACCGTATCTTTTTAAGTTCAACAATTTTTCTCCGGTTTCAAACAGCAGTGATTTTATGTATCAAGATATCGTGATCACGCCGTTAATTGGGCTCTCAGGAGAGGTCAGCCACATAGCGATTCAAGTCAATGATGTTTCTGAAACTGCGAGAAATCGCATTCATTTGAAAGAAACAAATCAACATTTGTCGGAAATCAGTCGCAAAGATGGTTTAACAGGTTTATTTAATCGCGCTTATTGGGAGCAATCATTGAAAGATGAGTTTGCTCACTTAAAAGTTATCGACGGACCATGCTCATTAGTAATATTCGATATCGACCACTTTAAGAAGGTGAATGATACTTATGGTCACCCGACAGGGGACGAAGTCATTCGTCGAACCTCTGCCTTGTTGAGAAAAACAGCAAGAAGCAGTGACATCTGCGGTCGTTTTGGTGGTGAAGAGTTTACCGTACTACTTCCTCACACAAACCAGGAGCAAGCTTGCTATTTCGCAGAGCGTTTGCGCAAAAGAATTGAGCAAGAGATCGTGAAAGTGGAAGATTTTTTGATTAATTACACGATAAGTATTGGTGTTTGCGAGTATAAGCCTTATTTTGAAACTCACACTCAATGGTTAAAGAGTGCCGATGCTGCGCTGTATCGTGCAAAAGAAAATGGTCGTAACCAAACCTGTTTGCATGAAAATGGCTGAAATATAAAAAGGTTTGAAGAAACCCTGTATCCGAATTCAGTGAAGCAAAGCTCAATTGTTTGAAAATCATCCAGTTGGTTCGTGAATGTTTGTTAATATGAAATAAGTTAATGAAATTTTCTCGGCATGTCTTACTATTGAAACTATTCTGCTTTCAGCTTCGAAGGCTTGCAATAAACGGAGAAAAACAGTGGTTTTAGAAACCGATGGATATCTCGCTCTTATCGAGCACTTGTCTCTAAATCTAGATATTTTTACGACCGAAATTGGCGACACTGGATCCGAAAGCATCGAAGATGTTGTCACCGATATGGTGGCTTCAAACATCATGGCGATTTTTGAGCAAAATCCAGAACTTCACTCGAGCGTACGTTTCAAATTGTTGAAAGAGGCTGATGCAGTTGTTGAAGATCTTGGTGAGATATTGGCTGGGGTATGGCATAAAAAAGCGACCAATGAACAGATCACGTTCCTTGATGAATACATCGCTCTGGTCAAAAATCTGTTCGATAATGCTGTTGCGACTTACGACTGATATTGTTTTAACTTACAGCAATGTCCGGTTAAGAGTAAGAAGAGTTACATTGTAACTCTTCTTATTTGCCAAAACTTAGATGCCCAGTATGGGTTGTCGATTCTTGAAATAATCACACCTCTAGACGTCGATGCATGCATGAACTGCTTGTTACCCAAGTAAATTCCGACATGATAAGTTGTACGTCTTGTTTTAAAAAACACTAGATCCCCTTGCTTGGCATCCGTCCAACTTAACTCCACACCTTGCGTTGATTGCTGCCTCGTTGTCCTTGGTAACGAGAGCTGATAAGCCTCAATAAACGCTTTTTGTACAAATGCTGAGCAATCAATTCCAGATTTCTGTGTCCCGCCTAAGCGATAAGGCGTGCCGTGCCACTCTGTGTAAAACTCGAACAAGTCGGGGTTGTCCGACAATAGCTGATTTGTAGGTGCTGTCACTTGAGCTTGCTCACTAGGCTCAGGCCCAGAAGAGCAGGCGCTTAGTAGCACACTGATTATCAAAGGAAAATATACTCGACGCAAATCACCACCTGTCATCTCTATGACTCACAACTGAAATATTAGTGTCATAACCAATCCATAGTATGGGCTGCAAATCACGGTTTTGTCTCACAAATGTGACGGAATCACTGCAGAACCGATTCAACCTTAAGAAAGAATAAAAATTGATTATGGCAAAGCGAAAACGCTCACGCACATCACTTTCACTGATTCAGGCTGTCAGTGCAACATTTTTAACTATCATTGCTCTTGTTATAGCCCTTTCTGTCTCAAGTTTCAAAGGAATGGAACAGGTAGGGGAACAATTTGAAGACTTGTCGCAAAAAGCATTACCAATCGCGATGGCAAACGCAAAGTTAACCAGGAATGTATTGGAGATGGTTAAGCTACTCAACCATGGTATGCAGATTACTGAGCCGAAAGAGTTGCCTCTCGTAAAAGAGCAAATCGACTCTCTTGCAACTCAAAGCACAACTTTGGTTGTGAAAGCGTCTGGTGTAGCTCAGCAACTCTCGGAGGAGTTAGACACCAAACTAGCGCGTTTACATAACATCACGCAGTCCATTTTGTTGAAGCAATCTTCGGTGATACAAATTCAAATGGATATTGATGCCGCTGTTGGTGGTTTTCGCTATGGGCTTAGCTCTATCGGCCCGGAAATGAATCGAATCAGTTCGTTCCTTAGTGCTGATAATCCTGAGTCGAGCGGTGCCGCTAACCGTTTCATTGCTTCTGCAAGCTCAATGGAAAGTACGTTCTTAGTCATGATGATGCACTCAGAATTAAACAAAGCCGAAAAAGAATACCGAGAAATGCGAAATCGCATAGCAGGTATTAAACTCGCCTATGAAGACTTCCAATCTTTTCATCCTGAAGTAAGTGAATATGCAAGCTTAACCGCACCATATGAGATGGTGAAACAAGGCTTTAGTGAAAAGGGCGTGCTGCGTTTGATCCTCGCCAAACTAGAACAAGGGGAATTGCAACGTTCAGAGTTTAAACAGGCTTCGATGCTTGCGGATGAAACCATGCGGTTACTTGATCAAATCTCCCAAACCGCTGGTCAGTTGATCGATGAAAAAGAGCGGGTGGTCAACGAGACCATTGAATCGGTGAGCGTTGTGCTCGTGTTTGCGGCGTGTGTGATTTCTTTTATTATTCTGGTTACTTGGTTTAGTCTCAAGTCATGGACAAACCGAGGGTTAAGGAATGTACTAACGCGTCTTTCAGCACTTACCGAACATGATTTTCGTGACAAGGCAGAAGAAGTCGGCCCTTATGAGCTGAAAGAAGTAGCACGAAAGTTGAATCAAGTAATCGATTCCACACACGACTCCATTCAAACGGTGACGCGCAATTGTGAAACGCTTTATCAGACGGCAGAAGTAAGTCACAGTGCAGCCGAACAAACAAGTGATGGGTTGGCAACACAAAATGAAGCGTTGTCGAGTATGATCACGACCATAACGCAGCTTGAAGCCTCTATTCGTGAAATAGCAATGGTGACAAATGCATCTTCACAGGACTCGCTCCTTGCAACCCAGCACACTGAAAAAGGGGTTCAAGTCGTGGAACAAAACCGCGAACGTTTGGAGTCATTAGAAAGCTCTTTGGATGTAAATGAACAGTCAATGTTAGAGCTAGACCAGCGTGTTAAACAGATTCGTGAAATGGTGGATATGATCAGTGGGATCGCGGACAACACCAACTTACTTGCTCTCAACGCGGCAATAGAGGCTGCCCGTGCTGGTGAGCAAGGGCGTGGATTTGCGGTTGTCGCTGATGAAGTTCGCAAACTTGCAAGTGATACCTCTCAACAAACTACGAACATCCGAGAAATGATGAGCGAGCTTATTACTGCCGCAGAGCGCTCGCGCCAAGCAGTTAATGATTCAAGAGAAGAAATGACCCACGCGCTACAGTCCAGCAATGAAGTGAAATCGACATTCTCTGATATCAACCTCGCGGTTAAGCACATTCAAGAACGTGTTGAGCAAATCTCAGTGGCTACAGAAGAACAAGAACGAGCGACGGCAGATGTATCTCAATCCATCACACATATTTCTGATCTTGGCGAACGCACAAAGCTGCAGCTTGAGTCTATGGTTGAGAGTTCTGAGCAAGTGGCGGAAATTGCTGGGCACCAGCAAGCAATGCTGCACAAGTATGAGCTTCATCAGACCAAGTAAATGAGATGTTTCCACCGACTAAAAGCAGAACCTCGGTTCTGCTTTTTTGTTACGGCTACTCATTTAATGGCTCCTATTTGCATCGCAAAAGTGAGTTACATCTCATCTCGTTCATTTCTAAAGGGTTTAGTTATCACAACGTGATGTTAATGCTTTGTTCGAGGGACTCGTTGACTAGAATGTCGCCAGAATTCAAAGGAATGAATCATGCAGCTTCATGCGATTTTTTTATATCCAGAGAAAGCTAAAGCCATAAGAAGGAGTGGTTTTGTGATCGATAAAGTTTGCCCCGTCGTTCTACGTAATCAAAATCAAGAGATCCTACTTTTTAAACATCCGTTGGCGGGTGTTCAGCTCGTCAAGGGCACTGTTGAAGTGTTTGATGAAAGTTACATCATAGCGGCCAAGCGGGAGCTCGCTGAGGAGTCTGGTATCACACATGTTCATTCCGCACGATATTTATGCTCATGGGACAGTGGCTTTCAAAATCAAGTATGGCATTTTGTTTTGTGTGAGTGTGCTGACCTCGCTAATTCATGGCTGTTTCATACGCAAGACGATGGTGGACATGATTTCGCGTTCTTCTGGCACGATGTCGAGAGCGGCCTTCCCGCGAATGCACATACTGTGTTTCAGCGCGGGCTGGAAAAGGTACGAGAGTTGATAAACCAAGGCGTGATTTAAAGGAGGATTCTGTCGTTGCATTGGCGGATTTGGGACAATGACAAAGCAAACACTATGCTAAATAAAGAAGGTAGAGCAGCCGTTACTGTTCTCATCGTGTTGATAATGGCACTGTCGATCTCAAAAATGGCGATGGGATTACAAATGTTTAAGTGACTTCTATATGCTTTGCTCATTCATTCAGATAAGGAAACGGTAATGGATAAATTCGTCGTGTTTCTCTTATGCCTTTTTATGACAGTTGGCGGAGTGGTTCATCTTTATGACAACATTGTTGGTGGCTTTTTACCTTACGATTTTGCGCCACGCTGGTTGAATATGTATTGGAGCGCTTTGGGACTATTGGACTTATTAGCAGCGTATCTATTGGTCAAGCATCGCCGCTCTGGCCTAGTCGTTATGTTATTGATTCTTATAACCAATGTTATCTTTAGTTCCCACGCTCACTATACATTAGAAATATTAGATAACAACGTCGCCCTACAAATGAAGACACTGTTTTTAGGGTTCTCATTTGGGGTATCTATCTGGTTATGGAATGCGCGAAAACATAGTCAATCGCGCCAAATATTTCGTTAATTATTATTTTCACAACACTCGATTAAGGATTGTAAACAGGGACTCGTTATGAACGATTTTAAAGACTTGGCCAGTTTTGCTGGTTTCAGCGTACTGACAGGTTTGAGCTTTGCCACCACTTTCTTCAGCCTTGCTTTTCTATACAGCTCAATAGAGGCACAGCAAGTAATGAACACCAATGCTTTGGCATGTGCAGTGCTTGGTGTTGTTGGTTTATTTGTTGGTATTACTCAGCTAAACAAAAAGCGTCAGCTAGCAGAAAACTAATCTGTTCTTACACATCATGAGGATGAAGTAGTGTTTAACTGGGGTTTAGGCTTGGTCTATTCGTTTTGTTGACATACTTCATCCAACAATATTTTTTCAACCATTACTTCTTCTCTTTATTGTAGCGAAAGGGCTGCGTTAACAGCTTATCTAATCTTTGCTCTTCTTCGTCTCTAATTTCCGGCACACCAATAACAACATCTTCATGACCCAACTTAGGCTGAGCTCGGTATGTCCCAAAAAAGCGGTCCCAAACTGAAAGGAAAAAACCAAAGTTTGAGTGGGTCTCTTTTACTATCACTGAATGGTGCACGCGATGCATGTCTGGTGTAACGATGACGTTTCGCAGTTTTTGGTCCATAGATAAAGCCAGTTTTGCATTACTGTGATTAAACATCGCGCTCGCATTAAGCACAATTTCAAATACCACAATTCCGATAGGTGAAACACCTAAGATAAACACGGCTGCAATTTTTACTCCCATTGAAATGATTATTTCGAAGGGATGAAAGCGTGCGCCTGTAGTGACGTCTATGTCGAGATCGGCGTGATGCATTCGGTGAATCTTCCACAGCGGTTTTACATGATGAAAGACAACATGCTGAGCGTAAATGACGAAATCAAGCAAAATGACGGTTAGAAAAATATTTAACCAAGCGGGGAGGGACAGAATATTCAGCAGCCCCCATTGTTGCTCCTGAGCTATGACCGCAGCTTGAAAGGCGGCGATAGGCATGATTAAAGCAATAACTAGGCTGTTAAAAGCAACCAATGACAAGTTATTGACCCAGCGAAACCTGCGCGAAGCGGTCAGTGTTTTTCTAGGCAATTTGTTCTCCCAAATAGCACAAAGCAATAATACGCCAAGGAAAAAGCCTAATCTGAGCCATGAGGGTTCTTGAAATGTCGTTTCTGTCACTGTCATTCCCTTATTTATTTCTTTATCTATGACCGAGATAAGAGTGAAATTATTTCAACACACTGCTGATGGGCTTATCTTGAGGCGAAACCATAATATCAGTAGAATCGCGCTCTACTTTTTACTTGGCATTACTTACCATGAGAATTCACGCTTTCCACCGTTTATATCAGTACCGACAATCTATCTCAACCAAGCCTTTCAACGCGCGTGGATGTAAAGTGGTTCGTTGCCAATATTGCCAGGTTTCTGAGCAACACTGTTTGTGCGACCTTCAGCCAAACATCAAGGCCAATATTGCATGTATGTTGATTGTTTCTGAAAACGAAGTGTTTAAGCCAAGTAATACCGGTCGTCTAATCGCTGATACGATTCAAGAGACTTACGTGTATCAATGGAACCGAACAGAACCGTCTGAAGAGATGCTAGCGCTACTACAGGATGACAGTTACCAACCGGTGATTGTATTTCCTGCAGACTATGTGGATGATCCCTCTCGTTTAATTGAAGATCTAGAGCCAGGGCGATTGGTAAAAGAAGATGTCGAGAACAAAAAATGGTTGCTGATCTTTATTGATGGTAGCTGGCGTGAGGCACGAAAGATATTCCGTCGTTCTGATTTTCTTAAATCTTTGCCTGTGCTTTCCATTGAGCCGGAATCTCTGTCTGAATACATCATGCGCCGCTCCGAGAATGAGCAGCATCTTTCAACCGCCGAAGTCGCGACATTAGTTTTAAAACAAGCTGGTGAGCCGAAAGCTGCGGAATGCCTTCAATTGTGGTTTGAAGCCTTCAGAGAAACTTACATGCTGAGCAAGACTCGAGTCAAAAACGACCCTAACCAGCCACACTTGAAACGTTTCAAAGAGTGGATGAAAACCGAGAGCTGACTCTAAGGAATGAGCTTTTGTTGATGGTATGTTGTTCAACTGGCTTCGGTGAGGGGATAAATCTGCATTCGGTCACGGTTTGCAGGCGTACAGATATGGATAATGCCATCAGTTTATACTTTTGACTCTAGCCATTTTTGAGAGTCGTTTGAAGCATTTTTTAGGAGAGAAATACATGTATTACGGCTTTGATGTCGGCGGCACTAAAATTGAATTTGGTGCATTTAACGAGAAGCTTGAGCGTGTAGCGACGGAACGTGTACCTACACCAACAGACAACTACGAGCTGCTGGTTGATACCATTGCGGAATTGGTGAACAAATACGATACAGAGTTTGGCTGCGAAGGTACGATTGGTCTTGGCCTACCAGGTATGGAAGACGCCGATGATGCAACGGTACTAACAGTTAACGTTCCTGCGGCAAAAGGCAAACCACTTCGTGCTGATCTGGAAGCTAAAATCGGTCGCAGCGTAAAAATTGAAAACGATGCAAACTGTTTCGCGCTTTCTGAAGCCTGGGACGAAGATCTTCAAGATGAACCATCTGTACTAGGTTTGATCCTTGGTACTGGTTTTGGTGGCGGCTTTATCTACGAAGGCAAAGTATTCTCTGGCCGCAACCACGTAGCGGGTGAGGTGGGTCACACACGTCTTCCTATCGACGCATGGTTCCACCTAGGCGAAAACGCACCATTACTGGGTTGTGGCTGTGGCAACAAAGGCTGTTTAGATAGCTACCTATCTGGTCGTGGTTTCGAGCTTCTTTACGCGCATTACTACGGCGAAGAGAAGAAAGCGATCGACATTATTAAAGCGCACGTAGAGGGTGAGGAGAAAGCAGTAGAGCACGTCGAGCGCTTTATGGAGCTGCTAGCGATCTGCTTTGCAAACCTGTTTACTGCAACAGACCCACACACCGTTGTACTTGGTGGCGGCTTATCTAACTTCGAATTGATTTACGAAGAGATGCCAAAACGCATCCCTAAACACTTATTGTCTGTGGCTAAGTGTCCTAAGATCATCAAAGCAAAACACGGTGATTCAGGTGGTGTACGCGGCGCTGCGTTCTTAAACATCAAGTAATGACTTAAACCTTACTCGATATAAAGTAAGAAGAAATTTAAAGCCCCGTTTAGACTTTCAAGGTTAAACGGGGCTTTTACTTATATACCTAAGTAATTTCGGTATGCTCGGGTATAGATCATGAACAAAAGTAGCATGCATAAAAAACTCACGACGAATCGTGAGTTTTCTGTTTGCAGCTAAGCTTATTTGTTCTTTTTGCCTACGCCCAGGTTTTCTTTTTGAGCTAGGGTGATTTTGCTAAAGCCTAATTTTCTGAAGTAGTTGTCGCGGTAGTTTCGCACCGCTTTAGTGTCAGACACTGCTTCGATTTGTTGCTCCATCTTTAGGAACTCAGTGATATCGATACCTTCTGCCTCTGCAACTGCTTCTTGAATGTTGCGGTGTTGCTGGTATGAGAACGTCAGTTCTTTGTCTTGGTCTTTGTAAGTGTAAAGAATGGTGCGAGCCATAGCTGTCTCTCTAAAAAGGTTTCTGTATTAAACAAAAAGGCCAGACTCGCTGACCTTTGAATTTCTAGTTTGAGCTAGATTCTGCCTTGAAGTGGGATAATTGTCACGCTTTCTCCCGCTTTTACTGTATCAATAGCTGGGGAGATTTCGATCAAACAGTTTGCCTCACTCATTGAGCGCAAAATACCAGAACCTTGCTTGCCTGTTGTACGAACGGTTAAACGGCCAGTTTCATCCAGTTCATAGACGCCACGGCTAAACTCGGTACGACCTTGTCGAGAGCGAAGGTTTTCAGTCGCGATGGCATTCACTTTCAGAGGCTTCCACCCTTGTTCGCCTTGCATCTTACGCAGTGCAGGCTCAACAAAGTTGATGAATGAAACCATCACGGCAACAGGGTTGCCCGGCAGACCAAAGAACGGCTTGTTGTTGATTTGACCAAACGCTAATGGACGTCCCGGACGCATGTTGATTCGCCAAAAATCGATTTGACCAAGTTTATCCAAGGCAAGTTTGATGTAATCCGCATCACCAACAGATACGCCACCAGAAGTCATAACCACGTCTGCTTGAGCCGATGCGTTTTCCAACGCTTCAATCATTAACTGTTCGTTGTCTTCCAGAATACCGAAATCCAAGATCTCGCAGCCGAGCTTTTCAAGCATGCCCATGATGGTAAAACGGTTGGAATCGTAGATAGAATTCGCTTTTTGCTCTGTTCCCGGCGCTTGTACTTCGTCACCGGTGGAGAACACGGCAACTTTCAATTTGCGGAATACATTCGCTTCACCAAAGCCAAGCGAAGCGATCATGCCCATTTCTGGAGAGGCGAGGCGAGTGCCTGCGGTAAAGACATCACTGCCGATAGCGAGATCTTCACCTGCTTGACGAACGTTTTGGCCTGCTTTGATATTCGCACCGTTAAAAGTGACCCTGTCACCTTTTTGAGTGGCTTGCTCACGCATGACCACTGTATCGCCGTTACGTGGTGTTGGTGCGCCAGTCATGATCTTAACTGCTTGACCAACTTTCAGAGGCTGATCGTAAGCATGGCCCGCCATCACTTCAGCAATCACTTGGTAGCTATCACGCTCAACATCATCACTGCGGATGGCATAACCGTCCATCGCGGAGTTGGTGTATTGCGGCACATTTACTGGTGAAACGATATGTTCCGCAAGAACGCGCCCGTAAGCATTTTCAATCCTGCATGCTTCTATTTCCGAAACCGTGTTCACCAAAGAAAGGATTTTTTCTTGGCCTTGAACCACAGAAAGGAAAGCCGGAGAAAGTGTGTCGCAACATGCGGCGTCTTTCTCTTTGTTTTTTGGTGCTTTCGCTTCTTGAACATACTGAATAACGAACTGAGCAATCGCCTCAAGATCGTTGATGTTCATTTGTGGCAGTTCAGACTCCAACTCGCCGCCGTCTGACGCGATAGCGATGATGTTTTCATCGTGAGGGTAAAGCCAAGGTTCACCCACTTCTTCACGGTGCAATTCAATTTTAGGAAACGCGATGTTTTTACAGCCTTCAACCAAAACCACATCGAGCTTGTCTTCATCAAAACGAGTTAAGAGGTATTCAAACTCCGCTTCGGCTTCTGGCGTTTCTGTCATTAACGCAAAACGGTTGCGAGAAGCAATCAGCATTTGAGACGCGCCAGCTTTGCGTAAACGGTAGCTGTCTTTACCCGGCTTATCGACATCGAAGTTGTGGTGCGCATGTTTTAGCATGCCAATGCGTAAACCTGCTTCAGTCAGCTTTGGCAATAGGGCTTCAAGTAGCGTGGTTTTGCCTGTGCCTGAATAAGCTGCAAAACCAAGAATAGGAATGTTTAGCGTGTATTTCATGATTCTAATTGTCCAAATTGCGCCAGTTCTTCCGGAGTGTTCAAGTTGACGAAACAGTTTGGTGAGTCGCTAAAGTCAACGTAACTGGTGTTGCACTCTTTGTAGAGCAGAATGATTTTTCGGTCGCCACGTTCTAAAAATGCGGTGAGTTTTGGCATTACGCGCTTGTGGTAGAGCGTAAAAACAGGTTGCTGATGGTCACCATCATGCGCGACCAAAATATCACTGTCTTCTTGGGCGGCTTGGCAGAAACGCTCGACAAGGTCGGTGTTAATTTGTGGACTATCGCAAGGTACAAATCCGACCCAGTCAGTTTCAGCATGCATCAAACCCGCGTGAATACCGCCCATAGGCCCAGGGAAATCTTTGAATTGATCACTAAATACGAAACCAAATTTGCTGTACGCATCTTGGTTTCGGTTGGCATTAATTAAAATGCGTGGAGTTTGTGGAGATAAACGTTCAATAACGTGTTCGATGAGTGGCTTCTGATTTAACTCAATCAGACCTTTATCTTTTCCACCCATACGGCTGGCTTGGCCACCAGCCAAAATGACCCAACTAGTTTGTGTTGGTTGAAGCATATGCATTCTCTTGGGATGTTTCTTTTGGTATGACATACAACAGAGGAGACTCTATCAAAGTCTTGTCTTTAATCCACCACTGTTTTTTACATAAGTCGGTCAGTGCGTTTGCCTGATGGCTTGTCACCACGATACTGGAACCGCGATCCAAAAGATCTTTCGCCATCACCACCAATCGTTCAATGGATTCTTGGTCTAAAGACGCACTTGGCTCATCCATCAATAAAATCGACGGTTTTAAGATCCAAGCCCTTGCCATGGCAACGCGCTGTTTTTCACCGCCGGACAACACGGAAATATGTTCGTCCGCTAAGGTTTCTAAACCTACCATGCGCAGCGCGTGAATAACTTGAGCTCGCTTATCTTTTTGCGTGTCTTGTTGATATTTCACTCCATAGACTACGTTTTCATATACAGTGCCGTCAAAAAGGTAAGGGGATTGATGGAGATAAATCACATCGACACGACCATTGCGACGCGTCAGTCTTTTCAGCCACGTATCTTTTGGCGCAACAACATCGCCAGTAGAGGGTTTGAGCAAGCCAGCAAGGATTTTGAGTAGGGTAGTTTTGCCCACACCATTGTCACCCTTGAGATAAATGGCATCATTTGGGCCGATGGCTAACTCAGGGATGTGGAAAAGCACACGCTCTTTAAAGCGCATGGATAACTGTTCGGCGGTGATTTTTATAGTCATAATTCGCCTCGACATGGGGTTAATGGTGAGTCGTTTGTTTGCTTCATGTTCTATGTTCTGAGGTAGCCTTTGCCTCTCATACTTGATAAGAAGAAGTTTAGAGCCAACGCTAAAGATAGTAATACAATTCCTAATGCAACTCCTTGCGCAAAAGCACCTTTACTGCTTTCCATTGCGATAGCCGTGGGAATATTTCGCGTCACGCCCATAATGTTCCCACCAACCATCATTGAGCAGCCCACCTCGGTCACGATACGTGAAAATCCTGCAATGATAGCCGCAAGTAGAGGAAAGCGGGTTTCCCAAATCATCGTTGCTGCCAAGCGCGGAATGGAGACGCCCAGCGTGATGGCAGTTTCCACTGCACGACGGTCGCTAGATTGTAATGCACCATGCATCATCGATACCAAAACAGGGAAGCAGATCACCATTTGGCCGAAGATCATTGCCTTCTGAGTGAACAGCATTTGCCAGTCTCCCCAAGGGCCAGCACGCGACAGCAACATGTACAGCAACAGGCCAATCACCACGGTAGGGACCGCTTGCAGCGTATTTACGATCGACAACAAAAACCATTTACCGCGAAAGTCGGTATACGCCAGTACAAAGGACATCAAAATAGCCGGCAATACCACTAGGGATATTGCCGTAATAGAAACACTAAAGGAGACCGCAACGATCTCCCATAGGTCTGCATCAAAATTCACCAGTAAGCGAAGCGCTTCCAGTGTTGTATCAGCAAGATTCATATTGCGTTATTTGCTCTCAGCATTCGCAACAAACAGTTGTTTACCGTTTAGGCGGAAACCATTGATAAGTTCCTGTCCGCGAGGGTTTACCAACCAATCACTGAATGCCTTCGCACCTTGGTAGTTGATCGTTGGGTAACGCTCAGGGTTAACAAGAATAACTTGGTACGGGTTAAACAGTTTTTCATCGCCTTGGAACAGAATTTCTAGATCCAATTTGTTTTGGTAAGCCAGCCAAGTGCCGCGGTCCGTCATGGTGTAGCCTTGCATTTCAGACGCCATGTTTAGAGTTGGGCCCATACCTTGACCTACGCTACGGTAGCCACCAAAGTTCGGTTCGATTTTAGTTTGAGCCCAGAAGCCCATTTCTTTTTTGTGCGTACCAGAATCATCGCCGCGAGAGATGAACGTTGCGTTTTTGTTTGCGATCTCTTTGAATACATCTAACACGCCTTCGTCATTTTTGATTGTTGCTGGGTCAGCTTTCGGGCCTACAATCACAAAGTCGTTGTACATTAGCTTGCGAGGTAAAACGCCGTAGCCTTTCTCAACAAATGCGCCTTCAGCTTTTGGTGCATGTGTCATCACCAAATCTACGTCACCGTTTTCGCCCATTTTTAAGGCTTTACCAGTACCTGCAGCAATAACATCGACTTTGTAGCCCGTGTCTTTTTCAAATTGTGGAAGCAGGTAATCAAGTAAACCTGAATGGTAAGTACTGGTTGTGGTTGCAAGGCGAACGTGTTCTCCGTCTTGAGCAGAAAACGCAGAGTAACTTACAAGCGTGATTGACGTTGCAGCCAGAGTTAGCGCAATTTTTTTCATTTTTATGTGTTCCTTTCCAATGATTCTTTGGAATCTCTCCAGGTTTTAGGGAGAAGCCTTTTTGGACGAGAGCGATTAGCGTAATACGCAAGTTGTCTCAGGGTGTTGGAATAAGCAAACATCAACATCCTGAGATCACTTAAATGCGCTCCGTATCCACCTTATAGCAAACAAGATGCCAACCTTTTACAAGCTTAAAGTGCTTGGTTTATGCACTAAATCATGGGGTTATTTGCATAAAAGTTTGCGTTGGTACAAAATGTCGCACTTTTTGTAGGGTATCTCTGTTTAAACTTGGTACACTCTGTCCCATCGAAATCCATCTGGGGTAAATATGTCTACTCAATCCCATCTTAGTACAAACCAACAATATAGCGCCTTTTCCGTACTGGTCGTCGATGATGAATTAGGCATGCAAGCCATCTTGAAAAAGGCATTGGGTAAGCTTTTTTCACATGTCGATACAGCTGGTAGCATCGAAGAAGCAGAACAACTGCGTAATTCTCGACATTATGATCTGATCTTACTGGATATTAATCTGCCAGGGCGTTCTGGAATTGAGTGGGAAGAAGCGTTTGAAGATGATGACAAACGTGCCGATGTGATTTTTATGACGGGTTATGCGGATTTAGAAATTGCCATTCGAGCGCTACAGCTCGGTGCTTCCGACTTTATCCTCAAACCATTCAACCTTGAGCAGATGTTAAAAGCGGTCAGTCGCTGTATGGATCGCCGTTTGAACGAACGCATGCAGTACGCCATGACACGCGATTACCAGCGTCACAATACCTCAGAGATCATCGGCGGCTCAGAAAAAACGCGTCTGCTTAAGCAACTTATTAACCAATTTGCACCATCACGCGCTTCTGTTTTGGTTGAAGGTGAGTCGGGTACGGGTAAAGAGCTAGTTGCACGAGGTATTCACCAGGCGAGTGGGAGAACGGGCCCGTTTGTGCCAATCAACTGCGGTGCGATTGCACCAGAGCTTTTAGAAAGTGAGTTGTTTGGTCATACATCGGGCGCGTTTACCGGTGCAAAAAAATCGCGTGAAGGTTTGTTCCGTGTTGCGAACGGTGGCACCTTATTTCTTGACGAAATCGGGGAGATGCCACTTGCAATGCAGGCATCATTATTGCGTGTGTTAGAGCAGCGCACGATTCGCCCTGTCGGTTCAGAAAGAGAGATCAGTATTGATGTCCGTATTGTTGCCGCCACCAACCGTAATCTGCAAGAAGAGGTCAATCAAGGTAATTTCCGCAGTGACCTCTATTACCGTTTAAACGTTCTGAAAATTGAAGTGTGTCCGCTGCGAGAGCGCAAAACCGACTTATTTGAGTTGGTGCCATTTTTCAGCAACATGCTGACGCGCGAGCTCGGTATGCCTGCGCCCAAATGGGCTCACGAGGATATGGAAGCCATGAGTGAGTACGATTGGCCGGGAAACATTCGTGAGCTCAAAAACTTGATTGAGCGTTGTATCTTGCTTGGCAAACCACCTGCACACTATTGGCGAGAGCTGAATGGCGGGCATTCACTGCCTAATGTATCGATTACTGTTTCTCACTCTTCTGAGTTACCAACCTTTAGAGAAGGCAAAGAATTTACTGGCGAAGGCTATCCAAACAGCTGGACGTTAAAAGAAGTCGAGAAAGCACATATTAAACAAGTCGTTAACTTGCATGAAGGTAATAAGTCTGCTGCTGCTCGTGACTTGGGCGTAGCTCGCAAGACCTTAGAACGTAAGTACAAAGAATGGGATTCTGAGGGTGAGGAATATGCCGACTAACGGCCCACAGCACAAAGGATTGTCAAAATGGACGCACCGTTTTAAAACCATGGTGCGTTATCGCTTGTTATTCTTAACCTCTGCGCCGATTTTCCTCACATTGTTAGCTCTGATCGGCATTACCATTTATTGGTCTATTCATTACACGTGGCAAAATGCGCTGCTTGATGTCTCGGAACGTCTTGGTGTTGCAAATAACAGTGTAACGTTGTTACAGCAAAAGCAAGCCAATTACGTGCGGGCGTTTGCCGATTCGTACGATTTCCGTATTCGCATTAATCAAGGAACGCCACAAGGTGACCTGCAAAAGTGGGTCACAGAGCAGAAGAAAAGATATGCTTTAGATTTTCTCTCTTTCCAACGCGTTAATTCCATGGAAAACAAATTCCGCTTTATGGATCTCACCAAGCGCGAATCGTTTTTTGATGTACTCAATAAAGAAGAACTCGAACGCCTCGATCCTGAACTCGCCAAACGAGCAGAAGTGCCTATTCTTGCTGATGGTGACAGGGAAGTGCGTGGGTTAGTCAGTCGAACCGTGATTCCGGTATACAGCCAAGCGAACGATTTGATCGGCTTTCTTGATGGTGGTTTGCTCCTTAACAACAGCACAGTGCTGGTGGATCAAATCCGCGATCTCATATACTTAAGTGATAATGACCGCCTTCGCCCTGTGGGTACGTTGACGGTATTTCTCGATGATTTGCGTGTGAGCACCAACGTTCCTTTAGACAGCGATCATAGGCTAGGGCGCGCCATAGGCACTCGCGTGAGCGCAGAAGTGTATAACCAAGTACTTTCGAAGGGTGAACAGTGGGTTGATCGCGCTTATGTGTATGACGCTTGGTATATTACGGCGTATCAACCAATCAAAGACCAATACGACAATGTTATTGGTATGCTTTATACGGGTTACCTCATGTGGCCATTCGTTAAAGCCTACATGACGAACATTGCCGAAATCAGCTTGATTACGGTTATGTTATTGCTGGTTTCCGGCGTGATGGTATATCGCGGTTCTTATGATCTGTTTCGACCGATCGAACGCATTCATAAAGTGGTGAAGCAGGTCCAACAAGGTAAAGAAAAACGGATTGGCCCGTTAGGATTAGATGCCGATCATGAACTTGCGCAGTTAGCCAGACAGTTTGATGATATGTTAGACGCGCTAGAAGAGCGCAAAATTGAACTGAAAAACTCCGCAGCTCAACTTGAATGCAAAGTTCAAGAGCGTACGGCAAGCCTGAGAGAAAAAACCCAAGATCTTGAACTGCATATTCAATTGCTCAACCAAACCCGCGACAAACTCGTTGTTCATGAAAAACTTGCAGCACTGGGAGAACTCACCGCGGGGATTGCTCACGAAATTAATAACCCAACCGCCGTGATTCTTGGCAACGTAGAATTGATCCATTTTGAATTGGGTGACGATGCAAGTCGAGTACAAGAAGAGATTGATGCGATTCACGCGCAAATTGATCGTATCCGCAATATCACACGCAGTTTATTGCAATACAGTCGCCAAGGCGGTGTTCAAGATGAAATCACTTGGCAACATGTCAATCCTATCATTGATGAAAGCATCACCTTGGTTAAAACTGGCACCAAGAAACGCGACGTTGAGTTTGTGACTGACCTACAAGCGCATACGTCCGTTGAGATAAACCGTCACCACTTGCTACAAATCTTAGTTAATTTGCAAATGAACGCCATTCACGCAATGAGCGGTAAAGGAACTTTAACAGTAGTCAGTGAAGACTGGATTGAAGAGGGCGAAGTGAAAGGAGCTGCGATTCATGTTATCGATGAGGGCTGCGGTATTAAACCAGAAAACTTGAGTCGAATCTTCTCGCCATTTTACACAACGAAACGAGAAGGCACAGGGTTAGGGCTATCGGTCTCCCAAAGTATTCTCAGCCAAACGGGTGGTGAGTTAAAAGCAGAGTCTGAATGGGGAAAAGGCAGTAAATTCAGTATTTATTTACCTAAAAAAGCCGAACTGATCCTAGAGGTGACGAATATCGCTTAGTCACTTGTTGTAAGCATTACGGAAGAAAGAGCCAGTTATAATACTGGCTCTTTTTTGTATTCAATGACGCATTTGTGCTTGAGCTTTTTGCTTTGAAGAAGCACTGCGATGGTTTCACTAGCGATGAATTAATAAAAACAACACTTGCAGTATGTAGCATGAACAAGTACCGTTGCCCGGTTTTTCTAAATACACCCCAATTGCTAAGGTAAAGGTTTTGATCTCCACAGCGAATATTACTCAACAATTCGGCGCTAAGCCGCTATTCGAAAACATTTCAGTTAAGTTCGGCGAAGGCAATCGCTATGGCTTAATTGGAGCTAACGGTTGTGGTAAATCAACCTTTATGAAGATCCTCAGCGGCGAGCTTGAGCAAACCAGTGGTAACGTAAGCTACGATCCAAACGAGCGCGTTGCAAAACTGAACCAGGACCAGTTCGCTTACGAAGAATTTACTGTAATCGATACCGTTATCATGGGTCATAAAGAGCTATGGGAAGTGAAGAAAGAGCGTGACCGCATCTACTCACTTGCTGAAATGAGCGAAGAAGACGGCATGAAAGTGGCTGACTTAGAAGTTCAGTTTGCTGAAATGGACGGCTACATGGCAGAAGCCAAAGCGGGCGAGCTTCTTCTTGCTGTAGGTATCCCAATGGAGCAACACTTCGGTCTAATGAGTGAAGTAGCACCAGGTTGGAAACTCCGTGTGCTTCTAGCGCAGGTTCTATTCGCAGACCCAGATGTGATGCTTCTTGACGAACCTACCAACAACTTGGACATGGACACAATCCGTTGGTTGGAAGACACGCTAAACGCGCGTAACTGCACAATGATCATCATTTCGCACGACCGTCACTTCCTAAACTCAGTATGTACACACATGGCTGACTTGGACTACGGTGAACTACGTGTTTACCCAGGTAACTACGACGAGTACATGACGGCGGCTTCTCAAGCTCGCGAACGTCTACTAAACGACAACGCTAAGAAGAAAGCACAAATCGCTGAGCTACAAACTTTCGTTGCGCGTTTCTCTGCAAACGCATCGAAAGCAAAACAAGCGACATCTCGTGCGAAGCAAATCGACAAGATCAAATTGGACGAAGTGAAAGCGTCTAGTCGTCAAAACCCATTCATTCGTTTTGAACAGTCTAAAGAGCTGTTCCGTAACGCTCTGATTGTAGAAAACCTGAGCCAAGGTTTTGAAGAGGACTTGTTCTCAGACTTCAATGCAATTTTTGAAGTGGGAGAGCGCGTTGCGATCATCGGTGAAAATGGTGTGGGTAAAACAACACTTCTAAACACGCTTGCTGGTGTACTTGAACCGCGTGCTGGTGAGTTCAAATGGTCTGAAAATGCAAACATCGGTTACTACGCGCAAGACCACGCGCATGACTTTGCAGAAGATATGAATCTAACGGATTGGATGGGTCAATGGCGTCAAGAAGGTGATGATGAGCAAGTCGTTCGTGGTTTCCTTGGTCGTATGCTGTTTGGTCAAGATGACATTAAGAAGTCAGTAAAAGTACTGTCTGGTGGTGAGCAAGGTCGTATGCTGCTTGGTAAGCTAATGATGCACAAGCCAAACATGCTGCTAATGGACGAACCAACCAACCACATGGACATGGAATCAATTGAATCTTTGAACACCGCGCTTGAGCAATACAAAGGCACGTTGTTCTTCGTCTCTCACGACCGTGTATTCGTAGACTCGTTAGCAACGCGTATTATCGAAATCCGCGATGGTAAAATCACAGACTTTAAAGGCACTTACTCTGAGTTCCTAAAATCTCGTGGCGTTGACGCGTAATTACTCGCAAAGCGTTTAAAAAGCAAAAGCCTCGCTATTTAGCGAGGCTTTTTTGATATTTGGCCTTAATCCTTAAACTGACCGGTTATATACGCATAGAGCCCGACCACGCCAAAGGTAATAATCATAGAAAGCATGATACCGCTGGGCGTAAGCAGAAAATTCCACAATTGGTCATTATTCATAGTCCACATCCTCTGTGAATCCGCATTATTGGTTTTAGTTTACACTGAAAAGGTGTTATTGGTTGCCTTTTACATCAAATTCAACCTTGTCGGCTCCTGTAAACACTTGGAAGCGCAAACCTTTCGCACGCGCAATGGTCGTAATACCAAATTGCTTCGCTAGATCTAACCCCATTTGAGTAACGCCAGAGCGAGAAAGCAGAACAGGAATGCCCATTTGAGCCACTTTAATCACCATCTCTGATGTAAGGCGACCAGTTGTGTAGAAAATTTTATCTTCACCTGTTTCTTCTTTGAGCCACATCTCACCTGCAAGTGTATCCACTGCGTTGTGACGGCCGACATCTTCCACAAATGACAACACTTCATTACCTTTGCAAACCGCACAGCCGTGTACTGCGCCCGCTTTTTTGTAGGTGTCGTTGTAATGAGTTAACGCTTCCAGCGCAGAATAAATCTCTGACTGCTTAAGAGGAACTTGAGGCACTTGATAATTTTCAAGCTGCTTCATCACGTTGCCATACATAGTGCCTTGACCACAACCTGAGGTGACGGTTTTCTTTTTCAGGGCGCCTTCTAAGTGCTCAGTGTTTTCTTTAGTAATCACCGCTGCGGAATGCGTTTCCCAGTCAATAATAACGGATTCGATCGCGGCTGGATCGGACAGGAAGCTTTGGTTTTTTAAATAACCGAGTACTAGTGCTTCTGGACGCGAACCTAGCGTCATGAGCGTGACCACTTCTTTCCAGTTCAGCATGACCGTAAGAGGACGCTCGCAAGCGATTTGCTTCGTGAGCTTTTCGCCGTACTCGTCGTACACATCGACTTCAATGGTTTGCAGGGGATTTTCACTGGTTTTAATAATATTTGGTTTCAGCACAGTCGTGTCCTAGTGATTAAGAGCGTTAGGTTGCTACGCATTTTAGCTTTTTAAGTGGCTAGCAAATCTCATTCCAAAATAGCGGTTCCCACAGAAATTGCGAGGTTTTATGTCAACAATGCATTAAAACTGCGAGTTCGCAGTAATGACACATCAGTACATTTGAGTTTCGTCTAGTTTGGTACTTATAGCCTGAGGGAGTATATAGACTAAGTTATATCAGCTTGGCGCGTTTATTGCTTCGAAGACAATAAAAATGGTCGAAAACGGGGGCAAAATATCCTGTGTGTTTTCAGACCAAAAATAGAAAGACTGGGTGAGTTATGTCGGATAAGAAAGATTTCGAAAAAAATTACGAAAAGACTGAGGATACATGGCCAATCGGCGTAGAGCTTGTTGAGCATGAGATCAGTACAGGGATTTGGGTGACAACGCAATGGCAGTTGACAGGATTTGCGCTGAATCCGACGGAAGAGACTCCAGATGTTTGTCCGTTGCAATTACATAAAGATGAACGTACAGACTACCGCTTTAACTTAAGCTCTCAGCAACCTAAACTCTTTTTAGTGATGGATAACGTCGAGTCTGGTGAAAAACCAGCGATACAGTTACTGACGGCTTCACAATCTGTTGCGGCGCAATATATGGATGGTGATAACCTTGTACTATCTAACGATATGCCGTTAGCCGTTCAGGCTTGGATGGAAGCCTTTATTGGTCGTCACGGTGAGTTGTTAGAAGTAAGACGCAAGAAACGCAAAGGAGCAGGCAGAGCAAATGGCAACTAGTTTTTTAAGCCGTTGGTCGAAACGTAAACTAGAAGAATCTTCCCAACATGCTGAAGAGATCACGCCGATAGCAGAGATGGCGCAATCCGAAGATAGTGTCACAGCGCTTTCAAACGCTGACGAAAGCTCAAATGCTTTGAACGTCAATGAGGATAGTCAGGCTCCAGACATTACCGCGAGTGTAGGGACTGAAAAGACTGAAGAAATGTCTGTGGCGCAACTGCTGGTTTCTGAAGCTTCAGAAAGTGTCAAGAAAGCTGCGCTGCGCAAAATGTTCTTGTCCGAAGAATTTAACGTGCGTGACGGCCTAGACGATTACGATGATGATTACAGTAACTTAAAGTCACTTTCTCAAGACGTCGCTGAGACGCTGCGTGATTGGGTTAAAGACAAAGTGGAAGACGAACCAGATGCTGAAACTGCGCAAGGGTCTGAGATTAACGCTAACGATATCGCATCTGAGGTAGTTGAAGACGCAGAGTCAAACACCGACAAAAATGCCCAAATTACTCAAGATGAAAATGAACCGTATATAAATACAGTGCCTAGTGAAAGTGATACTTTTGCTGAAGAATCACAGCCTAACGAGGTGAGACAAAATATACCACACAAAGAATAGGTACATTTTGACTAAACACTCAATGAACCGGCTGAGACAAAATGTCTCAACCGGTTTTTTTATCCCTACTATTTGTCAGTAAAATTGATAACCTATTGATTTTTAGTTGATATTTTGTTGGCATGACACTTGCTATTTGTTGATCAATACCAATCTGGTTGAAGTTAGTACGGACGCACTGCGTAGTATTCATCGCCTGTAGAAGGCGGAATAAGAATGCCCATTGATAAGTTAATCAGCAGAATCTCCGGCGCTAACTACACTAAGAGATGGAAAAGACTATCCATGTTCATAAATGGAATTGAGCAATGCTGAAACAATTATTAGAACAAGCAACTTCCAATAACGGTAAAGCGAGGCTGTACGCTTTCGAAAATACCGTAGAGTTGACCAATCTTATTCCACCAACCGTAAGCTATGAAAGCGGCGGTAATACTTTGATTGTGGGCCCAACAGCAATCATCGAAAGTGCGGCAGCGCAATTGTCGCAAATGAACAGCCTAACGCTGCTTTCTACCGATGGCGAAAAGGGCACAAATCCCGAGCTTTATTACGCCAATTCGGTTCAGGTTTCAGGGTTCTTAGGTACGTTTGAAGTTCTGATTGAAAATCATGGTTCGACCAACAATCTTGCCAAGGTCGCGATCAATAGCGATTGTTTCGATATCGTACTCGATCTTTGCCTTAACAGCTGCATGTCGGAAGAAGTCCCAGTACCGGGCTACTACCCAGTAGGTCGTGGCTATCCGAAACTGGCTGAAGCGTTGGAAGAGATTCCAACCTTAATGGGGACGTTCGATAAACCGAAATTCTTCCGTTTAGATACCGATTTATGTGCACACAGCTCTCGTGGCGTAAAAGGTTGCGAACGGTGTGTGGATGCTTGTCCGGCAGGGGCACTATCGAGTGAAGGCAGCGACAAAACGGGCCATCGCATCGAGATCAACCCATACCTATGTCAAGGCGTGGGTACTTGTGCTACAGCGTGTCCGACAGAAGCGATTCATTACGCACTGCCAAACCCTGAAGATACGCAAAAGTTTATTGAACGTACGCTCGCCAACTATGAGCAAGCGGGTGGTTTAGATCCTATCGTATTGATTTGCAGTTCTCGCCACGAGAGCTACAACGTGATGGCACTAAAAGCACTGCCAGATAATGTGATTCCAATTGTGGTGGAAGAACTGCCTTCGGTTGGTATTGATACTTGGTTCGCCGCGCTTGTGAATGGTGCTACTCAGGTGCTGTTTGCGGCTTCACGTTTTATGCCTCAAACCATTATTCGTGTGCTTAATAGCGAAGTAGGTATTGCTCAAGAGCTGCTCGGTCAGCTTGGTATCGCCAAAGAAACCATCGACATTCTGTATCTAGAGTCACTACGTGAAGGTGCTCCGACACTTTGTACCGAGTCTTTTGATTTGGCATTAGGAGACTTGCAAGGCAACAAACGTCAGCGTCTATTTACGGCGTTGGATGCGTTGTCCGCATCACGTATTCCAGTTGAGAACATTGTTGAACTTCCAGCGAACGCACCTTACGGCACAGTCTCTTGTGAAAGTAAAGGTTGTACGTTGTGTATGAGCTGTGTGGCGGTGTGTCCAACACGTGCATTGCATACGGACGGTCGATCTCCGTCGCTTAAATTCGTCGAGCAAGACTGCATTCAATGTGGGCTGTGCGAGAAAGCGTGTCCAGAGAAAGTGCTGACGCTTACTCCTCGTATGAACTGGGTGAAAGAAGAACGCCAGAAAGCGGTTGTGATTCATGAAGAAAAGGCAGCCGAGTGCATTCGTTGTCACAAGCCTTTTGCTCCGCAATCGATGATCGACATGCTACAAAACAAGTTACGCGGTCACTCTCATTTCTCTGATGAAGCGGCGATCAATCGTATCGCGATGTGTGAAGACTGCCGTGTGATCGACATGTTTGAGTCGATGGCAGAAGACCCAATGAAACAACTGAAATACTAGGAGCTCGCAGTGGACACACAACAAGAACAAACACTGAGAACAGACATTTATCTCGTACTATCTGCACTTTTTCGTAGTGCGCCTAGTGATGAAATGCTGGCGTTCCTGAAGTCGCTAGAAATTGAACCGTCTGAGAGCGCGATGCAAAAAGCTTGGCTCGCACTGCAACAAGCCGCGAACGAAACGCAGCGAGAAGCGTTAGAAGAAGAATATCAAGATCTGTTTATTGGCATTGGACGTGGTGAAGTTGTGCCATTCGGATCTTGGCATCGCACTGGCTCGATGATGGAAAAACCGTTAGCGGAAATTCGTCGCGATTTGGATCTTTTAGGCATCGAACGAGAAGAGAACGTGAAAGAGCCTGAAGACCATATTTCTGCACTGTGCGAAGTGATGGCAATGCTGACAGGTGAAGAGGAAGAACTTCAACAAGCGGTGTTTAACAAACACATCGCCCCTTGGTTCCAATCTTTTACGCGCCAACTAGAGAGCGCAGAAAGCGTGAACTTCTACAAGCCAGCTGCACAGCTTTGCGATGCGTTTTTAACGTTAGAGCAAGTGCGCTTTAGCGTGAACACCAAAAGCAGTAAGAACAAATTAAAAATTGATGTGAAAAACGTCACTGATTACGAGTAATCGAGCAGTACTTGGTCATATCGATAGAGAGGCATGAGTCTCCAAAGATCTACCGTAAGGTAAGGAAGCAATGATGAAAGATAATAAAGAAATAAACACAAGCCGTAGGGATCTCCTAAAAGGCTTCACAACCGCTGCCGTTGCCGGTGCTGTTGTTGCGGGAACCACGAAAGTGGCCGTTGCTTCAGAAACGGTTGAGCCTTCTGAAAATGACGTGAAGAAGAAAGGGTATCGTGAAACTCAACACATTCGCGATTACTACGACACACTTTAGGAGATAACGGATGAAACTTGTCAAACGCTCCGACAGTGTGAGCAAAGAAACGAATCAGCTTGGCGTATCTCGTCGTGCATTCATGAAAAACACTTCGCTTGCCGCTGGTGGCGCAGTGGTTGGTGCTAGTCTATTCGCACCGGGAATGATGAAAAAAGCGCAAGCAAAATCAGTCGATCCAGAAGCGAAAACAGAAATAAAACGTACTATCTGTTCTCACTGCTCAGTGGGTTGTGGTATTTACGCAGAAGTTCAAAATGGTGTTTGGACGGGTCAAGAGCCTGCATTCGACCACCCATTTAACGCCGGTGGTCACTGTGCAAAAGGCGCAGCACTGCGTGAACATGGTCACGGTGAGCGTCGTCTAAAATACCCAATGAAGCTTGAAAACGGGAAGTGGAAAAAGCTTTCTTGGAATCAAGCGATCGAAGAAATCGGTAACAAGGTGATGGACATCCGTAAAGAGTCCGGCCCTGATTCGGTTTACTTCTTGGGAAGCGCAAAGCACAGCAACGAACAAGCGTACTTGTTCCGCAAAATGGCATCACTTTGGGGTACGAACAACGTTGACCACCAAGCGCGTATTTGTCACTCAACAACCGTGGCGGGTGTAGCGAACACTTGGGGGTACGGTGCGATGACCAACTCTTTCAATGACATGCACAACTGTAAGTCGATGCTATTCATTGGTTCAAATCCAGCTGAAGCACACCCAGTAGCGATGCAGCACATTCTGATCGCGAAAGAGAAGAACAACTGTAAGATCGTCGTAGCGGATCCTCGTCGTACACGTACGGCAGCAAAATCGGATCACTATGTATCACTTCGTCCTGGTTCTGACGTAGCATTCATTTGGGGTGTGTTGTGGCACATCTTCGAAAACCAATGGGAAGATAAAGAGTTCATCCGTCAACGTGTATTCGGTATGGATGAGATCCGTGCTGAAGTGGCGAAATGGACGCCAGCAGAAGTTGAGCGCGTAACAGGCGTAAGCGAAGAAGACGTTTACCAAACAGCAAAACTGCTTTCTGAAAATCGCCCAGGCTGCATTGTTTGGTGTATGGGTGGTACTCAGCATACTACTGGTAACAACAACACACGTGCTTACTGTGTGCTTGAGCTAGCGCTTGGTAACATTGGTAAATCAGGCGGCGGTGCAAACATCTTCCGTGGTCACGATAACGTACAAGGCGCAACCGACCTTGGCGTACTTTCTGACACGCTACCTGGCTACTACGGCCTTTCTGAAGGCGCTTGGCGTCATTGGTCAAAAGTGTGGGAAATCGATTACGAATGGATCAAAGGTCGTTTCGATGACAACGCTTACAGCGGTCAGAAACCAATGCACAGTGCAGGTATTCCTGTATCTCGTTGGGTTGATGGTGTACTGGAAAACAAAGACAACATTCGTCAACGCGAAAACATCCGTGCAATGTTCTACTGGGGACACGCAGTGAACTCTCAAACACGTGGTGTTGAGATGAAAAAAGCGATGCAGAAGTTGGACATGATGGTGATTGTGGACCCATACCCAACGGTTGCTGCGGTAATGAACGACCGTACCGACGGCGTTTACCTGCTTCCTGCAACAACACAGTTTGAAACACACGGCAGCGTTACCGCATCTAACCGTTCTCTACAATGGCGTGATCAGGTGATTGAACCTTTGTTTGAATCAAAACCAGACCACGAAATCATGTACCTGCTTTCGAAGAAACTGGGCTATTCCGATCTTCTGTTCAAAAACATCCGTGTTGAAAACAACCAGCCGGTGATTGAAGACCTAACGCGTGAATTCAACAAAGGCATGTGGACGATTGGTTACACAGGCCAAAGCCCAGAGCGTTTGAAAGCGCACCAACAAAACTGGCATACGTTCCACAAAACCACATTGGAAGCGGAAGGTGGCCCTGTCAACGGTGAAACCTACGGTCTACCTTGGCCATGTTGGGGCACACCAGAAATGAAACACCCAGGTACACACATTCTGTACGATACGTCTAAGACGGTTGCAGAAGGTGGCGGTAACTTCCGTACGCGCTTTGGTGTGGAATTTGAAGGCAAGAGCCTTCTTGCAGAAGACAGTTATTCGAAAGGCTGTGAAATCAAAGACGGTTACCCAGAGTTCACTGACAAGTTGTTGAAACAACTTGGTTGGTGGGACGACTTAACTGCTGAAGAGAAAGTGGCAGCAGAGGGTAAAAACTGGAAGACTGACCTTTCTGGCGGTATTCAGCGTGTCGCGATCAAGCACGGTTGTATTCCATTTGGTAACGCGAAAGCGCGTGCGATTGTTTGGACGTTCCCAGACCGTGTGCCACTGCATCGTGAACCACTTTACACACCACGTCGTGACCTTGTAACGGATTACCCAACTTGGGAAGACAAAGATGCAATCTTCCGTGTTCCTACGTTGTATAAATCCATTCAAGAGCAAGACAAATCGGGCGAGTACCCAATCGTTCTGACTTCTGGCCGTCTGGTTGAATACGAAGGTGGTGGTGAAGAGACGCGTTCAAACCCTTGGCTTGCCGAGCTTCAACAAGAAATGTTTGTTGAAGTGAACCCGAAAGACGCGAACGATCTTGGCTTTAGAGATGGTGATGATGTTTGGGTTGAAGGTGCAGAGAAAGGACGAATCAAGGTGAAAGCGATGGTAACACGTCGTGTGAAACCTGGTTTGGCGTTCATTCCGTTCCACTTTGGCGGTAAGTTCGAAGGTGAAGACCTACGCCCTAAATACCCAGAAGGTACACAACCTTACGTTGTTGGCGAATCGGCTAACACGGCAACCACTTACGGTTACGACCCGGTTACCTTGATGCAGGAAACCAAAGTAACCCTATGTAACATTCGTAAAGCGTAAGGAGTCTGACAATGGCACGAATGAAATTTCTATGTGACACCAAACGCTGTATCGAGTGTAACGGCTGTGTTACTGCATGTAAGAACGAAAACGACGATGCGCTTGAATGGGGCATTCAACGTCGCCGCGTGGTAACACTAAACGACGGTGAAGCTGGTGAAAACTCTATCTCTGTTGCTTGTATGCACTGTACCGATGCACCTTGTATGGCAGTTTGTCCAGCAGACTGTTTCGAACATACCGAAGACGGCATCGTTCTTCACAATAAAGATCTGTGTATCGGTTGTGGTTACTGTTTGTTTGCTTGTCCGTTTGGCGCACCTCAATTTCCTAAACAAGAAGCGTTTGGTGAACGTGGCAAAATGGATAAATGTACTTTCTGCGCGGGCGGCCCAGAAACAGAGCCTGGCTCTGAGGAAGAACGTCAAAAATACGGTGCGAACCGTATCGCAGAAGGCAAGTTACCGATGTGTGCATCGCTTTGTTCAACTAAAGCGCTGCTTGCGGGTGACGCAGAGAAAGTATCTGACATTTTCCGTCAACGTGTGGTAGAACGCGGCGCGAAAAACGCAGGTTGGACAGACGGAAACGATCTTTCTTACGATGCGACGAAAAGCTAAGTAAGGAGAGGCACATGTTAAACACGCTTAAACGTGCATCTTTAGCAATGCTGTCAATGATGACAGCATTGCTGCTGACTTTCGCAATGCCTGCTTCAGCAGAGGAACAATCTTCTAAAGTTATTCAACAGGAGATCACGCAACTCGCCGGGGCAGACTATTGGCGCGAAGTCAGAGAGGGGCAAGAAGGCTACACCACGTCTCAATCGCCAGAACATGGCGTATTGATCAGTAAACCTGGTGAGACTTGGTACATTCTAAAAGAGAAATGGATGTCTCCAGCGGGTGCTGTCGCGATTTTCGGCAGTATTGCAATGGTAATCATGGCTTACGTATTCGTTGGTCCTTTGATGCTTAGCAAGCCGCGTACTGGTAAAAAAATGAAGCGTTGGTCTCGTTTAGACCGCGCGCTTCACTGGAGTATGGCGTTTACATTCTTAACGCTGGCATTCAGTGGTTTGATGCTGGTTTACGGTAAGCACTTCTTAAAACCGTACGTTCCTACTGAGTTCTGGGGCTTTATCGTCATGTTGGCGAAGCAGTACCACAATTACATGGGACCATTGTTCTTCATTTTACTGATGCTCGTGCTCTTTAAATGGTGGCGCAAGTCGATTCCAAACATGACAGATGTTCGTTGGTTTATGAAAATGGGCGGCATGGTTGGTAAATACAAAGGCACACATCCGTCAGCTGGTTTCTCAAACGGTGGTGAGAAGGCAATCTATTGGTTGTTAATCTTCTTTGGTGCTATCGCGGCAGTGAGTGGCTTAGTTCTGGACTTTCCTATCTTTGGCCAAACTCGCCGTGACATGGAGCTTTCTAACTTAGTTCATGCGATTTCGGCGCTGATTCTAATCTGTGGCTTTATCTTCCACATCTATATTGGTCTATTCGGTATGGAAGGTGCGCTAGAAGGCATGGTGACTGGTGAAGTTGACGAGACATGGGCGAAAGAGCATCACGATCTTTGGTATGAGGAAGTGAAGTCCAAAGAAGCGATGGGTGAAACAGATACGGCACAAACGGAAGTAAAAGGAGCGAAAGCGAATGAACAAACCTCATAACGGGATTTGGGTTGCGTACATCCTGAGCTGTCTGACCCCGTTTACGTTTCTGATCTCAGGCGTTATCGCAATTATCTATGCGGGTTACCGATTAGATAAGGGAGAAGACAGCGACGTAGTGATTTCTCATTACTACGGTTTAATTCGCACCTTCTTTCTCTACCTGACGTTTTTTGTTGTGTTGATCGTCACCGTCGCGACTTCTAACGGTGTACTCGTTGGCGTGAGTGATTATTGGTTGCATAGTACTTTGCTTGAAACCATCGCTTACTTTATTCCTTGGGTAGGGATGGTGTTTGCTGCATTAGCCATCTTGGTGTGGTTTATGCGAATGTTTCAAGGGATGCAGCAACTGCGGAATAACCAACCACACAGACCATCGACAGGTCCAAACCTTTAATCAGTATTCTTTAAGCAAAACCGCCGTAATAGGCGGTTTTTTTGTTGCTGTTTTGTCTCAAATATGAAGCGTTGAGTCGCAGTGGTGATACTTGATGCAACTTATTGAGTGAATTTACGTAACTGGGCAGAAAATCATAGTTAAGTAAGAAACATGTAAAAAAATCGCGTCACGATGAGACATTAGTCTCACTCACGCTATTGTTCATTTACTCAGGATTCATCGTCCCGTTAAAGTACGCTGCGCTCAGAAATTCAAAGAGTTGCATACGTGAAAATTGCCATCAATACATTCAGTCTACGCATACAGAGGAATCTCTATCGGAGGATGTTTGATTAAGGCATCTTGCTCTCACAAATAAAAAGAGCGAAACGAGCATTAAATGATGCGGCAAGGTAAGAAAAGGACAAACACGTTACGGCTATGATCCCTCAATTCGTCATTCCTATCACGAATCGCTTTGGCGAAAGTTATCACTTCTCTGGTCAGTTACTTACTAGCGGCGAACCTAAAACATTCGTGACCAAACAAGAGGCAATAGAGTTTCTTGAGAGCTTTGGTGAGCTTGACCTTCGCTATGTCGAGGATTTGTTCTATGCGATTGGTCAATTCAAGCCAAACATACCTGACGGTGAGCTTACTTCCCAACACTATAATTCAACGTTTGCCAATGCTTTGGTGAACGGTGACTTGCATGTCGCTCGAATTGTACCTACCGGCGAAAACTACGCACTCTCGTCGGCGGTTACGCCTCCACCGACTCAAAATACCGTCAATGCAAAACCATCGAAGGGAAAGGGGAAGTCGAATAAAAAGAGTGGCAGAAGTGCCGCATCCGCCAAGCCTCAGCAACAAAGCAGCGAAAAACATGAGAAAGCCGGTGATCCTGTATCACTTGTGACGGGTGAAGAAATTCTCGAACTCTATGATATCGAGCTACAACAAGGTACTACTTGGCAGCGTACTTACCGCTCTTCGCAGTCGGATGTAAATCATGGAA
This sequence comes from Vibrio sp. 1069, assembly GCF_033340555.1. NCBI lineage: Bacteria > Pseudomonadati > Pseudomonadota > Gammaproteobacteria > Vibrionales > Vibrionaceae > Vibrio > Vibrio sp. 1069. Next base: position 634,256 of record NZ_JAWOWP010000001.1, read on the forward strand.
TGGGCTTTGGTTGGCGACATGCATTTCAGTTTGAATTACGCGAAAAGACGAACGAGAAAGACAATGTTATCGCTTGGGAGTTTGTTGACGATAAGGCCGATATCACAGAATTTGAGCCAGTAGATATTGGAGCAACAAGTTATCAAATATACGCTGGTGCGAGCTGTTATTTCCTGAGCTCAACAACTCGGATTGTAACGCTCGCTAATGGGCATCAATATCGGTTTGAGCAAAAAGATGATCGCTGGCTTGTTAAACAAGTTAGAAATGGCACGTTTTCAACGTTTCAATTGCAGTATTCTCGAAACCATCGATTGATCGAGATCGCATATAACAAGCGTCCGGTTCTTGAATGTCAATATGATAAGCAAGGCCGCCTTGTAGAACTGCTTAATGCAAAGTCCCAAAAAGTTCTGACAACTTATACCTATGATGAGCACGATGATTTGGTCAGTGCAACTAATCATTTAGGCTTAAAGGAACAGTATCAATACCGCGGCCATTTAATTGTTAAGCGTGTACGACCAACTGGCTTTACTCATTATTTTGAATGGGATGGCGAAGGTGCTAACGCGAAATGCATCAGGAACGTTGGGGACGCAGGAATTTATGACTATCGCTTCCATTATCAGGGAAATCACTCTTCTTATTCTGACTCGTTAGATCATCAATGGTCTTTCTTGCATGACGAGCAGGGTAACTTACTCGAGAAAATAAGCCCCACAGGTAAAACTTGGCGATGGCAATATGATGAATTAGGAAGAAAAGCACAAGCTATCTATCCTGATCAGTCAACGGTCAATTATCAATATAATCAGCATGGTCAATTGGTTTCTAAGTTTCATTCCTCTGGCAAAGAAATTCAATATGGCTATGACGGCTTAGGTAAGTTAGTTAAAACGGTTTCGCCAGATGGGGATATCGAGAAGGCTTACTACAATAGCCTCGGTCAAAGAGTTTGGGATACCGACCAGTTTGGCTGTGTCACGGAATATGATTACGATAAACACGGGCAAGTCGTCAAAAAAGAGTCTGAAGATGGTAAGAAAAGTCAATGGTGGTGGGATGAACAACAAAGACTTATCGCGAATGAAATAGACGGTACATTACTTCGTTACAGCTACAATGAAGAAGATTTAGTGAATGGCGTTGCTTATCCCGATGGGTGTATTGCTCAACTCGCTTATGATCAATTTGGCAGGCGTACATCAGTTCGTTATTTTAACGACGAAGACAAAGTCGGTTATAGCGAAGAATATTCTTACGATGAGCACAGTCGTGTTGCTCAGATTCGGACGCCAGCAGGCATTACCTCGTATCAATGGGGAGCACTCGCGCAACAAGAAGCAGTCATCTTTCCCGATGGCAGCCATATTTCTTACGAATACGATCAACAACGTAACCTGACTAAATTAGTTCGGAGTGACGGCTTAGAGTTCGAATTCCTGTATGACGATGAAGGCCAGCTATCAGGAACTATTGGGTTTGATAATCTACAAAGCCAATTTGATTATGATCATATGGGGCGGCTCCATCGTAAGCAAGTCGCCGATAGAACGGTGCTGTATCGCTATGACGCTGCGGGTTATCTCATGCACGTCAAAGCAGGAAATGGTAGCAGTATTGTAGAGAACCACTTCAATTATACGCTTGGTGGGCGACTTACTTTAGCATCCAATCGCCATCAAACATTGCAATACCAATACTCTTCATTTGGGCATTTAACAAAGCGCATTCAAGGCCAGTTTGAGATAGCGCAGGAGTTTAACAGAGTTGGCCAACGCGTATCTCAGGTACTGCCAGATAATACGGAACTGAACTTCTCTTACGATCGATATGGGCGTTTTTCAGCGATTCGGTTTGGAAACCTAGATTTACCTCAAATCAAATTTCATTACGATGAAATGGGACGAGTTTCCCAAATTGAAACGGCATATTTTAATGAGCGCATCATTTATGATGGTGTTGGTCGTTTGGTTGAACAGCATTGGCCAGATAGAGAGAAAAAGTACGTTTACAACGCACAAAACCGTATTTCATCAATCATTGATAATACGGCAGGAGCAACGCACTATCAGTACGATACCTTAGGGCAACTTAAACGAGTCAATGCTTCCGGAGATGTGACTAAATTTGAATACGATAGTTTTGGCAATCCTACTTTGCCAACTTCAGAGGTATTCGCTGATCGTATTGAAGTACACGATGATGTACGGTTCAAATATGACGCGCAAGGAAACCAGACAAAACGTGAGGGGCAAGGACACGTTCAGACTCGCGTATTTGATGCGTTAAATCAGCTCATTGAAGTTCACACCGACGATGGTATCAGTCAATATGAATATGATGCATTAGGGCGCAGAACGAAAAAAATTACACAAAAAGGCGTTAAGGAGTTCCTGTGGGAAGGTGAACGTTTAATTGGTGAACGCTCTTCAGGTGCTTTCCGTTGGTACCTATATCAACCCGAAACTTACACGCCAGTGGCACTGCTAGAAAATGACGTTATTTATTGGTACCAGTGCGATCAAGTTGGTAAACCAGAGCGACTAATCGATTGCGAAGGGAATGTTGTATGGAGTGCCAGCTACGATGCTAACGGCTTTGCTCATGTACATATTGAAAATGTAGCAAATCCACTGCGTTTTCAAGGACAGTACTTCGATCAAGAAACCAACTTACATTACAACCTCGCTCGGTATTACGATCCTAAGCTAGGACGCTTTATCCAACAAGATCCGATATCTATTGCTGGTGGCATTAACCATTACCAATATGCAGTCAACCCAATTCAATGGATTGACCCAACAGGTTTCCTATGTGAAGAAGGGCTAAAACGCTTGGGTCAAATGTTGGCAGAGTATCAGGCGCAAAGCGATGTCCCCCAAGAGGTTTGCGATCAGATTTTAGAAGCAGCAAAAGAGTCATCCGTCGGAGAAGATGGCGTTCGCTCGCAAGTCAAAATCCGAAAACCCAAAGGTAAAAATCATATTCGATATGAATACGATTTAGACCATATTGATTGCGAGAAGAACGAGATTACTTTTTATCGCCACATTAATCATTCTGACGGAAGCAAACATGAAGTGCAGTACGTAGTCGGGATAGAAGAGTTTGTTAATGCTCACGTGTTTGATTCAGAGAAGGTCGGTGGCGATAAGACCTGCACCATCTTCACCGAGGACCTAGTGCTGAATAAAGCGGATTACAAGGATAACTCAGAATTCGAATTCAATAATAAGGATGAGGATGAGAAATACAAACTTTCTGAAGAATGCAAACAAAAGGTTGATGAGTGTTTAGCAGAACGTCAAAAGGCAATGGATGCGCGTAGCGGCGAAGAAGGGCATAACGCCCAAATTGCTAAAATTAACCAGCAGTCAGCAAAAATTGGTGAGTTGGTCGCGGATGACTTTGTTCGGAATATACGCCCTAATGCTAAGTTGATCCATCCCAAAGACCTTGCAACTTCGGGATCGAAACCAGGTGATTTCGATATGGTGTACCTCTCAGATGATCCTGAAGAAATCATCATCGTCGAGGCTAAGGGTGGCAGCAGCCCGCTCGGCAGTCGTAAAATTGGAAATATGGCATATCAGCAAGGGACAACTGAATATACAGCAGCAATTATTGGTGAGATGTCTAAGCAAGAACAAGGTACAACGGAAAAGATTGCTGCAAATCACATCAAATCCGCTATCAAAGATGATATTCCGATTCGTTATATTCATACACAAGCAGAAATATCTTCAGATGGTAAAGTCTCGAAAATTAAAGCGAAAGAATTTGATATAGACATGGGAGAATTTGGAAATGTTTGATGCCAAGGAATTAAAAAAGATTGAGCGATTGGCTCATATTAGTCTAACTCAAGCGGCAATAGATGCTTACAGAGAAGAAGTAAAAGAGAACTTAGATAAACGAAAAAGGCGCATTGCGATAAAAAGAGAAAACTTGGTTTATTTGAGTGATGATGTGTCTGAGCAAATTCGCCTGTATACATGGCTACCTCCATTAAATGATGATGAGAGAACCGGCACACTATGTCTATATGAAGCATCATTAATGCGTGCATTTTATCATCAGCTCGCCATGAGACCTGACGAGCCTCAAAGTATTCAATTACCTGGATACCCGGAAGTAACCTGGAAAGGTGAAGGTATTTTAAAAACGGGGTGTTTACACCCTAACCGATGGCTTGATGCTTATTTCACTTCGGTGATCGTGCGTGACAGGCCAAGTATGGACGTATTGGCGAGCTTTCCGATTTCTCTGATGAAACAAAGTTCTACGAAGGCTGGTGAGCTTTCTTACATGCTGGTGGATGTGATTCAGTCATTCCACAACCGCACATCGGATTACCCCGATAAGCTAGTCGCAGCAATGGACGCTGCAGTTGCTCAGGGTGATGACTGGGCATTAGAAATCGCCATGGGCATTTTAGAAACCTTTGCCGCCCTGACAACCGATATTGATTATGACTTTGAAGAGGTACTCATTAAGAACCTGCAGTTCCAGGAGCAATATCAAATGCGCTTGGATGCTCCTAAAAAATTGATTTCAATCGAAACCTTCATCTCTTTCCCTCTGCTTGGCATGGCTTGTATGTGGTACGACAAAGGTAACTGTTTATCTGTTGAAACCGGTTGGCTTCCTCCTTATCTCGTTGAAGGGCGTTGGCTAGAAGATGTAAAAGTAGGGAAGATCACACGATAAATTATCATTTATATAGAAATTCAGTATATAAGCCACCTTTCACGAGGTGGCTTATATGTTTACCGATATTCAATCAACCCCATCCAGTGGATTGACCCAACAGGTTTTCTTTGTGAAGAAGGGCTAAAACGCTTGCAGAAAATGCTGGCTGAGTATCAGGCGCAAAACAACGTTCCCCAAGAGGTTTGCGATCAGATTTTAGAAGCAGCAAAAGAGTCATCTGTCGGAGAAGATGGCGTTCGTTCGCAAGTCAAAATCCGAAAACCCAAAGGTAAAAACAATATTCGATATGAATACGATTTAGACCATATTCATTGTGAGAGAAACGAGATTACTTTTTATCGTCATATCAATCATTCAGATGGCAGCAGACACGAAGTGCAGTATGTTGTTGGGATTGAGGAATTTGTAAATGCGCATGTTTTTGACTCAGAGAAAGTTGGCGAGGAAGAAGGTTGCACGATCTTCACTGAAGATCTTGTGCTGAATAAAGCAGAGTATAAAGAAAACTCAGAACTCAATATGAGTGATTATGAGCTAACAGAAAGAAACAAAGCAAAAATTGATGAATGCTTGAAAGAGCGTCAAGAGGCAATGGACGCTCGATCTGGCGAAGAGGGATATAACGCTCAAATTGGTAATATTAACCAACAGTCTGCAAAAATAGGTGAGTTGGCCGCGGATGACTTTGTCCGGAGTAAACGTCCTAATGCTAAGCTGCTTCATCCCAAAGATATTGGAACCTCAATTTCGAAGCCGGGCGATTTTGATATGGTTTACGAGGTGGAAGAGCCGCCACCAGGTGAAATTATAATTGTTGAGGCCAAAGGGGGTAGCAGCCCGCTGGGTAGCAGAAAAATTGGAAATATGGCATATCAGCAAGGGACAACGGAATACACTGCCGAAATCACCAACCTAATGTCTGAAAAAAAGGAAGGAACGACTGAAAAATTAGCTGCCGACGAAATTCAATACGCCGCTTTATCCGGCAGAACTATTCGATATATACATACTCAAGCGAATATCCCTGAAAGTGGTAAGGCCTCAGATGTAAAACTAGAAGTGGCAGAGTTTAAAATTGATTCAAAAGGATTAAGTCAAAATGCAAAGTAAAGAATCGGTCAAATTTTTAGAGCGAAAAGCAAATCCTGAACTTGACACACAAGCCATTGTGAATCGGAAAAAATTTATAAACCGGGTTTTAGATAACAGAAAAGAAGGTCTTAAAGTCAGGCGGGAAAACCTGGTCAGTCTTGGTGATTTCGCCATTGACCAGGTTCGCTGGTATACCTGGTTTCAAACCTCGCATGAAGACGAACAAATTTGTACATTACGTCTTTACGAAACTTCTCTAATGGGCGCTTGTTATCATCGACTTGCTATGAATCCCAATGATGAATTAACTATCAAGATTCTCGACTATCCTGAAGTAAAGTGGGACGGGGAAGGCATTTTAAAAACGGGGTGCATAAATCTTAATAGATGGCTTGATATGTATTTCATATCGACAATTGTGCGTGACAGGCCAAGTATGGACATATTGGCGAACTTTCCAATTTCTTTGATGAGGCAGAGCTCTACCAAAGCGGGTGAGCTGTCTTATATGCTAGTAGACGTCATTCAGTCGTTCCACAACCGCACACCGGATTATCCTGATAAGCTGGTTGCAGCAATGGACGCAGCGGTAGCTCAAGGGGATAACTGGGCGTTGGAAATTGCGATGGGGATCCTAGAAACCTTCGCAGCGCTCACTACTAACATTGGTTATGATTTTGAGGAAGTGCTCGTTAAAAACCTACAGTTTCAAGAGAAATATCATCTTCGAGAATTAGGACCAGATAGAATAGGGATCCGCACGTTTATTAATTTCCCTCTGCTTGGCATGGCTTGCATGTGGTACGACAAAGGCAACCGTCTATCTGTTGAAACTGGTTGGCTTCCTCACTATCTCATCGAAGGACGTTGGTTAGAAGATGTAAAAGCAGGGAAGATCATTCGATAAACTCCTTTAGCAAATCAATATATAAGCCATCTCTCATGGGGTGGCATTACCAATATGCAGTCCACCATATCCAGTGGGTTGACCCAACAGGTTTGGGGCAGCCAATGCTGACATAGTATAAAAAAGTCTGAACTCAATACGAGTGATTATGAGCTAACAGAAAGAAACAAAGCAAAAATTGATGAATGCTTGAAAGAGCGTCAAGAGGCAATGGACGCTCGATCTGGCGAAGAGGGATATAACGCTCAAATTGGTAATATTAACCAACAGTCTGCAAAAATAGGTGAGTTGGCCGCGGATGACTTTGTCCGGAGTAAACGTCCTAATGCTAAGCTGCTTCATCCCAAAGATATTGGAACCTCAATTTCGAAGCCGGGCGACTTTGATATGGTTTACGAGGTGGAAGAGCCACCACTAGGTGAAATTATCATTGTTGAGGCCAAAGGGGGAGCAGTCCTTTGGGTAGTAGAAAAATAGGAAACGAAGCATGTCAGCAAGGAACGTCTAAATATGCAGCGGCAATAGTTGGTAAGATGTCTAGGAATGGGCGAAATACAACAGAGTGGGAAACAGCTAAATCAATAAGAAACGCTTCGAGGAGTGGACGCCCAATTAGATAGATACATACTAAAACCCCAATCTCTGAACCAGGGAAAGTTTCAAAGATTAAAGTAAAAGAATTTAATGTAGATTTAGGGAAGTTTTAAAATGTCTGACAAAATTAAAATAAAAAGAAATGCTGATCCAAAGCTGACCTCGGAGTTAATCAAAGGCTATAGTTCTGATATTGATGAAGACCTTGACACGCGCAAAGAGGTAATCAGTATTCGTAGAGAAAACTTAGTTGCTTTAAGTGATGAATCGTTTTATCTAGTGAGATGGTACTCGTGGTTCCCACACTCCATAGAAAATGAACAAATCGGAACACTTTGCCTGTATGAAGCGTCATTAATGCGCGCGTTTTATCATCAGTTAGCGATGAGGCCTGACGAACCTCAAAGTATTCAATTACCTAGATACCCAGAAGTGACCTGGAAAGGCGAAGGTATTTTAAAAACAGGCTTCATTTGTCCTTCAATGTGGCTAGATGCCTATTTTACCTCTGTCATCGTCCGTGACAAAGCTAGCATGGATGTGTTGGCGAACTTTCCGATTTCTTTGATGAGACAGAGCTCTACTAAAGCGGGTGAGCTGTCTTACATGTTAGTAGATGTCATCCAGTCGTTTCATAATCGCACACCGGATTATCCTGATAAGCTGGTTACAGCAATGGACGCAGCGGTAGCCCAAGGGGATAACTGGGCGTTGGAAATTGCGATGGGGATCCTAGAAACCTTCGCGGCGCTCACTACCGACATTGGTTATGACTTTGAGGAAATGCTCGTTAAAAACCTACAGTTCCAAGAGAAATACCAAATGAGGCTTGATAAGCCAGAGGACTTGATTTCTATAGAAACTTTCATATCCTTCCCTCTTCTTGGCATGGCCTGTATGTGGTACGACAAAGGCAACCGTTTATCTATTAAAACCGGTTGGCTTCCTCCTTATCTCGTCGAGGGGCGTTGGCTAGAAGATGTAAAAGCAGGGAAGATCACTAGATAAACTCCTTTAGTTAGCAATTCAGTATAATAACTTTCAAATCGCCAAGATTAATCGGCAATCTGCAGAAATTGGTGAGTTGGCCGCAGATGACGTTGTCCGGAGTAAGCGTCCTAATGCTAAGCTGCTTTATCCCAAAGATATTGGAACCTCAATTTCGAAGCCGGGCGACTTTGATATGGTTTACGATGTGGAAGAGTCTCCACCAGGTGAAATTATCATTGTTGAGGCTAAAGGGGGTAGCAGCCCGCTGGGTAGCAGAAAAATTGGAAATATGGCATATCGAATACACTGCAGAAATCACCAACCTAATGTCTGAAAAAAGGAAGGGACGACTGAAAAATAACAGCAAGACAAATCCAAGATGCAGCTTTATCCGGCATACCTATTCGATATATACATACTCAAGCAAGCATTCAAGAGAACGGGGATGCATCGGATGTAAAACTAAAAGTGGCAGAGTTTAAAATTAATTCTAAAGGGCTAATTTAAAATGCAAAGTAAAGTTGTAGAACGCAAAGCAAACCCTGAGTTGAGTGAAAGTGGGGTTTCTTCTGAGAAAGAATTTATCAATAAAATATTAGATAAAAGAAAAGAAGGCCTTAAAATCCGGCGGGAAAACCTGGTCAGTCTTGGTGATTTCGCCATTGACCAGGTTCGCTGGTATACCTGGTTTCAAACCTCGCATGAAGACGAACAAATTTGTACATTACGTCTTTACGAAACTTCTCTAATGGGCGCTTGTTATCATCGACTTGCTAGGAATCCCAATGGTGAATTAACTATAAAGATTCTCGACTATCCTGAAGTAAAGTGGGACGGGGAAGGTATTTTAAAAACGGGGTGCATAAATCCTAATAGATGGATTGATATGTATTTCATATCGACAGTTGTGCGTGACAGGCTAAGTTTAGACGTGTTGGCGAACTTTCCGATTTCTTTGATGAGACAGAGCTCTACCAAAGCGGGTGAGCTGTCTTATATGCTAGTAGACGTCATTCAGTCGTTCCACAATCGCACATCGGATTATCCTGATAAGCTGGTTGCAGCAATGGACGCAGCGGTAGCTCAAGGGGATAACTGGGCGTTGGAAATTGCGATGGGGGTCCTAGAAACCTTCGCAGCGCTCACTACTAATATTGGTTATGATTTTGAGGAAGTGCTCGTTAAAAACCTACATTTCCAAGAGAAATACCAAATGAGGCTCGATAAGCCAGAGGACTTGATTTCTATAGAAACTTTCATATCTTTCCCTCTTCTTGGCATGGCCTGTATGTGGTACGACAAAGGCAACCGTTTGTCAGTTGAAACTGGTTGGCTTCCAGCTTATCTCGTCGAAGGACGTTGGCTAGAAGATGTAAAAGCAGGGAAGATCATTCGATAAACTCCTTTAGCAAATCAATATACAAGCCATCTCTCATGGGGTGGCTTTTACGTTTGAGGTGGGGAGCTTGTTGTTTGTTGAACGCTCCATCATTGGTGGCATTACCAATATGCAGTCCACCATATCCAGTGGATTGACCCAACAGGTTTGGGGCAGCCAATACTGGCATAGTATAAAAAAGTCTGAACTCAATACGAGTGATTATGAGCTAACAGAAAGAAACAAAGCAAAAATTGATGAATGCTTGAAAGAGCGTCAAGAGGCAATGGACGCTCGAGCTAGCAAAGAGGGATATCACGCTCAAATTGGTAATATTAACCAGCAGTCTGCAAAAATTGGTGAGTTGGTCGCGGATGACTTTATTCGGAATATACGCCCTAATGCTAAGTTGAGCCATCCCAAAGACCTTGCAACTTAGGGATCGAAACCAGGTGATTTCAATATGGTGTACCTCTCAGATGATACTGAAGAAATCATCATCGTCGAGGCTAAGGGTGGCAGCAGGCCGCTCGGCAGTCGTAAAATTGGCAATGAAGCATATCAGCAAGGGACAAGCAAATATGCGGCGGAAATCGTTAAATTAATGTCTGAACAAAAAGCTGGTACAACAGAAATTGATGCTTCAGATGGCGTATCTAAAGTGAATGTAAAAGAGTTTGATATTAGCCTCGAAGAATTAGGTTAAGGGAAGTAAAGTTAGTATGAAAAAGATAAATAGAAAAGCAGCCTACGAGTTGAATACTGAGGAACTTAATTACTATACAAAACAAATAGAAAAAAACTTAGAGAAAAGAAAACATCGTATCACAATAAAGCGCGAAAACTTGATATATCTAACAGACGGGGTTTGGGAGCAAGTTAGGTTATATACTTTGTTTCCAGTGTCTGAACTAAATGACCGAATAGGAACGCTGCGTCTATTTGAAGCCTCGATAATGCAAGCTAGCTATCATCGACTAGCTCAAAAACCTGAAAGCCCTTTGACGGTTAAGGTACCTGATCATCCTGAAATAACTTGGAAAGGCGAAGGTATTTTAAAAACAGGTTTCATTTGTCCTTCAATGTGGCTAGATGCGTATTTTACCTCTGTCATCGTTCGTGATAAACCTAGCTTGGACGTATTGGCGAACTTTCCGATTTCTTTGATGAGACAGAGCTCTACCAAAGCGGGTGAGCTGTCTTATATGCTAGTAGACGTCATTCAGTCGTTCCACAATCGCACATCGGATTATCCTGATAAGCTGGTTGCAGCAATGGACGCAGCGGTAGCTCAAGGGGATAACTGGGCGTCGGAAATTGCGATGGGGATCCTAGAAACCTTCGCAGCGCTCACTACTAACATTGGTTATGACTTTGAGGAAGTGCTAGTCAAAAACCTACAATTCCAAGAAAAATATCATCTTCGAGAATTAGGATCAGATAGGATAGGCATCCGCACTTTTATTAACTTCCCACTGCTTGGCATGGCTTGTATGTGGTACGACAAAGGCAACCGTTTATCTGTCGAAACTGGTTGGCTTCCTCCCTATCTCGTCGAAGGGTGTTGGTTAGAGGATGTAAAAGCCGGAAATATAATTCGCTAAGCTTTAAAGGGAGCTAGGTCATCATTTCTGACGTTTTGTTGCGTTACACTTGGCATTATGTGTCCTTTTTAAAGATACCTAAGCCCTTTTACTCGAATAGCTTGAAGCGCTCAGACGTAGTAGTAGAAGTAGCAGAGTTTAAAATTGATTCCAAAGGACTACGTTAAAATGCAAAGTAAAGGAACAATCAAAATTGTAGAACGCAAAGCAGATCCTGAGCTGAGTGAAAGTGGAGTTTATTCTGAGAAAGAATTCATCAATAAGATATTAGAACAGCGAAAAGAAGGTCTTAAAGTCAGGCGAGAAAACTTGGTTAGTTTTGGTGATTTTGCCATTGACCAGGTTCGCTGGTATACCTGGTTTCAAACCTCACATGAAGACGAACAAATTTGTACATTACGTCTTTATGAAACTTCATTAATGGGGGCTTGTTATCATCGGCTGGCTATGTTTCCGAATGAGCCATTAACTGTTCAGATACTCGGTTATCCAGAAGTAACATGGGATGGTGAAGGTATCTTAGAAATGGGCTTCATTTGTCCTTCAATGTGGCTAGATGCGTATTTTACCTCTGTCATCGTTCGTGATAAACCCAGCATGGATGTATTGGCGAACTTTCCGATTTCTTTGATGAGACAGAGCTCAACCAAAGCGGGTGAGCTGTCTTATATGCTAGTAGACGTCATTCAGTCGTTCCACAATCGCACATCGGATTATCCTGATAAGCTGGTTGCAGCAATGGACGCAGCGGTAGCTCAAGGGGATAACTGGGCGTCGGAAATTGCGATGGGGATCCTAGAAACCTTCGCAGCGCTCACTACTAACATTGGTTATGACTTTGAGGAAGTGCTAGTCAAAAACCTACAATTCCAAGAAAAATATCATCTTCGAGAATTAGGACCAGATAGGACAGGCATCCGCACTTTTATTAACTTCCCTCTGCTTGGCATGGCTTGTATGTGGTACGACAAAGGCAACCGTTTATCTGTCGAAACTGGTTGGCTTCCTCCATATCTCGTCGAAGGGTGTTGGTTAGAGGATGTAAAAGCCGGAAATATAATTCGCTAAGATTCAAAGGGAGCTAGGTCATCATTTCTGACGTTTTGTTGCGTTACACTTGGCATTATGTGTCCTTTTTAAAGATACCTAAGCCCTTTTACTCGAATAGCTTGAAGCCCTCAGACGTAGTAGTAGAAGTAGTAGAGTTTAAAATTGATTCAAAAGGATTAAGTCAAAATGCAAAGTAAAGAATCGATCAAGATTGTAGAGCGCAAAGCAAATCCTGAACTTGACACACAAGCCATTGTGAGTAAAAAAAATTTTATAAACCGGGTTTTAGATAACAGAAAAGAAGGTCTTAAGGTCAGGCGAGAAAACTTGGTTAGTCTTGGTGATTTTGCCATCGACCAGGCTCGCTGGTATACCTGGTTTCAAACTACGCATGAAGACGAACAAATTTGTACATTACGTCTTTACGAAACTTCTTTAATGGGAGCCTGTTATCATCAACTTGCTATGAATCCCAATGAAGAATTAAGTATCCAGATACTCGGCTATCCAGAAGTGACATGGGATGGTGAAGGTATTTTTAAAACAGGCTTTATTTGTCCTTCAATGTGGCTTGATGCTTATTTTACTTCGGTGATTGTGCGTGATAAACCTAGCATGGATGTATTGGCGAACTTTCCGGTTTCTTTGATGAGACAGAGCTCTACCAAAGCGGGTGAGCTGTCTTATATGCTAGTAGATGTCATTCAGTCGTTCCATAACCGCACGTCGGACTACCCTGATAAACTGGTGGCCGCGATGGACGCGGCAGTTTCTCAGGGTGATGATTGGGCATTAGAAATCGCCATGGGTATTTTGGAAACTTTTGCGGCCCTGACAACTGACATCGGTTATGACTTTGAAGAAGTACTCATTAAGAACCTACAGTTCCAAGAGCAATACCAAATGAGGCTCGATAAGCCAGAGGGCTTAATTTCTATAGAAACCTTCATATCTTTCCCTCTGCTTGGTATGGCATGTATGTGGTATGACAAAGGCAACCGTCTATCTATTGAAACCAGTTGGCTTCCTCCTTATCTCGTCGAAGGACATTGGTTAGAAGATGTAAAAGCAGGGAAGATCACTCGATAAATCCTTTAGTTAGCAATTCAGTAAATAATCCACCTTTCACGAGGTGGATTATATGTTTACCGATATTCAATCAACTCCATCTAGTGGATTGACTCAACAGGTTTCCTCTGTGAAAAACGCTTACAGCAAATGTTGGCAGAGTATCAGGCACAAAATAACTTTCCCCCAAGAGGTTTGCGATCAGATTTTAGAGGCAGCAAAAGAGTCATCCGTCGGAGAAGATGGCGTTCTCTCGCAAGTCAAAATCCGAAAGCCAAAAGGTAAAAAACATATCAGAAGCTCTAGTCAAAATTCCAGTCAATGAATTAATAAAACTAACGGTATCTCGCCCTTTTTGGGGGCATTAAGCGTTGGATGGGAGCCTACGAGCGATTTTTACCCAGCAGTCGGTGAAGGTGGAGTTAATCAATTTCTAGGAGAAACTAAAAGTTGGGACGATAGCTAGGTTATCCCATTACAAAGTTGAGGATAAAATGAATTTTGAAGATGATCTTGTGACTATACTCATAAATTTCAGAGATAACATTATTAATGATATGGCTCTTAAAAAGTGGGTTACTAATAATGAGTGCGATTTAAAAGCCTTGCTAGGAAAGTCAGGGCTTACTTTGAAAATAAATAATGGTGATAGAAAGGCAGTTACGTCTGTAATTGCTCAATATAGTGGCTCGGAAAAAACTTATTTTATATAAGGAGGGCCCCTTCAAAGGCTTGACCGACGTTGAGTGCTGTGAAACAGCAATTGCTATGGCAGTTTCTAATGGAATTCTAAAAAAGTGCCTCAACCTCATTGGTTTCAGCCGTCCACTAAAGAGATCGGGGCCGCCGAGTTTTACGAATCTATAGGCAGTAAATCTGTTTGGAATCTGGTAATCCCAGAGCGAGCATCTAGAGGGTACTGGAAAAAATAGGTTAGATCTCTATTTTTGGCGTTCATGTTTCGTGACACATGGCATTTTATGGCTAAGACTCAACGGTATGTCACTTAACTAGGAGTTGTCCCCTAAAAAATAATGGCGTGTTTTCTTACAACCAGGAGACTACGGTATGGCCTACCTTGTAGAAGAACCCAAAACCCAGGGAAATTATTCTCGTAGACGTTAAGAGGTATTAGCCCACTAGACAGCCGTAAGGTTGGAAATATGGCATATCAGCAAGGGACAACTGAATATGCAACTGCAATTACTGATCTAATGGCTCAAAAGGACAAAGATACAACCGAATAGAAAGCGGCCAGAAGTATAAAAAGCATTGAGAAAAAAAACTCCTGTTAGATATATTCACACCGCAGCGGCTATTTCTGATGCTGGAGAGGTTTCTTCAGTTAATGTAAAAGAATTTAACGTAGAATTAGGACTGGATTAAATGTCTGATAATAAAAAGAAAGTTAGCATGAGGAGAAAGGCGGAACCTCAATTGACACCAAATGATGTCGCTGACTACCAAATGTATATCAATGAAGATTTAGATGAGCGCAAAGAGCTAATAGCAATCCGCAGGGAGAACTTAGTCGCTCTTAGCGACGACGTTTCAGAACAAGTGAGGTGGTATAGTTGCTTTCCATCTTCAATAGAAACTGAACAAATCGGAACACTTTGCCTTTATGAGGCATCATTGATGCGTGCTTTTTACCATCAACTTGCCATTAAACCAAATGAACCTCAAAGCGTTAAATTACCTGATTATCCAGAAGTGACATGGAAAGGCGAAGGTATTTTGAAAACTGGATGTTTACACCCTAATCGATGGTTAGATGCTTATTTTACTTCGGTGATTGTGCGTGACAAAGCTAGCATGGACGTATTGGCAAACTTTCCTATTTCTTTGATGAGACAGAGTTCTACCAAAGCGGGCGAGTTATCTTATATGCTAGTAGACGTCATTCAGTCGTTCCACAACCGCACATCGGACTACCCAGATAAGCTGGTTGCAGCAATGGACGCGGCGGTAGCTCAAGGGGATAACTGGGCGTTGGAAATTGCGATGGGGATCCTAGAAACCTTCGCAGCGCTCACTACTAATATTGGTTATGATTTTGAGGAAGTGCTCGTTAAAAACCTACAGTTCCAAGAGAAATATCATCTTCGAGAATTGGGACCAGATAGGATAGGCATCAGAACTTTTATCAACTTCCCTCTGCTTGGCATGGCATGTATGTGGTACGACAAAGGCAACCGTCTATCTATTGAAACCGGTTGGCTTCCACCCTATCTTGTTGAAGGACGTTGGCTAGAAGATGTAAAAGCAGGGAAGATCACTAGATAAATTCTCTTTACTTATAAGCCATCTTTTACGAGGTGGCTTATAAGTTTATGGTGAGGGGTTCGTTGTTACGCGATTACAAAAGAGGCAGCGAAGCGTTTTACTTCAAAGCAGTTGTTCAAAATGATTAAATCAGGAAGACTTCTCGACGGATTTAATCATTCACCATAAGACCTCTTTTATTTCGGAAAGGGGATAACTCGTTCAATAACTTCAGGGTAATGAATTCCAAGCCTCATCAGAAGTACAATAAGCGATTGCACTGGTACGATGAAGGCAAAATATATATCAAAAATAGAGTTTTAAATATGAGAAGCTTAGACGTAATGCTCGATCAATTCACCGAAAAAGAAGGGTTTGAGTGCTTTGGAGAGTTGAATGACGTATCAATTCATGAAATGGAAAATCAGCTAGGATTATCCTTTCCGGAGCCATATAAAGTTTTTCTAAGAAAATATGGTTACGTTGAGTGGTTTGGTCATACGATTTATGGATACTCTGAAGATGAGCACTATCTTACAGTTGAGCGCACTCTTGAACTTCGCGAGGATGAGATACCGAGTGATTTTGAGAAAATACCACAAAACGGTTGCGTATTAGAGCGCTATGCCGGAGGTGGCTACTACTTTTTATTTTCAAATGAATCAGAAAGATCGGGGCAAGTAGCCCTTTTCATAGATGAATTGTTTGGTAAAGAAGCCCAATCATGGACAACATTTGAGGCATTTTTGGAATATATGCTCAGCCTTTGAACTGTTGTTACATAGAGCCTCAATTTCGAAGCCAGGCGACTTTGATATGATTTACGAGGCACCAACTGAAATTACATACACAAGCAGAAATACCCTCTAGCGGTAAGGTTTCCAAGTTCAAAGCAAAAGAGTTTGATATAGATATAGGAGAGTTCAGAAGTGGTTGATAGCTCAGAGGTAAAAAAGGTTGAACGAGTAGCTCATGTTGAACTAAGTGATTTTGAAAGAGAAGCTTATCGAGAAGAAATAAAAGAGAGTTTAGACAAAAGGAAAAGGCGCATATCTATAAAAAGAGAAAACTTGGTTTACTTGAGCGATGGTATTTCTTATCAGCTCCGTCTGTATACATGGTTACCTCCATTAGACGATGATGAGAGAATCGGCACGCTATGTCTATATGAATCATCATTGATGCGTGCTTTTTACCATCAACTTGCCATCAAGCCAAGCGAGCCTCAAAGCATTAAATTACCTGATTATCCAGAAGTAACATGGAAAGGCGAAGGTATTTTAAAAACAGGCTTCATTTGCCCCTCAATGTGGCTAGATGCGTATTTTACCTCTGTCATCGTTCGTGACAAAGCTAGCATGGATGTGTTAGCGAACTTTTCGATTTCTTTGATGAGACAGAGCTCTACCAAAGCGGGTGAGCTGTCTTATATGCTAGTAGACGTCATTCAGTCGTTCCACAATCGCACATCGGATTATCCTGATAAGCTGGTTGCAGCAATGGACGCAGCGGTAGCTCAAGGGGATAACTGGGCGTTGGAAATTGCGATGGGGATCCTAGAAACCTTCGCAGCGCTCACTACTAATATTGGTTATGATTTTGAGGAAGTGCTCGTTAAAAACCTACAGTTCCAAGAGAAATATCATCTTAGAGAATTAGGGCCAGATAGAATAGGGCTCCGCACGTTCATTAATTTCCCTCTGCTTGGCATGGCTTGCATGTGGTACGACAGAGGCAACCGTCTATCTGTTGAAACCGGTTGGCTTCCACCCTATCTTGTTGAAGGACGTTGGCTAGAAGATGTAAAAGCAGGGAAGATCACTCAATAACACCCTTTAGTTAGCAATTCAGTCTATAAGCCATCTTTCTCTTGAAATGGCTTTATATTTATGGTGGGGAGTTTGTTGTTTGCCGAACGACCAATCATTCGTGGCATTATCAGAAAACCCAAAGTTAAAAATCATATTCGATATGAATACGATTTAGACCATATTGATTGCGAGAAGAACGAAGTTACTTTTCATCGTTATATCAATCATTCAGATGGTAGTAAACGCAAAGTTCAATATGTTGTAGGTATAGAGGAAATTGTCCAAATCATCCCCTTAAATAAAACTCAAAGGAGGGGAGTGTTGCGAATTATTATGGCGGTTCTTTAAGAAGAGGTTGTGGGCTCAAGTTAAATAACGAAATAGTTGGCGGGTTACCTGAAAACCATGCTGGAAATCACCAAATTAGTATCAATATTGGTCAGGAATATCCGGTCATGCATAGAGCTACCGAACTTGATTACAACATTAACAGAGGTGCAAATGGGATTGCACTTCCAACTAATATTAAAACATCTGTCGAAATAGGCCTTCCCTGACACGTGGGTAGACATCTAAGTGCAAGGCACCAAGGTTCTCAGGTGCTTTAGTTCGACGAGAAATGAGAGCGTTGTAAACTAAGTATGGTCGTGGTTTGATCGATGATATGATTTTTGTAGATGAAATTGGAAAAACAGAAAGTAACATTAGGAATGCTCTGGAAAAGAATGAAGCTCGATCGCAATTGGATGATCCGCAATGGAAAAGTAGGAAGTAGTAATGACACTTAAAATTTGGACCAACAAGGTAGATAGAGACTCCGATTTTACTCACGGCAAAGTAACGCAGTCTAGTGTATTAATAGGATTGAATCTGACGGGAGGCGTTGCCCTAGGAGACAAATGGCCAAAAGTTACTATTGATGTCATATCAGATGACAAGCCTGCGGATAGTTTTCTTAGTGGTCCTTTATTAATCGTGAGTCGACGGTTATCTGATTTAATTTCTAAGCACACACAAACGAGTGAAGTTGAATTCCTACCGATTGAGGTTAATTACCAAGGTAAAAGTTTTGGTGAATACTATTTTTTAAATGTTCTTGCGATTTGCGATTTACTGGATAGAAATCATTCAATATTTAGTGAGTTTGATGGAGAGGTTGATTCAATTGATCGAGTTGTCCTTAAGAAAGATATTGAAATGCAGAAAACTATATTTCAACTGGATGCTATCGAGTGGTTATTATGTGTCGATGAAAAACTGGCTGAATTAATCGAGAACAAAGATTTTTCAGGAGTGGTATTTAAGTCAGAAAGTGAATGGCGTCCTTTTTAGAGCTCCTCGGGTATTTTTTTAGCCATCTCTTACGAGGTGGCTTTTATATTTATGATTGGGAGCTTGTTAGTTGAACTGTCAATAGTGGCATTACCAATATGCAGTCAATCCTATCCAGTGGATTGACCCAACAGGCTTCTTGTGTGAAGAAGGGCTAAAACGCTTGGGTCAAATGTAGGCAGAGTATCAGGCCCAAAGCGATGTCCCCCAAGAGGTTTGCGATCAGATTTTAAACGCTGCAAAAGAGTCATCCGTCGGAGAAGATGGCAGCAGACACGAAGTGCAGTATGTTGTTGGGATTGAGGAATTTGTCAATGCGCATGTTTTTGACTCTGAGAAAGTTGGCGGGGAAGAAGGTTGCACGATCTTCACTGAAGATCTTGTGCTGAATAAAGCAGAGTATAAAGAAAACTCAGAACTCAATATGAGTGATTATGAGCTAACAGAAAGAAACAAAGCAAAAATTGATGAATGCTTGAAAGAGCGTCAAGAGGCAATGGACGCTCGATCTGGCGAAGAGGGATATAACGCTCAAATTGGTAATATTAACCAACAGTCTGCAAAAATAGGTGAGTTGGCCGCGGATGACTTTGTCCGGAGTAAACGTCCTAATGCTAAGCTGCTTCATCCCAAAGATATTGGAACCTCAATTTCGAAGCCGGGCGACTTTGATATGGTTTACGAGGTGGAAGAGCCACCACCAGGTGAAATTATCATTGTTGAGGCCAAAGGGGGGAGCAGTCCTTTGGGTAGTAGAAAAATTGGAAACGAAGCGTATCAGCAAGGGACTAGTAAATATGCTGAAGAAATCACTAAGCTAATGTCTGAAAACGAAGATGAAACGACAGAAAAAATAGCTGCGAAAAAAATCAGAGATACATCTTCATTCGGTATTCCGATACGGTATATTCACACCAAGGCGAGTATTCCGGAAACAGGTGATGCATCAGATATAAAAGTAGGAATAGCTGAGTTTAAAATTGATTAAGAAGGGTTAGTTCAACAATGCAAGGTAAAAAGCCAATCAAAATTATAGAGCGTACAGCAAGGCCCAAGTTAGATGATAATAGCATTGCTTCTGAGAAAGATTATATCAATCGAATCTTAGATAAAAGAAAAGAAGGGCTCAAAATTAGGCGAGAGAACTTGATTAGCTTTGGAGATTATGCATTCGAGCAAGTGCGCTGGTTTACGTGGTATCAAGCTTCATCTGAAGACGAAAAAATTTGTACATTACGCCTTTACGAAACTTCGTTGATGAATGCTTGTTATCATAGCCTTGCAATACATCCCAGTGATGAATTAACCATAAAGATCCTCGGCTATCCTGAAGTAACATGGAAAGGCGAAGGTATTTTAAAAACAGGCTTCATTTGTCCTTCAATGTGGTTAGATGCCTATTTTACCTCTGTCATCGTCCGTGACAAAGCTAGCATGGATGTGTTGGCAAACTTTCCTATTTCTTTGATGAGACAGAGCTCTACCAAAGCGGGTGAGCTGTCTTATATGCTAGTAGACGTCATTCAGTCGTTCCACAATCGCACATCGGATTATCCTGATAAGCTGGTTGCAGCAATGGACGCAGCGGTAGCTCAAGGGGATAACTGGGCGTTGGAAATTGCGATGGGGATCCTAGAAACCTTCGCAGCGCTCACTACTAATATTGGTTATGATTTTGAGGAAGCGCTCGTTAAAAACCTACAGTTCCAAGAGAAATATCATCTTAGAGAATTAGGACCAGATAGGATAGGCATCAGAACTTTTATCAACTTCCCTCTGCTTGGCATGGCTTGCATGTGGTACGACAAAGGCAACCGTCTATCTGTTGAAACTGGTTGGCTTCCTCCCTATCTTGTCGAAGGACGTTGGTTAGAAGATGTAAAAGCAGGGAAGATCACTCGATAAACCCCTTTAGTTAGCAATTCCGTATATGAGCCACCTCTCATGGGGTGGCTTTTACGTTTATGGTAGAGAGTTTGCTGTTTGTTGAACCATATAGTGCGCATTGTGTTGGTGCACTAAAACCATATTGGTGCATTTATTAGCATGTTAAACACCATTTCAAGAATACGTAATTTTATTAAAGTTCATACAAAACAATAAATTAAAGCGTAAGTGTTAGAAATATAAATTATGGAATGAGAATTGCTCTGTTAGACGCTCTATAAATTAAGTTCACCAAATTGGTGATGAGCCTAACTTTGATGCACAGGATAAGTGCGCTACAGATCAACGGAGACAATCATAATGAGTGTAACTGCCAATCAGGTACACGGCGCTGTACAAACTCTCACGCAAAGTTCCGACACACTTTTCTTACTACTTGGCGCAATCATGGTTTTTTTGATGCATGCTGGTTTTGCTTTTCTTGAAGTAGGAACCGTGCGCCAAAAGAACCAAGTTAATGCTTTAGTTAAAATCTTGGCCGATTTCGGTATATCCGCCATCGCGTATTTTTTCATTGGATACTGGGTCGCTTATGGCGGCACCTTCTTCGCTGATGCTGAGACATTATCTCAAGGCAATGGTTACGAGTTAGTGAAGTTCTTTTTCTTGCTGACCTTCGCTGCAGCGATTCCCGCTATTGTTTCAGGTGGTATCGCAGAACGAGCTCGTTTTTATCCGATTTTAATCGCAACATTTTTCACTGTCGGTATTGTATACCCACTATTTGAGGGAATGATCTGGAACGGAAACTTTGGTGTTCAAGCTTGGTTTGAAAATACCTTTGGTTATGGCTTCCACGATTTTGCAGGTTCAGTCGTTGTGCATGGTGTTGGCGGCTGGATAGCGCTTGTTGCCGTCGTGTTTTTGGGCATGAGAAAAGGCAGAGTTCGAGCAGGAAAGCACACCAACTTTGCACCTTCGAATATTCCGTTTTTGGCTTTGGGAGCTTGGGTCTTATGTGTGGGGTGGTTTGGCTTCAACGTCATGTCAGCTCAAACTGTGTCAGGCATAAGTGGCTTGGTGGCTATGAACTCATTGATGGCAATGGTCGGAGGCATTGTCGCGTCATTGTTGGCTGGTAAGAATGACCCTGGCTTTATTCATAACGGCCCACTGGCTGGCTTGGTTGCTGTATGTGCGGGCTCAGACTTAATGCATCCTATCGGTGCTTTAGTGACAGGTGCGATTGCTGGCGTGCTATTTGTTTATCTTTTTACCCACCTACAAAACAAAACCAAGATTGATGATGTGCTGGGTGTCTGGCCTTTACACGGTGTATGTGGCGCTTGGGGTGGTATTGCCGCTGGGATTTTTGGTCAAAGCGCATTGGGTGGGCTAGGTGGCGTGAGCATTATCGTTCAGCTTCTAGGAACGCTTTTGGGCCTTTCCATCGCAGCGCTTGGTGCACTTGTAGTCTACGGTGCGATTAATACCAGTATGGGACTGAGGCTTTCAGAAGAAGACGAATTCAATGGCGCTGACCTAGCCATTCATAAAATATCTTCGACCAACGAGGATTGAGGCCAATATGGGAGCGGCATAAAGCCGCTCTTTTAGCAATTGTCTTTCTTGGCTTGGCCCGGAGGACAGAAATTACCATTACCTCGATGGTCATCATCATTGGTGCTGACTCTTACCTTTACATCATCGACTTCGCCTTCAACATTGGTAAGTTGACAGCCTGCCAAAGTCAGAAGCAATGTAAACGTTAGAGATACTTGTCTCATTGCTGTTCCTCTTAAATTGTAATTCTAATAGTGACCATTACGACTATGGTCTAATCCATATTACTACTGTTGCTATTCTTTCAGTGTTAAGCTAATGAAAAAACAGCAAGGATGAGTTATGAATTTCCCTTATAGAAATATTGTAGTACTTACTGGTGCAGGTATCTCGGCCGAATCTGGTATTCAAACATTTCGTGCGCAAGATGGCCTATGGGAGAATCACCGTATCGAAGATGTAGCAACGCCTGAAGGGTTTGCTCGCGATCCGGACCTTGTTCAAGACTTTTACAACCAACGCCGCAAGAAACTTCAAGATAATGCGATAAAGCCTAATGCAGCGCATGAAGCATTAGGTCGTTTAGAGGCTGAGTTAGAAGGTAAAGTGACGGTCATCACTCAAAATATAGACAACCTTCACGAAAGAGGCGGCAGTCAGAATGTGATTCACATGCATGGTGAGTTGCTCAAGGCGCGCTGTAGTGAATCTAACCAAGTAGTAGAGCACAATGAGGACATTAAGACAGGCGAACTTTGTCACTGTTGTCAGATCCCTTCACAAATGCGACCACATATTGTTTGGTTTGGTGAAATGCCACTGCGAATGGGTGATATCTACGCGTCATTAGAAGAAGCAGATTTGTTTATTTCTATTGGGACTTCTGGCGTTGTGTATCCCGCAGCAGGTTTTGTTCATGATGCAAAAATGCACGGCGCACATACCATTGAAATTAACCTAGAACCTAGTGCGGTAGAAAGTGAATTTGAGGAAAAACGCTACGGAAAAGCAAGCGTTGAGGTTCCAAAATTAGTTGACGAGATACTGGCTCTAGAAGGAAAAGAAAGAGCGTAATAACTTCAACAGGAAGAGTGTTTGTCTTGTCATTAAGAACAAAAAAGCGGCTCATGAGCCGCTTTTTCATATCTTTAAAACTAACGAATTAGTTGTTCACTTTTAGCTTTTGGAAGTACTCATCGTACATTACGCTCGCTTCGCCAACTTCATCTTGCCAAGTACCGCTGTCCATCACTTCTTGTGGTGGGAAGATGCTTGGATCATTAGCAAATTCTTTCGGTAGCAGATCGTGTGCCGTTTTAACTGGCGTAGGATAACCAATCTCTAGTGCAATCTTAGCTGCGTTCTCAGGACGTAGTAGGAAATCGATCATCTTATGAGCTGCGTCAACGTTCTTCGCACCAGCTGGAATTGCTAGGCTGTCCATCCAGAAGATAGTGCCTTTTTCTGGCCAGATGATGTCGATGTTCGCACCTTCTTGACGAGCCATGTATGCAGAACCGTTCCAAAGCATGCCTAGTGAAACTTCACCCGCAAGGTAAGGGTTTGCAGGAAAGTCTGAGTTAAATACTAATACGTTTGGCATTAGCTTTTTCAGTTCTTCGTAAGCGGCTTTGATTTCTTCTGGGTTAGTCGTGTTTGGTGAGTAACCAAGCTTAGTCAATGCAATGTGGAATACTTCGCGAGAATCATCCATCAGCATTAGTTGACCTTCCCACTTACTATCCCAAAAATCATCCCACTTAGTAACCGATGATTTGTCTAGCATGTCAGCATTGATACCAATACCGGTCGCACCCCAAATGTATGGGATAGAGTAGTTGTTGTTCGGATCGAACGGTTTGTTTAGGAAGTTAGTATCAAGATCGGCAAAATGAGATAATTTCTCTTTGTCGATCTGTTGTAGCATGCCTTCTTTACGCATTTTAGAGACGAAATAGGTAGACGGTACTACCAAGTCGTAACCAGAACCTTGAGTTTTTAGTTTTGCGTACATACTCTCGTTAGATTCGTATGTAGAGTAAATAACTTTGATTCCGGTTTCTTTTGTAAAGTCTTCAAGAACTTCGTTTGGAATGTATTCCGACCAGTTGTAGAAATACAGTTCTTGATCAGCAGCCATTGCAGGGGTAGCGATGAGCGTCGCTGCACATAGAGCGCTTGCGTAGAATTTACTTTTCATTTGTTTTCCGTTTTGTTTCGCGATTGGACAAGTCAATACTAGCTGGAGTTATCGAGTTGAGCCAAATCGCAGTAAGCACAAATATGTTCATTTAGCTTGAATATCGTTGTCTCCTTGTTATGAGACGATAAATCTATGATACCAAGACAAATAAAACTAGCAACGCGCGATTATATCAGCCTAAGACAAAAATAGGCAGCGTATTGCTGCCTATTTTCCTATGGTTGATGACTTGTTACACAAGCTAGATTATTGTCCCGCTTTCAGCTTGAGGAAATAATCTTCGTACTTAACGGTTAGATCACCAACCGCATCTTGCCATTCAACACGGTCAAGGTCTTCTTGAGAAGGGAACAGTGGGGCAACGTCTTTAAACTTAGCATTCGATTCCTCCACCGCCGTTAGGTACCCAGTATCACGAGAGATTTGCTCTGCGATTTCTGGGCGCAGTAGGAAGTCGATCATCTTGTGAGCGGCTTCTACGTTCTTCGCACCGGAAGAGATAGCGAAGTTATCAACCCAGCCGATACCACCTTCTTTAGGAAAAACGAGTTTAAGGTTCAGGCCTTCATTTTGTGCGGCTGCAGCGCTACCGTTCCAAAGCATACCAACGCCCACTTCACCAGACATGTAAGGTGCGCCAGGGTTGTCAGAGTTAAAAACTAAAACGTTAGGCATCAACTTTTGTAGCTCAGCGTACGCTTCATCGATTTGCTTAGGGTCTTTTGAGTTACCTGAGTAGCCAAGTTTACGTAGAGCGATATGGAATACTTCACGAGTGTCGTCCATCAACATTACTTGACCTTCAAGCTCAGGCTTCCATAGGTCAGCCCAGCTTTGGAAGTCTTTTGGGTCGTACATGTCTGCGTTAACCGCTAGGCCTGTAATCGCAACAACGTGTGGAATAGAGTAGTCGTTATTTGGATCGTAAGGCTTGTCTAGGTAGTTTTTATCTAGGTTGCCGAAGTTTTTCAGCTTAGTCTTATCGATCTTTTGTAGCATGCCTTCGTCACGCATCTTCGCCACGAAGTACGTTGAAGGTACTACTAGGTCATAACCTTGGTTATGAGTTTTTAGCTTTGCATACAAAGTTTCGTTCGACTCGTAAGTCGAGTAGATCACTTTGATGCCAGTTTCTTTAGTAAATTGCTCTAGGATATTACTGTTGATGTAAGGACCCCAGTTCATAAATACTAGTTCTTTATCATCCGCTGTCGCTGTACCAGAGAACAGAGAAAGCGCACATGCACTACCAGCTAATAGAGTAGCCCATTTTTTCATTGACGTTAGCTCCAAACCAAACGTTGTCCAATTTTGGACGATAGATAGAAAAACAGAATGGCATGTAACCATTCTGTTTCGTGATGTTAACAGGTGCGGATTCTACTTCACTTTTTCTCTTGCTAGCAACTGAGAAATTACTACCAAGACCAAAGAAACAATCAACATCACCGTTGCTAGGGCGTTAACTTCCGGTGAAATGCCCACCTTAACCATTGAGTAAATCTTCAATGGCAAGATTTCGTATGTTGGACCCGTTACAAACGAGCTGATGATCACATCGTCCAAAGACAGGGTAAAGCTCAATAACCAACCTGCGGCAACCGCTGGTTTAGCGAGAGGAAGGATGATCTGTTTCAAGATAACCCACTCGCTTGCACCAAGGTCTTTTGCTGCTTCCAACATTTTCACATCAAAGCCATTTAAGCGGCTGTATACAGTTACCACAACGAATGGTAGACAAAAGGTGATGTGAGCAATCAATAGTGTAAAGAAGCCAAGCTGTGCGCCTAATACTAGGAACAGAGCAAGTAATGAAATCGCCATTACAATATCGGGAGACATCATCACGACAAACAGCATGCCGTTTACCGCACCTTTACCTTTGAACGAGTAACGGAATAGGGCAACGGCCGTTAAGCTACCAATGATGGTTGCTGCTGTCGCTGAGAATACCGCTACGTTCAATGAATGCCATGCAGCTTGCATTAGGCTGTCGTTATTTACTAAGGTTTCGTACCATTTCGTGGTGAAACCACCCCATTTCATACCAAATTTGTTGGCATTAAATGAGTTAACAATTAAGACGATGATTGGCAGATACAAAAATGCATACACCAGCGCCATAAAGCTAAATCTAACTGTGCGTCCCATTAGTCTAGCTCCACTTTCTTATTCAATAGTTTGCCTGCTCTGTAGTAAGCGTAAAGCATCACAGCCATTGCGAAGGTGAGGGCGATACTGGTCGCAGCACCAAATGGCCAGTCACGAGCGTTCAATACTTGGCTCTTAATAACGTTACCAATCAGTAGGTTCTTCGCACCACCAAGAAGGTCAGAGATGTAGAACATACCTAGTGCTGGTAGCAGAACCAACAAACAACCACCGATAATGCCAGGCATTGTCAGAGGTAGAATCACTTTCGTAATGGTTTGGAACTTGTTCGCACCAAGATCTTTCGCCGCCTCGATATAAGTGTTGTCCAACTTCTCGATTGCCGAGTAAAGCGGCAGAATCATAAATGGAAGCAGGATGTACACAAGACCAATCATTACTGCTGTTTCGGTGTACATAATACGTAATGGCTTATCGATGATTTCCATCGCCATTAATGATTTGTTCAAAATACCTTGTGTACCCAGAACAATCTTCAGGCCGTAAGTACGGATAAGAGAGTTTGTCCAAAAAGGTACGATAACTAAGAACAACATGAATGGGCGCCATTTCTCTGGCATTTTCGCTATGATGTAAGCAAATGGGTAACCAATTACTAAACACAACAACGTCGCCACGATCGCCATGTAGAACGAGTGCATCAGCACTTTCGCATACAAGGGGTCGAGTAGACGTAAGTAGTTGTCGAAAGTAAATGTCATTTCGATTAAGTTTGCTTCATCACGCGTTAAGAAACTCGTACCGATAATCATCACATTTGGTACCAACACGAAAAGTGTTAACCAACCGACGATTAAGGTAATGATCGCGTTTTGAAGATTAATCTTCTTGCTTATCATTGAGGACTACCTCCCAGCTCTCAACCCAAGTGATAGCGACTTTCTGGCCAAGTGAGTGGTCCACATCAGGATCATCTTCGTTAAAGAATTCGCTAACCATTACACGCATGCCCGAATCCAATTGGATAACTGAATCAAGCGTCATACCTTTATAGGTACGCTCTGTTACGTGACCTACGATGCCTTTTTCTTCAGACTCTTTGATCTCTTCGATACGTAAGTCTTCTGGGCGAAGTAGTACTTGCAGTTTTTCACCTGCTTGCGCTTCCTGATCGTAGTAAACAACAGATTCGACACCTTCGATTTCTGCACGGATACGTTTCTCGTCGATACGCTCTAGCATGGTTGCGTTGAATACGTTGATCTCACCGATAAAGCGAGCAACAAATAGGTTCTTCGGCTCTTCGTAAATCTCACGTGGAGAACCATCCTGCTCGATAACACCATCGCGCATTACAATAATGCGGTCAGACATCGATAGGGCTTCTTCCTGATCGTGCGTAACGAAGATAAAGGTAATACCAAGTTGACGCTGAAGCTGTTTAAGCTCGATTTGCATTTGCTTACGCAGTTTGTAATCAAGTGCCGATAGAGATTCATCTAGCAGCAGTACTTTTGGTTTGTTAACAACCGCACGCGCAATGGCGATACGTTGTTGCTGACCACCAGAAAGCTGATGAGGCTTACGCTGTGCCATTTTTTCTAGGCGCACCATGCGTAGCGCTTCCATTACTCGTGGTTCAATGTCCGCAGTAGGCGTTTTCTGCATACGAAGGCCAAAAGCGACATTCTCATATACGGTCATGTGTGGAAACAATGCGTAACTTTGAAATACCGTGTTGACGTGCCTTTGCTCTGCAGGAACCTGTGTTACATCCTGGTCATCCAAAATAATTTGACCGTTATCTGCCGTTTCAAAACCTGCAATCATGCGTAAAACTGTTGTCTTACCACAACCAGAAGGCCCGAGAATCGTCAGAAATTCACCATGATTAACATCCAGATTTAAATTACCGATGATTTCCTTACCATCGAAACTTTTACTAATACCAGATAAACGAATAACTGGCTTTCCTGCTTGCGGTTTTGCGTTCAACGTCTGTATTTCCCCCACGTTCAAGCCGGGATTATCCCAGCTGATGTGACACTAACCATTCACTTTTGAGGCGCGCATCATAATCACCAAAAGTGTGAAATTAAAGCATTTTCTTATCTTGAAACAGAAATAATTTTGCAGGAAAAAGCCATCATTCCTTACCATACTGTTTTTATGAGATTAATTGGCATCTAGACACAGTTTGATAGCACTAAACTTTGTTCAACAATTGTTTCAATTTCATGACCTTGAAAGTGGTCAATTATCAACCATACAGTTGAGATTGCAAGGATTGTAGGTGAGTTGTGATGTTAGATGTGGAAAGATTTCTTTATAATGACGATTACATTAATTGACTGGAATTCCAGTCAAAATTTTACAAGTTAGTCTTGGATAAACTATGAACGACGATTTTGAGAAAGATTTCAATCTTGGGGGGAGTGTAGAGCGAGCTTTGTCTGGCAACTACGAGCTTAAAGCTGGCGCGGTTTTTAACGAAGCTTGGCGAGCAACCATCCAGCACTTTTTATCATTTTCTCCTGCCATTATTGTATTGCTTTTTGTCCAGTTAGGTATTTTCTATATTGCATTAAAACTGCAGTTGGGCGATTTGACCGTTATTCTTGATGCGTTTGAGAACCCAGAGTCGTTCACAAACGATATTGTGTCTTCTATTTATGTCGCGAATTTCAGTTATGAGGTGATTAGCGCCCCAATTTATGCGGGGATAAGTTTGATGGCTATGAGTCATGTCGCTGGCTTAAAGACTAAGTTGCGCCATGTTGGAAAGGGGTTGCAGTTCACCATTCCTGTTATCCTAGCAACGCTCATGAGCTTAATGCTACAAGGTGTGGTTGGTATGATTTTTCCTTTACTGTCGCTGTATCTTTCCTTGGCATTTAGTCACTCTATCTTGTTGATTTGTGAGAAAAGGGTGCCACCAATGCAAGCGTTGTTGTTATCACTTCGCGCAATCAACAAGAAGATTTTTGTGGTCGCGGGGCTTTACTTAGGCGTGATGTTAATGTTTATTATTGCAGCAATGTTCTACGGTATTGGCTTGATTTTTGTGCTGCCATTCTTCTTCCATTTGAAAGGCATACTCTACCGCGAAATGTTTGGAATTAAGCTTAAGATCGTTACAACACAGAAAAACGATAATGATCACGATGGTAACTCACAGGTGTTTGATGCCTAATTCTTTGAAATCAATAAGTTTACGAGTGGCGGCAACCTGTATAGCCGCCACTTTCATTTCTATAGGCCCATATTTACACTACGAGAAACAGTTTAAATATGTGGAAAATCCTGACGTACTCTCTGGCAAGATTAAGCATGTCGATTTATCACACTTGCCATACATCGGTGATATCCCAGACTTCAATTCAATAAAAGATACGAAAGAGAAAAAAGCTGCTTTTTTGATTTTTTAAGGCCTAAAATTGCTCTTGAGAATCAACGAATTCGTCATGAGCGGGCCTTTCTTACCTCTTTAAAGGTGGGGCAAGTTACGCAAGAACAACAAGAGTATGCTCAGCGGTTATCATCTCTGTATTCGTTGCCCTTGAGTAACAATAAGGTCGAGCAAGCGTGGGTGGATGAGATGCTTGTGAGAGTGAACGTCTTACCAGAAGCGTTGGTTCTAACTCAAGCGGCAAATGAATCTGCGTGGGGCACTTCTCGTTTTGCTACTCAAGCAAACAACTTGTTCGGCCAATGGTGTTATAAAAAGGGCTGTGGAATTGTTCCAGCGCAACGTGGCGCTAACAAAGTTCATGAAGTTGAAAAATTCGATTCTGTACAACAGTCTGTTCATGGCTACTTTATGAATGTTAATCGAAACCCAGCGTATGCAGACCTGCGTGAAATCAGAACATCTCTGGCTGAAAAGAACAAGGGCTTGTTAACGGTCGCAACCGCGTCAGAGTTAACGCATGGGTTGCTAGCCTATTCTGAACGTGGCATCGCCTATGTACACGATCTTCGCGCTATGATTCGTCATAACAACGCCTACTGGACGCAATAAAATAACGGATAAAATGAAAAAGTTAAGCCTAAGTCTGTTGGGAAGTGCGGCGCTAATTCTTGCATCGCCGATAACCCAAGCTCAAGAGTACATGTTCACGTACTCAAAGTTATACACTCAACTAAAAAACAACAATAAAGAAGGGCATGACGATGTGAAAGTTGGTGTCTTTTTTGTGGACGCAAAAACTAAACAAATTTGTACGATAGAAAAAGCTTGGATGGAAAAAGAAGAGCACTATGAAGAGTTTGTTATCCCTGCTTCACAAGAGTTGCCTTTACCTGTTGATAAAAACTTAAAGTCAGCGAATCCGTTGGTTTTTGTCGATACCCCAAAAGATACACGTTGCGATTATTCACTTGTCGTGATGACCAAAGAACCATTACAGGGTAACGTTTCTTACGACCAACTTAAGCCTCTTCTACCTCAAATGCAGACGATGCTGGAAGATTTAGGCGGTATGTTTGCGGGTTGGTTTACACCGGAGGTTCAAGGTGTGACGATGGAGTTTGCAAATCAACTGAATGATAAAGTGATTTTCTCAAACGGAACCGAAAAGCCAATTGTCAATGGCAAGATACAAGTCGCACTAAGTGAAATAGGGCAAGGTGGCACAATGACACTACCAGAACCGACGATGCGAGTGTTACCTTATCTACCTAACGCAAAGAAATGAACACTGAACGTTTAGAAAGGGCTGCAATCGCAGCTCTTTTTTCATTTGTGACCGTAACTAAAGTATCTTTCACACTCTTTTCTTAAAGACTCAATAAGACAAGCATTTAATCCTGCGTAAAAAGCTCGTATAATCCACGCCCCAAAGAAACCCATGTTAGGAAGTCCTAGTCGATTTATCGGCGATGTGAGAGCCCGCAATGAACCAAATAGATACAAGAAAAGAAACCCTAGAATTCAACAAGCTTCAGAAACGCCTAAGAAGACATGTTGGAAATGCCATTACTGATTACAACATGATCGAAGAAGGCGATGTTGTAATGGCATGTATTAGCGGTGGTAAAGATTCATTCGCGATGCTTGATATCCTGCTGAATCTTCAAAAAGCCGCACCGATCAAATTTGAAGTGGTTGCGGTAAACCTAGACCAAAAACAACCGGGCTTCCCTGAGCACATTCTGCCAGAGTATTTCGAAACACTGAATATCCCTTACTATATCGTCGATAAGGACACGTATTCCGTCGTAAAAGAGAAGGTACCAGAAGGCAAAACCACTTGTGGTCTGTGTTCACGCCTGCGACGTGGTACGCTGTATTCATTTGCAGAGAAGATTGGTGCAACTAAGCTTGCGCTAGGTCATCACATGGATGACATCGTCGAAACAATGTTCTTGAATATGTTCCACGGCTCTCGCCTTAAAGCGATGCCACCAAAGCTACGCTCTGATGATGGCCGTAACGTGGTCATTCGTCCATTGACTTACTGTCGTGAAAAAGATTTGATCAAATACGCTGAGCACAAGGATTTCCCAATAATTCCGTGTAACCTTTGTGGCTCTCAAGAGAACCTTCAGCGTCAATCTATAAAAGCAATGTTGATTGAATGGGATAAGAAGACGCCAGGGCGTGTGGAAGCAATTTTTAAATCAATTCAAAACGTAAGCCCAAGCCAACTAGCAGACCGCGAATTGTTCGACTTTGTTAACTTACCGCTAGATCGTGAAGGTAACCGCGAAGAGTATGAATTTAATGAGGCTGTCGTTTCTTCGACGAATATTGATGAATCGATGTTCATCGATGTTACGAACATCTAACTCGTAAAAAAGGAGGTCAATTAGACCTCCTTTTTTGTACCCAACGCTTTAACTGTTCCCAAACAAAAATCCCCCTGTATTGGGGGGATTTATTAGCGCTTATTTGAAAGCGCTCAATACATAGCAATACTAAAGAGAGATTAGGTTGCTGTATTTGGGTCGAGAGGGCTAATGTAGCCTTTTGGTTTTAGAGCCAACACGTCGCAATTTATTTTATCAATTACGTGCTCCGCTGTATTACCAATAAAGACAGCAGAAAGCCCTGTTCGCCCTGTGGTACCTAAAATAACCATTGCTGCGTTCAAGCGCTCTGCAGCTGCCGGAATGACATCTTCAGGTAAACCTTGCTCAACTATCGTTTGTTCTTCATCAAGACCATGTTTTTGGCGTAGTGCTTTCATAGCCGTTAAATGATGACCTCGCACTGCATCGGTATAAGTCGTTGGGTCAAATTCAGGAAGTTCAATCGTAATGTTCGCCGGTGTAACGGGGTAGGCGTTAACAAGATATGGCTTGGCCTCAAGCCGCGTGGTGATTTCTTTTAATCGCTCGACCATCGTATCGTTGAGATCAATATGAGTCGGGTTTTCTGAGCCCACATGTACTGAGGCAAGGATACTTGCTTGTTCCGGCCAAGCAGCATTCTTAATAAGAAGCACTGGAATAGGGCATTTTCGCAACAAGTGCCAATCTGTCGGTGTGAAAATGACAGACTCTAAAACATCATGCTTACGTGTGCCTTTGATGACTAGGTCATGATTGCCTGCATAGACTTCAGCAATAATCGCCTCATAAGGACGGTTGTGCCAGACAACACAAACATCAAAGTCGAAGCCATCGTTTAGGTATGGTTGAGCAATTTTACGCATCCACTGCTCACGCTGATGAATGACACCTCGACGCATAGCATCTCTTTCATCCACTGATAGCATTGACGTCATGTCATACGAGAAATCGTAAATGGATAAAAAGAAAGTGATTCGGCTTCTAGATACACTTTTCTGAGCTAATTGAACAGCTCTTGCAAGTGCGGGCTGCTCATCATTATTGATGTCAGCTACAACAAGGATCTTACTGTATATACTCATAACTAAGCCCACTTCTATTGCAAAACCAGATACTGAATGTAAATTAAATCAGTATTTTGGAGTACTCACCGTACATTTTTACTGTAGCTTAGTTTGGAGAACTTTTTGAGGACTTTCGAAAGGAATTTATGAGAAATATGATGTAGCTCATTTTCGAGCTACATCAATAATTAGGGTGTATTATTCTTTAGTTACACCAGCAAGTTCCATCAATGCATCGTGGTCTAAGATAGTGATATATTTACCTTTTACGCTTAGGATCTCAGATTTCTGGAAACGACCTAACAAACGACTAATCGTTTCGACTGTAAGACCAAGGTAGTTGCCAATATCACCACGAGTCATAGTTAAACGAAACTCTCTAGGGCTGAAGCCACGCTGAGAAAAACGCGTTGATAGGTTGTAAAGGAAAGCAGCTAGTCGCTCTTCTGCATTCTTTTTAGAAAGAAGCAAAATCATTTCCTGATCACCTTTAATTTCGTTACTCATCAAACGCATGATTTGCTGGCGAAGCTTAGGCATCTTACCCGATAGATCGTCTAAAATTTCGTATGGGATTTCACATACCATCGACGTTTCGAGTGCTTGAGCAAAGCTAGGGTGGGAGTCACCAGTGATAGCATCGAAACCGACTAAGTCTCCAGCTAAGTGAAACGCTGTGATTTGCTCATCACCTTGCTCTGTGATCGTATAGCTCTTGATGGTACCAGAGCGGATAGCGTATAGCGATTTTAGCTCATCACCGGCCTTAAAAAGCTCTTGTCCTTTTTGAATAGGCTTCTTACGTTCGATGATTTGGTCAAGCTGGTCAAGTTCTGCCTCATTTAGAGTGAACGGGATACACAGTTGACTAATGCTACAATCTTGGCAATGAATGGCGCAACCGCCTGATTGGATACGCTTTGTTGCAGGTTTTTCAGAAATCATAACAACCTTTCACTATTTGATATACATCAATATTTTAGCATCGCTTAATCCTAAAGGGTAGCAAAAATGTCACCTCAATAGAGTTTAACGTTATCTGAAACCGAGTAACGCTAAGGCTCCTACAGCGGTATACGTACCATAGCCAATAAGGATTAATGCTGAAATGTTTCTAAATATTAATGATTTTTGTAATTTCTGAAAATGATTGGCACCGTATCCAATAATAAGCATCGCAGGTAGCGTTCCGAGCCCAAACGCAAGCATAATTAGGCCGCCGTTCATCGCACTACCAGAAACCGCCGACCAAGTAAGCGCTGAATAAACTAAACCACATGGTAACCAACCCCAAATAAAGCCAAATGGCAACGCGTGAAGAGGATGCTTTAATGGCAACAAACTCTTCCCTGCCGGCGAGATAAAGCGCCAGAGATACTGCCCTAGCTTTTCTATTAAAAGTAAGCCTTGCCACCATTTAGCAATATACAGCGCGACCAGAATCATGAATAACGCAGCAATCAGCCTTAACCAAGCAAGAGAATGCGTTAACCCACTAAGCTCAGATAAACCTGATATAGCACCACCCACTAATGCTCCTATTAAGGTATAACTGATCAATCGTCCGAGGTTGTAGAAGAGGGGGATAAGAGGGGTGGTTTTATTTTTAGCAGAAGAGCCCATGGTAAGCAGAGACGCGATACCACCACACATACCCATACAATGACCGGCTCCTACTAAGCCGATCATCAACGCACCGATAAAATCAGGAGTCATAAAGGTCGCTACTTTTTATCACTATTAGATTGGTCTTCTTCGTCGAGAAGAATGTTGTGCCCTTGCCGTTCAAGATCTTCAAACTGATCGCTTCTTACCGCCCAAAGAAAAACGGCGACAGCAACACAAACGAGAACGATAGCGATGGGAATCAATATATAAAGACTTTCCATGTTTGCTTTCTCTACTTATTTCTCTTTGAGCAGGCGCAAAGAGTTAGATACAACGATAATTGAGCTTGCAGACATGCCAACTACTGCAATGTAGGGAGCCACTAAACCTGCGACCGCCAAAGGCAAAATTAACAGGTTGTAACCCAAAGACCAAGCCAAGTTTTCTCGAATAATCTTTCTTGTACGCAGTGCAAGCAAACGTGCCTCTAGTAGCTTTTCGAGATTATCCCCAAGTAACGTCATATCTGCAGAAGCTTTAGCGACATCTGTACCACCGCCCATTGCGACAGAAAGGTGAGCTCCGGCGAGAGTCGGCGCGTCATTGATTCCATCACCAACCATCATAGTGATACTGTTTTCGTCCAAGCTCTTAAGGTATGCAAGCTTATCTTCTGGCTTTGCTGACGCGACGATGTGATCGATACCAATTTCATTCGCCACTGGTTGGGCGTTTGAGAGAGAATCACCAGTTAGCAGGGTTGTCTTAATTCCAGCGTCAGCAAAACGTTGAATAAAGGCTTTGCTTTCTTTTCGGATAGGGTCGCGGTAGTAAAAGCTAGCGACATGCTTGCCATCAACCGACAGATAGACCGCCTGGCTTTCACCACTTTCTTTGCCTTGAACAAAAGCCGCACTGCCTATCTTAACGATTTTGCCATTCCATATCCCTTCAATCCCTGACCCAATCACGTTTTGCACATCAGACACGATAAAGTCATCATTGGTGAAAGTTGCAAAAGAACGAGCGATAGGGTGGTTTGCATGAGCCTCTAAAGCTGCAGCTATTGATAGACAATCTTTCTGTGGGAGATCACTAAGTACCTTTGTTTCACAGATCTCAATATCACCTTTCGTTAGAGTGCCTGTTTTATCTACAACTAAGTGGTTGATCTTACATAATGTCTCAAACACATGGCCTTTACGAAGTAAAATGCCAAAATTACCCATTCTAGAGGTAGCACAAGTGAGTGCGGTCGGTGTGGCCAGAGATAGCGCACATGGACACGTAGCGACTAACACAGACAGCATGATCCAAAACGCATCATCTGGTTTTGTTTGATGCCAGTAAAACCAAGTACCAGCAGAGATGATAAGAATCACACCAACAAAGTAACGGGCGACAATGTCTGCAATTTCCGCAATTTTAGGTTTGGAGTGTTGAGCTTCATCTTGTAAACGCACGATGTTAGAAATCATTGAATCGGCCTTTGAGCTTACTACCTCTAGTTCAAATGATTCGTCTCCGTTTAGCGTTCCCGCATAAACAATATCGCCTTCTCGTTTCACAACGTGCACTGACTCACCCGTTAGCATGGATTCATCAATATGAATACGGCCTGAAATAACTTTACCGTCAGCGGGGATATGTTCACCAGGTAGAACGCGAATACGATCGCCAACTTTTAGCGTCTTCACGGGTATCTGATCACCGTCCAGCGTTGTAGCAATTGCAGGAATCAACTTAAGAAGGTTACCACTCGCTGCAGCAGCTTTGCGACGAGCGCGCATCTCTAAGAATCGACCTACTAACAAAAAGAAGGTAAACATCGAGATAGATTCAAAGAAGACTTCGCCTTGTTCAGTTACTGTTGCAACTAAACTTGCAACATAGGCAAAGATCAACGCGATAGAAACCGGGACATCCATACCAAGGGTTCGGCCTTTGATACTGCGCCATGCGTTTAAGTAAAATGGAAGAGCGGAATAAAGCAAAACAGGAGTAGCAAAAATCAAACTTACCCAACGAAAGTAACTTTTAAACTCTGGCTCTAAATCACCAAAGACTTCGAGATACAGTGCAACGGCGAGCATCATGACCTGCATGGTTGCTAAACCTGCAATACCTAGCCGATATAGATATTGCTTCATCATTCGATGGTAAGAGGCTTCTTGCTTATCTGCTTCAAAAGGTGCAGCTTTGTAACCAAGTTTATGAATAACGGAAAGGAGCTCGCTTAACCGTACCTGAGTTTTATCCCAGGCTAGTAACGCTCGATTGGTGGTTGTATTAACACGGATAGATACCAACCCGGCCGTATTAGAAACTTGCTTTTCGATTAACCACGCACAAGCAGCACATGAAACGCCTTCTAAAGAAAGGGTTACTTCAGAAACATTTTCGCGATTTCGTACGAATTCAGATTGTACATCCGCATTGTCATAATGAATTAAAGCTTGGAGTTGCTCTGGTACTAGATCTGCCTTTTCTGCAGGCGCAGTGCGGTATTGGTAGTATGAGACAAGACCACTATCGACAATAGTCTGCGCCACAGTTTCGCAGCCCGGACAACACATGTCGCGAATTTCACCCAATATTTCTACTTTGAAATCCGTGTTGGCTGGT
The DNA here is from genome assembly GCF_033340555.1 of Vibrio sp. 1069. Lineage (NCBI taxonomy): Bacteria > Pseudomonadati > Pseudomonadota > Gammaproteobacteria > Vibrionales > Vibrionaceae > Vibrio > Vibrio sp. 1069. The sequence goes on from NZ_JAWOWP010000001.1 coordinate 671,924, forward strand.
ACATCTTCACCGCAGTGATAACAGGATTTACACATATGCTTACTTCATTAACGGTGTTGAAGAGGCAGGAAACTCAACTTTACCTTGGATCATCCATTGCTTGTCGTGTGGTTGTAGTTCAACAAACCATGGTCCTTGAATAGATTCCTCAGCCTTTAGTCGGTAATTACCAGATGCATCCGCTGTTACAAGCTTTGTGAAGTCACGATCAGGAAGAGTACGATGAGTGAAAGTGGCCGTTAGAGCAGGGTAATGAGGTAGCTTCCCTTTAGCGAAAACAATCACAACATTGTTATTTTCAGAGGAAATCTCAGCGTTAAGACCTAGGTCACGAGCGACATTCATTTTACTAATGTCGATATTAATGCCTTTGCCTTTTTTATAGTAATCCTCGGCGACTAAAGAAACAGAGTTGTTCGAGAAAACGACCACAGTAATCACAGTCCAAACTACGACAGTAAGAGGAAGGATGATTAGGAACCACGGCCAAAATTGTTTATACCAAGGCTTTACCATAAAAAAGTTCTCAACAGCTAAATGAAAAAAATGTAAGGCGTTAAATTTAAAGGAAAGACAGCCCCTATGAAAGGGGCTGTTATTGCTATGTTACGTAATATCTCAGTTACTTACTCTCTGAGTTACTTAAACTCCAGACATATGAGGCAACGAGCTGAACTTTATCTTCACCCAAAATGTCTTTCCACGCAGGCATTACGCCTGAGCGTCCGTTCATTACGGTTTCTGTTACAGCTGCACGAGAGTCACCAAATAACCAGTCTTGGTCTGTAAGGTCAGGCGCACCGACTGCAGGGTTACCCTTACCATCGGTACCATGACAAGCAGCACACACTACGAAGCGTGCTTTACCTGCCGCGGCTTCACGAGCATTTACTTTACGACCAGATAAACTAAGTGTGTAACTTACAACTTCTTGAACACCTTGCTCACCAAGGGCATCTTTCCATGCTGGCATTTGACCAATACGGCCGTGCATGATGGTTGTAACGATCGCTGCTGGCTCGCCACCATATAGCCATGCATCATCAGTCAGGTTAGGGAAGCCTTTCTGACCACGTGCATCAGAGCCATGGCATTGAGAACAGTTTTGCAAAAACAAACGCTGACCAACTTTTAATGCTTCAGGATCTTGCGCAATTTCAGGAATTGGGCGTAGACCACTGTCATTGTGCGCAAGTTTACGGAATGCTTCGCCGAAGTAAGCGTCGGCATCATCCAGTTCTTTTGCATATTGGTTTAGTTGCTTGTTCTCTTGTGCTGCAGCGATGGCTTCTTTTGACTCTTCTAGTGAGCGAACGGTTTGAGCCGAACTCTGCCAGTTTAAAAAGCCCTTGAAGCTACCTAGACCTGGGAATAGGGCAAGGTAAACTGCTGCGAACACAAATGTGCTTACAAACAGGTAAGTCCACCACTTTGGTAGAGGGTTGTTTAGCTCGCGAATACCATCGTACTCGTGGCCCATGTCTTCCCCTTCCTCGACGCCCATTTTATCTTTAGCGCACCAAGTCAGGAGAATCGCACAGCCTACTAGCGTACCGACAGTAATCACGATAATCCAGAGACTCCAGAATGTAGTCATTACTTCTTCACTCCTTGGTTATTAGGGGTCTTTTGTTCTTCGTCAGCAAACACCAAGTTGGCATCTTCTTCAAAGCGTGCTTTACGCTTTTTACTAAATGCCCACCATACGATGCCAATAAAACTAGCGAAGAGTACAACGGTATAAATACTATGAATTGTACCGAAATCCATATGATCCCCTTACTTCATTGCATGACCAAGAGACTGAAGGTAAGCGATGATTGCATCCATCTCTGTTTTACCTTCTACTTCTTTAGCCGAATTCGCGATCTCTTCATCAGTGTATGGAACGCCGAACTGATCACGAAATAGCTCAAGTTTCTTCTGAGTTAGCTTACCGTCTAAAACGTTTTCAGCTAGCCACGGGAAACCTGGCATGTTTGACTCAGGTACAAGCTCACGAGGATCTAACAGGTGAACACGGTGCCATTCGTCAGAATAACGACCACCAACACGAGCTAAATCCGGGCCTGTACGCTTAGAGCCCCAAAGGAATGGGTGTTCCCAAACACTCTCACCAGCAACAGAGTAGTGACCGTAACGTTCAGTCTCTGAGCGGAAAGGACGAACCATCTGGCTGTGACAGACGTTACAACCTTCACGGATGTAGATATCACGGCCTTCCATCTCCAAAGGAGTGTAAGCGCGCAGATTTTCTACAGGTTCAGTCGTTTGCTTTTGGAAAATCAGAGGAGTGATCTCTACAAGAGCACCCCAACTGATAGCAAACACGATAAAAATAGCCAACAAACCGACATTACGTTCTAAGATTTCATGGCGATTATTAGAATTATTACTCATTCTTAAATCTCCTTATGCCGGATGTGGGATAGCTTTTAGGCTTTCTTTAGGTGCACTTACCGTTTTGTACGTGTTGTATGCCATTAGGAACATACCAGATAGGAAGATAAATCCGCCAAGGAAACGTACAAAGTAGAACGGATAAGACGCTTCTACAGATTCAACAAAACTGTAAGTTAGCGTACCGTCAGAGTTAACCGCGCGCCACATAAGACCTTGCATTACACCAGAGATCCACATCGCAACGATGTAAAGAACGGTACCGATTGTTGCTAGCCAGAAATGCACATTAACTAGACCAACAGAGTACATACGCTCTTGGCCAAATAGGCGAGGTACCAAGTGATATACAGAGCCGATAGAAACCATCGCAACCCAACCTAACGCACCAGAGTGAACGTGACCAATGGTCCAGTCTGTGTAGTGAGAAAGTGCGTTAACCGTCTTAATCGACATCATCGGGCCTTCAAAGGTAGACATACCGTAGAACGACAGTGAAACGATTAGGAAACGTAGGATAGGGTCATAACGAAGCTTATGCCATGCACCAGATAACGTCATAATACCGTTGATCATACCACCCCAAGAAGGAGCAAATAGAACCAGCGACATAACCATACCTAGAGACTGAGTCCAGTCTGGTAGCGCTGTATAATGAAGGTGGTGAGGGCCTGCCCAAATATATAGAGAAATAAGTGCCCAGAAGTGAACGATAGATAGACGGTAAGAATAAACAGGACGTTCAGCTTGTTTAGGAACGAAGTAGTACATCATACCTAGGAAACCAGCGGTCAGTAGGAAACCTACCGCATTGTGTCCATACCACCACTGAACCATCGCATCTACTGCGCCCGAGTAAATCGAGTAAGATTTACCAAGTGACACAGGAATAGCCATGCTGTTCACGATGTGAAGTACTGCTACTGTGATAATAAAGGCACCGAAGAACCAGTTTGCCACATAAATATGTGACGTGTTTCGCTTCACTAGTGTGCCGAAGAACACCACCGCATATGATACCCATACTAGCGCAATTGCGATATCAATAGGCCATTCTAGCTCAGCATACTCTTTACCCGATGTTAAACCGAGAGGCAAAGTAATGGCTGCTGCCAGGATGATTGCTTGCCAACCCCAAAAGGTGAAGGCAACGAGTGGGCCACCAAAAAGACGTGTTTGACATGTGCGCTGTACAACATAATAAGACGTTGCGAACAGAGCACTGGTACCAAACGCAAAAATTACCGCATTAGTATGCAGTGGACGTAAGCGACTGTACGTCAACCACGGCGTATCAAAGTTTAGCTGTGGCCAAACTAATTGAGCGGCAATCAAAACACCAACAGCCATACCAACTATGCCCCATAAAATGGTCACAAGGGTAAATTGGCGAACGACTGTATAGTTGTAGTTTTGTTCAAGCTGCTTTACTTGGCTCATTTGCATGCTTCCAATTTCTAATTAACTACACTTTTACTTCCAACACGACTTGCGTCGTAACACCACCCAAGTAAACTCTAGAATTCAAGTGTTATCATCACCTTATTTCCATTGCTGACTTTAATAAAAAGTGGCATTTTCAGCGTGACACTATACTTGAATTAACAATTCAATGACAGGGTAGTAACCTTACTGGACCTCTGGAAATCATTTTTTATTTAAAAAGTTTGAAGTTTGTAACAAGGATATTAGTAATTATGCCTGCACAAAAGTTAACAAAGGCGCGACTTGCACAAATCTTAATCATGCTCAGTGTTTTAATAGGCGCATTTTTCTGGCGTACCTTTACACACGAGAGTATTAATAGCGTTGACTGTTCACAAAAAGAACGATGCGATGTAACAATTGAAGGAGAAATAATCACGATTAATCGTGACTCAATGGGAATTTCGCTCGAAACGACAGAAAGTAGCACTCTAAAAATTGATCTAAATCAATCTGGTAATTTTATCAATCTCAACGAGAAGCATAAGTCAGTAGAATGGGACATCATGCCTGAATCGAAAAAAATCACCTTTAAAAAAGGTGAAAACATTGTTGTAGTTCAATTATAAATACGATCTATCACGAGATAATCGTAACTTATTAATGAAATTAACACCTTCTTACCTAGAGAAAATTGGTTGGAATGGTATAACAGCAGAGTGATATCCAATTATAAAATCGTATGCATTGCCAATCAGTTTTTACTCATATTAAAGATGAAGACTCAGCGATAAAAACGCTCAGGTCCGAATTGACACAACAGAGCTTGTCTTACGTGATGTGTTACTACACGGAAGAATACAATTTTGAGTTGATTCGAGAAGCGTTTCTTGCGCATTTTCCTGGTGTGCCTTTTCATGGCGCCAGTTCATGTCAAGCCGTAATGACAGATCAGGGCTTTCATACAGGCCCAGTAATTGCGGCACTTGCTGTTTATGATACAGGTCCTCATGCTTATGGTACTGGTATTTCTAATCACAACTCAGGTGACAGCGTCACCAAGGCTTTGGATATGGCCCTTGAGAACGCAAACCGTGTAGGAGAGGTACCAAACTTAATTCTACTTCATGCTACACCAGGGCAAGAGGAATCAATCATTGCGTCTATAGATGAAAGATTTGGAACTCTAATTCCAATTATTGGTGGTTCGGCCGCTGATAATAACATCGCTGGGAAATGGTCTGTGATAACCGCCCAAGGCTCTCAAACTTCAGGTTTAAGCTTAACTCTCTTTTACTCCTCTCAACCTGTTGATATCGCTTTTAGCGCTGGGCATACACCAACTAATATCAAAGGTGTTGCAACCAAGACCAACGATAGATGCTTACTTGAAATTGATAATGAACCTGCGCTCAATGTTTATAGAAGGTGGACAAATCACCAGGATAACCAAGTAGGTAAAGATAATATGCTGTTTACAAACTCGAGTGCTTATCCATTAGGGCGGATCGCAGGTCATCTCTATGATCGCCCATATTACAAGTTATCCCATCCGATCCGTGAGACGCCAGATGGTGGAATCGAGTTGTTTACACGAATAGAAGAGGGTGACGAGCTCACATTAATGAAAGGAAGTCGTGAGCATCTCGTTGCGCGCGCTGCAAAAGTCGTCAATGCCGCTTTTAACCAAAAATTAGAAGAGTCTCGAAAAATTGGAGTGATAAATATCTTTTGCGCAGGTCCCATGTTGCACTTAATGCAAGACATGAATAGCGTTTGTGAACAAATTAACCAAGAACTAGAACATTTGCCTTTTATTTGCCCTTTTACTTTCGGCGAGCAAGGTAGATTTATTGGTGGTGAGAATGGACATGGAAACCTGATGATTTCATCGGCTATATTCCATAAACCTTATGAAAGATAAATACTTAGACATATATCAACAGGAAGCGCTTCAAGAAGCGTTAGTTGAGCTAAAGCAGGCTAGACAAAGAGAACGACTACTCGCTGATGAAAACAAGGCCATTCTTTCCGCGATATCTGCGATGAGTGAGGCAAAGAATCGGCATGAGATATTTACGGGATTAAACAATGTCCTCAAAAAGTACATCAACTTCGATGATTTTATTGTACTGACTCGCGATGGTGAGCGATATCCCTTCAGGACATTGATATCAACTAATAGCGTATTTGACAATGTATCCTGGTTACACGGTAACACCTATCAAAGAGCTCTCAATGGTGAATGCATTCTACTGTTCGAGCCAGATAAACTCGCTGAGTTTGTTAACTTAAACAGCTTTATAAAAAGCCATGTAAACTCGGTCGTTTTAACTGGTATACGTTCAGAAGTAACGCAAACCGTAATCCTACTTATTGGAGCTCAGAAAGGGCACTTTAGCATAGAGAATAAGGAAACCTTGAGGCGGTTTCGTCCCTTAATTGAAAGGGCGGTCATTGATATCGAGACCAAAGAGAAGTTACAACGTATCGTTGAGGTAAGAACAACTCAGCTCGCTAAAGCAAGAGAAGAAGCAGAGCTTGCGAACCGCTCTAAGTCGGAGTTCTTAGCGATGATGAGCCATGAAATAAGAACCCCTTTAAATTCCGTTCTTGGAATGCTAGATATACTGAAGCAATCAACCTTGTCAGAAGAACAAATTGATGCGTTGAGCCAAATGGAGTGCTCTGCAGAGTTACTTCTCGCGATAATCAGTGACATTCTTGATCTCTCTAAAATCGAGTCTGGTCGCTTTCAGCTCAATGAACAATGGATTAATTTAAGAGACACTGTCACTTTTGTTATTTCTCAGCAAAAACAAATAGCTAAGAAGAAAAATCTCCAATTTAAACTCAACTGTACTGTCACTAATGACAAACAATTTTGGATTGACTCCACGCGGTTATCTCAAATCCTGTTTAATCTAATAGGGAATGCAATAAAGTTTACAGACGAAGGTGAAGTAAAAGTTTCTGTATCTGAGCAAGATGCTGAACTTGTGATCTCAATATCTGACACTGGAATTGGTATATCTAAAGCAAAGCAAGAGCACTTGTTTACGGCATTTCATCAAGGAGACCGTTCCATCACGAGACGCTTTGGTGGTACAGGACTGGGACTCGCAATAACCAAGCATTTAGTTGAAATGATGCGTGGCAAGATTGCCGTTAAAAGTGATGAGCATGTTGGTTCAACCTTTACGATTTCGATTCCAGTTTTGACTCGTTGTAATCAAAATCGTCCAGTTAGAATCGAAACCAATCAACCGACAAAAGCAATGGAACTTCTCGTCGTAGAAGATACCGAGTCGAATCAGTTCGTAATAAAGCTTATCTTAAATAAGCTTGGCCATAATGTTCATATCGCAAGCCATGGAGCAGAGGCATTAACATTTTTAGAAGAGAATGAGGATTTAATCGATTTGATTCTCATGGATGTCTCGATGCCAGTGATGGATGGAATTACCGCAACAAGACTTATTCGAGATAAAGGTCTCAGGACCCCAATTATAGCGTTAACTGCACATGCGCTAGAAAGCGATAGAGATAAATGCCTGGATGCCGGTATGGACGGATTCATTTCCAAGCCAGTTAGAAGACAAGATATCTTTGAAGCTATACAGTCATTTCAATAAGCAAAAAGGCGTTAATATAGATCTTAACAATCGATAGATTATTAAGATCTATATTAAGTATTTTATGGTAAATAACCATTATGTTTAATACTTACAGTAAGGCCCTTAAATTTAAAATCTGCAGGGGAATAGGAGCATACTCAGACAGCATTTAGCGTACAGCAATATTTAATTTAACATAATATACATAATGCGCACTAATAGTGTAAGCCCAAAGCGATAATGTCCTAGTATTTCCAAGTGAATCTGTCCTATGTTTGCTTGGAGGTATCTAGGAAGTTAGTTACGATGAACTACCATGAATTGCAACGTTTCTCCAGTATCCAAGGTGTGTTAAACAATAAGTTAAAGTGCCGAGAAGCCACATCCATTCTTGGAATAAGCTACCGGCACTTGTCTCGCATACTTTATGCCGTAGCAGAACCTCATCCTAGCCCAAATCACGCAGCACATCAGATTGTGATGAGAAACGGTAAGGTAACTGCGATGATTGATGCAAAATTACAAATGTTAGAATTAGGCATAGTGAGAATGTATTTAAGTCCACACTGCTGAACTGCTTAACTGCTTAACTGCTGAAAAAGCAAATACAAGATAGTTCTCATCCTGAGAAAATTCTGGAGAAGAAAGATGCTAACTGGAAACCTACTGTATGACTGTATACAAATTAAAAAGTAAACCTCGAGAATTTAAGGTCTTAGAGCATGACCCTTATAAGCGAGCTCTCGATTCAGATGACTTTAAGTTGTTAAGACGACTTCGAAGAGCCCCTGTTGATTCAACCAGCTTGAGAGATGTTTGGGTAAATGAATATGCAACATTTACTCAACACTTTAAATCTGCTGAAGCAATCCCAGACATATCTAAATGGAGAACATTTCTTGTCTTGAGAGAAAATGCATATCAGGTAGTACGAGATGTAATTGATTCTGACGGTGAGTTCTTACCGATTACAATCGATGATGAAAGTTTTACCGTGTTCAACGTGATGTCCTTTGGAGAAGAAGACAAGCAGAAAATCAAATTTGAAGACATTGACGGAGAACAAGGATTATTAGAGAAACTGGCATTTATAGAAAGCGATCTTTCAAATAAATATGTCTTTAAATCAAAAGGTGAAGGTTGTACGTCAATTTATTGTGATGACAAACTCATATCGTTATGTGAAGAGCACAATTTAAAGGGACTTTCGTTCGATACAAATCTACTCGATGTATTTGAAGATTAATTCATCAGAATTTTTGTATTAGTTCAGACTAGATCTGAGACTCCAATTTGAAAAGAAGAGAGTTACCCACTTTGATTAAAGGTGCTTAATCACTAATCAAAGACAATAATTTGTGGTTATGCTTACGAAGCAAATCAAATCTCTTATTGAAAATTGATGCGCGCTTAGTCCTCGACTTACTGGCGTGTTCTTCTGTAAGCACCTGAATCAATCTATGTATGGTGATGATGGCCAACTCACTGAATTTGCCATTCAATGGCATCACGATTACTAACTTAAGCACTACCAAACAAAAAAGCCTTTCATACTCGCCTCGTACAACAGCAAAAATCAGCTAAACGCTCTAATCGCTCCGCAACGAAATCTGCCAAAAATCACGAGCTCAGTTCACTCGCTCTTAATCAAGGCGTTCTGAAACATTTATAAGCCTGTGGTTATATGGAGGCGAATGTACTTTTCGGGATATTTGTAACGATAGCGTTTTCCTTTCTTCAAGTTGGACTTAACGTACCTACACACTTTTTGGTCACCACTACTGGTTACTCTTTTTATTACTGCGTTTTTACTTTTGTGCTCCATTTCTATCATGACGTCACAATAACCTTGATAGCCATCAAACTTATTGTCTACTTTCTTTTGAAGCTTAGTCTTAATCTTTTTAGCCAACAGGTTCGTTTCTGAATCGTCAGCAAAAACTGAATTACTTGCAAAGATCAATATCATTAAAGTTACAACGTATCTCATCGTTTTGGTCCGTTTATGTTGTTGATTGTTCAATGATAAGTAATTTTTCTGTAGATACGAAAATGGGACGCCACATTGCGTCCCATTTAACATGATGAAGTAACTGATATGTAATTAAGCGCGCTTCTTGCCTTTGTTTGCTTTGAAGCCCTGGTGCGGAAAAACGTTACGAATCCTCTGTTGAACTTTTTTGGGAATGCCTTTGGAAAAGCTTAAGCGCATTCCTGTTCGTTGGCTATACACCTTCATTTCACCAGTAAACGGGTTATACTCACTAATATCCTGTAAGTTGTGTTTGAAAGAAGGAGGTAGATGCCCTTTTACGTTACTAATATGGCCATTATCGAACTTTACTTTTAACACCGGCCTATCGACTGCGATCAACCAAAAGATCACGATGGCTGCAATTAAGATTACATATAACATTTGGCACTCCCTATCCTAGCTAGATAGCAATTTACTCAAATCCTCTTTAATTGAGGTAACTTTTTGACTCGCTTTTTCACTTCTCGACGCTTCGGAAAGCAAATATTCAATTGCGTCAGATAACGTACAACCAAGTTCATTCGCTCTACTAGAAAGCTTTTCCCAAACTCGGTAATCTAAATCAATGGATTTCTTCTTTGTATGGACTTGCTCTGCATTGAAGTGACGTTTCCGTTTCGCTCGGATAGCCTGCTTGAGTTTATTATCTAACTCTTCTGACATGTGGTTTTCTATCCAAGCCAAGACAAGTGTAGGCTCGTGTTCAAGGCGTTTTAGTTCTGCGACCGCTGCATCTGCTTCGCTTGTATCAATATGTCGGGTAATCGCTTCACCATCTTTCCATTTTTTGATGAGATACTTCCATTTCCACCCACATTCTAGATTCTCAAGCTGCTGATATTTCATTTGTTCCGACCCATAAACATAACCTAGTGACAGCGTAACCCAGATGGTTTACTTGGGCAAATAAAACTCTTAGAAGTATCGATGTTGATCACTCATTTGTCTAAGTATTGTTCATTGAGAATTGAATGCCATGAGCAAACCAAATTGGTGCTAGGGTGTTATAGTCCGTTTCGTTATAATGTCGGCAAGATTGAATTACGATGAATTTTAATGAACCAACTTAATTGGCAAGACGTAACACCTTCACTTGAGCAGTACGAAGCACTTTTAAAGTCTGCACCTTCGTTACCAAAGAAGTCTTTTACTGAGCTCCAACCGAGAATGTCGGCAACGATATCTCGTTTTTCAAAAATTTCTGGATTGACGCGAGTACTACTCATTAACTGCGTAGATAATTCTGTCTATAGAGAGTTCATCAGTAAAGCTCTTCAGAGCCAGTCTAACGCTGCGATTGTTTTGTCGGAATCACTTGATGCCAAACGCTTATTTGACCGTTACAGTGTCGATTTAAGTGGTGATATTGCCTTCCAACCTGGCTTAATTTCACAGGCAGATAGCGGTTACTTAATTGTACCGGCTAATCTAATTTTGGCTAACCCAGGACTTTGGCCAAATATAAAGTCTGCAATTCAACAAAACCTTATCGAGCCACTGAACCTAAGCCCTACTCGTTTACCTACTTCAGTACCGCAAGCTAAAGCTTATGATGTAAAACTGATTGTAACAGGAGAAAGAAGTCAGTTAGCAGAGCTAGAATACATCGATGACGACTTCTGTTCTGGCTTTGCCATGTATACGGAAGTTGAAGAAGATATTCATCTGTCAGAGCAGAATTTGACAGATTACTTTGGTTTAGTGAACTGGATTTGTTCTCAATATCAACTGCCTCACTTAACTGAATGTGGTTTTAGAAGATTGTTGCTGGCCGGTATGAGATTTACTGAAGACCAACATTATCTGCCTTTAGGAGTAATGTGGCACTCTCAACTTCTAACGCTTGCCAGCCAGTTCAGTGATGGCCACGCATTAGATTACAAGTCGTTAGATAAAGCGATTGACGACAAGTATTACCGAGAATCTTACCTTCCTCAGCGTGCCGTGTACGATATTTTAGATGGACAAGTCATCATTGAGACAACTGGGGAACAAGTTGGTCAAATCAATGGCCTAACCGTTATTGATATGGCTGGGCACCCTGTCAGCTATGGTGAGCCTGCACGAATATCTTGTGTAATTCATTTTGGTGATGGCGATGTTTCCGATGTTGAGCGCAAAGCTGAGCTTGGAGGCAATCTACATGCAAAAGGCATGATGATCATGCAAGCTTTCTTGAGCTCTGCTCTGAAACTGGATGAACCACTGCCTTACTCTGCCTCCATCGTATTTGAACAGTCTTATAGTGAAGTTGATGGTGACAGCGCATCTCTTGCAGAACTTTGTTGCTTGGTGAGTGCTTTATCTGAATCTCCAATTAATCAACAAGTTGCTGTTACAGGAGCTGTTGATCAGTTTGGTCGAGTGCAAGCCGTCGGTGGCTTGAACGAAAAAATTGAAGGCTTTTATCAGGTTTGTAAACATCAAGGTTTTACAGGAAATCAAGGTGTTGTGATGCCAAAATCAAACCTTAAACACCTTGCATTACATAAAGATGTAATAGAAAGCATTAAAAATGGTGAGTTCCATATTTGGTCCGTTTCTACCGTAGATGAAGCTATTCCGATTGTAATGAATAAACCTTTTAGAGGTGAAGACGATAGCATTATTGGCAAAATAGCGGAACGTATTGAAAACTTTGAAAGACATGAGCATCCAGAAGGAATTGTGCAGCGCATCAAAAACTGGTTTGTCTAGTACTGATCGGAGTTGTTTAGCGTACACGTGTTCACTAAGATGCAGCTATCAAAAATTGGAGTAATTGATAATGCAAAACAAACGTGATTCTTATAACCGTGACGATCTACTTGCTTCTAGCCAAGGCGAACTGTTTGGGCCTGGTTACCCTCAGCTTCCTGCGCCAAACATGCTAATGATGGATCGTGTTACTAAAATGTCTGAGACTGAAGGCGATTTTGGTAAAGGTTTGATCTTGGCGGAATTGGATATTACTCCAGATTTGTGGTTCTTTGACTGCCACTTCCCTGGCGACCCTGTAATGCCGGGTTGTCTTGGCCTTGATGCGATGTGGCAACTTGTTGGTTTCTTCCTTGGCTGGGTTGGTGGCAAAGGAAAAGGTCGTGCTCTGGGTGTTGGCGAAGTGAAGTTTACAGGTCAGATCCTACCAACAGCGAAAAAAGTGACGTACGAAATCCACATGAAACGCGTTGTAAACCGTAAGCTTGTGATGGGTTTGGCTGACGGTCGTGTATGTGTGGACGGCAAAGAAATCTACGTAGCAAAAGATTTGAAAGTTGGCTTGTTCCAAGATACTTCAAGCTTCTAATCACGATTTTAATCGATTTATTAAGGCTCCTATTTAGGAGCCTTTTTGTTATCGAGTGTTAACCTACTTCCCTATGTCCCTATAATGTAGAAAAGGCTCCGTAGAGCCCTTTCGAATCCTTCTTTTTGTATGTGGAGAGTTTATTTGTAGAGACCAGATTGTCTTTCATCTCTGGCATCACGCCAACCACCTAACCAATACGACCGAGCATCAACTTGTTGATATGGGCAAGCCTCTTGAGACCTTCCATTCAACCCAGCTTTGTAGCCTTGAGATTGAGCTCGTTCTAGGCGATCACGCTTTTGTCTCTTCATAGTTAATTCCTCATACAGGTCCATTTACTAACGTACAGCTGTTATTGTGAAACTTTGATGGAGTTTTTATGACTCCACTTATAAGAATCGATCAAAGTAGGCAATTTCTCAAGGCATAAAAAAGCAGAGACTCAAATGTGTGAGCCTCTGCTTGATTTAAAAATTACTGACGATTTTTAACTATTTTCTACGGAACCCAAACAATCCAAGCATGGTCAAAGCTAACCAACCAAGGCCTGCACCTTGACGCTCTGTCGTCGTTGAGTCAATGCTTCGAGATACGATGTCGTCCTTAGTTGCGTCAGCAATAGGTACTAGTTTGACTGCTACAATTTGCTCTTCAGAGCTACATGTCGCATTGTTTGCTGTTGTGCTATAACCACCTGCACATTTCATAGCAGTACCAGAGATCACACCTGCATCATTGATATCAGTTGCGTCGATAATACGGAACTGATTGTTTTGTTCAGAGTAATCACCGCCATTAGTCAAACTGTCTAGGAACCAAGCTTTTCCATTAAACAATGTTGCAGCACGTTCACTAGTCTCGCCACCTAGGCTATATGGATAGATAAAACCGCGCTTACGACGTGGCTTGCCATCGTCTTCACGAGTCGTTTCCGCATCAAGTTGCCCGACGATTTCATTGTAAGAGTTGATACCGCCCATCTTACCACCCGCACCGCTAAAGAAAATGCCAGTAGTTGGGTAAAAAGCGCCAATAGAATCCTTACGAACATCATCTACGATAAAGAGACGATTCGGAGCAGAGCCCGTTGGCATTAAGTATCCGCCCGAACGTTTCGCTTCACCAATAGCAACAAAATTAGAGTTAACGTCGGTTAAGCGTGAGTTTGTATGAACCGTATCATCACCTTCGCGCTGTCTAGCTCCTACAACAACTTTATTTTTCCAAGTTGCGTTTTCAACGCTACCTTCGGCTTCTAGAGTTCCGACAAAAACAGTCGCATTCAGGTAGTTATCATCACTGTAAGTGTTGTAACCTACGCCATAGACCGTTGTTCCATCAGTGACAAGGTCACGCATGCTCCCTTGAGCTAACCTTTCTCCATCTTTAGATGTGCCACTAGGCCAAGCCAATTCACTGACGGTTCCGCTTTGATCCCAAATCGCTGCTTTTGATGTGTGGTGAGATCCATTGGTATTGCTTGCTGTTCGAGAAACACTGCCAACAGTAAAAATGCCGTCTGTGCTCCAAGCATGGCTTTGCACAACACTTGCGTCACTATCGCCAGTAAGAATATTTGGCTCTACTGGTGCAACTACGGTATTTCGTGTTTCTAATGTAGAAGTATTTTCTGTGCTAACTTTACTCTGATTACCGACAGCTGCACCACCCTCGGTAAGCTGGTTGATAACATTGTTATATTCATTTTTATAAGCAGTAGAATCTTCTTCTATGAACGCTAACGCATTAGAAGTAAAGTCTTTACTACGTTCTTTATTCCATGGCGTCCAGTTTACTGAAGCCCAAGAGTCACAGGTGGAATAACGAAGCTGGTTGTAACAGTAACGCTCAAAGTCTTTGAGTTCTTGGATGTAATAAAAGCCAGCGTCTAATCCGAATGGGATTTCTTCACGATAGCTGTTCCCATCCACGGCTTGTGTCGCTGAAATCGGTGTAGTGCGAGTTTCCATTGCAAGTTTAAACTGCTCTGGCGTGCAGTTTGCTGCTGCATCAAAGCAGCCTAAAGCGAAAGGTGAACCTGTTGAAGGATCTGTACCTGCATCGCCCTGTTGAATTGCAACCCCGTAAGCCGTTTGGTAGTCACCGTTTGAACCATGATCCTGAGGTGAAACCTCAACAACTTGATACAATGCCGCCTGTGCGTTCATTGTGGTACCAACCATCATTGCAATGGCGGTCAATTTGAATTTATTACTACAATTCATTGAATTCTTAACTATCCTGTTGCATTGCTTCGAGTTCTTCCCATCTCTCGAATGCGATTTCCAACTCCTGCTCTAGTGCAGCAAGCTGTTCCAATACCGGCTGAGTTTGCTCTACAGGTTTAGCAAAGAACTCTGGATCGTTCACTTGCTCCTGAAGGCTCTCGATATCCGACTCTAATTGTTCAAGTTTAGCTGGTAGAGCCTCTAATTCTCTTTGCAGCTTATACGATAACTTCTTCGAATTGTTCTTAGGTTGCGTAGTTTTGGGAGTTTCCTCAACCACTTTCTCTTTCTTCGTTGGTTTTTCAACCTGACTGCGCGAAGCAAGAACTTGGTCACGCTGCTGTTTAGCATCATGATAACCACCAACGAACTCTTCGATTATACCGTTACCCTCAAAAATCCAGCTGGTTGTTACTGTGTTGTCTACGAACTCACGGTCGTGACTCACTAACAATAATGTACCCTGATAATTGGCAAGCATTTCTTCTAAAAGTTCCAACGTTTCGATATCCAAATCGTTAGTTGGTTCATCAAGAATAAGTAAGTTGTTTGGTTTCAACAAGATACGGGCTAGCAATAATCGGTTTTTCTCACCACCAGAAAGTGCCTTAACCGGGGTTCTGGCGCGCTTAGGTGCAAATAAGAAGTCTTGAAGATAACTCAGCGCATGACGCTGACGTCCCCCAACCATTACTTCTTGTTTCCCATCCGCTAAGTTATCGATCACTGTCTTTTCTGGATCCAAAATCTCTCGGTACTGATCAAAGTACGCGACTTCTAATTTTGTTCCGCAGTGTAAACGACCAGACTGCGCTTCCAATTGCCCTAGTAGCAATTTAAGTACCGTACTCTTACCGCAGCCATTTGGTCCGATAAGTGCAATACGGTCACCACGCATGATGTTAAAGCTAAAGTCGTCGACAATTGTCTTGCCTTCGTAAGCAAAAGATACATTTTCTGCTTCAAATACAATCTTACCTGAACGAGAAGCATCATCGATGTTTAGGTTAACTTTACCTTGAACTTCACGACGGTCACGACGCTCTTCACGAAGTTTTTTAAGGGCTCGAACACGGCCTTCATTACGAGTACGACGTGCTTTAATGCCTTGACGAATCCACACTTCTTCCTGAGCTAGTTTCTTATCGAACTCAGCATTTTGCATTTCTTCGACGCGAAGCATTTCTTCTTTGTCATTCAAATACTGTTCGTAATTACCAGGGAAAGAAGCTAATTGACCGCGATCTAAGTCAACGATGCGTGTCGCCATCGACTTGATGAATGCACGGTCGTGAGAAATAAAGATGATCGAGCCTTTGAAGTCTTTTAAGAAGTTCTCTAACCATTCGATCGTTGTCACATCGAGATGGTTTGTTGGTTCATCAAGAAGCAATACATCAGGATCACAAACCAGCGCACGAGCTAAAGCAGCTTTACGTTGCCAGCCACCGGATAGATCGGTCAGTTTGGTTTCTGGGCTTAGTTTTAAAGCGCCAAGTACGTTCTTAACACGGTCATCAAAGCGCCAAGCGTTAGAATGATCAAGTTGCTCTTGAACTTTCGCCAAACGGTTAATGTTCTTCTCACTTGGGTCTTGAGCAACAAGATCGAGAAGATCGTGATAGATCTTCAATTGTTCGCCGATTTCAGCCAAACCGCCAGATACGTATTCGTAAACCGTACCCTCTTGATTGCGCGGTGGATCTTGTTCAAGCCGAGAAACTACTACGTCTTGAGTTATTTGAATCTTGCCATCATCCAACAAAATGTCGCCGGCAAGCACTTTCATTAACGTGGACTTACCTGCTCCGTTACGACCAACTAAACAAACGCGTTCGTTTTCTTGAAGAGCGAACTCCGCTTTGTCTAGCAATGGGTGGTCACCAAATGCAAGTTGTGCGTTATGAATGGTAAGTAATGCCATTATTATCCAACCAATGTGTGAGTTGTTCTAAGTCAAACGGCCAGTTCAACTCAGAATCTTGATATTTTAATACGGGTATTGTGACGCCGTAACGAGAAAATAGTACATCATCGAACGCAATATCAATGATATCTGTTTGCTCGGCCAAACCGACTTGGTCTACTAGAGCAAATGCCATCTCACAAAGATGGCATCCCTCCGTGCTATACAATATCAGCACGTATTAATCCTTTTGTTTATACTACGCGTGCGTTACTAGCCAACAGTTATGAATCTGTTTATTACGCGAAAAATCTAATGGTAACGTTTGAGAAGAAATATTCTGAGCCTTCAAACCCAATTCAGCGAGTGATTCTTCATCCATCTTGAAGTGACGTTTGTTATTTGAAAATACGATTGTGCCTTCACTTCTCAGTAAACGTTTGAGGTTCTTCATTAGCTTAATGTGGTCACGTTGTACATCGAATGATGTTTCCATACGCTTAGAGTTAGAGAACGTAGGTGGGTCAATAAAGATCAAGTCGTACTCACCTTTTGCGTTTTCTAGCCATTGCAAACAGTCCGCTTGTTCATATTTATGTTGGCGCCCTACACAGCCATTAAGCTGCATATTGTCTTTCGCCCAGTTCAAGTAGGTGTTTGACATATCGACAGTTGTAGTGGAACGCGCACCACCAACTGCAGCGTGCACCGTTGCACTACCAGTGTAAGCAAACAAGTTAAGGAAATCTTTACCCTGTGCCATTTCGCCAAGACGACGACGAGTGATCTTATGATCCAAGAACAGGCCTGTGTCTAGGTAGTCATGAAGGTTCACGATCAGCTTCACACCGTACTCGTTTACTTCGAGCGTCTCTGATACCTGACCTAATTTTTGGTACTGGCTTCGACCTTTCTGCTTCTCACGAACTTTCAGTACAACTTTGTTCGCTTCGACACCTGTCACCTGAATCGTCGCACGGATAATGTCCGTTAGACGACGCTTGGCTTTTTCTTCAGGGATGTTCTTAGGTGCTGCGTACTCTTGAATCACAATTTGATCGCCGTACACGTCGATCGCTACGTTATATTCTGGAAGGTCTGCATCGTAGATACGGTAGCAGTCTAGTTTCTCTTTACGCGCCCACTTGCCAATCTTGCCAATGTTTTTCTTCAAACGGTTTGAGAAGTCTGGTGCGATTTGAACGTTAGTATCTGCACCTTTAACTTCATCAGCGCTGCGCTCGGCAATGCTGTAGTTCTTTTGGTGACACGGTAACGCACCATTGTTCAATTTAAACTGTTTATCAGCGCGCATACGAAGGCAACTCAAGAGCTCGTCTGAGCTAGAGAAGATAGATGCTTTACATCCGCCAAACTCAGATTTTAGCTGTCCACCGAATGCGGTATAGAGCGCAATCAGCCCCGGCTCAGTTCCTAGACGCTCACCGTAAGGTGGGTTTGAAACGATAACACCGTGTTCAAATCCTGCGGGACGAGTAATAGTTGCAGCATCACCTTGCGCAAACTCAATCAACTCTTCAACACCTGCTCTGCGGGCGTTTTCTTGAGCAACTTTTAATACTTTGGGGTCGTTATCGAATCCAAAAAACTTAGCGTCAACTTTCTTGACACCTCGTCTAGCTTGAACATTAGCCTCTGATTTAATCTCAGCCCAGGTCTCCGGTTCAAAATCTTCCAAAACTTCGAAGCCCCATTGTTTGCGCTTAACGCCAGGTGCCATGTTGGCTGCCATCATCGCCGCTTCAATAAGCAAAGTACCAGAACCACACATTGGATCGAGTAATGGTTGATGCCCATCCCAGCCACAACGCATGATAATCGCAGAAGCAAGCGTTTCACGTAATGGCGCACGACCCGATTCTGGTCGATAACCACGCTGATGAAGACCACTACCTACCATGTCTACCCCAAGCAACGCTTTATCTTTATGCAAACGAACGTGAATACGAATATCTGGGCGTTCTTTGCTGATATTAGGACGTGGCAAGCCTTTATTCTCAAAGCAATCTACGATGCCATCTTTGACCTTCATAGCTCCGTATTGGCTATTTCTAATCTCACGGTTTGTGCCGTTAAAGTCCACAACAAAGCGTTTAGAGCTATGAAATTGGTTAACCCAGTTAATAGTGGAAGTGGATAGATACAAGTCCATGTCGTTGTTACACGTGAACTCAGATAAAACACGTACAAATCGAGACGCTAAACGGCTCCACAAACAACAGCGATAAACCTGTTCGTTTGTCGCTTTAAATTTTACGCCTGCCTGTACTGGTTTCGCATTTTCAATGCCTAGTTTAGTCAGTTCTTCAACAAGCAAATTTTCCATGCCATTTGAAGTTACCGCGAGATATTGATTCATAGTGTTCTTTCGCTGATAAAAAATGGCTTCAATTATACCTGACTTTACGATCAATGCCTCGTTTTTAAAGGTATTTTCCCACCCGTTAGTTCAAATCATCACCACTCAAATGATCTAAAACTTTCAACATCTTTAGTTTGAATGTTTTTCATTCATGAACGTATTTTGTTTCCTTTAGAAGAAGTGAATACTTATTTACATGCATTTTGGTATATACCAGTCGGGATTGGTTGATGTAAGTTACTTACAAATACCCTTTATAGGGGAATAAATAGGGTTGTTTTAGGCGCTAGGTTGCCTAATTAAAGGAGTAATCAAATTGAAATAAGTAAAATAAAAGTGACCAGCTTCATGTTTGCATGCATAGAAAACAAACAGTTTCATGGTCTTTCGGATTGGAGTGTCTGAGGAAAGGACAAAAAAAATCGACCCAATAAGGTCGATTAAGGCAAACAAAGGAACGAAATAAAGAAAAATTAAACCGCTTTAACCCACCATTGCCATAGGGGTCATTGCAAAGAGGTGGTTTGCACAAGCCATGCGATCATGCATTACTTTAATCGGCTGCCCAAATTGAAGCGCCTTATTGCCATCAAGAACAAAGGCTTCTTGGTTAACATAAGCACATAAGCTCGATGTTTCGCCTGGTTCTAGAACGATGAACATACCATCAGAATATTGATTTGTGAGAAAGACCATGTCCCCTTCTTGAGGTTCATAATCAGAGGTCTGTGCATCGAAGAACCAGCTCTTAGGCTGTACAGGTTTATGAAAACGCTTTGCAGCAACACAATACAGTGTTAATTCAGCTTGGCGATATTCACTGATATCGAGACAGCGAATGCGCTCATTAAACGTTTGAAATGCGCTGGCGTCATCAACGGTAAATTCACTGTTTGAGAAGGCACAGTTAACCAACAATTTTCGGGATAGATTGGTTTGGAAAATCATTTCCTCCCCCAGATCCAGCATTAAGCAAGCTTTTTGCTCGTCAAAATACCAATTCCATTTGTCGCTGGGTTTAAGCATTATTCCGTTCTCTCTTGACTAGTTAAATCAGTGGTAAAGAGGTAAGACGCTTAATTACCTACTCGTGATTTTTAAATTCTACAAACGAACGGATAAAAAAAAAGAGGAAACAAAGTCCTCTTTTTTATGTAACAGGTACTGATTTTTCAGTAGTTTTTGATGTATATGTTAAAGATTTTTAACAATATCACGTACGAGACCTGGGCCGTGGTAAATAAAGCCAGTGTAGACTTGAACAAGTTTAGCGCCTGCCATGATCTTTTCTTTGGCTGCAACATAGGAATCTACACCACCAACACCGATAATTGGAAGTTTGTCTCCAAGCTCTTCATGAAGCTTACGTACGACCTCCGTAGAGCGTGATTGCACAGGGCGACCACTCAAGCCACCTGCCTCATTGGCGTGTTTCATCCCTTCTACGATCGTGCGATCCAAAGTTGTGTTAGTCGCGATCACACCATCTATATTGTTTTTCAATAAAGAATCGCAAATTTGGCAGATTTCATCGTCACTTAAATCTGGCGCAATCTTTAATGCTAACGGGACGTACTTGTTGTACTTCTCTGATAACTCCGCTTGTTTCGCCTTTAATTCGGAAAGCAGTTCATCAAGCGCTTCACCATATTGAAGTGAACGAAGGCCTGGAGTGTTTGGCGATGAGATGTTTACTGCAATATAGCCAGCATACTCATACACTTTTTCCATACAAATCAGGTAGTCCTCTGCCCCTTTCTCAATTGGCGTATCTTTATTTTTACCGATATTAATTCCGAGAACACAATTGAATTTTGCTCGTTTAACATTCTCGATCAAATTATCAACGCCTAGGTTATTAAAGCCCATGCGGTTGATGATCCCTTCTGCTTCCACTAAACGGAATAAGCGTGGTTTATCATTACCTGGTTGTGGTCGTGGCGTTACAGTGCCGACTTCGACAAAGCCAAAGCCCATGGCATCAAATGCTTCAATACATTCGCCGTTTTTATCTAAACCAGCCGCAAGACCAACAGGGTTACGGAATGTTAGACCCATACACTCAACTGGACGAGTTGGTAACTGTTGGCGGTAAAAGAGATCAAGTGGTGTGCCGTTAAAGCGTTGGAAGTTCTTGATTGCAAGATCATGTGCCTTCTCGGCATCGAGTTGGAAAAAGCCAGTTCTGGCTAGACGGTAAAGCATTGTGCCTCCGAAAGAAAAAAGCCCCGTATAAACGGGACAATATTATTTACCGTTTTTCATCGTAATTCAATGAAAATGAACGTAATAAGTAAAAACCTATATCTTTATAAGATTTTCAAATATAAAACAAACAATTACAATCAAGTTTCTGCTATAAAAATCGTAACTAACCGCTTAAAAGCAATCGATTTCACTCTGTTTTAATTTCAACTCAATGTGACAATGTAACTATTTTCGTTCCAAATGTGAATAATAGATAATAAAAAGCCCCGTTAAATAACGAGGCTTTTACTTATGACTTGATTATTCCACTACTCTTTCGATGAGCAGTTGAGGTTTAAAAGTACTAGCTCTCGAAGTGCTACAGAGAACTTAGCAAATTCGTGTACTGAGCCAACTTTGAACTCGTTTAAGATACTCTCCCAGCGGTTCAACGATTGCTCGTTAGTTTCAATCCAATCTTCTAACGCAGCCATCACGTCAAGCTCTTCGGTTGAGCAGCCACAAGTCAGTACCTGAGCGGTAAGTTGACGTTGTTGCCAGTCCAGATCTTCACGGAATGCAGCTCTTGCAAGTGCTTGCCAGTTGTTATCAACGGCTTGGCTATTAATTTGCTTCAAGAACCAATGCAACGATAAACGGTCACCCAAGTTAAAGTAGAGTTTCGATGCTTGCTCAACCGTTTTACCTGTTTCACTTGCTACTGATGAAATATCCAGTGCAGATTGTAAGCTTGATAAGCGGGCAACTTGGTGAGCGAGTTTCTCTTCAACCCCTTTCTCTATCCAACCTTGAGCCAACTCATTGTGTTCTTCAACTTCAGACTCAACTAACATAGTGTCTAGGGTTTCAGTGATAACATTGACATCTTGCTTGTAGATAGCAATCAACTCACCGACCGTGCATTTGCCGCTACGGTTACGAAGCAACCAGCGCGCAATTCGACGCAGTGCTCGGCGCACGTAAAACATAATTTCGTATTGAGCTTGCGCTGTCGCAACGTTATCAAGTTTGCGAGTTTGTTTGAGGATTGCTTCTAAATCAAAGATTTCTCTAGCCGCACTGTAAGCATTGGCAATATCGACAACACTTGCACCAGTTTCTTCTTGCAAACGAGTAACGAAGTTACAGCCCATTTCATTAACCATCTGGTTAGCCAATGCTGTAGCGATAATTTCAGCTCGCAGTGGGTGATTAACCATTTGATCTTTATAGTTACGTCGTAACGCACTTGGGAAATATTCAACAAGTTGTTTTGCATGGAATTCATCATTTGCGATTTCATCCGTAACAAGTTGCTGTTTAAGTACCATTTTACCGTAGGCAACTAACACTGATAGCTCAGGGCGAGTCAGACCTAGTCCCTGTTTTTCACGCTCGATTAGCGTTTCATCATCAGGAATGTATTCGAGAGCACGGTCCAAGTACCCTGCTTTCTCCATAGTGTGGATGAATCGAATTTGCTCCTTAACAATGCCAACACCTTGCTGTTCAGTAACAGAGATCGACTCCGACTGACGGTAAGCATCATCCAAGACAATTTCACCCACTTCGTCTTCCATAGACTCTAGAATTTGGTTACGTTGCTTAACCGTAAGATCGCCATTTGAAACCAGTCCATTGAGGAAGATCTTGATGTTGACTTCATTATCCGAACAGTCAACGCCACCTACGTTATCAACGAAGTCCGTGTTCACTCGACCGCCAGTTAGTGCGTATTCGATACGACCAAGCTGAGTCATACCCAAGTTACCACCTTCGCCAACCACTTTGGCTCTTAAGTCACGGCCGTCAATGCGCAGCATGTCGTTAGCACGGTCACCAACATCTGTATGAGTTTCTGTCGATGATTTAACGTAAGTGCCGATACCACCGTTCCAAAGAAGATCGACTTTCATTTTCAAGATCATCTTTATCAGATCGTTAGGCGCTAAAGATGCTTTCTTCGTACCTAACATTTTCTGAATTTCTGGCGTCAACTGGATCGATTTTGATCGACGAGAGAAGATGCCACCACCTTGAGAGATCAAGTCTTTGTTGTAATCTTCCCAGCTTGATCTTGGCAAATTAAACAAGCGGTTACGCTCTTCCCAGCTGCTGGCTGAATCTGGATTTGGATCAATAAAGATGTGCATGTGGTTAAACGCAGCTTGCAATCGAATATGCTTCGATAACAG
Source organism: Vibrio sp. 1069 (assembly GCF_033340555.1). Taxonomy (NCBI): domain Bacteria; kingdom Pseudomonadati; phylum Pseudomonadota; class Gammaproteobacteria; order Vibrionales; family Vibrionaceae; genus Vibrio; species Vibrio sp. 1069. The sequence continues at coordinate 695,589 of NZ_JAWOWP010000001.1, forward strand.
CATACCGTTACCGAACACGTCACCTGCCATATCACCTACACCGATTGCAGTAAAATCAGTGGTCTGACAGTTGATGCCCATTTCACGGAAGTGACGTTTAACAGATTCCCAACCACCTTTTGCGGTGATTCCCATTGCTTTGTGATCGTAACCGTTTGAACCACCTGAAGCGAATGCGTCACCTAGCCAGAAGTTGTATTCTGCAGAAACAGAGTTTGCCAAATCTGAGAAGGTTGCTGTGCCTTTATCGGCAGCCACTACTAGATATGGGTCATCTTCATCGTGACGAACAACGTTTTGTGGTGGTACCACCTCTCCTTCAATGATGTTATCTGACACATCTAGCAGTGCACGGATAAAGCGTTTGTAACAACGCTGACCTTCCGCAAAAATTTCATCACGAGTGGTGAGAGATGGCTGGCGTTTACAAACGAAGCCGCCTTTTGCACCCACTGGTACAATTACAGTGTTCTTAACCTGTTGCGCTTTTACTAAGCCAAGAATCTCCGTACGGAAGTCTTCTTGACGATCTGACCAACGCAAACCACCACGAGCCACTTTTCCACCACGAAGGTGAACACCTTCAATATCTGGTGCGTAAACAAAGATCTCGAATGCAGGTACAGGCTGCGGAATCTCAGGAATATCGCTTGGCTTCATTTTCAAAGATAACCAAGGCTTAGGCTGCTTATTCTCGTCTACTTGGTAGTAGTTGGTACGAAGCGTCGCCATGATCATTTCAATATAACGACGAATAATACGATCATCATCCAAGCTCTCTACACGATCCAACTGCTCTGTTAGCTTTTTAATTAGATCGTTTTGGCCTTTCTCGCTGCCTTTGTGTTTCGGATCAAATCGCTTGGTGAACAGCTTGACTAGACCTGTCGCTAAGTCTGGGTAGTGGCTTAGCGTGTCTTCGATGTACTGCTGACTGAATGGGAAGCCGACTTGGCGCATGTATCGTGCGTAAGCGCGAAGAATGGAAATCTCACGGCCAGATAAAGACGCACCTAATAACAATCGGTTGAAACCATCACTTTCAAGATTACCCGCCCAAATGGCAGCAAATGCTTGTTGGAAACGATCACGAGCTTCACGAAGGTCAACGGTTTTCTCGCTCTTATGCAGCATAGAGAAGTCAAGGATCCAGAAAGTCTGACCGTTGTTTTTCTCGATCTCATATGGCGATTCGCCAATCACACGCAAACCAAGGTTTTCCAACATCGGCATTACGTCAGAAAGGTGAATTGGTTCATCGCGATGATATAACTTTAAGCGGACAGCTTTGGAATCTGCTCCCTCTTCTTGAGGTCGGTAGAACAACATACCAAGTTTATTATCATCACTTAACGCTTCTAAGCGCTCGATATCTGCAACCGCAGAACCTGGCATCATGTCCTCTTTGTATGAGCGAGGGAACGCACTCATATATTCTTTTGAAAGAGGAAGGCCTTTGCTTTCACCAAAGTTAGCAATGATGGATTCTTTTAGTCTGTCATCCCAAGAGGTAGAAACTTCCATTAGATTTTGCTCGATCTTTTTCACGTCTACGTCAATGTTGTTATTGTCTACACGAACAATGTAATGTGTTCTCGCTAGTGGGCTTTCTGAGAAGTACGTTGTAAATTCAACCTCTTGCTCGCAACCAAAGTACTGCTTAAGAATGCGTTGAGTTTGACGACGCAATTCTGTGTTGTAACGATCTTTAGTGACATAAACCATGCAACTGAAGAAACGACCAAATGGGTCTTTACGAACAAACAAACGCAGCAAGTCACGATCTTGCATTTGTACAACACCCATTCCCACCTCAAGCAGCTCTTCTTCATTAGCTTGAAGCAACTCGTCGCGTGGGTAGTTTTCTAAGATATTGTGCAATGCTTTGTATGAGTATGATCCGTGACGGTATCCACTTGCTTCAAGGATACGGTCAACTTTTTCACGGATCAAAGGAATACTTTGTACCGCTTGGTTGTAAACGGCGGAGGTATATAAACCAGTAAAGCGATGCTCACCTATTACTTTACCGTTTTCATCAAACTTCTTAATACCGATGTAATCAGTATAAGCTGGACGGTGGATACGAGATGCTTTGTTACCTTTGGTGATGATCAGAGCGTATGGTTTTTTCGCTTCTAATCGCGCTGAATCTGATAATTCAGAGAGCTTGACGCTACGCACGCGCTTGTCATCAGCAAACAGACCTAGTCCTTTTTCTTTAGCAGGAACAAGTTCGGTATCACCATTGACCTCTTTTAAGTCATAATCTTTATAACCCATAAAGGTAAAGTTATGATCTTCTAGCCAACGAAGAAATGCGATCGTTTCATCCATACGATCAGTTTGGATAGAAACACGATCTTTATTTTTCTCAAGTTCATCAGTAACAAACTTAAGCTTATCAACCATCTGCTTCCAGTCATCAACGACTAAGCGAGTATCAGATAGAATTCTTAACAGCTCTTCTTTAAGCGCTTGCATCTCGTCTTTACTAGTAAGGCGGTCTACCTCTATGTGGAAAAGTGATTGAAGAACACCACCCTCACCGTTTACGTCTGTAACTTGGCCTTTTTTATCACGCTGAATCTGTGTTGGGTTATTCAACATTAGGTGACAAACAAGATCCAAACGTGCTAAAGCCATTTTGACTGAGTCCACTAAGAATGGACTATCTGGAACAACAATTTCTACGATTGTGTGTGTGGATTGCCAGCCTTGACGACTTACGGTCGGGTTAAATACTCGAACCGAAATCTCTTCTGGTTTTTTTTCATTGATATGGTGCCAAAGGCTAACGACAGCACCATAAAGGTCGGATTCGTTTCGCTGAATTAGATCATCATCAGCAATGTTACTGAATAAGTGTTGAGCAAGTTTAGTTACAAGCGTTTGGTGAGAAAGCTCGAGTTTGTCTTGAATCAGTTGGTAAACCTTTTCAAGCAGAACCGGCACTACATTTTCACGCGCGGTCATATTCACACTCCACATTAGAATTGTTGTTTTGTAGGGGGACTTAGTAGCTAGGTTGTTACCTTAGAAACTAAGCATAGGTAATGCATGTGCCCATTGTAAAAGCATAATTACAAATGTTTAACAACTAATCGTAGTGGTAAGAGGTGAAATGTCCGATTCTGTGACTAAGATTCCTATTTAACTCTCTGCAAATACAATACATCACAGAGTTTCTAACTTAAGAAACTTATTATTTTGGTCAGTTGTTAGTCTAAACTGGCCTCTAACGCCCAATTGACTAAGAAATGGTCTAAATCTCGCGGCGGGTAACTGCAAACGCAAACCGTTGTGTGTGACAACTTGAACAACACTTGCCGCACCAGAATAATGAGATAAAAACGTTTGATATGAAATGTTGAGATTGAAGTAGTAATAGTTCATGAAGTGAAAACTAAGTGACATAAACAAATAAGGTGGTCTAAATGACCACCCTATTGTGTTGTTTACTATTCGTCTAGTGCTTTAGTCACTTTTTCGAATAGATCTTTAGCAAGATTATCCATTGCTTTGAGCTTTTCAAGTTCTGCACGAATCATTGCTTGGCGAGCTTCATCGTATTTACGGAACTTAAGCAAAGGATCAATCATTCGAGAAGCTACTTGTGGGTTCGAATCATTTAGTTGGCGAAGAATTTCACCGGCAAACTGGTAACCTACACCGGATTTATCATGGAAACGTACAGGGTTCGCACTTAAGAACGAGCCAATTAAGCTGCGCGTACGGTTCGGATTTTTCAAACTAAATGCTTCGTGGTTCATGGTTGCTTTTACTTTTTCAAGAGCATCCTCTGCAGGATTGCTACCTTGAAGTGCAAACCACTTATCCATAACCAAACCATCGTGCTTCCATTTATCGCTATAATCAGCCATAAGTGCTTCACGACACTCGAGCTGAGCGTTATTTGCAGCACTCATCGCAGCAATCGTATCTGTCATGTTATTTGCAGATGCGTACTGCGCGTTGACTAAATCATTACCTTTTTCCGTATGTGCTAGGTACTGAAGGCAACGGTTACGTAAAGCACGCTTACCAATAGCAGCATGGTCGATCGTATACTCTGTTTGCTTAAGCGTGTGATAAGTTGCACTTAGCTCATCTTCTAACTCTTTAGAAAGTGACACTGTAATGCTGTTTAGCACTTTGTCTACGGCATCGATATCAATTTGCTGGTACCAACCAGTAATCTCATTGATTGAAGGCATAGAGAAAACTTGAGCAATGAAAGCTGGCTCAAGCGTTTCATCCAACAGCACACCGCGGAAAGCATCTATCACACCTTCAGAAAGCGATACTTCTTGTCCAGCTTGAACGTTTTTCACATTCTGACGAATGTATTTAGCCAATAGCATTTGGCTAGCGTCCCATCGAGCAAAATCGTTCGTTGCGTGCTTCATCAAGAAGACTAACTCGTCATCGCTGTAATCGTATTCTAATTTGACTGGTGCCGAGAATTCACGCAACAAAGATGGCACTGGCTGTTCTTCGACATTTTCAAATACGAACGTTTGCTTATCTTGTTTAATATCCAGCACGTTATGAACAGATTCACCGTTAATTACCAGTGGGATAACTCGACCTTTCGAATCATACAACTCGATATCGAACGGAATATGCAGCGCTTGTTTTTCTGCTTGGTCTTGCGTCGGCTCCGTAAATTGCTCTACCGTTAGTGCGTAAGTTTTTGCATCAGCGTTGTATTCGCTATTTACGCGTAGCGTTGGTGTACCCGATTGGCTGTACCACAAACGGAACTGTTTTAAATCAACACCGGTGGCATCTTCCATTGCAGAAACAAAGTCTTCACACGTCGCGGCGGTACCATCGTGACGTTCAAAATAAAGTTTCATTCCTTTTTGGAAGCCCTCTTCGCCAAGGAGTGTATGGTACATGCGAATAACTTCGCTGCCCTTTTCATACACCGTTAGCGTGTAGAAGTTATTCATCTCAATGACTTTGTCAGGACGAATCGGGTGAGACATTGGGCTTGCATCTTCCGCAAATTGAGGACCACGAATAATACGTACGTTATCAATACGGTTATCAGCACGAGAACCTAAGTCAGAAGAGAATTCTTGGTCACGGAATACGGTTAAGCCTTCTTTTAGACTTAGTTGGAACCAGTCACGACAAGTGACACGGTTGCCAGTCCAGTTGTGGAAGTACTCATGACCGATCACAGCTTCGATACCTAAATAGTCACGATCTGTCGCAGTTTGATCGTTCGCCAGAACATATTTTGAGTTAAAAATGTTCAAGCCTTTGTTTTCCATTGCACCCATGTTGAAGAAATCAACAGCAACGATCATATAAATATCCAGATCGTATTCCAGGCCAAAGCGTTCCTCATCCCACTTCATCGAGTTGATCAAAGATGTCATCGCATGACCTGCACGATCTAAGTTACCTTTATCAACAAAGATTTCTAAATCAACACTGCGACCTGACATCGTTGTATATTTGTCACGCAATACATCAAAGTCGCCTGCAACAAGGGCGAACAAGTAAGCTGGTTTTGGATGCGGATCCTGCCATTGAACCCAATGACGACCGTTCTCTGCATCACCTTCTGCAATTCGGTTACCATTGCTCAGCAAATATGGGTAAGCCGCTTTATCTGCGATCACTTTTGTTGTGTATTTTGCTAGAACATCCGGACGGTCTAGATAGTACGTGATACGGCGGAAGCCCTCAGCCTCACACTGAGTACAAAATGCGCCGCCTGATTTGTACAAACCTTCGAGTGCTGTATTCGCTTCAGGATCAATTTTGGTGACGATTTCAAGTTCAAACTCGGATGGAAGATCGGTCAGTACCAGCGATGACTCCTTCACCTCGTGATGAGCCCAATCCTCACCATTTACTTTTACAGCGCGTAGCTCAAGCCCTTCGCCATCGAGTTCTAGCGTTGTTGTATCGCCTTTTTGAGCAACTTTTGATACCGCCGTAACGATTGTGTCATTGTCATATAGATCAAAAGTAAGATCGATATCAGTAATCGCATGAGATGGCTCTTTATAATCTTTACGATATTTGGCCAGGGGAGCTTGAGACATGAGCATAAATCCTTGTATGTCGAACAACAAAAATACCAGACTGCATGATCAAAAATGCAGTTCTGGTATCACTATATAAGCTATATGTAGGGGTTGTGGTATCAGAATACAAGTCTTTCCATCAAAAAACGGAGCTTTTAGTGCTCTAGCTCCGTTTTTTGATTAACATTTAAACAACATTAATGACTTACCGTACGCACGCGTAATTTGGCGCATGTTAAAGGCATCATGGCGTAACTCTATTGAGTACGGCGTACATATCACCATTGGAATCTTCGATCGTTAGCTCATTCTTGTTGAGCTTATACGTGGTTCCATGCTCGCCATTTTCATACAACAGAACCAGAAACTCATCTTCTGTGTAAAACACACCTTGTTTGATGGACTCATCCCCTTCTTCGTTCGAAACCCTAAACATGAACACGAAATCAGGTTGAAGTATCAAATCCATCTGATTAATGTTGTTTGCCACAAGACCGTCGCCAGATACGTGAGAGCTAGACCAAATACCTGCAAGTGAATTGGATAATCCCTTAGTGAATGTTACACCATTAAGATCAAGCGTATTATGGTTGTTGCGATAGGCATAAATTTGAGGCTCGTCGGTGTTTAAACCAAGAACGATGGTGTCTTCATTTGCGTTATACAGCCCTTCCCAATGGTCAACGGAATAGTCTTTCTTTTGAATATCAATAGAAAAGCTGTAGTCCGAACCTAATGAGAGTTTGATCGCGCGAAAGTTTTCAGCCGACTCTTCGGGGTTTGGGTTCATTAAATACCAGTCTCCGATGAGAAACGGCGTGTCAAAGTGACTTAATTCATCTTCTCTGGTGTTTTCTCCACCAACCACACTAAAGCAGCAAAAGCTAAGTAAAATAAAGAACCACTTCATATCGGCATCCTTATCGTTTTCTTTTAGCTTAGCCAGTAGTCTTCACTTTCGCGAAATTTTAGATGTAGATCACGTAAATTATTGGGAAAAAATAAGCGAATGTCTTACTTGATACTCAATACAAACAAAGATGAAAAGACATAAAAAAAGAGTGAGCCTGAAAGACTCACTCTTTTTACTTTGAATTGCCAGTTATTATGACTGATTTTTCTGCTTGAGTAGATCAACCATAATCGCGACAGACTCATCTAAATAAACATCAGGCGCTTCATAATCTTTAGGTATATCATCCAATGTTTTGAATGCTTCCTTACCTAAAGCAGCTTGACGCTCATTGATGCGTTGTAAACGAAGTGCTTCCGCTTTATCCGATTCAGCTTTACGAACTTTTTCGTTCAAAGACAAAGTATTATCGTCTTTTTCTTTACGATATTTCTCGATGTCTTCATTGATAAAGCGGAACTCCATTTCATCAGAAATACGCTTGTTATGAAGAGCAGTAAGTTTTTCAACTAAGGCGTCGTTACTTGGAAACGTTTGATATTGTGCTTTATCAATCTGATCCCAAGGTAAAGCATTGTCTTCAACACTTTCACCTGTTTCAGAAGCCTCAATTGGCGTTGGGTACGAAATATCTGGTGCAACACCACGATTTTGCGTACTTCCACCGTCAATACGATAAAACTTCTGAATCGTGTACTGAACATAACCTAGCTCTTTATCGAAAAGATCGTAAATATGATTCAGTGAACGATGTTGCTGAACTGTACCTTTACCGAAAGAGTTTTCACCTAAGATGATTGCACGATTATAATCTTGCATTGCCGCTGCAAAAATTTCAGATGCTGAAGCACTGTAGCGGTTAATCAATACCGTCAATGGGCCATCATAACTCACTTTTCCATCGGTATCGGCATTCACCTTGATGCGGCCATAGCTGTCACGAACTTGAACTACAGGACCTTCTTTAATGAATAAACCTGTCAATGCCGTCGCTTCTGTTAGCGCACCACCACCATTGTTACGTAGATCAACGATTACGCCGTCAACGTTTTTGGTTTTCAACTCAGCTAGTAATTTATCGGTGTCTTTCGATAAGCCGACGTAGAAACTTGGTACTTCTAAAATACCAATCTTCTTACCGTCTTTTTCGATGATTTCTGACTTAACCGCACGATCTTCTAAGCGAACTTTGTCACGAACAATTGTGACAATGTAACTCTTCGCATCGTTACCTTCTGGCAAGATCTGTAGATTAACCTTTGTGCCTTTAGGGCCTTTGATTAACTGAACAACATCATCCAGACGCCAACCGATCACGTCGACAATTTCTTCACCGTCTTGTCCAACACCAGTGATTCGGTCCCCTTCACCAAGTTGCTTACTCTTTGATGCCGGACCGCCAACAACAAGTGAACGAATTACTGTGTAATCGTCTGTCATTTGCAAAACGGCGCCGATGCCTTCTAGAGAAAGGTTCATTTCCGATTGAAATTGCTCGGCATTACGTGGAGAAAGGTAGCTTGTATGAGGGTCAACCTGTCGCGCGAAGGCATTCATATACAACTGAAATGCGTCTTCATTGTTGGTCTGTGTGATGCGCTTCATCGCGTTGTTATAACGCTTCTCTAAAACTTCTTTAATCTCTGGCCACTCTTTGCCAGTCAGTTTCAGATTTAACGCGTCATATTTCACACGCTTGCGCCACAACTCGTTGAGCTCTGCTTCGTCTTTTGGCCATGCGGCCTCAGAGCGGTCTAACTCTATCTCGTCATCGGTATCAAACTTGATCTCTTCATCGAGTAGAGTTAACGCATAAGCAAAACGATCGAAACGCTTCTGCATTGAGAGGTTGTAAACATCAAAAGCAATTTGGTTGTTGCCCGATTTAAGCTGATCATCAAGCTCGACTGACCAATTTTTAAATGAATCGATGTCTGCTTGAGTGAAAATATTTCTATTGTAATCAAGCAACTCTACATAGCGTTCAAATATCGCTTTAGAGAAATCATCATTGAGGCTGAAGTGCTTATAATGAGAGCGGGTAAATCGCGAGGTGACTCGTTTGCTAGCTGTTTCATGCTGAACTTCAGGAGAAAGAACCGGCAGGTCATCTTTATGTAGTTTGGCTTCAAGAGCCTGAGCTGATGCTGCTAGCCATAAGCTAGCAGCAATCAGGGTCACTTTTGAACGGCAATTCATGCGTAGGAGTATCTCCTTTATGCGCGCAAGTGCTCCGCTTTCACAACCATTTGTAGGCCGTTAGCAAGTTGAACACGTACATCATCCTTATTGATTTCAACAATGGTCGCTGCCATGTTTCCTTTGCCCATGTTCACGTTAACTGCGTTACCTACTGTGATTTCATCAGCATTTAGAGCGCGCGTTTCTACAGGCTTAGTTGGTTTTTGTACTTTTGGTTTATTAGTACGACGAGGCTGTTGAGGCTTTTTAGCCGCAGGTTTCGCTTTCGCCTTACCCTCTTCACGAGCTTTTTGTGCTTGTTCTTTACGACGAGCCTGAACTTTCGCCTTGCTTTCTGCAAGTGTCGCTTTCGCGTGTTCAACGTGCTCTTCTTCTAGCTCACCACAAGGGTTGCCATCTAGGTCTACACGTACTGCACCTGGTTTTACACCGTGTAGGTAACGCCATGATGAAGTGTACTGTCTTAACGCTGCACGAAGCTGTGTTTTGCTTACTTTTTCGTCTTCATTTAGACGTTCCGCAAGATCTTGAAAAATACCAATTTTCAGAGGTTTTGCTTCACCTTCTAAAGTAAAGCACTTAGGGAAACATTCAGCAATATATGCAATAACTTCTTTGCTGTTTTTTAACTTTTCAGTCATGAGGGGTCCTGATTTGAGCGGATTTCCGCGAGCATTAAGAAAAAATATTCTCGTATTATAGTGACATGCCAAGGAAAAACCACACTCGAAGGCTAATTTATGCGTCGTTCGCGTGTGAATTAAGCAGCTTTTCTACTTCAACCATGAAATGAGTGAGACCTTCTTCGTCTGTTTCATTAAATCGGCCAATACTTGGACTATCAATATCAAGTACACCAACCACCTTTCCATTAATAGAAAATGGAATCACAATTTCTGAATTGCTCGCTGCATCGCACGCAATATGCCCCTCAAATTCGTGAACGTCGTATACTCTTTGTATAGTATTAGTTTGTGCAGCAGTACCGCAGACGCCTCGACCCATTGGGATACGAACACAAGCTGGTTTTCCTTGGAACGGACCAAGAATAAGCTCTTCACCTTTTGTTAGGTAAAAGCCTGCCCAGTTAAGATCGTCAAGTTCCATGAAAAGCAATGAGCTCAAGTTTGCTAGGTTCGCAATAAAGTCTGGTTCAGACTCAATTAGAGCAACAGCTTGTTTGGTTAGTCTTTGGTATTGTTCTAAGTTCATATTAACTTCCTACTTACTATAAAAGCTTCCATTCTCAATGTATGGCGCTAAAATGCAGCCCTACTTTATAATAGGACTTATTCTCAATTACAATGCTTCTGAAAAATGACACTATTAGCCGTTCTTGGTTGATAACACAAGTAAAAAAGCACAAGTCCAAGCTGATCATAGCGAACTTGATAGCGGTGCTTGCAACCTTGATTAGTGTTCCAATTCCCCTCCTCATGCCTTTGATGGTTGATGAGGTCTTATTGGACCAACCTGCAAAAGGTTTAGATGCCATGAATGCCATTCTCCCTGAAGCGTGGCACACTCCGACAGGCTATATTTTCTTCACCCTGTTCTTGGTTGTTCTTATGCGAGCTGCGAGCCAAGGATTAAATATCCTTCAAAGCCGACAATTTACGCTTGTTTCAAAAACCATCACGTTTGAGATGCGCAGTAAAATGATCGACAAACTCGGCCGTATCAGCATCCGACAATACGAAACCAAAGGTAGCGGAGGAATCAACGCACACCTTATCACTGACATTGAGACCATTGATAAATTTATTGGTTCTACGTTAGCAAAATTCGTTATCAGTTTTCTGACTGTTATTGGTACTGCTATCGTTCTACTTTGGCTCGATTGGCGACTTGGTCTGTTTATCCTGTTAGTTAACCCTATTGTCATTTACTTCTCACGTAAACTAGGCAGTATGGTTAAACATCTGAAACGGAAGGAAAATCATTCTTTTGAAATTTTCCAAAACCGTTTAGTTGAAACATTAGATGGAATCTACCAACTACGCGCGGCCAATAAAGAACGAGAATTTCTCCAGCAACTCAAAGACAGTGCGAACCAAGTTCGCGTTGATGCAGACAAGTATGCTTGGCAATCTGAAGCTGCTGGTCGCGTATCTTTCCTTCTCTTTTTGATCGGCTTTGAATTATTCAGAGCTGTAGCAATGTTAATGGTCATGTTCAGTGACCTTACTATTGGCCAAATATTTGCCGTTTTTGGTTACCTATGGTTCATGCTGTCTCCTGTTCAAGAGTTGCTTGGGATTCAGTTTTCTTGGTATAGCGCTAAAGCGGCATTAAAACGCATCAACGACTTATTAGAGTTAGAAGAAGAGCAGAGACCGGTTTCTAAGGTAAATCCTTTCAAAGAAGGTAGAGAAGTTGATGTTAAAGTAGAAAACATTAATTTCTCTTACAATAATGAAAACAAAGTCCTAGATAATCTTTCTTTACATATGCCGGCAGGAAAGAAAGTGGCGTTAGTTGGTGCAAGCGGCGGTGGTAAGTCAACCTTGATACAATTACTTATTGGGGTTTACCGTCAAAACTCCGGTAGCATTCGCTTTAATGATGAATTAACAGAAGATATTGGTTTTGAAGTAATTCGCGACAAAATTGCCGTGGTATTACAGCAACCTATACTATTTAACGACACCTTGAGGCATAATCTAACGCTTGGTGGGGATTTTGACGAAATGTCACTTTGGCGTGCGCTTGAAGTGGCTCAGCTGCAAGATGTTATTTCTCAACTGAACCACGGCTTGGATACTCAAGTTGGTCGTAATGGCATTCGTTTGTCAGGAGGTCAACGACAACGGCTGGCCATTGCTAGAATGGTGCTGAGTAATCCTCAATTTGTTATTTTAGACGAAGCCACGTCTGCGCTAGATACCGCTACTGAAGCGGCTTTACACAAAGCACTGACCGAGTTCTTACGTGGTAGAACAACATTAATCGTTGCGCACCGACTGTCCGCTGTTAAACAAGCCGATTTGATCTACGTGCTTGAAGATGGGAAAGTGACGCAAACAGGTACTCATGGTGAGTTAGTTGAGCAAGAAGGCTTATATCAAACCTTATATGGGGGCATACAGTCCCACGCTTAAATCGTTCAAGCTAGAGAGGTCGTTATGACCTCTCTGTCTAAGCACGCCATGCAACCCAATAACGTACGTTTGTGCCAAGGTTGTGAATTGCCTGTCGACATCGTCGACTTACCCCATGGCAAAAATGCACACTGCCCTCGTTGTGGTACACAATTATATCGCGGAGGTAGCCCTAGCCTCTCTGGTAATCTAGCCGTCGCGATAACCTGCATCCTACTATTTATTCCATCGCACTTTTTTAACTTTATTAGCATCCGACTCTTTGGTGTGATGATTCCGGCAACCCTACCTTCAGGGATGATCACATTGATGGAAGAAGGATTTGTTCTTCTTTCATTGCTCATTCTATTTTGTAGCTCTCTTGCGCCACTGACGGTTTGTGTTTCAGTGGTAACGGCACATATTTCTTTACATCAACGATGGTTCCGTGGGCTTCGTATCTCACTGTGGCTAATTCAACATTTGAAGCATTGGGTTATGTTGGATGTGTTCTTAGTTAGCATCGCCATTTCCTGTTTTAAACTCCAAGATTATTCCGACATTTTCGTCGGTCCAGGGTTAATTGGTCTGGTTCTTTTGCAGATATTTACCGTTTTGTTAGTTTCAAGAATCAGCGTCCGTCGTTATTGGGAAGCTTGGAAGCCAGAAAGTTTATATGCTTTTGAGCATAAAGATGTGCATTGCCATGAATGCCACTTGTCCCAACCTGAAGGTGACCATTGCCAGCGTTGTCATCACGAGTTATATCATCGCAAGCCAAACTCCATTCAGAAAACATGGGCTTACCTCATCGCAGCAACGGTCGCCATCTTCCCTGCTAACCTGATCCCTATTTCCATCTTGCTTACCAATGGTAAGCGTTTGGAGGACACTATTTTTTCAGGCGTGGCTGGTTTGGTAAAAAGCGGCATGTATGGAATCGCTGCGATCATTTTTGTTGCCAGTATCGTTGTCCCGGTGATTAAAATACTTGGGCTCGCCTACATCATGCTTTGCATCCAATTCAAACGTTCGGTGTTTAAGAGACAACGAATGATGGTTTACTTTGTTGTTAAATGGATCGGTAAATGGTCTGTGATGGATTTGTTTGTTATTTCTATCATGATGACGTTAGTCGATCGTGGTCAGATACTGGATTTCACACCAGGATATGGCGCGGTAGCATTTGGTGTTGTCGTTGTATTGACCATGCTTGCAGCAGAAAGTATTGATCCAAGGCTAATCTGGGACCAAACAAGCCCAAAACAATCAGAAAAAGAGTCAATGAATGAGTGATCAGAACAGTTCTCAAACGTCATACGTACCAGATGTAAAGCGGAGTAAAGGCATATCTCCTCTTTGGCTGTTGCCAATTTTGACCATGGTCTTAGCTGGCTGGCTTGTTGTGAAGTCGATACACGATGCAGGACAACGAGTGCAAATCTATTTTTCTGATGCCGCTGGTCTTGTCGCCGGCCGAACCACTATCCGTTACCAAGGATTAGAAGTCGGCATGGTAAGAGACATTAACCTCACCGAAGATCTCGGCAGTATTTATGTCGATGCTGATATCTATCCTGAAGCTGCAAAGTTACTGAACGATAAAACACGCTTTTGGTTAGTAAAACCAACAGCCAGCCTAACGGGAGTTTCCGGACTGGATGCGCTCGTCTCAGGTAACTACATCTCGATTCAACCCGGAGATGGTCAAGAGTTTGAGACAACATTCCATGCGTTAGACTCTGCCCCAACAGATTTACGCGTTTCTCAAGGTTTGAATATTAAGCTCAAAAGCCGTGATTTAGGTGGTGTATCGGTTGGCTCTCAAATTGTTTATAAGAAAATCCCAATCGGTGAAGTGTACAGTTACCAGCTAGATGAAGATGCAAAATCTATCACTATTCAAGCCAACATTCAGGATCAATACCGACATATCATTAACAACCGCAGTCGATTCTGGAACGTCAGTGGAATTGGTGCCAGCATCGGTTTTGAAGGTGTCGATGTAAGACTAGAAAGCATGAGTGCCTTACTAGGTGGCGCCATCGCCGTCGACTCTCCGGATGATGGTGAGCCTGTAGAAGAGAACACCGAGTTCCGTTTGTATAAAGATTTGAAAACTGCTGGTCGAGGCATCGCGGTTAAAATCGTCCTACCTGATGACAGCAAGATCAGCGGAGAAGGCGCTCCAATTATGTATCGCGGAATCGAAATTGGCCAAGTTACGGACTTGAGCCTTTCCGAAGGCCGAGAAGTGATATTGGCGTCAGCGGCAATTCAACCCGCTTTTAGTGACATGCTGACGACAGGTACTCGATTTGTCTTAGAAGAAGCAAAGGTGTCCCTTTCTGGTGTTGAAAACATTGCTAATTTAGTGCGAGGAAACTTCTTAACGATCGTACCGGGCGCGGGTGAACGCTCTCGCCGCTTTACTGCGATTCGTAAAAACGTGTTTAACCAACAGCAAGAAAAGTCTATCGCGATTCGGTTGGTGTCCGACAATTCGTTTGGCCTAGATAGCGGTGCCAATGTACTTTATAAAGGCATCGTTGTTGGTTCAATCATCAAAGTGGGCCTAGTTAAGGAAGATAAAAAATCACAACACGAAGTATTTATGGATGTATTGATTGACCATGAATACAAACATCTGATCAAATCAAACAATCGTTTTTATGTAACCGGCAGTGCATCAGCAGAGTTAACTGAATCGGGGCTCAGCGTTACCGTTCCTCCAGCAAAGCAGTTGTTAACCGGGTCAATTAGTTTTGTGAGCGAAGGCAAGCAGGATATTCAAAAAGAGTATCAACTGTTCCAAAATGAATCATTGGCTGAATTGGCGCAGTACAATCAAAGTGGCTCTAGGGCGCTAACACTATTTGCTTCTGAATTGCCGCCGATTTCCAAAGGCAGCCCTCTACTCTATCGTAATCTTCCAGTTGGTAACGTCTCCGATTTCCAACTAGTTGATGGCGGAGTACTAATTAAGGCTACTATCGAAAACCGCTTCGCTTATCTTGTAACGCCACAAACCGTTTTTTGGAATCGTTCAGGGATTGAGATAGATGCATCATTAGCTGGCGTCAGTGTGAAAGCGCACCCTTTGAAGTCGTTAATCGAAGGTGGCATCGCTTTTGACTCCGTACCAGGCGTTGAAAACAAAATCGGAGAAAACTGGAAGCTGTATTCTGATCAAAAAACCGCTCGCAAGTTTGGGCGCGTCATTGCTTTAGAAACCGACGGTTCGCAAGAGATTGCTAAAGGAATGCCGATTGAATATCAAGGTGTTAAAGTTGGTGAAATCACTCTGGTTGTACCGAATTTTCGTCGTAACATGGTTGAAGTCACTGCAAGGATCCTACCTGAATACGTAGAAAACATTGCAGTTGAAGGCTCACATTTTTGGCTAACTGAACCAGAAATTGGTTTAGGTGGCGTTAAAAACCTCGGGGCGTTGGTGTCGAAATCCATCAGTGTTGAACCAGGTAAAGGTAAAGCTAAATTTGATTTTCAATTAGAAAATAGTTCAGAACGCGTGCATGGAATCATGTTTACGTTACAAAGTGAACAAAGAGGCTCAGTACAAGTCGGTACCCCTATTCTTTACCGCCAGATGGAAGTTGGCCAAGTGACCGACGTAAGCCTAGGAGAATTTGCTGATCGCATCGTCACGACTATCAAAATACAGCCTGAATATGCTTACCTCGTTCGTCAAAACAGTGTGTTCTGGAATGTTTCAGGAGTAGATGTTTCCATCGGGCTTACCGGCGCTAACATCAAAGCGGGAACCTTTGATAGTTTAGTTCGCGGAGGAATTGCGTTTTCAACGCCAGAGCAATCGACTATTCCACCAGCGGCAAAGAGTGGGCAATCTTTCTTTTTGTATCCACAAGCTGAAGAAGGTTGGACTCAATGGCGTACAGCAATTCCGAAGCCGTAGAATAAAGCTCAATTCACGTACAATTGAAGTTTGATCATTTTAAAAGAGCAGCAATCGCTGCTCTTTTTTATTGCTCGGCCCTTGTCACTATTCGTTTCTGCTTCGCTTTCGTATATTATTTGCCACAAATTCTGCAAACGAGATCCCACATTGCATCCTAATGTTTACATCCCAGACGCGTTTCTGGAAAAAATCCAAACTATTCTTCCTGCTCACCTCAACATGGAAGACTTTATCGCGTCGTGCCAAAAGCCACTGCGCAAAAGTATTCGAGTTAATACGTTGAAGATCAGTGTTGAAGCGTTTCTAGAACGAACAGAAGCAAAAGGCTGGAAGCTTTCTCCCGTGCCTTGGTGTGACACAGGTTTTTGGATTGAAGCGGACGAGTCAGTTGTACCATTAGGCAACACAGCAGAACACATGTCTGGCTTATTCTACATTCAAGAAGCCAGTTCGATGATGCCGGTATCTGCTCTGTTTATGAATGATGAATCTTACGATGCCGTGTTAGATACCGCAGCCGCTCCAGGCTCAAAAACCACTCAAATTGCAGCTTTAATGAACAACGAAGGTGTGCTTGTGGCCAATGAATACGCCGCAAGTCGTGTAAAAGTACTGCACGCTAATGTGGAACGTTGTGGAGTACGTAACGCCGCACTAAGTAACTTCGATGGGCGCGTTTTTGGCGGTTGGCTACCAGAACAATTTGATGCGGTTTTGCTCGACGCGCCTTGCTCTGGAGAAGGCACCGTTCGCAAAGACGAAGATGCGATGAAAAACTGGACGCAAGCTTCCGTACTCGACATCGCTGACACACAGAAAGATCTTATTGAAAGCGCCTTCCATGCATTAAAGCCCGGTGGTGTGATGGTTTACTCAACATGTACGCTCAGTACAGAAGAAAACCAACAAGTTTGTCAACACTTGAAAGAAACCTTTGGGGATGCTGTAGAGTTTGAAAGCCTTGAGAACTTGTTTGAAAACGCAGAGGCAGCTCTAACTGAAGAAGGCTTTTTGCATATTTTCCCGCAGGTCTACGACTGTGAAGGGTTCTTTGTTGCAAGAATTCGCAAACAGGCTGCTGTTGAGGCGCCAGAAGTCAAAAAGCGCATGGGGAAATTCCCCTTTGCTAAAACTTCAAAAAAAGAATCGACAGAAATTGCTCAACAACTCCAAAGCGCGTTAGGTATTAAACTTCCAAATGACAGTTCTGTATGGCTTCGCGATAAAGATGTCTGGTTATTCCCTAATGCTTTAGAAGCGATGATCGGCGAATTACGCTTCTCCCGTATGGGTATAAAGATCGCGGAAGCCCATAAAAATGGCTACCGTTGGCAACACCAAGTCGCGACTGCCCTGGCGACAGGTTCTGAAAGCAACGCCATTGAACTCAGTATTGAAGAAGCGCGCGAATGGTACATGGGGCGTGATGTTCGCCCACAAACCATTCCTGAGGGAATGAAAACAGGTAAAGGCGAAGTGCTTGTCACCTATCAAGGCGCAGTTATTGGCCTTGGCAAGTGGGTAAGCAACCGAATAAAGAATGGTCTCCCTCGCGAATTAGTACGAGATAAGAACTTATTTTAAAAGACGTAAAACGAACCATAAATAAATGAAAAGCCATCGTATTTGCGATGGCTTTTTAATTCGTAAGTATGAAAACAAGTGGGCTCGCTAGCGATCCGGACACGCTGTACTAAACTAGTTGTATCAAAGTAATGCTTTGATGTGGCATTTCTCTCTATGTTCACCAACAAAATTATTGTTGGACAAGTTTAGCGCAGGCTCTGCGGAGCCGTTTCCCCTAGGCCCAAAAAAAGGAAAAGTTTGGGCCGTTTTTTTGGCTGTAGATCCGCTATACGTGAGTTTGGACTACGCTAGACGAATACCGTCTTTCTCAATGACAATTTTACCCTGCTTGTATAAGCCACCGATGGTCTTTTTATAAGTCCCTTTACTTGTGCGGAAAGCATCAAAAATCGCTTCAGGAGACGACTTGTCATTCAAAGGCAAAAATCCGCCTTTCTTCTCTAGCAGGTCAAGGATCTTACTAGAAAGATCGTCCATTTTCGCCACACCTACTTTTTGTAGAGCAAGGTCGATTTTACCATCTTCACGAATGTGCTTAATAAAGCCTTTCAGCTTTTTACCGATGTAAAGCTTACCAAAAACATCCGATGGGAAAATCATGCCCCAATGCTTACCGTTAACGATAGCTTTATAACCAAGTTGACTACGCTCTGCGATGATCAAATCAACTTGTTCGTTAACTTCATAATTCGCTGGAGTTTTATCTAACCATTTATTGAACTTAGTCGTACCAACAATGCGACCTGACGCTTTGTCGGTATAAACATACACTAAAATGGTTTGTCCGGCAGAGAAGCGAGTGCGTTGCTCACTAAAAGGAATCAGTAAGTCCTTTTCTTTGATGCCCCAATTTACAAAAGCACCTGTCGCATTCACACTCTCAATCTTCATTAAACCCCACTCACCCACTTGGGCAATTGGTCTTTCAATGGTCGCAGCAAGTTGGCTTTCTGAATCGAAGTACAGAAATACGTCTACATACTCACCAATTTCAGTACCCTCTGGTACATACTTACTAGGTAGTAGAACAGAACCGTAATCATCGCCATCCAGAAATACGCCAAAATCAGCCTTTTTAATGACTTCTAAGCTGTTAATTTGACCAATTTTAATCATTGATTTTGTCTCTTTTTAAATTTACGTGGAATTATACCTAAACTAACAAGAAAATCAGAGAGAAAAGCATAGTGCTCTGTTATGCTGTTGTCGTTCAGCTATATGCCCCAGTCACTCTTTTAGCACTCTTATACTTACCTGCTCAACGGAACGCATAAGTTAAGAATGCTTTAGCAAAGTCAGGAGCTTTCTTTGGTCACCGTCGATAAACAAGACTCAATAACATTAAAAATCAGTCATGCACTCGCAAAGAGCAAAAGTGTCGACCTAGATATTTACTTTTTTATACCTGGTGAGCTTGGTTTAAACGCCGATATCATCAGTGAATCCGAATTTTATTACACCTCAATCACACAGCAACGATCTTATTACAGTACTGAAATCCTTCTTCCGCTAGTACACAGTCGACTTGCCAAACGTGGACGCCTGTCGAATCAGCAATACCGAGTAAGTTTGAGTTTGTTCGCTTACCAATACGTTATCGCGCTAGACAAAGCGGTAGCAAGTTTAAACAAGCATGAGAACAACTCCGTAACGGAAGATGAAGTGGACGAAGTTATCGAGCTCACGCTTGAGATCTTAAAGCGCTTGCGGCGTTCTATTCCTTATGAAGAGAACTTAAAACGCTACTACGTTAACATCGATAACTATCTGTCTTGGTATACCGAGCAAAAGTTCCTGTCACTGGTGGCCCATCTACCACGTGAAGGCGACTATGGCACGATCAAAAAGCGTCTGATCACGCTATGTGAGAAAGAGCAAGCCCATCGTAAACTCAACAAATACAACTCATCAAGAGTCGTTGAAGACGTTACTCGCCTATCTAACAAAATGCGCTTGCTAAGGCGATTGATTGAACACCCTATCGTGCTTCGTGAAGAAACCATATCGATGGGTAACAACATTAAGCGCGCTATCAAAGGTATTGCAACCGGTTTAGTGATGGTTGTCGTGACCTCGACAGTGATTCTCGCTCGCGATTATCTGGGGGAAATTTCTGCCTCATTCATTATCGCGATGTCTTTTATTTACGCTTTACGAGAAATCTTTAAAGATGATTTACGCGATGCCATGTGGCGATGGATCCGTAAAGGCAAGCCAAAATGGCGTAAGAAGTATGTTGATCCAACGACGAAAAAAGTGGTTGGCAAAAAATTGGAGTGGCTCGATTATCGTACCTTAAGTAGCTTGCCGGATAAGATTCAAAGAATACGTAAAAAACGCGTCGTGCAACGTGAAGAGCAGATTCTTCATTATCACGAGAAAACCGAAATGGCGACCTCTCTTTTCTTGAGTGGTTACGAACAAACGAGAGAAACATTGAACATCAGTTTGCGCCCTATCATCCGCTTGATGGATAAAAGCTCAAACCGAGTTTACCGTTTAAATGAAGGTCAAGTAACCAAAGAGTCAGTAGAGAAACGTCATTTGCTCAATGTGATTGTCAAAGAGGACAACCACACCGATGAGCCTGTTTATTACCGCTGGAAAGTGGTCTTAAATCGCTCCAAAATCGTCTCTATCGAGAAGATTGAACTCAATTAAGCCACCACCTTTAAACAAGCGAGCCACAAACCACTAGGCAGCCTCTTTTCTTTGTTGGGCTGCTTTTTTTATCGAAAGAGTAAGCGAGAATTCAGCCATTGGCTCGTCACCATGTAAGTTAGGACACAGCGCGACAATTTTTACGTCACGATTTACTCGTTCACCCGTTGCCAAGGTGTGCTCGAGCATCTCATCAATGACATGACCATCGTTACAAACAAAGTGCACATCGGCTTCCGGGCGCTTTAAAAACTCGGCTTTCACACCTTTAAATGCCAGCGAGATCGCTTCTCCCTTTTCTTGCGCTTTACTCATAGCAAGAAAACCACCAGCAACATCAGCGCCAACGGCTAAAGCACCGAAATACATGCTATTCAGGTGGTTCTTCGTCCTTCTGCGCAATGGGATACGAACCTCAACATGCTTGCTATCTATCGCAATGATTTTAGGGTGGCAAAGCCAAATCAGCGGCACTTTTGAAAAGCCAAACAGATTTAGATACAAATTCGCACGACGTAGAGCTGATAACATTTTGGTCTCCTTACCAATCTAGTCAGACCAGTTAATCAACGAAAGAAATAGATGTCAAAGAAATGTTAACAAAAGCTCGATCTCACGAGTTATTTAACCTTCAGGAAGTGACGGCGTCACCCGTGAGGTATGAAGTTTATCGCAGTTACTTAGATTACCTTACAGCGAGATAGATAAAATGGTTATAAATTCAAATGTATATATATTGATTTAATGATCAAGTTTTGTCATTTATACATAAGTCATTTAAATGAATACCTACACCTTTGTATACAATTCGGTATTTCCTGGCGAAGATTCCCGTGAAACGGTTTATTCCTGCCTGTAATTCCGTTATCTTTACCCCTTCGCAATAGAGAATAAAGCTATAACATGCCTATAAAAACAGATGAATTGAGAACCCAACCTTTGGGTCCAATGCCTACCCCAGCAGAG
Organism: Vibrio sp. 1069; assembly: GCF_033340555.1. Taxonomy (NCBI): domain Bacteria; kingdom Pseudomonadati; phylum Pseudomonadota; class Gammaproteobacteria; order Vibrionales; family Vibrionaceae; genus Vibrio; species Vibrio sp. 1069. The sequence continues at coordinate 716,988 of NZ_JAWOWP010000001.1, forward strand.
CTAGGTAGTGTACATCCTATTACGGATGACGTTGCAGACCGTATCGCTCAATCTCGTCGTCAGATTGAAAACATTTTATCGGGTGAAGACGATCGCCTTCTTGCGATTGTAGGTCCGTGTTCTGTTCACGACACTGAAGCTGCCATTGATTACGCCACTCGCCTGAGTGAAATCCAAGACAAGTACAAAGACGAACTGTTTATCGTGATGCGTACTTACTTTGAAAAGCCTCGTACAGTAGTTGGTTGGAAAGGTTTGATTACGGACCCTAACCTAGATGGTTCTTACGCACTTGAAGCTGGTCTTCATAAAGCTCGTAAACTACTACTGGATATCAACAAGCTTGGTCTTGCGACTGCTACTGAGTTTCTTGATATGATCACTGGCCAATACATCGCGGATTTGATCACTTGGGGCGCGATTGGTGCTCGCACAACGGAATCACAAATTCACCGTGAAATGGCGTCGGCACTATCTTGCCCAGTTGGTTTCAAAAATGGCACAAATGGCAACGTAAAAATTGCAATTGATGCAATTCGCGCATCGAAAGCATCGCATTACTTCTACTCGCCAGATAAGAACGGTCGAATGACGGTTTACCGCACAAGTGGCAACCCTTACGGTCATATTATTCTGCGCGGTGGAGAAAAAGGCCCTAACTTTGATGAAGCATCAGTCAAACAAGCATGTGATGCTTTAGCTGAGTTTGGATTGCCACAACGTTTGGTTGTGGATTTCAGCCATGCAAACTGTCAGAAGCAACACAGAAAACAAATCGACGTAGCTCAAGACATTTGTAACCAAATTAAGTCAGGCAGCACTCGTATTGCGGGTATCATGGCTGAAAGCTTTATTCTTGAAGGCAATCAGCCAATGACTGACATCAATAACCTAACGTATGGTCAGTCTATTACAGATCCATGCCTAGGTTGGGAAGACACTGCTACAATGCTAGATATGCTGGCAAGCGCTGTTAAGTCCCGAAAGTCCCTATAACAAAATAATCAAGGAATCTTCATGCCATCGTTTGATATTGTTTCTGAAATCGATACGGTTGAACTACGTAACGCCGTTGATAACGCTAACCGTGAATTGTCTACTCGTTTCGATTTCCGCAACGTAAATGCGAGCTTTGAGCTAGTAGAAGAAAACGTAAAAATGTCTGCGGAAGGTGACTTCCAACTTAAGCAAATGCGCGACATTTTACGCGGCCACTTAGCGAAGCGTAACATTGACGCGAACGCAATGGATGCACAAGACCCAGACGTTACTGGTAAAAACTGGCACCAAACTCTGCTTTTCCGTCAAGGTATTGATACTCCAACGGCGAAAAAAGTAGTGAAACTTATCAAAGACGCAAAGTTAAAAGTACAAGCTTCTATTCAAGGCGACAAAGTACGTGTTACTGGTAAGAAACGCGACGACCTGCAAGCGACAATGGCAGCGATTCGTGAAGCAGAGATGGGTATCCCATTCCAGTTTAACAACTTCCGTGATTAATCAATCTGAGAAGTAAGTAAAAACGCCAGCGCATAATCCGCTGGCGTTTTTTATTGGCTTTTGTGTAACGAACTACGTATCCACTTTTAGCATTTGGCATTGCTAGATAACCAAGTCCTGCCCTTGCAGCAATACGAATTCGCTCGTTCCTTGTGGTATGAACACGCAAATTCGAAGCTTTTCAGCTTTAGCCTTGGCCAGCATATCCGAAAGCTCAGCAGCGCTCGAGAAAGCTTCTCTTTCTGCATCTCTGCGTATTAGTTCTAACACATTCGCTTCACATCGAGTTGAGTACAGAGCCAGCTCCGCTTGTTGCATATAGCGTACGGCTTTTATTGGCAACATCTCAACATCTTTCCCAACATGTATCCAAGTACAACTTCCCTTTTCATCTAAAGGTGTTGCCATGGTCGCTTGGTAAATTGCTTCTAACTCACGATTACCTCGCGCGTTTTCCACCTCGGGATTCGAGAAAAATTGCTCCCAAAACTTGCGGCGTAAATCGACGCTAGGCAGTGCCTCTTTAATTGAGTTTCGCTTTGAGTTAGCAAAATCCGCCATCAACCCCATGTTTTGTGGCAGTATCGATTCAAGCTTTTCACGGATGTTTCGAATTAAAACTGGCGAAGCTCCACCACTAGAGATAGCGATTTGGATGCGGCCACGATTAATCATTGACGGCGTGATGAAATCACAATAAGGCTTATCATCCACAACGTTAACCAAGATGCCTAGCTCTTTGGCATCTTTGTACACTTGGTGATTTAGCTCAGGATTGTCTGTCGTCGCCCACACTTGAACAAAGTTTTTAGTGACAATGTCACTCGAATAGAAACGTTGTACCCAGCGCAGTTGATGCTCAGAAGCAAGCTTAGACAGAAAATCAACCAACGTCGGAGAAACGATAGTCACATCCGCCCCAGCCTTTAGCAACGCTTCCACCTTTCGGCTTGCCACCTCACCGCCACCCACGACGAGAACGGGTTTATTAATTAAATCTAAGAACAGAGGAAAATATCGCATTTCAATCCATGATTACTCTAATTAGCTGTTGTAGACCATGCTACCAAAAATGGGGCAAGCTCATCACCCTGTTTCGGTATCACAAATAATTTTTGTTTGAATTTTTACTGAACTTCACCTTGCTCAGCTAATGACAGTTTTAATAACAACTTTTTATTCTTTTGTATTGTTCACTCTTCTATTGATTGTTCTGATGCACCAAATTGTCCATGAATTGCACTATTTACAAACAATTAACATTTCGTCATTCTAAATCTCAAGGCACTTTGTAAGTTCTCTCAAAACTTCATTTAAATTATATATTTGAGAATTAACAGATCCTTTCCTACGCTTATAACTGGTTGATCTATCGAATGCCGTTTCTTCGAAAATCAATCACGTAGGACGATAACTCTAACGAATTGGACACGTTATTTCAGGTCACTCCTGATTAAACATGGATCATACAGGAAGGATACAAATGGCAAATAAACTCACAGTTCTTGCTTCCGTCGTAGCGGCTTCTACTGCGATGATGGCAACATCAGCTCAAGCAGCAGACACTACTCTGGACAAAGTCACAAAACAAGGTTTTCTTACTTGTGGTGTAAGTACCGGTCTACCTGGTTTCTCTAACCCTAACTCAAAAGGCGAATGGGAAGGTATCGACGTAGAATATTGCCAAGCACTGGCTGCAGCCGTTCTTGGGGATAAAACGAAAGTTAAATATGTACCCCTAACCGCAAAAGAACGTTTCACTGCGCTTCAATCTGGTGAGATTGATGTGCTTTCCCGTAACACGACCTGGACTCTCCACCGTGACACTGCACTGGGCCTAAACTTCGTAGGTGTGAACTACTACGACGGTCAAGGTTTTATGGTGAAGAAGGAACTTGGTATATCAAGTGCTAAAGAGCTTGATGGTGCGTCGGTATGTGTTCAATCAGGTACAACAACCGAGCTAAACCTTGCAGATTATTTCCGCAACCAAGGCATGGCGTACAAACCTGTGGTATTCGACACAGCGGCGCAAACTTCGAAAGGTTTTGATGCGGGACGCTGTGACGTATTAACAACTGACCAATCTGGCCTTTATGCACTGCGTTTGAATTTGAAAGATCCGTCCTCTGCGGCCGTTCTTCCAGAAATCATCTCTAAAGAGCCACTAGGTCCAGTCGTTCGTCAAGGCGATGATCAATGGTTTAACATCGCTAAGTGGACATTGTCTGCGATGATTAACGCTGAAGAATACGGTATTAGTTCGAAGAATGCGGATGAAATGCTGAAGTCAACAGATCCAAACATCAAACGTATCCTTGGTGTTGATGGCCCTAAAGGCAAAGGGTTGGGTATCCGCGACGATTGGGGCTACCAGGTTATCAAACAAGTTGGTAACTATGGTGAAAGCTTCGAACGTACAGTCGGTACTGGTTCGCCGTTAGAAATCTCTCGTGGCGTTAATGCGCTATGGAATGCAGGCGGCTTTATGTACGCGCCACCAATCCGATAGAAAGAGTTAATCAGGGCGGTTCATGCCGCCCTTTTTCTTGATTATATCTCACTGTATGAGTAAGGATCGCTCATTGGATGGCGAAAAGCGCTCGCTTGGTGGAACGGCTTTAAAGGTTCGTACGTCACCAGACATGGAGCGTTATTCTTTAGCCAGCAAGGACGAAACTTCTTTATACAGGCCGATATCTATAACTAAGGTTTGAGGTTATCGCTGTATGAAACCGACACAAGATGCATCGCCAAGTACGATGTCCAAACCAAGCGGAAGCAAGAGCCTGATTTATAATCCTGCCTTTCGTTCTGCTATTTTCCAGATCATTGCCATTGCTGCACTGGTATTTTTCTTTTACACGATTGTAAACAACGCTCTCAATAACTTAGATGCTCGTGGTATTGCAACGGGCTTCGGTTTTCTGAATCAAGAAGCCGGGTTTGGTATTGGGTTAACACTAATTGAATACGATGAAACGTACTCTTACGGTAGAACATTTATCATCGGCCTTCTTAATACGGCGTTAGTCTCCGTATTAGGTATTATTCTGGCTACTGTGATTGGCTTTACCATGGGGGTTGCCCGCCTTTCTTCTAACTGGTTAGTTAGTCGTTTAGCGGCAGTTTATATCGAAACTTTCCGAAATATCCCCCTTCTTCTGCAAATATTCTTCTGGTATTTCGCTGTTCTTCAAGCATTACCCTCACCACGCCAAAGCTTAAGTCTTGGTGAAGCTATTTTCCTGAACGTTCGTGGCTTATATTTCCCTGCACCGACTATGGAACCCGGCAGTAGCTACGTTATTGCCGCGTTAATCTTCGGGGTAATCGCAAGCTTATTAATTAATGTATGGGCGAATAATAAGCAACGTCTCACTGGGCAACAAACCCCAATGGGAAGAATAGTTTTGGGTTTAGTTGTTGGCCTTCCATTGGTTGTGTACTTCCTTGCTGGTATGCCAATTTCACTGAATTATCCTGAACTAAAAGGGTTTAACTTCCGAGGTGGTATTAGCATTATTCCTGAATTGGCTGCGCTACTTTTGGCATTGAGTGTTTATACAGCTTCTTTCATTGCTGAGATTGTTCGCTCTGGTATTAATGCGGTTAGTCATGGTCAAACCGAAGCAGCGATGTCGCTAGGCTTACCACGCTCGAAAACTTTAAAGCTTGTTGTCATTCCTCAAGCGTTACGAATTATTATTCCACCTTTAACCAGTCAATATCTCAACCTCACCAAAAACTCATCGTTAGCGATGGCGATTGGTTACCCAGATCTTGTCTCTGTGTTTGCTGGTACTACCCTGAACCAAACGGGACAAGCGATTGAGATCATTGCGATGACGATGGGCGTGTACTTGACATTAAGTCTGATTACGTCTGCATTAATGAACTTGTATAACCGTAAAGTCGCGCTGGTGGAGAGATAATATGAGTACTCATCAAGTTCAACCGGATCTCCCACCACCCGCCAATACTGTAGGCTTCGTTGGTTGGATGCGGAAAAATCTATTTAATGGCCCTATCAATTCCATTGTTACTGTCATTCTTGCGTATATTGTCGTAACTGCAATATGGTATATCGTGGATTGGGCGTTTATTAACGCAGACTGGATTGGCTCAACGCGTGACGACTGTAGCCGAGATGGTGCTTGCTGGGTATTTATCAGCGTGCGCTGGGAGCAGTTCATGTATGGTTTTTATCCAGAGTCCGAACTATGGCGCCCTCGCCTTTTCTATATCACATTGGCCATATTTACTGTTTTACTCGCGTATGAGAAGACACCGAAACGGATGTGGATTTGGCTTTTCTTCGTAAACATCTACCCATTCATCATCGCTGGGCTGTTATACGGTGGTGTCTTTGGACTAGAAGTGGTCGATACACACAAGTGGGGTGGACTACTCGTTACACTCATTATTGCGCTAGTTGGTATCGTAGTTTCATTGCCAATTGGTGTGGTGCTTGCGCTTGGTAGACGTTCAGAGATGCCGATCATTCGCAGCATTTGTACCGTCTACATTGAAGTTTGGCGTGGCGTTCCTCTGATTACGGTTTTGTTCATGGCTTCGGTTATGCTTCCATTGTTTATGTCTGAAGGTTCAGAGACAGATAAACTGATTCGCGCCCTTATAGGTGTGGTTATGTTTGCCTCCGCTTACATGGCAGAAGTGGTACGCGGTGGTCTACAAGCCATTCCGAAAGGTCAATATGAAGCCGCTGATGCGCTTGGGTTAAGTTACTGGAAAAAGACTGGGCTGATTATCTTGCCACAGGCGCTAAAGATTACTATTCCTTCTATCGTGAACACCTTCATCGGTTTGTTTAAAGACACCAGTTTGGTACTCATCATTGGTATGTTTGACGTACTCGGTATAGGGCAAGCAGCAAACACCGACCCTGAATGGTTAGGCTTTGCTACAGAAAGTTATGTATTTGTCGCGTTAGTGTTTTGGGTATTTTGTTTTGGCATGTCACGCTATTCGATATGGCTTGAAAACAAACTTCATACCGGTCACAAACGATAACTCATCAAGATCAAGGACGTATTATGACGCAACAACAAGACTACATGATCCAATTGAAGGACATGAATAAATGGTATGGTGAGTTTCACGTACTAAAAAATATTAACCTCGACGTTAAGCGCGGCGAGAAAATCGTTATCTGTGGTCCATCAGGGTCGGGAAAATCAACGATGATTCGCTGTATTAACCGTCTTGAAGAGCACCAAGCAGGCAGCATTTACGTCTCTGGTACGGAATTAACTGAAGACTTAAAGAACATTGAAGCAGTGCGCCGAGAAGTGGGCATGTGCTTTCAACACTTTAATCTCTTCCCTCATTTAACCGTACTGGAAAACTGTACGCTCGCGCCTATCTGGGTGAAGAAGATGCCAAAAGATGAGGCAGAAGCAGTTGCGATGAAATATCTGGAACGTGTAAAAATTCCAGACCAAGCGGAGAAGTATCCCGGTCAGTTGTCTGGTGGTCAGCAGCAACGTGTGGCGATTGCTCGCTCTTTGTGTATGAACCCTAAAGTCATGCTTTTTGATGAGCCAACATCTGCACTCGACCCGGAAATGGTTCGCGAAGTACTGGATGTAATGGTCGAACTCGCCGAGGAAGGCATGACTATGCTTTGTGTGACACATGAAATGGGCTTTGCTAAAGAAGTTGCCGATCGCGTGATATTCATGGACGCAGGAGAGATCATCGAAGAAAACAACCCTGTTGATTTCTTCGAAAATCCTCAATCGGATAGGACCCAAAATTTCCTAGCGCAAATCTTACACCACTAAGATTTAGCCGAATCGACATAAAAAAGCACTGGTTTCTATGAAGCCAGTGCTTTTTGTTACTAAATTCAAAAATCTGTGTAAGAATCAATATAGCTATGCTAGTCAGTAATATTGTGTTACAAGTTGCCAAATACATAACATCTTATTTCTATTATTATTTTATCTAAGTTACGTATGGTTAGGGCTTGATTTTTTGAACTTTCAATCCCATAAATGTACTTAAAAGAAAGTCTCTTATCGAGGAAGATTATGAACAGTCCAATGTTTACCCGCACTTCAACTCAAGAAAGTGCTCTACAAACGAACAAAGTATTGCGTAATACTTACGCTCTACTTTCAATGACACTTTTATGGTCGGCAGTCGTTGCTGGCGTTGCAATGGCATTTAACCTTCCACATCCAGGTATCATCCTAATGCTGGTTGGTTTCTACGGCCTATTATTCTTAACAGAGAAAAACCGTAACAACAGTCTTGGCCTTGTGTTTACGTTCCTATTTACTGGCTTCTTAGGTTACACCGTTGGCCCTATTCTAAACATGTACATAGGTGCAGGCATGGGCGATATCGTATTAACCGCACTCGGTGGTACGGCACTATCTTTCATGGCAGCATCGGCATACGCACTAACAACGAAACGTGACCTATCGATGATGGGTGGCTTAATGCTATCACTATTTGTTGTGCTGGTTGTGGGCATGATTGCAAGCTTCTTTATTCAATCAACCCTTTTACACTTGGCGTTGAGCAGCTTGTTTATCATTTTCTCTACTATGGCGATCCTGATGACAACACAAAGCATTATTCGTGGCGGTGAAACAAACTACATCTCTGCGACAGTAACTTTGTATGTATCAATCTACAACATCTTCATCAGCCTACTAAGCATTCTAGGCATCATGAACGACGATTAATCGTTTCTCGTTAAGTAGAATCAAAAAGCCCGAAGGTAATTCCTTCGGGCTTTTTCTTTGCAAGTAATTCAGTTTGTTACGCTTGGTCTACCGCCAACTCGATAACTTCGTCAGCTTCTGGGTTTTCTCTAAAGCGTCTCACTTTAATCGTTTCCTCTCCTAACATGATTTGCTTGGCGATTCGGTGCATACCGTCAAAAACACGATAGTCACTGGTTAAGATTACCGGATACGACAAATCAGCATTGTTGATTCGTTGGCAATGTTTTGCAATTTCACGGCAGGTTGGCTGTGGCCCTTCATGACTAAACCAAGTCACTTCATTTGGGCCTTTTATATCAGCAATCGCAATTTCTTCTACAGGTAAGGATTCTGCAAGTTGCCAAATTCGCTCGATGGACCAAGTGGATTTTACATTGTCATTAATCTCAATGTAACGTTGTTTCGACATGACTAACTCCTTGTCATCATTGTTGTTTCTAACCTGAATACAGGCTTTTCATCAATAAAAGAGAATATCGGTCTATGAAAACAAACACAACGTTGTCAGCTATTCATTCACCCATAAAATCCCATAATCAGACAAGTAGCCAAGAAAAAACCAAAACAAAAATGAATAAGCCTGGATATCCATGCAATTTCGTTGGTACTCACCCCGTAAAATTTCTAACAAACTGAATAGTTTCCTATTTATTTGAATAAAAGAGCATTTATATCAAAGTACCTAGCTCAGTCAAAAACACTCACCATTTTGTACGCTTTTGATTCGCTCGATACGACTTCGAGATTCTTTTGTTGAGAACATTCTCGGCTGTCGCTAATCTATAAACATCCATGTTTACTTAACGGATAAAACGTTATGTTCGTTTACAACGGCAAAGAAATTGAAACGGATGCTCAAGGCTACTTATTGGATCATACTCAATGGGAAGAAGGTATGATTGAGCTTTTAGCAAAAGAAGAAGACATCGAGCTTACGGATGCTCATTTGGAAGTTGTGCATTTTGTGCGAGACTTTTATGAAGAGTTTAATACCTCCCCTGCAGTGCGTATGCTTGTGAAAGCGATGGAAAAAGCGCACGGCCCAGAAAAAGGTAATAGTAAGTATCTATTCAAGCTGTTTAAAAAGGGGCCAGCCAAACAAGCAACCAAATTAGCCGGCCTACCAAAGCCAGCTAAATGCTTGTAGGTTCATAAAATTTTAAAACCGCGTAACGGCTTATACGACGCAGGCTCCTGCATCACATGCTCTACTGTTGCCGTTCGCGGTCCTTCTTGTAACCATTCCGAAAACGCAACTATTTGCGCGTCTGTTCCACACGCCATCACTTCAACATCACCATTGTTTAGGTTCTTCGCATAACCTGTTAATCCTAGCTTCAATCCTTGATGGGAAGTATGGTAACGAAAGCCCACGCCTTGAACATGACCTTTTACTATAAATCTCTCACACTTTACGTTCATCTTTGTACCGCTTCTTTTTACTGAGTGATATATTCTTTTTGTCTATTCACCCCACTAAGGATAGTGGGTTTTTGCACGGTTATTATAATTATGAAAGAAATTCCATTCCGCTGGATTGATAAGTATCTCATTCACTTAAAGATTCAAGAAAAGTTCTATTTGCTCTTCGTTCTCCCTCTTCTTGCTTTAGTCATTCTCACTCTCGTCCTTAATAGCGCGGCTAATACACTGATCTCAAGTATGTACCAAGAAGAGCTCATGCTTATGAAAGGTCTGATAGAGGCAGGCAATCTTTCTCAATCTCAAGTAGCAAGCCTCATAGCGGGTTCAGAAACCGTTTCTATTGGCTCTGGTCCGCAATCCGTGTCTGTTTTAAATGGTGCGTACAGTTTGGTTGCGAACCATGAACTTTCTTTATGGACTGCCCTATCAACGACTCAAGTGAGCATCATCTGTGTGAGCTTGTTTATTCTCGCTCTTGGTGTTTACTACATCATGACGTTTATTGGCGGCGCGATGTTCACGATGAACAAAGCATTAAACACTCTTGCTGGTGGCGACTTAACTGCGAGAATGAACTTCTTCCCTGTTCGCGACGAGTTTAGTGAAATTGCTATTACGATAGACAAAGTTGCAGAACGAGAGCAACAAATGGTGCTGTCGATTCAAGAGTCTGTGGCGTTAATGCAACAAATTAGCTCAGACCTGAATCAATCGATTCATCACAGTTCAGATATTTCAGCGACTCAGCAGGAACACCTCAACTCTCTTGCGAGTGCAACTGAACAGATGGCATCAACGATTCGAGAAGTCGCGACACTAGCTCACGATTCAAGCACGCAAACCGATGATGCACGTAACGTGGCTCAGTCTGGACAAGTGAAAGTTGAGAATACGCTTCACTCGATTTCGAACCTCTCTAATGAGATTCAATCTGCGTCTCAAGCAGTAGCGGAGTTAGATGCTAATGCCGCACAAATTGATGAAGTCGTGACAACCATTAATGGGATTTCCGAGCAAACTAACCTACTTGCATTGAACGCAGCCATTGAAGCAGCACGTGCTGGAGAACAAGGTCGTGGATTTGCGGTCGTTGCGGATGAGGTTCGCGCTCTTGCGGGACGCACTCAGCAAGCGACAGTTGAAATCCAAACGATGATTGAATCGTTACAGCGTAACAGCCAGTCGCTTACTAAGCTGATGGAAGTGACAGTTAATAATGCAAATGAGGGACAAAACCTCATGACGGAAGTGAATCACGAAATCGGCTCTTTGGCAGATAAAAATCAAACTATCTCCGACAGTAGCATTCAAATTGCAACAGCAGCTGAAGAGCAAGGTGTAGTCGCGGACAATATCGCCTCAAGCGTTGAAGAAATTCGAGTTCAAGCAGATAACGTGTGCAATATGATAAGCACGACTTCACAAAACGTTGATCAACTGCGTAAGCAAAGCGACACAATGGAAGCACTACTTACTGGACTTAAAGCATAACAACGGAATCTGTTACAGCAAATTCAAATAAAAGGGTCACTTTAGTGACCTTTTTGTATTTAAAAGTCACTACAATGTACTGGATTGCCGAGGGATATTGCTTTTACCATTCACATCCCGGACAATACGCCCCTTTCAAAATTCAACAAGAGCTAATGAAATGACAGCTGCTATCTATTTGGTTAAAGGTCGTGAGAAATCGGTCAAGCGCAAGCACCCTTGGATCTTCTCTCGAGGCATCAACAAAGTTGAGGGCGAACCTGCTCTTGGCGAAACGGTTGATGTATTCACTCACGACGGTAAATGGCTAGCTAAGGCGGCATATTCGCCAGCTTCGCAAATTCGTGCTCGTATTTGGAGTTTTGATAAAGAAGAAATCGACACCGCGTTTTTCGTTAAACGACTTAAAGACGCACAACTTCTTCGTGAAGACATTATCGAACGTGATGGCCTTACGGGTTATCGCCTTATCGCAGCAGAGTCTGACGGCTTACCAGGCGTTACGATCGACCGTTACCAAAATTTCTTTGTGTGCCAACTTCTCAGTGCTGGCGCAGAACACAATAAGCAGGCTATTGTTGACGCTCTGGTTGAGTGCTTCCCTGATTGTAATGTGTACGAGCGCTCTGACGTGGCCGTTCGTAAAAAAGAAGGTTTAAAAGAGATCACGGGCGTCTTGCACGGCGAAGAGCCACCTAAATCGGTCGTCATCGAAGAAAATGGCGTAAAGATTAGTGTAGATATCGTTGGCGGACACAAAACAGGTTTCTACCTAGATCAACGTGATAGTCGCCAGCAAGCGATGAAATATATGAAAGGCAAAGAAGTTCTTAACTGCTTCTCTTACACAGGTGGCTTCGGACTTTACGCTCTAAAAGGTGATGCAAAGCGTGTGATTAACGCTGACGTGTCGCAACCTGCTTTAGATACCGCAAAATTCAACGCAGAGCTAAACGATTTTGATATTTCGAAGAAGCGTGCCGTGTTCCTAAATGCAGACGTGTTTAAGCTGCTTCGTGAGTATCGTGATCAAGGAACTCAGTTCGATGTGGTTATTATGGACCCACCGAAGTTCGCAGAGAGCAAAGCACAACTAAACGGTGCATGTCGTGGTTACAAAGACATCAACATGCTAGCAATGCAAATTCTAAAACCGGGCGGCACTCTACTGACCTACTCGTGCTCTGGCTTGATGGATCAAGTTCTGTTCCAGAAAATCATCGCTGATGCAGCCGTAGACGCTAACCGCCAAGTAAAGTTTGTGGAGCGTTTTGAACAAGCCGCTGACCACCCAACCGATACAGCATATCCAGAAGGTTTCTACTTAAAAGGTTTTGCATGTAAAGTGCTTTAGGCTACGAATAAGTAAGACAAAGCAGAAGAAAAGGGCCTACTGGCCCTTTTTCATTATGGCTCTAAGTTAACCTTAGTAAGTGCGGATAACACATCTCTCTCAAAGTCCGCATTTCCCACGATTAAATCACTAAACTCTGTCGCCCCGTTTTCTATTACGATAGTTTGAATTGAGTTTCCATCGTTATGGGTTATTTCTAGAGATAAGTCATCGCCATCAATGTTCAAGTCAATACTATTGAGAAGTTCTTCTATCGTATTGTGCCCTGCATCTTCAACGACTTCACTCAGATCTAAGGTGTCCAAATCTCTCTCAAAACCTCTAATTAGATCTGTTCCTGTATCCAAGGAGTCGTTGACCCATTTAAAGACATCTGCCTCGTTATCATTACCGATCAAGATGTCATGACTTACGTCCACTTCAGCTTCAATAATATTTGCAGAGCCATTACTTGAAGCATTTACTCCTCCGTTTTCATCAATAACGAATTGCAGGGTGTTCTCACTTTGATCACCATCGTTATCCGTCAATACATAATCGAAGTCTAACGTTTCAACTGTATCACCCACCGCACCATAAAATGCATACGCACCATCGTTTAAGTCGATTTCCAGAGTATGTTTGCTGTCGATATAGATAGTAAGCTGCATCGTTGTGTCGTCAAATGCATGCGAAATACCATCGTTATTGTCAGTTACTATTAGGTCTGTACCATCAAACGAATAAGTGACACCGTCATGTTCTATTTCGCTAATATAACCACCATCTGCCCCAATACCTGTATCTGGAGAAGTGGTATACATCAAGTTCCCCCCAACAGGTTGAATCACTGACTGCAACATAACCGGAGGTAATTGAGTTACGTCAGGAACCACAACACCATCAAGGTCTTGATTCAAAAAGCCATCATATGCTACGCGATCTAATTGCTCCGGCATAAGATTAACGCCCATACCATACGCTAGGGCTGTTATCTGATTATCAGGATCGGTTAGGTGATCAATCCAACTCTGCTCGCGAGCGTCGTTTATAAATGATGACGCAGGGTTTGGCTGACCATCTGACAAGAAGTAACTAACATTCGACGCACTGGTTAACTTACCTACATCATCCCATGACTGTTTTGCTTCATTTAGCGCGTTGTTATAGTTAGTCGCGCCACCCGCAGTTAGCGTCTCAATATACGCTTTGGCCTCCTCGACCGTCAGCCACGTCGCAGCACCTATAGCGTAAGTGGATGCTGTACTGCTATAAGTAATAATTTGAACTCGCGTTTGACCGATAGACTCATATTGATTCAATAACTGAGTTGCCGAATCTTTCATTATCTGCAAGCGATTATCCGTTCGCATAGAACCCGAGACATCCATTATGAGCTGAACGTTGGCACTTTCTTTAGTTTCTGCAACTACATCGTGAATAATAGATGCAGAATCTGGTGAGTCATCTTCCACAATAACGTTGACCGTTGTGGAGTTAGTAAGACCACGAGCATTCGAGACAAGCACAGGCACCTCAATATTTAAGGTGTCTTCTCCAGATGGGTTGGAGTGATCAATCGGACCAAGAAGCTCCGTAGATACCACTCCAGTATCATTGACTGATATTTTGATAACCTCTTCACCGTTCGCTGAACCGATAAGCATTTGGTCGTTATTTGATAACGTCCACGTTACAGAGATACCGTTACTAGTAAGAGCTGTAGATGGTTCACTGAGCGTAACAGAATCAACGGTTTGACCCAGCGTCAATTGTTCTACATCAGTACTCGATTCAGTTGTGTCATCAAAGCCGTTTAGAGCAGAGTCATCAGCAATGGCGTTGCTTAAGCCTTCCTCAGAAACGTTTAGAGTTACACCTTCTACGATTGGTGGGGCGTAAGGGTTGACAGAAAAGTACCCCGTTTTACTGTCTCCATCATTATCAGTAATCGTGTAGTTAAAATCGATATCCCCATCGCCATAAGGTGAGGTCAAAGGTAAGTATTGGAAGAACTCCCATTTTCCAGTGCTAGGTGTAAGTTGAACTTCGAATGCAAGCTCTCCATCAGCCTCTGCAATCAGTCTATTAGAGTTTTGTGGATCGACGTATATCAACACGTCTTTACCATCTAGAGTCTCTAAACCAGCCTCACCTCCATTTAAGACTATAGAACCAGGGCCATCAGCTCCATATACAGCACCGAGGTTCCCATCCGCACTAGCAATTGGCACGCCAGAGTACGCACCTGTAAAGGTTATTGATTTAACGGTAAAGTCACTGTTGTCTTCAGTATCCGGGCCATTGCCATTACTGGTCGCCTCGAGGATGATTTTATCAAAGCCTCCCTGTTGAACATTGAAATTTGCCGCGTAATCACCACTGCTTGCGTCAGAGCTGAACGATTGCTGAGCAATTAATACACCATCTCTATAAAAAGATGCGATTCCTTTCTCAAGTTCACCACCAAACATTTTCTCAAATTCTATTTCTGCTCCGTAAGCAACTTTATTGCCTAAGTCTATGATTAACTGCTCTGATACACCCTCATTACCCGCGAATCGATAATCGACTTCGTTTTCTAATTGGAAGCCGTTGTTACCAGAACTTTTAACGCCAATCCCTTCTGATGATTGATTGATTTCAGCTGTTCCCAGCATCACAGATTCGTCAGACACAAAACCGTTTGCAGTCACAACAACATCCCCAAATGTTCGACTGGTTGCGTCTGCCTCACTTCCTGCAAAATCTATGCGCCCTGTCAGAACGTTAGGTGCACCAGTAAGCGACACATCGACGGGTTGAACAACAACAGGCACGTATGGGCAATCATCTTCAACGGCCACATTTAAGCTTTGAGATGTTGTTGTTTGTCCATCACTTACAGAAATCTGTAAATCAAAGTTGATGATGTCTTCCACATCATTAACAGGATGATCAAGTGGCTCAAACAGAGTAATAGTATAGTCCCAAGAGCCTTGACCTGAAGCTGAAGGCTCGCTCAGCACAACAGTAGCAACAACGCTCAGGTGAGCAGTTTTCGCAGTCAGCGTTTGAGTACTGTTGTCCCACGTCCACGATATAGGCTCCCCTCCTGATGTTAGGTTGTTAGGGCCTGCCAATACCACTGAAACATTCGCCGTGTCTGGATCGGCAACTGTGAATGTTCCTGAGAAACTTGCGGAGTTAGTGGTGTCTGAAGGTGATCCTGTATTATCAGGGATACCATTAGCTAAACCTTCTTCCGAAACAACTGCATTCACAACATTTGAAATAGAAGGAGGAGCATCATTATCAATAATCGTTGCCGTACCGGTATCGCTGCCTTGTACTGCGCCAATGCCGGTTACTGTCACGCTGAAATCTTCAGGGCCTTCATAAACAGCGTCATCAATGGAAGCGATACGCACATCAAACTCAGTTTGCCCTGCTGGCACGGTCACCACACCATCGTTTGGCACTGTCACCCAACCACTTCCGGTGTTGTATTCCAAGGTACCTAAGTCACCGGCTTCGGTGTCACCCAAGTTCAGGCCTAGTTCGACTTGAACTGTAGACTCGGCGGCGTTCGACAACGTTACTTTGAAGTTCGCTGTCTCACCCTCATTAATCGTACCAGCGTCTGAAATAGTCACATTCGGGCGGTCATCATCCGGATCGGGGCCTGGCCCCGTGCCGTCATCCACTATCGTCGCCGTACCGGTATCACTGCCTTGCACTGCGCCAATGCCAGTCACCGTCACACTGAAATCTTCAGGGCCTTCATAAACGGCGTCATCAGTGGAAGCGATGCGCACATCAAACTCAGTTTGCCCCGCCGGCACCGTCACCACGCCATCATTTGGCACTGCAACCCAACCGGAGCCTGTGTTGTATTCTAAGGTGCCTAAGTCTCCAACTTCGGTGTCACCTAAGTGCAGGCCTAGCTCGACTTGAACTGTAGACTCGGAGGCATTCGACAACGTCACTTTGAAATTCGCTGTCTCACCCTCATTAATGGTGCCAGCGTCTGAAATAGTCACGCTTGGACGGTCATCATCCGGATCAGGGCCCGGACCACTGCCATCATCCACTATCGTTGCCGTACCCGTATCGCTGCCTTGCACTGCGCCAATGCCAGTCACCGTCACGCTGAAATCTTCTGGGCCTTCGTACACCGCGTCATCAATGGAAGCAATACGCACATCAAACTCGGTTTGCCCCGCCGGCACCGTCACCACGCCATCGTTTGGCACTGCAACCCAACCGCTTCCCGTGTTGTATTCTAAGGTACCTAAGTCACCGGCTTCGGTGTCACCTAAGTTCAGGCCTAGTTCGACTTGTACTGTAGACTCAGAGGCGTTCGATAAGGTCACTTTGAAGTTCGCTGTCTCACCCTCATTGATGGTGCCAGCATCGGTAATAGTCACATTCGGGCGGTCATCATCCGGATCGGGGCCTGGCCCCGTGCCGTCATCCACTATCGTCGCCGTACCGGTATCACTGCCTTGCACTGCGCCAATGCCAGTCACCGTCACACTGAAATCTTCTGGGTCTTCATAAACGGCGTCATCAATGGAAGCAATACGCACATCAAACTCAGTTTGCCCTGCTGGCACCGTTACTACGCCATCGTTTGGCACTGCAACCCAACCACTTCCCGTGTTGTATTCTAAGGTGCCTAAGTCACCGGCTTCGGTATCGCCGAGATTAAGACCCAACTCTACTTGCGTTTCCGCTTCAGACGCGTTCGATAGCGTCACTTTGAAGTTCGCTGTGTCACCCTCATTAATGGTGCCAGCATCTGAAATAGTCACGCTTGGACGGTCATCATCTGGATCGGGGCCCGGCCCCGTGCCGTCATCCACTATCGTCGCCGTACCGGTATCGCTGCCTTGCACTGCGCCAATGCCAGTCACCGTCACACTGAAATCTTCAGGGCCTTCGTACACCGCATCATCAATGGAAGCAATACGCACATCAAATTCGGTTTGCCCAGCTGGCACCGTTACCACGCCATCATTTGGCACTGTCACCCAACCGGAGCCTGTGTTGTATTCTAAGGTGCCTAAGTCTCCAACTTCGGTGTCACCTAAGTGCAGGCCTAGCTCGACTTGAACTGTAGACTCGGAGGCGTTCGATAGCGTCACTTTGAAGTTCGCTGTGTCACCCTCATTAATGGTGCCAGCATCTGAAATAGTCACGCTTGGACGGTCATCATCCGGATCGGGGCCTGGACCCGTACCGTCATCCACAATCGTTGCCGTTCCCGTATCGCTGCCTTGCACCGCCCCAATGCCAGTCACCGTCACGCTGAAATCTTCAGGGCCTTCATAAACAGCATCATCAATGGCAGCGATACGCACATCAAACTCGGTTTGCCCCGCTGGCACCGTTACTACGCCATCGTTTGGTACTGCAACCCAACCGCTTCCGGTGTTGTATTCCAAGGTACCTAAGTCACCGGCTTCGGTATCGCCGAGATTAAGACCCAGCTCCACTTGCGTTTCCGCTTCAGACGCGTTCGATAAGGTGACTTTGAAGTTCGCCGTATCCCCCTCATTGATGGTGCCAGCATCCGTAATAGTCACGCTTGGACGATCATCATCCGGATCGGGACCCGGGCCACTGCCGTCATCCACAATCGTCGCCGTACCGGTATCGCTGCCTTGTACTGCGGCAATGCCGGTTACTGTCACACTGAAATCTTCAGGGCCTTCGTACACCGCGTCATCAATAGAAGCAATGCGCACATCAAACTCAGTTTGCCCTGCTGGCACGGTCACCACACCACCGTTTGGCACTGCAACCCAACCGGAGCCTGTGTTGTATTCTAAGGTGCCTAAGTCTCCAACTTCGGTGTCACCTAAGTTCAGGCCTAGCTCGACTTGAACAGTGGACTCGGAGGCATTCGACAGCGTCACTTTGAAGTTCGCTGTCTCACCCTCATTGATGGTGCCAGCGTCTGAAATAGTCACGCTTGGACGGTCATCATCCGGATCAGGGCCCGGACCACTGCCGTCATCCACAATCGTTGCCGTACCCGTATCGCTGCCTTGTACTGCGCCAATGCCGGTTACCGTCACACTGAAATCTTCAGGGCCTTCATAAACGGCGTCATCAATAGAAGCAATGCGCACATCAAACTCAGTTTGCCCCGCTGGCACCGTTACTACGCCATCGTTTGGTACTGCAACCCAACCGCTTCCGGTGTTGTATTCTAAGGTGCCTAAGTCTCCAACTTCGGTGTCACCTAAGTTCAGGCCTAGCTCGACTTGAACAGTGGACTCGGAGGCATTCGACAGCGTCACTTTGAAGTTCGCTGTCTCACCCTCATTGATGGTGCCAGCGTCTGAAATAGTCACGCTTGGACGGTCATCATCCGGATCAGGGCCCGGACCCGTGCCATCGTCCACTATCGTTGCCGTACCCGTATCACTGCCTTGTACTGCGCCAATGCCGGTTACTGTCACACTGAAATCTTCAGGGCCTTCATAAACGGCGTCATCAATGGAAGCAATGCGCACATCAAATTCGGTTTGCCCAGCTGGCACCGTTACCACGCCATCGTTTGGCACTGCAACCCAACCGGAGCCTGTGTTGTATTCTAAGGTGCCCAAATCTCCAACTTCGGTATCGCCAAGATTAAGACCCAGTTCCACCTTCGTTTCCGCTTCAGACGCGTTCGATAAGGTGACTTTGAAGTTCGCCGTATCCCCCTCATTGATGGTGCCAGCATCCGTAATAGTCACGCTTGGACGATCATCATCCGGATCGGGACCCGGGCCACTGCCGTCATCCACAATCGTCGCCGTACCTGTATCGCTGCCTTGCACTGCGCCAATGCCAGTCACCGTGACACTGAAATCTTCAGGGCCTTCATAAACGGCGTCATCAATAGAAGCAATGCGCACATCAAACTCAGTTTGCCCCGCTGGCACCGTTACTACGCCATCGTTTGGCACTGCAACCCAACCGCTTCCCGTGTTGTATTCTAGGGTGCCCAAATCTCCAACTTCGGTATCGCCAAGATTAAGACCCAATTCCACTTGCGTTTCCGCTTCAGACGCGTTCGATAAAGTGACTTTGAAGTTCGCTGTGTCACCCTCATTAATGGTGCCAGCATCTGAAATTGTCACGCTTGGACGGTCATCATCCGGATCAGAGCCTGGACCCGTGCCGTCGTCCACTATCGTTGCCGTTCCCGTATCGCTGCCTTGCACTGCGCCAATGCCAGTCACCGTCACACTGAAATCTTCAGGGCCTTCGTACACCGCATCATCAATGGAAGCGATACGCACATCAAACTCAGTTTGCCCTGCTGGCACCGTTACTACGCCATCGTTTGGTACTGCAACCCAACCGCTTCCGGTGTTGTATTCCAAGGTACCTAAGTCACCGGCTTCGGTATCGCCGAGATTAAGACCCAGCTCCACTTGCGTTTCCGCTTCAGACGCGTTCGATAAAGTGACTTTGAAGTTCGCCGTATCCCCCTCATTGATGGTGCCAGCATCCGTAATAGTCACGCTTGGACGATCATCATCCGGATCGGGACCCGGGCCACTGCCGTCATCCACAATCGTCGCCGTACCGGTATCGCTGCCTTGCACTGCGCCAATGCCAGTCACCGTGACACTGAAATCTTCTGGACCTTCATAAACGGCGTCATCAATGGAAGCAATACGCACATCAAACTCAGTTTGCCCTGCTGGCACGGTCACCACACCATCGTTTGGTACTGCAACCCAACCGCTTCCGGTGTTGTATTCTAAGGTGCCTAAGTCACCGGCTTCGGTATCGCCGAGATTAAGACCCAGCTCCACTTGCGTTTCCGCTTCAGACGCGTTCGATAAAGTGACTTTGAAGTTCGCCGTATCCCCCTCATTGATGGTGCCAGCATCCGTAATAGTCACGCTTGGACGATCATCATCCGGATCGGGACCCGGGCCACTGCCGTCATCCACAATCGTTGCCGTACCGGTATCGCTGCCTTGTACTGCGCCAATGCCGGTTACCGTCACACTGAAATCTTCTGGACCTTCATAAACAGCATCATCAATGGAAGCAATACGCACATCAAACTCAGTTTGCCCTGCTGGCACGGTTACTACGCCATCGTTTGGCACTGCAACCCAACCGGAGCCTGTGTTGTATTCTAAGGTGCCTAAGTCTCCAACTTCGGTGTCACCTAAGTTCAGGCCTAGCTCGACTTGAACAGTGGACTCGGAGGCATTCGACAGCGTCACTTTGAAGTTCGCTGTCTCACCCTCATTGATGGTGCCAGCGTCTGAAATAGTCACGCTTGGACGGTCATCATCCGGATCAGGGCCCGGACCCGTGCCGTCATCCACAATCGTTGCCGTACCGGTATCGCTGCCTTGTACTGCGCCAATGCCAGTCACCGTCACGCTGAAATCTTCTGGGCCTTCGTACACCGCGTCATCAATGGAAGCAATACGCACATCAAACTCAGTTTGCCCCGCTGGCACCGTTACTACGCCATCGTTTGGCACTGCAACCCAACCGGAGCCTGTGTTGTATTCTAAGGTGCCTAAGTCTCCAACTTCGGTGTCACCTAAGTTCAGGCCTAGCTCGACTTGAACAGTGGACTCGGAGGCATTCGACAGCGTCACTTTGAAGTTCGCCGTATCCCCCTCATTGATGGTGCCAGCATCTGAAATAGTCACGCTTGGACGGTCATCATCCGGATCGGGGCCTGGACCCGTACCGTCATCCACTATCGTTGCTGTCCCCGTAACGCTGCCTTGCACCGCCCCAATGCCAGTCACCGTCACACTGAAATCTTCTGGGCCTTCGTACACCGCGTCATCAATGGAAGCAATACGCACATCAAACTCAGTTTGCCCCGCTGGCACCGTTACTACGCCATCGTTTGGCACTGCAACCCAACCGGAGCCTGTGTTGTATTCTAAGGTGCCTAAGTCTCCAACTTCGGTGTCACCTAAGTTCAGGCCTAGCTCGACTTGAACAGTGGACTCAGAGGCGTTCGACAACGTCACTTTGAAGTTGGCTGTATCCCCCTCATTGATGGTGCCAGCATCTGAAATAGTCACGCTTGGACGGTCATCATCCGGATCGGGGCCCGGACCCGTACCATCATCCACTATCGTTGCCGTACCCGTATCGCTGCCTTGCACCGCCCCAATGCCAGTCACCGTCACGCTGAAATCTTCAGGGCCTTCGTACACCGCGTCATCAATGGAAGCGATACGCACATCAAACTCAGTTTGCCCAGCAGAAACGGTCACAATGCCATCGTTTGGCACTGCAACCCAACCGGAGCCTGTGTTGTATTCTAAGGTGCCCAAATCTCCAACTTCGGTGTCACCCAAGTTGAGGCCTAGCTCGATTTGAACTGTAGACTCGGAGGCATTCGATAGCGTCACTTTGAAGTTGGCTGTCTCACCCTCATTAATGGTGCCAGCATCGGTAATAGTCACGCTTGGACGGTCATCATCCGGATCAGGTCCTGGACCCGTGCCGTCATCCACTATCGTTGCCGTACCGGTATCGCTACCTTGCACCGCCCCAATGCCAGTCACCGTCACGCTGAAATCTTCTGGGCCTTCGTACACCGCGTCATCAATGGAAGCAATACGCACATCAAACTCAGTTTGCCCCGCTGGCACCGTTACTACGCCATCGTTTGGTACTGCAACCCAACCGGTTCCGGTGTTGTATTCTAAGGTGCCTAAGTCTCCAACTTCGGTGTCACCTAAGTTCAGGCCTAGCTCGACTTGAACAGTGGACTCGGAGGCATTCGACAGCGTCACTTTGAAGTTCGCCGTATCCCCCTCATTGATGGTGCCAGCGTCTGAAATTGTCACGCTTGGACGGTCATCATCCGGATCAGAGCCTGGACCCGTGCCGTCGTCCACTATCGTTGCCGTTCCCGTATCGCTGCCTTGCACTGCGCCAATGCCAGTCACCGTCACGCTGAAATCTTCTGGACCTTCATAAACAGCATCATCAATGGAAGCGATACGCACATCAAACTCGGTTTGCCCCGCTGGCACCGTTACTACGCCATCGTTTGGCACTGCAACCCAACCGGAGCCTGTGTTGTATTCCAAGGTACCTAAGTCACCGGTTTCGGTATCGCCCAAGTTCAGGCCTAGCTCGACTTGAACAGTGGACTCGGAGGCATTCGACAACGTCACTTTGAAGTTGGCTGTCTCACCCTCATTGATGGTGCCAGCATCTGAAATAGTCACATTCGGGCGGTCATCATCCGGATCGGGGCCTGGCCCAGTGCCATCGTCCACGATCGTCGCCGTCCCCGTATCGCTGCCTTGTACTGCGCCAATGCCGGTTACTGTCACACTGAAATCTTCAGGGCCTTCGTAAACGGCGTCATCAACAGAAGCGATGCGCACATCAAACTCAGTTTGCCCTGCTGGCACCGTTACTACGCCATCGTTTGGCACTGCAACCCAACCACTTCCCGTGTTGTATTCTAGGGTGCCTAAGTCTCCAACTTCGGTGTCACCTAAGTTCAGGCCTAGCTCGACTTGAACAGTGGACTCGGAGGCATTCGACAGCGTCACTTTGAAGTTCGCTGTCTCACCCTCATTGATGGTGCCAGCGTCTGAAATAGTCACGCTTGGACGGTCATCATCCGGATCAGGGCCCGGACCACTGCCGTCATCCACTATCGTTGCCGTACCGGTATCGCTGCCTTGCACTGCGCCAATGCCGGTTACTGTCACGCTGAAATCTTCAGGGCCTTCATAAACGGCGTCATCAATGGAAGCGATACGCACATCAAACTCGGTTTGCCCCGCTGGCACCGTTACTACGCCATCGTTTGGCACTGCAACCCAACCGGAGCCTGTGTTGTATTCTAAGGTGCCTAAGTCTCCAACTTCGGTGTCACCTAAGTTCAGGCCTAGCTCGACTTGAACAGTGGACTCGGAGGCATTCGACAGCGTCACTTTGAAGTTCGCTGTCTCACCCTCATTAACCGTACCTGCATCACTCATCGTTACCGCTGGGCGATCATCATCAGGATTTGAGCCAGGTCCACTACCATCATCTAAAATAGTGGCAGTCCCAGTAACAGGTGTGCTTTGTTCTTCTGTCGTGCCAGAGAGCGTAAACGTTTCTGGGCCTTCAAATACAGAGTCGTCAATAGAGTCTATAGAGACCGTAAAGTCACTTTCACCCGGTGGGATCGAAATGGTAAAGGTTCCGCTTTCACCGACTGAAACTTCTTCTGTTGTACCATCAGAAAATGTTATGAGGACACGCTCATTGACGTAGTCACTCCCGTTCTCGTCAGCTGAGCCGCCTGTTGCGGTTCCATCAAGGAGAGAAAGAATGACATCAGTATTGTCTTCAGTTGTTTGACTTAGAGTAATATCGAATACAACTTGGTCACCTTCGTTGATAGTCGGACTAGATATTTCTTGAACTAAGATAGTCGGTGGTACAGGGCCATTAATTACTCTGAAAAGATCCAACAAAGATAGTGCTTGAGTTGTAGATAGTCCGATTCCATCAATACCGACGGTCTCAAAATTCGTACTAGCCAACAATTCAGCGCCAGTACGATCTATTGCACCAGTATTTTGGGGGCTAGAACCACTTTCCTCACCAGCAGCTGGCTCAAAATCCTCACCAAGAGCAGCCGGGTCTTCTCCACTAGCGATAGCCTCGATTAGCGCAGTGACATCATCAGTAACGTTAATTGAACTACCTTGCGGTGTTACCTGTTGTACAATTAATTCTGATGTATCAGAAACTTCCTCAATAATTAATTCACCAGGCTGAGGTAGCTGACCACTTTCAAGACTTCTCAGGTTCCCATCAAGCCCTATAACCACTACATTGCTCATCAATGAACTTAACGCTACTCGATCCATGCTCTTCATCCTTGTATTAGTTTAATTAAAGGCTTGTTACTGCACTAAACACGTCTATAGTTTAGACAAAATATGAATTTTTCGTTTTATTCCAAGAGGATTTAGTTTTTTGAGAGTAATAAGGAAAATAACCGAAGAATTTGCCTTCATTTAAACCAGTTTCCGCTATGCTCTTAAGATAAAAAGGTTTTCTACGAAAAAATCGACCACTTACCAAGCAAGCTTTGCCTCGTATGCTAGAGTTTAGAGAGTAAGATTGTTGTTTTTTATTGAATTAAACATTTAAACATCAACAAGTTGATAATACGCACTAAGAAAATTCATTGTTTGTAACTTCTCGTCTCAAATATGAAACAGAATAAGAGCGACATGATTTTAGGAGAACTAACGTGAGATGGAATCGAGTACATATAGCCTGCTGTTGCTTAATAGTGTCTTCACCAGTTTTCGGTCAAACTCTAGAGCAAGCGGTTGCACAGACGCTACAAAATAACCCCGATATTAAAAGTGCATTTAACGAGTTTATGAGCCAGAAGTACATAAATGAAGCTTCATCAGGTGCTTACCTCCCCTCTGTTGATCTAGATGCTGGAATTGGATATGAAGGATTAGACCCGTCAGATGAAGTTGGTCGAGGCGACACGGATTACACTCGAAAGGAAGCTTCAGTGACACTGACCCAACTAATATGGGATGGTAGCGCTACGTTAAATGATATTGATCGAACCGCAGCTGATGCTGAATCTGTTAGATTTCAACTCTTAGCAGATGCTTCAGATAAGGCACTTGAAGTGACTAAAGTGTACTTGGACGCTGTTAAAGCGTATGAAGTCCTAAAGCTTTCAGAAAACAACCTTGCTGTTCATAAAGATATTTACGATGATATTAAAAAACGAGTCAACTCGGGTATCGGCTCTACTGCTGACTTGACGCAGGTAGAAGCACGTTTGGCAAAAGCACACGGAAACTTAGCTGCTGCTCAAAATAACCTGTATGACTCTCACACGATGTTCACTCGTTTAGTCGGTCAAACACCACAAGGGTTAATCTTTCCGAGAGCGGACCAAAACTTTATCCCGTACACGGTTGATGAAGCGGTAGGCTTGGCATTTGAACTTCATCCCGTTATTCAAGTGGCGCTCGCAGACGTAGACTCGGCTAAGTTTCAATACAAACAGTCTAAAGGTGTTAATTACCCAACCATTTCCATTGAAGCTTCGCAAACATGGCGTGACGACGCTGATGGTTTAAAAGGTCGAAGTGATGAGACACTTGCCATGCTGCGTCTACGCTACAACCTATTCAATGGCGGCAGTGATGCAGCGAACTCAGAAAACTTCGCCTACCAGCTAAATAAAGCAAAAGACTTGCGTGAAGGTGCCTATCGCAATGTTGAAGAAGGGTTAAGGCTTTCTTGGAGTGCGCTTGATTTAACATTACAACAAAAAGAGTTTCTATCAGATCATGTAGACTCTGCGTCTGAGACCGTAATTGCTTACGAGAAGCAATATCGCATCGGTAAACGAACACTGCTTGATCTATTGAACACTGAAAACGAGCTCTTTGAGGCGCGTAAAGACTACTTAGATTCTAAATACGCAGAGCAGTACGCCAAATATCGAGTGATGAACGCAACTGGGCAACTGTTGAGTGCATTAAGGGTTGAAATGCCTAAAGAATGGCTAGAAGAAGTGGAGTATTAATTATGAAACACATAGCTTTTATTACACTCTCATTAATGCTCTCCGCATGCAGTTCATCAGATCGTGGTGATGAATATGATTACATAGATACCCCAATTGCCGATCAGTGGGCTGATCATATAGATGATGACTCTGACGGAGTCATTAACGAGCGAGATTTGTGCCCGGGTACACCTTTGGGTGCCGAAATAGACAACGACGGTTGTGGTTCGTACGTTGACTCCTCACAAGAAATGCAAATTCGAGTACTATTTGCGAACGATTCCGATGTGATCAACCCTATCTTTACGCAACAAATTCTTGAACTATCCGACTTTTTGAAAGAGTACCCGAACACGTCTATAGAGATTCAAGGTTATGCTAGTCGCACTGGTACTGCAGAACATAATCTTGACCTATCTAAGCGCCGCGCTGAAAACGTTAGAAAAGAGCTCATGAAGAATGGCATTAGTGGAGATAGAGTTACCATTGTCGGCTATGGAGACACAGTACTTGCGACACAAGGTACAGACCAAGTTAGTCACGCATTGAACCGTCGAGTAACCGCAACAGTGATTGGCCACAAGGGTGAAGTGAAGAAAGAATGGACCGTTTTCACAACACTTCCAAAAAGCTAGCACAACAATAAACAGACCGTAAAAATAAAAGGTCTAGCAAATTGCTAGACCTTTTTTGATTTTAAATTTGACTACAGTTTAGCGCTACTACATGTCTTTGTACTGAGCTTCTAAACTCGCAATTAAGCTTTGAGTCACATCATCAACACTTGCACCGTCAAAATGGATGTCCAATGTCGAGCTCCCTTTTGTAATACTCAGGTTTGCCTCAGATCCCCCGTCTGGTGCCACTTCTACATGATACTCTCCGACATCACCAGTATGATCACCTGATTGAAGATCATTAAGAAGCTCTCCAATTTCATCTTTAGATAAGTCGTCAAACAGATCTGAGAAGTCTAGAGCGTCTTCAATTTTATTGAAGTCAGTGACAGTATCAACATCGTTAGTGACTTCACTCCACTTAAAGATGTCGGCCCCTTCTGACCCTGTTAAAGTATCACTACCTAAACCACCAATCAGAATATCATCCCCTTCACCACCAACGAGTATGTCGTTGCCACCATGACCAAATAGTAAGTCATCACCAGCGCCGCCATATAAATTATCCGATTTATCTCCTTGGTGAGTTTGGTTGAATTCTTCCAAGTTATTTCTAACGTACTCATGTATATCTTCGCCGTCAACGGTAGACACATCCTGACCCGTTTGCTGCGCCACATGTGATTGAATCGCACTTAAGCCTTGTTCATTACCACCAAACTCAATTAAGTCACCTAACAAGATATCGTTACCTTCACCTCCTTGAATAGTGTCTGAACCTTGTTTGAGAGGTACATCTTGACCCAATATCGTTTCAGCAAGCTTAGTAACATCAATATCTGACTCTACCACACCATCAGTGTCATACTGCTTGAGTGTATGTTCATCAACGCCACTCCCAAGACCTATCGCTTCTATAGAGGACAATGCCGCTAGTACTTGATACATGTGTTGAGCTTGTGTCGAGCTATTCCCTTCATCGTAATAACGGATAGAGCCATAATATCTGTCGATATCGCCAAGGATTCTTCCTGTTAGCGGTGAATAAACCTTACCGTAACTATCTATAACGACATCACCTTTGTAGGTAACTGTTTGTCCGTATGAGTAATTGTTTTTACTCGCAATATCTTGCAGGGTAACAAGCTTGCCAGAATTATCGACGTCCAAAATCACTTTCGAGAATTCACTCGGTGCTACACCATAGAGGTATGTTGCTCTATTTGGTTGACCATCCGTAACAAAGTACGTGATATTTTGGCCATTAGGGTTAGGTTGACTGCTGAACCATTCAACGGCCGACTGTAAGCCCGCCTCATAGTTTGTGCCGCCAGAACCCTCATCATCAATTACACGATTCAACTCTTCTACAAACTCTTTTCTTGCTGTAAGAGAACTCAAGTCAACAGAAATCACCGCTGATGCACTTGAAGCAAATTCACTAAGGTGAATATTCACTGTCCCTGGCTTCTCTCCTTGATTTACCGCACTTAACAGCTCATCAAACACGTCTAGCACTTCTTGCTTCGCAGTTCCTACCCAGTTACCCATGCTCCCTGAAGTATCCAGAACAAATGCGATGTTGTAGTCCTGACCTGCAATGATCTCCAATCCTTGAACATCACCAACAATAATATCGTGATCGTCACTACCCGTTATCTGATCATTCCCATGTGATCCCGACTCCAACACATAGTCACGAGCTGTAAGCTCAACGGATTCAGTTGTTGAAGCTGCGTCATTATTTGATCCTTCAACAGACGTAGCAGTAACGCTTAGCGGGAACTCTAAGCTGCCTTCATAATCGAATGGCACTCTGATATCCAGGGAAAGCTTACCATCTGTACCAAGAGTGACAGGGTAATCTCCATTTGAATCTTGCTTAATTGCGAGCCCATCAACATACACGTCAACACCGTCTGGTAGATCTTGTACAAGAGCAGTCTGCGCTAAATCCTCACTTCCATCGACATCAACTAGATCAACATCCACATCGACCGAAATCCAGCGATCTTGAAGCACTTCATAAGTGCCATCAGGTTTCAAATCAACAATTTTGTCTGCAAAAACAACGCGTTCAATTTCATATAAATGATCACCTCGGTCATCACTACCTGTATGATCGTTTACCGAATCGATAGAACGACTATCTAATAAAATCCAATATGGAACTTTACCGCCATGATCGTCTTTGAAGGTCATTTTGTAGTCATCAAAGTTCCCTGTTAAGTAAACTGTATCTTTACCATCATGCAGAGTAAGACTGGTCGCGTCATCACCATAAAACGTATCATTGTTACCACCGCCAACAAATACGTCATCGCCACCGCCACCATAGAATACATCGTTGAAATCTGTCCCAACAAACAAGCTGTCGGTGTCACTTAAGTCAGTATTGACTCCCAACACAACACCAGCGTGTGTATTAATTTTAGGTACTGCATTATCCAACCCAAGGTTGGCTGCGACAGCCTCATTTTCGGTATTGGTATTATTTATTGCCGATGTAGCTAAGTGATGGTTTGGATCAATAGCATCTCGTTTAACTAAGTCGCCAACATTGATCGTGATCGTAGGTGCATCTGCGATAGCAACAACATTGATATCAAGTGTATTTGTTACGCCAGTATTTGTGGTATAGCTAATTAATGGAACGTCACCTGACCAATGCTCAGCAGGTTCAAATATGTAACTACCATCTCGGTTTACTAGTAACGTACCACTAGTCAAAGAAACACTTTCGCCTACCTCGTAATCAGCACCATCGATAGTAAGATGATCTACCATCAGAATATTGTCGCCGTCAGAGTCATTAAGCAATACATTCCCTTGTAGAGTATTGTCTTCTATGGTTTCGCCCAAATCACTTTCCGTTTCCGTCGGTAAGTTCTCATGTACTACAACATTGATCACCAAGTTAGATTCTGCTGAATCACCATTCGAGCTTTCTGTACTCGTTGCAGTCAAATTGATAGTGAAGTCATCATGGGAGCCCGCAGGTGGAGTCACAGTAAGTGCATCTAATGCCCAACTTGTCACGTCCAGTTCTTCATCAATAGTTGCGACAGTAATAGAACTATTTCCATCTGAAAGGATCGCACCTACAGGTAAGCCAGTTAGCGTGACTTTAAGTGATTCAGAGCCATCTGTATCATTTAAGCTTGCTTTAATTTCAGAGAGCGGTATCGCTGTATCTTGTAACCCTTCGTTCAGCTGGTATGTTTCGTAAAACGCAACACCATTAACTTCTTGTAGTTCAGACGTTCTGATATCAGTTGCTTCTAGTGCACTTTCATCACTAACTACGTAAAGACTACTATTGCTCAGGTTGACAGGCGCTTGTCCATTAATGGATACATCCACATTAAAGTTACCCGGACCACTTTGGTTATGGTGATAAATTTCAATTGGATAAAAGCCAGATACCGAAGGGGTAAAGCTAGCTCCCTTAATATCACCACTGTCGCTCCCCCAACGAGCTTGATCAAGTAACGTACCACCCAACTTGATTGCAAGGCTATCATCTGCTTGCCCAACAAAGTCGTAACTCGAGCCAGCTTCGAGATAAACAAGAGATGTGACTAGAACGGCCTCATTTGCCAAGGTTGCATGAGTCCCTAAATCTTCCACATTTGCCCAACTCAATCGAGTACCATCGGCTTCATTAAGAGCGTTGATCGCTGAGATTAGAGTCTCTCCATTGACCCCCATACCATCACTAGAACCAACTTGAACATTACTCCATGTCGTAACGTTAAACTCTTGTTGAGGCAATGAGTTTAATGGCGTCACTGCGATTAAGTTCGGTTTATCAGCGATAGGGTTTACGTCTATTGTCAGTGTTGACTCTTGACCGATACTCTGTCCATCTGTTGGTTTAAAGCCAATTTGAGCGTAACTAGACTCCTGGTCTCCGACTTGATTTCCGCCGAAGCTGTCACTGCCAGACTCATTTAATTCAGGTACAAAACGAACACTGTTTTCATCAAAGAGCGGCTTATCAAGCACTTGATCGATTTGGACAGACTGCCAATCGCCTTGCGAATCTCTGTACTCTAATGAGCCATCGCCAGGAAGCGTTGTAATTTGAACGGAGAGATCTGATACATCAGAGTCCACATCGCTAATACCGAATGATGACCAATCAAGCATCACTTGAGTATCTTCATTCATCTCAACCACTGAAGGCGAAGATTCAGGAGCATCATTCACATTTACCAGAGAAACATTTACCTCGGCAGTATCAATCCCGCCAGTTCCATCGATAACCTCAACCTGAAGCGTATAATCGCCCAAGTCAACATCATCGATTGTCTTGTTCAATGAAATCTCTCCGCTTGTCGGGTCGATATCAAAAATACCATTAGTGCTCGAGCCATCTGCAAAGCGGTATACAAGCACGTCATTATCGTGATCTTCAGCAACGACCGTGCCGATAACGGCCCCACTCACCGTGTTTTCGTTAACTGACCCGAAGTCGTAAACATCATCATTTGGTTTGTCACCAGCACTATCGCCGCCAGAAATAAACTCTGGAGCGTGCTGAGCATCTATAATAGAGACTGTTGCTTCATTCGAGTCACTTGCAAGCGTCGAATCTGCACCAACCGTATCAATTAGAGTCACGGTTAGGTTTTCAAGATCTTCGTAAATACCATCATCGAGAGTTTTTATATCAATCGGCGCCGACGTTTTACCCGCTGGAATCGTGACTGTGTACGTACTTGGAGCAATATAATCTTTGTCATCAACATTCCCTCCGATTGTGAATGTTACCAGTACATCTTCATCTGCTTTTTGGTCAATGTTGACGATAAATTTTGCATCACTACCTTCATCAACTGAGGATTGATCTGAGCTAATAGTCACTTTCGGTGCACTTTGGGCATCAACGATCACAACACTTGCGCTGTTATTTGAAGCAATGCTCGCATCAGCGCCATCAACCTCTTTAATGGTTACTGTGAAAGATTCTGCGCCCTCATAAATACCATCGGTGACCGTCAGTAAGTCAAGAGCAGCTGAAGATTGACCCGCAGGAACTTCAACACTCAGAACGCCAACAAAATCTTTTCCATCTTGGGCCACGCCACTATATTCGAAATGAACCGTAACACTCTCATCTGCAACTTTATCAAGTGTCAGCGTAAAGCCTGCCGTTTCACCTTCATTTACGCTATTTTGATCGGCACTAATACTAACTAAAGGTGCAGGATCAGAATCCACAATATTTGCGTTACCAGTTGCAATACCATTACTGGTGACACTACCGATTTCCGTAACCGTAAGACCAAAGCTCTCATCACCTTCATGGACATTATCTAGTTTGGTCGGGACTGCGACTTTAAATTCAGCGACACCTGGAGGTATAGTAACGTCTCCATTAGGCGCTATATCTAATGTTTGAGTTTGACCATGAGTATCCACATAGGTCACTACCATAGTGCCTAGATCAACATCTTCCGCAGTATAGCGATCATTTGTTGTTGACTTCAGATTGACGACAACGGCCTCTTGAACAGGGTTAGAGAGTAAAACGGTAAATATTGCGTCAGTTCCTTCAATTACATCGCCCGCATCTATTACGCTAAGTTCTGTACTATCATTATCAAGAACTGTTGCCGTCCCCGTTTCACCTCCGAGCTCAAGAACGACCGTTTCGCTGCTTTCCACAACCAAGTCATCAATAGTCGGAATCGATATTTCGAAGCTACTTATACCTGCTGGAACAATCAAGTAACCACCTAAGAAAACAACACCATTTGTGTAGGTTGCATTCGATAGATTTATGTCATTCTTATCAACTGAAGAACCTTGAGCAAGCATATCAACTTGGTACTTAACAGCAGTGCTGGTGACTTCATCTAAAACAACCGAGAACGTGATATTGTCACCCTCGGTCACACTATCACCGACCACAGACAGACTTGGCCCGTTTTCCGCAACATTACCATCTAACATTTCGTTAACGATATTGACTGTAGATGGATCGCTAACGCCATTTTCAGAGTCGACTGCAACATATCCAAAGCTGTCTTCGGCAGGAACACCTTCTACATAACGTAACTCCCAGTTACCTTCATTTTTCGTAGAAAAATCTAACTGAGTAATGACCGAACCTTCAGGAAGAGCTAGATCTTTCCCATAACCAACGCTTGTTTCTTGGAATAGCATGAAGTTGCCTTCAGGCTTCAAAAACTCGAACGTTTGAGTCTGTTGGACATTATTTGAATCTAAGTATGTAACCGTAATAAGTGCTGCGTTGTCATCACCGTAATCAAACAATCCACCTAATCCATCTAAGCCAAGGTTTACGCTGCCCACAGGATTATTAGACAAGTCGATCGTAATCGTTTCACCTTTCTCAATACCCTGCCCATCATTGTCAGCGATACCATTGCCGATGTGTGACACCTGGCGGTTGTACTGCGCAAGCTCACCGCTATCAGAAGAAATGGTGATAGAAGCTCCATTTGCTAAATGCTCAGTACGGGAATGTGATGAACCACCATCCTCACTTAATCCCCAGTTATTGAAATCTGTTGTAGATTCCGAGCCATTAGGCGTATTTGGACGATCTTTGATACCTAATAAGAAGCCAACATTATCAGCTTCATAGTAAAGGCTGTCTTTGTCATAAAGCGTATCGCTTACTTCTTTAATTTCGTGCAACTCACCATCACTATCTTTAAAGAACAACGTACCTGAGGTTGGCAGTTCAGTAATTCGGACATGTAGATCGTTGCCTTTTAAGTCGTCTTCAACATCCGCGATATGATCTTGAGAGTCACCGCGACCCAGAGGCTTCGTATCGGTATCAAACACAACGTGCGTAAGCTGATCATCGGCCACATGCGTAAAGTCCTCACTGTCAGGCTTGTCATTGACTGGCGTCACATCGACGTTCACCGTGGTGGACTCACTGACGCCACCGGACGTAACGATGTAGATAAAGCTGTCTGTCCCGTGGTAGTTGTCGTTTGGCGTGTAGGTTACACTGCCATCCGGGTTGACCGAGACCGTGCCGTTAGCTGGTCCGTTATTGGTATCCAGCGACACCACTTTGTCGTCGCCTTCGAACGTGTCGTTATCTAAGACCTTAATGATGGTTGGCGTATCTTCCACAACCGTCGCGTTGTCTGCCACGATGTCTGCCACAGGCGCTACTGTGAAGTTCACCGTTTGACTAACGCTTTCAACGCTTGGATCGGTGGCGGTAAAGGTTAGGGTTTCTGAGCCGTTCCAGTCCGCAGTTGGGCTAATGGTCGCGATGCCATTTTCAATCGACACCAACACGTTGCTGTTGCCGGACACTGAGAAGTTCAGTGCGGAGTCGCTGTCTTTAAATGCGTCGTTTAAATCAATCGTGTAGATCGTAAAATCTTCTGCTAACACTTGATCTGAAATCACATTGTCGACTGTTGGTGCATCGTTAACGCGATTCACAATCAAACTATCACTGTCGCTAACCGTTGGATTAACACCATCCGATACTGATGCGCTGATCGTTAGGTCTTTAAGGTTGAGTTCGTCGTTGTTAACCGCGTCAACACCCGCTTGAGTCAGTTTGACTTCATCGCCAACTAGCGCAAAGTAGCCGTTTGAGTTGTTTTCTAAAGAAACGGTTAATTGCTCTTCTGGCGTGTCGATATCAGCGACTTCCAACGTTGCCACTACCGTATCGGTATTCACTGCATCTTCAGTGATACTTTCTACAGCATCGACCTTGATCGTTGGCGCATCGTTTACTGGGTTAACGGTAACAGCTACTTTCGCTTGGTCAGTCAGCGAACCATCAGTGATGGTGTAAGTGATTTCGGCGTCACCATGGAAGTTCTCAGCCGGTGTGAAGACCAGTTTGCCATCAACGATCTCAACTGTGCCTTGTGTTTCAGGTACGGAAGCCGATTCAATCGACAGCTTATCACCATCAATATCGGTGTCGTTTGGCAGGACATCAATCGTCACTGGCGTGTCTTCGTCAGTAACGGCATTGTCATTGGTCGCCACTGGCGCATCGTTCACTGGCGTCACATCGACGTTCACCGTGGTGGACTCTGACACCCCACCTGACGTAACGATGTAGGTGAAGCTGTCTGTGCCGTGGAAGTTGTCGTTTGGCGTGTAAGTGACGCTGCCATCCGGGTTGACCGAGACCGTGCCGTTAGCTGGACCGTTATTGGTATCCAGCGACACCACTTTGTCGTCGCCTTCGAACGTGTCGTTCTCTAAGACCTTAATGATGGTTGGCGTATCTTCCACAACCGTCGCTTTATCTGCCACGATATCCGCCACTGGCGCTACTGTGAAGTTCACCGTTTGGCTAACGCTCTCGCCGCTTGGATCGGTAGCCGTAAACGTCAGCGCTTCTGAGCCGTTCCAGTCTGCCGTTGGAGTGAACGTAGCAATCCCATTGACGATCGCCACTTGAATGTTGCTGTTGCCAGAGATGCTAAACGTTAACTCGCCATCCACGTTATCCACATCGCTGAAAGCGGTATTCAGATTGATGCTGTATGGCGTAAAATCTTCCGCCAAGGTTTGGTCTGCAATGCTACTTTCAACCACAGGCGTGTCGTTCACCGCATTCACGGTGACGTTGACCGTCGCTTGGTCAGTCAGTGCACCATCGGTAACGGTGTAAGTGATTTCAGCGTCACCATGGAAGTTCTCAGCCGGTGTGAACACCAACTTGCCGTCAACAATTTCAACTGTCCCTTGGTCACTCGGCACAGACGCCGAATCAATGCTTAACGTATCACCATCGATGTCAGTATCGTTTGGTAGGACATCAATCGTCACTGGCGTGTCTTCGTCAGTGACAGCGGTATCATCTTTTGCCACTGGCGCGTCATTCACTGGCGTCACATCGACGTTCACCGTGGTGAATTCCGATACCCCACCGGAGGTAACGATGTACGTGAAGCTGTCTGTACCGTGGAAGTTGTCGTTTGGCGTGTAAGTGACGCTGCCATCCGGGTTGACCGAGACCGTGCCGTTGGCTGGACCGTGATTGGTATCGAGCGACACCACTTTGTCGTCGCCTTCGAACGTGTCGTTATCTAAGACCTTAATGATGGTTGGCGTATCTTCCACAACCGTCGCTTTATCTGCCACGATGTCCGCCACTGGCGCTACGGTGAAGTTCACCGTTTGGCTAACGCTTTCGCCGCTTGGATCGGTAGCCGTAAAGGTCAACGCTTCTGAGCCGTTCCAGTCTGCCGTTGGGCTAATGGTCGCGATGCCATTTTCAATCGACACCAACACGTTGCTGTTGCCAGAGACGCTAAACGTTAACTCGCCATCCACGTTATCCACATCGCTGAAAGCAGTATTTAGATCGATGCTGTATGGGGTGAAATCTTCCGCCAAGGTTTGGTCTGCAATGCTGCTTTCAACCACAGGCGTGTCGTTCACCGCATTCACGGTGACGTTGACCGTCGCTTGGTCAGTCAGTGCACCATCGGTGATGGTGTAAGTGATTTCGGCGTCACCATGGAAGTTCTCAGCCGGTGTGAACACCAACTTACCATCAACAATCTCGACTGTCCCTTGCTCACTCGGCACAGACGCTGATTGGATAGACAGCGTATCGCCATCAATATCGGTGTCGTTTGGTAGGACATCAATTGTCACTGGC
This sequence comes from Vibrio sp. 1069, assembly GCF_033340555.1. Classification (NCBI taxonomy): domain Bacteria; kingdom Pseudomonadati; phylum Pseudomonadota; class Gammaproteobacteria; order Vibrionales; family Vibrionaceae; genus Vibrio; species Vibrio sp. 1069. The sequence continues at coordinate 753,304 of NZ_JAWOWP010000001.1, forward strand.
GTGTCTTCGTCAGTAACAGCGGTATCATCTTTTGCCACTGGCGCGTCATTGACTGGTGTGACATCGACGTTCACCGTGGTGGACTCCGATACCCCACCCGAGGTAACGATGTAGGTGAAGCTGTCAGCCCCATGGTAGTTGTCATTCGGCGTGTAAGTGACGCTGCCATCCGGGTTGACCGAGACCGTGCCGTTCGCTGGACCGTTATTGGTATCCAGCGACACCACTTTGTCGTCGCCTTCGAACGTGTCGTTACCTAAAACCTTAATGATGGTTGGTGTGTCTTCCACAACCGTCGCTTTATCTGCCACGATGTCCGCCACAGGCGCTACCGTGAAGTTCACCGTTTGGCTGACACTTTCACCGCTTGGATCGGTAGCAGTAAAGGTCAACGCTTCTGAGCCGTTCCAGTCTGCCGTTGGGCTAATGGTCGCAATGCCATTTTCAATCGAAACCAACACGTTGTTGTTGCCGGACACTGAGAAGTTCAGTGCCGAGTCGCTGTCTTTAAATGCGTCGTTTAAATCAATCGTGTAGATCGTAAAATCTTCTGCTAACACTTGATCTGAAATCACATTGTCGACTGTTGGTGCATCGTTAACGCGATTCACAATCAAACTATCACTGTCGCTAACCGTTGGATTAACACCATCCGATACTGATGCGCTGATCGTTAGGTCTTTAAGGTTGAGTTCGTCGTTGTTAACCGCGTCAACACCCGCTTGAGTCAGTTTGACTTCATCGCCAACTAACGCAAAGTAGCCGTTTGAGTTGTTTTCTAAAGAAACGGTTAATTGCTCTTCTGGCGTATCGGTATCAGCGACTTCCAACGTTGCCACTATCGTATCGGTACTCACTGCGTCTTCAGTGATACTTTCTACAGCATCGACCTTGATCGTTGGTGCATCGTTCACTGGATTAACGGTAACGGCTACTTTCGCTTGGTCAGTCAGCGAACCATCGGTGATGGTGTAAGTGATTTCGGCATCACCATTGAAGTTCTCGGCCGGTGTGAAGACCAGTTTGCCATCAACAATCTCAACTGTACCTTGGTTACTCGACACAGACGCCGATTGGATAGACAGCGTATCGCCATCAATATCGGTGTCGTTTGGTAGGACATCAATTGTCACTGGCGTGTCTTCGTCAGTAACAGCGGTATCATCTTTTGCCACTGGCGCGTCATTGACTGGTGTGACATCGACGTTCACCGTGGTGGACTCCGATACCCCGCCCGATGTAACGATGTACGTGAAGCTGTCTGCCCCGTGGTAGTTGTCGTTTGGCGTGTAAGTGACGCTGCCGTCCGGGTTGACGGAGACCGTGCCGTTAGCTGGGCCGTTATTGCTATCCAGCGACACCACTTTGTCGTCGCCTTCGAACGTGTCGTTACCTAAGACCTTAATGATGGTTGGTGTGTCTTCCACGACCGTTGCTTTATCTGCCACGATGTCCGCCACAGGCGCCACTGTGAAGTTCACCGTTTGGCTAACGCTTTCACCGCTTGGATCGGTGGCCGTAAAGGTCAGCGCTTCTGAGCCGTTCCAGTCTGCCGTTGGAGTGAACGTAGCAATACCATTGACGATCGCCACTTGAATGTTGCTGTTGCCAGAGACACTAAACGTTAACTCACCATCGGCGTTATCCACATCACTGAAGGCAGTATTTAGATCGATGATGTATGGCGTAAAGTCTTCTGCCAAGGTTTGGTCTGCGATGCTGCTTTCAACCACAGGCGTGTCGTTCACCGCATTCACGGTGACGTTGACCGTCGCTTGGTCAGTCAGTGCACCATCCGTAACGGTGTAAGTGATTTGGGCGTCACCATGGAAGTTCTCGGCTGGTGTGAACACCAATTTGCCGTCAACAATTTCGACTTTACCTTGTGCTTCAGGTACAGACGCCGATTGGATAGACAGCGTATCGCCATCGATATCAGTATCGTTTGGTAGGACATCAATCGTGACAGCGGTATCTTCTTGTGTTGTTGCCGCGTCATCTTTTGCCACTGGCGCATCGTTCACTGGTGTGACATCGACGTTCACCGTGGTGGACTCCGATACCCCACCCGACGTAACGATGTAGGTGAAGCTGTCTGCCCCGTGGAAGTTGTCGTTTGGCGTGTAAGTGACGCTGCCGTCCGGGTTGACCGAGACCGTGCCGTTGGCTGGACCGTTATTGGTATCCAGCGACACCACTTTGTCGTCGCCTTCGAACGTGTCGTTACCTAAGACCTTGATGATGGTTGGCGTGTCTTCCACAACCGTCGCGTTGTCTGCCACGATGTCTGCCACAGGCGCTACTGTGAAGTTCACCGTTTGGCTAACGCTTTCGCCGCTTGGATCGGTGGCCGTAAAGGTCAGCGCTTCTGAGCCGTTCCA